>CANLZY010000004.1 GCA_947495685.1 uncultured Tropicimonas sp.
GCGCCTTCGATGAGAGGGAGATAGGGTCCCGCTCACCGAACAGAAACCGCTGCAAATACCCAGTTCATGTGCGCAGGCGCACATCACAGAATGCGGAGCAGGGGTTGGCAAAGACCGCGACCTTGCAGGCGGGGGCAACGGCCGGAAGGCGCATCCGAGTGACCCGCGGCCGGGGGCTGATCCAGCACTCCGGGGCGTTGATCGGCCGGGGCGAGCTGCGTTTGTTCGATCGGTATTTCGGCGACTCGGTATGCTTGCTTCCCCTCCGATGCAGCTCTGGTCGACACAATACAAAGGCGCTTTGGCAGGTCGCCTTGCGGATGCGTGAAGCCAAGGGATTATCGCCCGGTCTGAAATCAGGATTTGACGACGCGTTTTCCTGATGTCAGCAGTGCAGGACACGGGGAGAACGCCATGGCACCGCTGGACGATCAAAAAGGCATCTGGAAGAAAAAGGGCACCGGCAAAAGTCGCCTGACTCCCAAGGGACGTCAGGTTGACGACACCGCGTTGCGAGAGGTGCGTGGCCTGCTGGGTGATCGTCCGCGTCGACGCGATCTGCTGATCGAATTCCTGCACCTGATCCAGGACGATCGCGGCCACCTGTCGGCGGCCCATATTTGTGCGCTGGCTGACGAAATGCGGCTGTCGCAGGCCGAGGTCTACGAGGTTGCCACGTTCTATGCGCACTTTGATGTCGTCGCCGATGGAGAGGCCCCGCCACCAGCGTTGACCATCCGGGTCTGCGAGTCGCTGTCGTGCGAAATGGCTGGCGCTGAGGCGTTGCACAAGGCGCTGACCGACGGGTTGGACCCGTCAGAGGTGCGGGTGGTGCGCGCGCCCTGCATGGGGCGCTGCGACACCGCACCCACGGTCGAACTGGGGCACAACCACGTAGATCACGCGACGGCTGAAAAGGTCGTTGCGGCCATCCATGCGGGCGAGACTCATCCAGAGATCCCGAATTACGAGGGTCTGTCGGAGTACCGCTCCGAGGGCGGGTATCGCACGCTGCGGGCACTGCGGTCAGAGGGCGATTGGGAACAGGTTCAGGCGCAGATCGCGGAGTCCGGGTTGCGCGGGTTGGGCGGCGCCGGGTTCCCGTCGGGCAAGAAATGGGGCTTCGTGCGCGCCAATCCCGGGCCGCGTTACCTTGCCGTGAACGGAGACGAGGGCGAGCCGGGCACCTTCAAGGACCGACATCACCTTGAGCGCGAGCCACATATGTTCCTCGAAGGCATGTTGATCGCAGCGTGGGCGGTGGAGGCCGAGACCTGTTTTATCTACATGCGCGACGAATACCCTGCGGTTCTGAAAATCCTGCGGCGCGAGATCGCGGCGCTGGAGGCTGCGGGGATCGTGACGCCCGGCTACATTGACCTGCGGCGGGGTGCGGGTGCCTATATCTGCGGCGAAGAGAGCGCGATGATCGAGTCCATCGAGGGCAAGCGCGGCCTGCCCCGGCACCGTCCGCCGTTTGTGGCGCAGGTGGGGGTCTTTGGCCGCCCCACCTTGGTGCACAACGTCGAGTCGCTCTATTGGGTCGCGCGGGTCGCGCGCTTTGGCCCCGAGGTGCTGAACAGCGTGGAGCACAATGGCCGGACCGGGTTGCGAAACTACTCGGTGTCCGGGCGGGTGCAGACCCCGGGCGTCTACCTGTTGCCGGCGGGGTCGACGATTGCCGATGTCATCGCGGCGGCAGGTGGAATGGCGGCGGGACATGTCTTCAAGGCGTTCCAGCCGGGCGGGCCGTCGTCGGGCCTGTTGCCGGCGTCGTTGCGCGACGTGCCGCTCGATTTCGATACGCTGCAACCGCATGGCACCTTCATCGGGTCGGCGGCCGTGGTGGTGCTGTCGGATCAGGACAGCATCCGCGACGCGGCGCTGAACATGCTGAGGTTCTTTGAAGATGAAAGTTGCGGCCAGTGCACCCCATGCCGGGCGGGCTGTGAAAAGGCGGTCAAGCTGATGCAGGCCGACACCTGGGACCGGGATTTGCTGGAGGATCTGTGCCAGGTGATGGGCGATGCCTCGATCTGCGGGCTGGGGCAGGCGGCACCCAACCCGATCCGGCTGACGATCAAGCACTTTCCGGAGGAGATCTGAGATGGCTGACGGTGGGCGCGCGACCATGGTGACGTTCAACCTGAACGGGGAGGACGTGACCGTTCCGGCGGGCTACACGATCTGGGAGGCCGCGCACGGGCGCGGGCTGGTGATCCCGCATTTGTGCCACAAGCCGGAACCGGGCTATCGTCCGGACGGCAACTGCCGGGCCTGCATGGTGGAGGTCGAGGGCGAACGCACGTTGGTTGCCTCCTGCATCCGCCCGGTGGCGGACGGCATGGTCGTGAGTTCCTCCTCGCAACGGGCGCGCAAGGCCCGCGAGATGGTGATCGAACTGCTCGCGGCTGACCAGCCCGTGGTGGCACACGATGCCTCGTCGCAATTTGCCGCGATGGCCAACGCGGCCGGTATCACCGAGAGTCGCTTTCCGCCAAAGGCGCCAGCAGCCGTGCCGTTGCTCGACAACAGCCACGTTGCCATGACGATCAACCTCGATGCCTGTATCCACTGCAACCTGTGCGTGCGGGCGTGCCGCGAGGTGCAGGTGAACGACGTGATCGGCATGGCGGGGCGCGGCGCGGCGGCCCAGATCGTCTTTGATCAGGACGATCCGATGGGGGCCAGCAGTTGCGTGGCCTGTGGCGAATGCGTGCAGGCCTGCCCGACCGGTGCGTTGATGCCGGCCGCCGTGCTGGACGAAACGGGGGCCGGCGACAGCAAGGATTTTGACCGCGAGGTCGAGAGCGTCTGCCCCTATTGCGGGGTGGGCTGCCAGATCTCGTTCAAGGTGAAGGACAACCGGATCAAGTACGTCGAGGGCATCAACGGCCCGGCGAACGAGAACCGCCTGTGCGTGAAGGGGCGGTTCGGGTTCGATTATGTCGACCATCCGCACCGGCTGACCAAACCGCTGATCCGTCGCGAGGACGCCCCCGCCAAGGGGCTGAATGTCGACCCCGGCGACCTGCTGACCCATTTCCGCGAGGCCA
The DNA here is from genome assembly GCA_947495685.1 of uncultured Tropicimonas sp. Lineage (GTDB taxonomy): Bacteria > Pseudomonadota > Alphaproteobacteria > Rhodobacterales > Rhodobacteraceae > Tropicimonas. The sequence continues at coordinate 3,057 of CANLZY010000004.1, forward strand.
GCTGGGACGAGGCGCTGGATGTGGCCGCCAACGGGCTGAAACGCCTACGCGAAGAGTCCGGGCGGCGCGTTGCGGGCTTTGGCTCGGCGAAGTGCTCGAACGAAGAGGCCTATCTGTTCCAGCGGATGATCCGCGAGGGCTTTGGCCACAACAATGTCGATCACTGCACCCGGCTGTGTCATGCCTCGTCGGTGGCGGCCCTGATCGAGAACGTCGGGTCGGGCGGCGTGAGCGCGACTTTCAACGAGATCGAGAATGCCGACGTCGCGATCGTCATTGGTGCCAACCCGCTGGAAAACCACCCGGTCGCGGCGACCTATTTCAAGCAGTTCGCCAAACGCGGTGGCAAGCTGATCGTGATGGATCCGCGGGGCCAGGGGCTGAAGCGGTTTGCCAGCCACATGCTGCAATTCCGCCCCGGCGCGGATGTTTCGATGCTGAACGCAATCATGCATGTGATTGTCGAAGAAGAGCTGTACGACGAATCCTACATTGCGCAATTCACCGAGAACTGGCCGGCGATGAAGGCGCATCTGGCGAGGTTCGCGCCGGAGAAGATGTCGGAGATCTGCGGCATTGCGCCAGAGGTCCTGCGCGACGTTGCCCGCACTTTTGCCGCGGCGAAGGCCGGGATGATTTTCTGGGGGATGGGTATCAGCCAGCACATTCACGGGACGGACAATTCCCGTTGCCTGATCTCGCTGGCGCTGATGACCGGTAACGTCGGCAAGCCCGGCGCCGGGTTGCATCCGTTGCGGGGGCAGAACAACGTGCAGGGTGCTTCGGACGCAGGCCTGATGCCGATGTTTTTGCCCGACTATCAGACCGTCACCGACGACGGTGTGCGCGCGGCCTTTACCGAGATATGGGACGCGGAGGATTTCAGCGCCGAGAAGGGCCTGACCGTGGTCGAGATCATGGATGCCGTTCATGCCGGTGACATTCGCGGCATGTATATCCTGGGCGAGAACCCGGCGATGTCGGACCCAGACGTCGATCATGCGCGTGATGCTCTGGCCAAGCTGGAACATCTGGTGGTGCAGGACATCTTCCTGACCGAGACGGCCAACTATGCCGACGTGATCCTGCCGTCCTCGGCCTGGGCCGAGAAATCCGGCACTGTGACCAACACCAACCGACAGGTCCAGATGGGGCGTCAGGTCGTGCCACCACCGGGCGAGGCGCGTGAGGATTGGTGGATCGAGGTCGAACTGGCGAAACGGCTGGGGCTCAACTGGGGGTATACGCACCCCAGCCAGGTCTTTGCCGAGATGAAGCTGACCATGAAGTCGCTGAACAACATCACCTGGGACCGGCTGGAACAGACGGCCGTCACCTATCCGTCGCTTACCCCCGACGATCCGGGGCAGGCGATCCTCTTTGGCGACGGGTTCCCGCGGGCCGAGGGGCGTGCACGCTTCACGCCGGCCAACGTGATTGCGCCGGACGAAAGCCCGGATGCACAGTATCCGTTCATCCTGATCACCGGTCGGCAGTTGGAGCACTGGCACACCGGGTCAATGACCCGTCGCACCAAGGTGTTGGACGCGGTGGAGCCCGAGGCAAACTGTTCCCTGCACCCGCGCACCCTGCGGGAGTTGGGCGTGGCACCGGGAGAGTTCATCCGGCTGACGACGCGGCGTGGCAGCATCACGGTGATGGCGCGGGCGGATCGCGCCGTGTCGGAGCGCAACGTGTTCCTGCCATTTGCCTATGTCGAAGCGGCGGCGAACATCCTGACCAATGCGGCGCTGGACCCGTACGGCAAGATCCCGGAGTTCAAATTCGCCGCAGTTCGGGCCGAAAAGGCCGAGGCGGTGGGGGCGGAATAGACCCGCCACCACCACTCGACGGGTCTAACCTGTATTGCGCAGGCCGGAGGCAACGCCGTTGATCGACAGCAGCAGCCCACGGGTGATCCTGTCGCTGATACCGCCGGCGCGAGCCTTTTTCAGAAGCTCGACCTGCATGTAGTTCAGCGGGTCGAGGTAGGGAGTTCGGTGGCGCATGGTCGCGTCGACCTCGCCGCCAGCGACCTGGCCCGGTCGCGTTCCGGTGATCTGCTCCAGCGCGTCGACGGTCAGGGTCCATTCCTCGGTGATGCGGCCAAACACGCGGTCCCGAAGGGCCTTGTCCTCGACCAGATCGGCATAGTGGGCAGCGATCGACAGGTTGCTCTTGTCGATGATCGATTCAACCCGCGAGACCAGCGCCCGGAAGAACGGCCAGTTCTGGTTCAGCTCTGCCAGTATCGCAGCGCCGTCGCCGCCATAGGCCTCTTGCCACTGCTTCACGGCGGTGCCGAAGCCGTACCAACCCGGCAGCATGATCCGGCATTGGGCCCAGCTGAAGACCCACGGTATCGCGCGCAGCGACGTGATCTCGCGCGTGGCACTGCGCGATGCGGGGCGCGAGCCGATGTTGAGCGAGGCAATTTCGCTGATGATGGTCGAGGACCAGAAGAAGTCCTCGAAGCCTTCGGTCCCGAAGACCAGGTCGCGATAGGCGTCGAAGGCATAGTTCGACAGGCTGTCCATTATGGCGGCACTTGCCTCGGTGGCAAGGTCCGGTCCGGGCAGTAGGCTGGCCTCGATCGTGGCCGAGACCAGCGTTTCAAGGTGGGCATAGCCAATCTCGGCGTGGGAATAGCGCGACGAGATCACCTCCCCCTGTTCGGTCAGGCGGATCTGACCCGACACGGCACCGGGGGGTTGCGCGATGATCGCTTCGCGGGCAGGGCCACCGCCCCGACCGACCGATCCGCCCCGACCGTGGAACAGCCGCAAGCGCACGCTTTGCTCGCGGAACAGGGTCACGAGGTTGCGCTCTGCCTTGTACAACTCCCAACTGGAGGTGACGAAGCCGCCGTCCTTGTTGCTGTCGCTGTAGCCCAGCATGATTTCCTGCACGGCGCCCTGGTGGGCGACGATCCGGCGATACTCCGGCAATTCCAGCAGTTGTTTGATAATGGCGGGGCCGTTTTGCAGGTCGGCGATGGTTTCGAACAGCGGCACGATGCTGATCGAGCAGCTGCCGTCGATGTCCAGCAAGCCGGCCTCTTTCAGCAGCACGCACAGTTCCAGCACATCCGAGACCGATTGGGCGTTGGAGATGATCGAGGTCGTGATCGCCTTGGGGCCGAAGCGGTCGACGATTTCCTTGGCGGCGCGGAAGATCCGCAGCTCTTTCTGGGTGGCTTCGGAATAGCTCCAGAACGGCCGGATCAGGGCGCGTGGCGAGTTGAGTTCGTCGGTCAGAAGGGCGCAACGGGCGGCTTCGTCCATCGTGGCGTAGCCGGTGCCCGGCGCGACCGCCTCCAACAGTTCGGCGACGGTTGTTTCATGCACACTGGCGTTCTGGCGCAGGTCGACGCTTGCCAGGTGGAACCCGAAGCCGAGCACCTTGCGGCGCAGCGTCAACAGCCGACCATCGGCGATGGCGACCGACTGGTGCGCTCGCAGCGAGGCATCGATGACATCCAGTTCCGCGAGGAATTCGCTGGGGCCAGAATACGGGGCGGCGGCATAGGTCGTGTGGTGAGCGGTTGCGGCAGGGTCGATATCAATCAGCGTCGCGGCAAGCCGGGCATAGACACCGATAAGAACCCGCCGATAGGGCTCGTCCTGCCGGTGGGTCGAGGTGTCAGGGGAGGCTTCGGACATCTCTGCGATGGCGTCCGACACGCTGACAACGCGGGTCGACATCGACAACTCCCGGCCCAGCAGGTGCACCTCCTCAAGGTAGTGTCGCAATGCGTGGCCGGATTGCAGCCGGAAGGCGTTGCGCAGCACCTTGTCCGTCACGAAGGGGTTGCCATCGCGGTCGCCGCCGATCCAGGTGCCGATCCGCAGGAATGCCGGCAGGTCATCGCGAACGCCGTCCCCGAGCGCGGCCTGAACCGTTTCCTGGATCTTTGGCACGGCGTGAAAGAAGGTGTGGTCGAAATAGGCCAGTCCGTTGGCGATCTCGTTGTCGACCGTCAACTTGTTCATGCGCAGCAGGTGGGTCTGCCAGAGCGTCTCGATCTCGCGCTCGATGGCCTTGTCCACGTCGGAGGAGTCGATCCCGACCCGCTGGGCCCGGTGCCGTTCGTCCAGCAATTGCGCGATGGAAAACTCGGCCCGCATGGTGCTCTGGCGACGGATCTCGGTCGGGTGCGCCGTCAGGATCGGGCTGACCAGGGCCTCGCGAAAGAACTTCTGCAATTGTTCGTCTGTCATGCCGGTCTTGCGGACAGCGTCCAGCGTATCGCGGAGCGAGGTCCCGGACGCCATTCGATGCTCAAGCAGGGTGCTTTCGTCCTGCGCGATGTTCAACAGGTGCAGGAAATAGGTGAAGGCCCGCAGCACTTGCAGGGTCACGTCCTCGGGCAGGCCGGCGATGATGTGCTGCAGTCTTTGATAGGCGGCATCGTCGCCCGTCCGGTGATAATCGATGGATGCCAGGCGGATGTCTTCCACCGTGTCGAATGCCTTGCCGCCTTCCTGGGTGTGCAGGACACGCCCTAGGATGCGTCCGAGAAAACGGATACCGTCGTCGGTATCCATGTCGAGGCTGTTCAGATCGCTGTCGGTGGGTAAGCTCATCGGTTCGTCCAGTCGGTTGCCACCGCAATCTGGTGTGCGGCAGTTTTCGCATTGCTTCCTGTTAGCGTGAACGATGTCGAATGCGAAGGCGGATTTCAGGTGCAACGGAGCGATCGTGCGCTGGACTTGCCTGCTTTTGCATCGTTTTTCGCCCGAACGTCGCTCTCGATCCGCGAATTGTCGAAATCGGCCATGTTTTGGCCACCCGGGTCTTTACCGAATTGGATTGCTGGAAACGCGCGCCAGTACGTGCCGCCCCATAGCGTCAGCTGGGGGAACGGGCGAAGCCACGCGAGTTTTCGGGCGGGGCGGCCGATCAGGCTGGCCTGAGCTTCTGGAGGGGGGACAGACTGCAAATGACCGATACCGGACAGGGCGCACGACACGATGCGGTTCATGCCGATGCGTCACAGCGCAACGACGACCACCTGAAATCGTCATCTTTTGAACGGGAAAATAGACATGTCCGACATTGAAATCGCACGCGCCGCGAAAAAGAAGCCGATCCAGGAAATCGGGGCCGGGTTGGGCATTCCGTCTGAACATCTGCTGCCGTTCGGGCATGACAAGGCCAAGGTGTCCGAGGACTTCATCAAGTCCTTGTCCGGCCGCGAGAATGGCCACCTGATCCTGGTGACGGCCATCAACCCGACGCCGGCGGGCGAGGGCAAGACGACCACCACGGTCGGTCTGGGCGACGGGTTGAACGCCATTGGCAAGAACGCCGCGATCTGTATTCGCGAGGCCTCGCTGGGCCCGTGTTTCGGCATGAAAGGTGGCGCGGCAGGCGGTGGTTATGCGCAGGTTGTCCCGATGGAGGACATGAACCTTCATTTTACCGGCGATTTCCACGCCATCACCAGCGCCCACAACCTGCTGGCCGCGATGATCGACAACCACATCTATTGGGGCAATGAGCAGGAGATCGACATTCGGCGCATCGCCTTTCGACGCGTGATGGATATGAACGACCGCGCCCTGCGCGAGATTGTCTGCAACCTGGGCGGTGTGGCCAACGGGTTCCCGCGCGAGAGCGGGTTCGACATCACCGTGGCATCGGAGGTCATGGCGATCCTGTGCCTGGCCACCGACCTCGCGGACCTGGAACAGCGTCTCGGCGACATCATCGTCGCCTATCGCCGCGACCGCACGCCGGTCTACGCCCGTGATATCAAGGCCGACGGCGCGATGACGGTGCTGCTTCAACAGGCGATGCAGCCGAACCTTGTGCAGACGCTGGAAAACAACCCGGCCTTTGTGCACGGCGGTCCGTTCGCCAACATCGCCCATGGCTGCAATTCGGTGGTCGCAACCACCACGGCCTTGAAACTGGCGGATTTCGTGGTGACCGAAGCCGGGTTCGGAGCTGATCTCGGGGCCGAAAAGTTCCTGAACATCAAGTGCCGCAAGGCCGGGCTGAAACCCGGAGCCGTGGTTGTCGTGGCCACTGTGCGCGCGATGAAGATGAACGGCGGTGTGGCCAAGGCAGATCTCGGCCCGGAAAACGTCGACGCTGTTCGAAAGGGGTGTCCGAACCTTGGTCGCCACATCGAGAACCTCAAGCAGTTCGGTGTTCCGACGGTGGTGGCGATCAACCACTTTGTCACCGACACGGACGCCGAAGTCGCTGCCATCCGGGAGTACGTCGAGGGTCAGGGTTCCGAAGCGATTCTGTGCACGCATTGGGCCGATGGATCGACAGGCACCGAGACCCTTGCCCGTCGCGTGGTGCAATTGGTCGAAAGCGGGGCGTCCCAGTTTGCGCCGCTCTATCCCGACGAGATGCCGCTGTTCGAAAAGATCGAGACCATCGCCCGGCGGATTTATCGGGCGGACGAGGTTCTGGCGGACGGCAAGATCCGCAAGCAGTTGAAGGAATGGGAGGCGCAGGGCTATGGCAACTTGCCGGTCTGCATGGCCAAGACCCAGTATTCCTTCAGCACCGACCCGAACCTGCGCGGCGCGCCCACTGGCCACAGCGTGCCGGTGCGCGAGGTTCGGCTGTCTGCCGGGGCCGGGTTCATCGTGGTGATCTGCGGGGAAATCATGACGATGCCGGGGCTGCCGCGGACGCCGGCTGCCGAGTCGATCTGCATCAACGATGCAGGGGTGATCGAAGGGTTGTTCTGACGCGCGTGGTTCCGGAAAGAGACCTCGTCGCGGCTCTCTGAGGGAGCCGCGATCTAGGACGTTGGAGCCACCGAACCGGGCGGCGGTTCGGGCGTCATGTCGGCATTGCGAAGGCGCGGATTTTCTGGTCCAACGATCGGTAAGCCCGTGTTGGTCCGGCAGGACCGGTGCTGGATTGCTTTCAGAACAAGAGGCGTGGACGCATGGCAAACCCTCCTCGTGCCTGGCAACGGATGCTTTCGGGGCGTCGGCTGGACCTGCTGGACCCGACCCCGATGGACATCGAGATCGAGGATATCGCGCACGGTCTGGCCTTTGTTGCCCGCTGGAATGGGCAGACCAAGGGCGACTTTGCCTACTCGGTGGCCGAACACTCGGTGTTGGTCGAAAAAATCTTTGGGCGCCTTCAACCCGATGCGCCGGTTAGATGGCGATTGGCGGCGTTGCTGCATGACGCCCCGGAATATGTCATCGGCGACATGATTTCCCCGGTGAAAGCCGCAGTTGGGCCAAGCTACAGCGCGTTGGACGACCGGCTGACCGCAGCGATTCATATCCGGTTCGGTCTGCCGGCCCAGATCCCGGTGACGGTGAAAAAGCAGATCAAGAAGGCTGATCGGATCAGTGCCTGGTTGGAAGCAACGCAATTGGCCGGGTTTTCCGTGGCGGAATCCAACAAGTTCTTTGGGCGGCCCAATGCGGAGGTCATCGCCGGGCTGGAGCTGCACTTGCGCCCGCCGCTTGAGGTTCGCGCTGCGTTTACCGCACGACACGAGACTCTGCTTGCACAATTATGAACGGCAGGTGTTTCCAGCCCGCAGTGCCGTGATGGTTCCGGTTGGGCTCAGGCTACCCTGAACGCCCGCAGCTGCGAACGAGGTTTGACCGGCAGCCGTGGCGTATGAGGCACCCACTGCAAGTCCGGTTGCCGTGGTCGGCCCGGGGCCATCCTGCCGCCATCCGCGGAAATCGCCGTCCTGAAAGAACAGCGTCAGGCCGTTGGACCAGCGAACGGCGTCCATGGGGCCGCCTGCGCATCCGCCCAGGGGCGATGTTTCCGATGGCTGTCGCCCGACCAGTTTTGAGGTGGCGGTCACCGCGCCTAGCTGCGCACGCTCGAAACCGATCTCGCGGGTCGTGCCGCGCACCCCGAGACCATCGGATTTCAGCACGAGTTCTCCGGTCGAGGGCGCAGCGACTGTCGTCTGGACCGGTCCACCCGAGTCACACCCTGCCAGAACGACACAACCGGCCAGAGCGGCCGGTTGCAGGAATGCCCGCCACCGAACGGCGGCAGGCTGATAGGGGGTGGATGCAGTGCGCGCCAAATGCCCTACCGTGGGCTGCGCTTGGCCAGAATGCGCTGCAGGGTCCGGCGGTGCATGTTGAGACGACGCGCGGTTTCGGAGACGTTCCGGTCGCACAGCTCATAGACACGCTGGATGTGTTCCCACCGTACGCGATCGGCGGACATCGGGTTGTCGGGGGGCGGCGGAAGCCCTTCGCCGTTGGCCAGCAGCGCCGCAGTTACGTCGTTGGCATCGGCAGGCTTCGAGAGATAGTCTGTTGCTCCGATCTTTACCGCGGCAACCGCCGTGGCAATGGCACCGTATCCGGTCAGGACCACGATGCGGGCATCAGGACGCTTTTCCCGAATGGTTTCAACAACGTCGAGACCGTTTCCGTCTTCCAATCGAAGATCGACAACCGCATAGGCGGGCGGACGCGCGGTTGCGACGGCCTTTCCTGCGGCAACGGACAGCGCCATTTCTGGCTCGAATCCGCGTTTTTCCATTGCCCGCGCAAGGCGGCGCAGAAACGGCTCGTCATCATCTACGATCAGAAGGGACTTGTCCTCGCCGATATCCTGCAGTTCGCGCTCTACCATCGGCAGCCTCCGGCACTGGGTTTAGAATTCTTCTTGTCCGAACGGACACTAGTGGCATGGCGCCGCAGCGTCAAACCGTTGCGTTGGGGTAGTGACTGGAATGCCACGAGACCGCAAGGGCTGCTTACAGTTTTTCCAGATAGCACTGTACCTGATCAGCAAGTTGCTCGCCCGTCAGTTCGCGCCGGAAAAAGGCAAGGAAGCCTGTTTCGGGCAGCACGAGATAGGTAAAGGTCGAGTGGTCGATCAGGTAGTACTCGTCCTCGGGGTCGCGGACGTTGAAATAGGTCCGGTATGCCTTGGAGGCGGCCTTGATCTGCTCTTCGGACCCGGTCAGGCCGAGCATGTCGGGGTGAATGTTGTAGGTGAAGTCATCCATCGACTGAGCGGTGTCGCGGCCGTAGTCGACCGACACGAAAACCGGCTGCACGTCGAAGCCGCGCTCCTTGAGCACATCCACGGCCTCCGCGTTGCGCACCGTGTCCAGTGGGCAGACATCCGGGCAGTAGGTATAGCCGAAATACAACAGCGACGGTCGGGTGAAGATGTCCTTGTCGGTCACGGTCTCGCCGGTTTCGCTGACCAGTTCGAGCGGGCCGCCGATGCTTTCGGGGCCTCCGGCGACCGAGCCGGTGCGACATTGTGCGAACCGATCGTCGGGTTTGCCCAGTGTCACAAAGGCGGCGACGCCACCGATCAGGCCGACGACCGCAACAGTGGCAAGAATGGCGGCGGTTCGGGTTTTCATCGGATCTTCCTTCGGAGTTCTTAACTGGCCGTTTGCCGCCGCCTGCGGGCCGGGGTATCAAGGCGGTCAATTTGCCAACCCGAGACTCAGGAGCGTGCATGTCCGAACCTTCTTTCCCGGTATTCGACGGAATGTCGAGAAGCCATTGGGTCCGGCTGCGCACATTGATCGTGCTGCGATGGGTGGCCGTCAGCGGGCAGCTTGCGGCCATTGTCGTCGCGGTGGCCTATTATCACCTGCATCTGGAGCTTGGGCTATGCCTGATGGCCGTTGGCGTGGCCGTTGTCGCCAACCTGTTGGCAGGGTTCATCTACCCCGAGAACAAGCGTTTATCGGAAAACGAAACCTTGCTGACCTTGTTGTTCGATCTCTCGCAGGTTTCGTTCCTGTTGTACCTCTCGGGCGGGTTGAACAATCCGTTCGCACTGCTTGTCCTGGCGCCGGTGACGATCGCGGCAACGGCCCTACGGCTGCAATCCACCCTTTTGCTGGGCGGCGCGGCGATCGTGTATGTCACGTTGCTGGGGTTCTTTTACCATCCGTTGCGGACCGAAGAGGGCTTCATCTATCTTTTGCCGGATATTTTCCGGTTCGGATTCTGGGTGGCAATCGTGATAGGCGTCAGTTTCCTGGCGCTCTACGCCCGCCGTGTTGCCAACGAGGTGCATTCCATGTCGGAGGCCCTTGCGGCCACCCAGATGGCGTTGACCCGCGAGCAGAAGCTGACCGACCTTGGCGGCGTGGTCGCCGCGGCGGCGCACGAGCTTGGGACGCCGCTGGCGACGATCAAGTTGGTGAGCGCCGAACTGATCGAGGAATTGGCGGACGACGAGGATTTGCGTCTGGATGCGGAACTGATCCGCGATCAGGCAGACCGCTGCCGGGATATCCTGCGGTCGATGGGGCGTGCGGGTAAGGACGACCTGCACATGCGGCAGGCACCGCTGGACACGGTGATCCGCGAGGCCGCAGAGCCCCACGAAGATCGCGGCAAAACCCTGCATTTCGAAGTTTCGCCCGGCGCTGGAGGGCGCAGCCGACAACCGTCAATCTACCGGCGGCCGGAAATCATTCACGGCTTGCGGAACCTTGTCCAGAACGCGGTAGATTTTTCCAGGGATAATGTCTGGGTGGACGCGCACTGGAACGACGATCGGATCACCATTCGGATTGCCGACGATGGACACGGCTTTCCGCCCCAGGCGATCGGACGGATTGGTGATCCTTTCATGCGCATTCGAAAATCGTCTGCCGACCGCGCAAAGCGGCCTGAATACGACGGGATGGGCCTTGGCCTTTTCATCGCCAAGACGCTGCTGGAGCGGTCTGGTGGTGTTCTGACGTTCTCGAACGGGGCAGATCCGTTTCTGACCGAGGCGGAACGTCCGGATCGGAGCGGTGCAATTGTCGAGGTCGTCTGGGAGCGTGCCGCGATCTGCGCCGACGATTCCGGAACCGGCGAGGGCCTGGGGGAAAATATGCTTATCCCCATCCGGTGATGGGCGTCTGAGTTAACGGCGGTTTAACCATTATGTTCTTAGGGTTCATCAAGAAAATCCCCGGGACAGAAGGATTTCACCCCTGATGCAGAACCTCGATTGGACCTTGGGTATCGTCATGGTTGTGTCCTCTCTGGGCATAGCCATGCTTGCCTTGCTTGTGATGGCCTATCTGGCCCCCCCCCGGCGAATTGTCTGGACCCCGCTGGAGCGTTTGGGCGACCCGGTGGCCTTCATGTTTCGCGATCGAGCACTGGTGGATGCAACCAGCGATGCCAGGACATTGTTGGAGACCGGTCCGGAGTTTCTAGACGACTGGCCGCGGACCGTGGCCATTCTGGAGCCCCGCTTTCCCGGGTTCGCCGAAGAAATCGGCGGCCTGGCCGAACGACAGCATCTGCTCCTGAAAGATGAGACGTCCGGGGATGAACTGGAGGCCGAGTGGCGCGGTGGGCTCGCCCGCATCGTCCTGAGGGAGTCGCGACATGACCATGACGCGCCCGATCAAGACCGTTTCAGTCAGGCCGCGCTCTCCGAGGAACTCGCAATTCTGCGCAGCGTGATCGACGATGCTCCGATGCTGGTCTGGAAGGAAGACGCGGCCGGAGCCGTCCGTTGGGCGAACGGTGCCTATGTCGATCTCGCGGAACGCTCGATGACCGATGGACAGAATGTCGGCTGGCCCTTGCCACGGGTATTTGAGGACCGTCCGATCGGGCCGGGAACCGGCGCCTTGCCACGACGTCTTTCGGTGATGCTTCCGGATGCAGACGCGCCGCTCTGGTTCGACACCTTTGACGAGAAGCAAGGGGAGGAGACGATCGTCTTTGCCCTGCCCGCAGACAGGCTGGTCCGAGCCGAAGCATCGTTGCGGGAATTCGTGCAGACATTGACCAAGACCTTTGCCCACCTTCCGACCGGGTTGGCCGTGTTCGACCGGGATCGACGGCTGGCATTGTTCAATCCCGCCTTGACCGACCTGTCGGCGTTGCCTCCACAGTTCCTCAGTGGGCGCCCGTCGCTGTTCGATTTCCTCGATAAGTTGCGCGAAAAACAACGCATGCCGGAGCCCAAAAACTACAAGGGTTGGCGGCAACAAATGCTCGAACTGGAAAACGCCGCGGCCTCGGGTACCTATCAGGAAACGTGGTCACTTCCCACAGGGCAGACCTTTTGCGTGACGGGACGCCCGCATCCGGACGGTGCCATCGCCTTTCTGTTCGAGGACATCAGTGCCGAAATCTCCTTGACCCGGCATTTCCGGGCCGAACTGGATCTCGGACAATCCGTTCTGGATAGCCTCGACGAAGGGATCGCAGTCTTTTCGGCCTCCGGGCGGCTCATGATGTTCAATGCAGCCTATACGCGGATGTGGGAGCACGACCCGTCGGATACGCTCGGCGATATCAGTATCATCGACGCCACCCGCCACTGGCAGGAGCATTGTGCCCCGAGCCCGGTCTGGGGGGATCTGCGCCAGTTCGCCGAAGGGCGGGAAGAGCGGGCAGACTGGTCTGCCGAGATCCCACGCAACGACGGTACCGTTCTTGCCGGGCGTTTCGTTCCGCTTCCCGGTCATGCCACCTTGGTGGGTTTCACGGACCTGTCGCTTGGGCATCAGCCGGCGGCCAAGCTCTGGACCAGAATGCCTGCTGCATTGCGCTAGTCCGTCGGTCTGGTTGGTCGGTTTGCGCATCTCGGCACATGCTTGCATCATGCACCCATCTTGCACCAAAGGGGCTTCTGCCTGGCGGATTGAGCGGTGCCTGAGAGGTGTCTTTGCCCCTGTCAGCGGCGTTTGAAGTGCACACCACAAAGCGGTGTTGTCGGACGTGTTCCGATGCCAATTCCGGTGCCATGGCGATTCGGGCTGAACGTCTGAAGCCATGGCCCCCAGGCCGCATTGCCGGTTGCGGGTGCGGGGCAGGGCGCTAGTCTGCGCGCATGACCGGCGAACTCACCACTCCTGCCTCGAGGCACCTTGATCTCCCAGACCCTGCGGCTACCGATGCCTTGGGCCAGGCGCTGGCCATGGCGTTGCTCCCGGGCGACTGCATTTTGCTGTCCGGCTCGATTGGAGCCGGGAAAAGTCACCTTGCCCGGGCCGCGATTCGCAGCTTGATGCAACGGGCCGGAGAGCCGCCTGAAGATATCCCTTCGCCGACATACACCTTGGTCCAGACCTATCCCTGTGGCGACACGGAGATCTGGCATGCGGACCTTTACCGCCTGACCGACCCGACCGAAGTCTTCGAACTCGGGCTCGACACCGCCTTTCTGGACGGCATTTGCCTGATTGAATGGCCTGATCGGTTGGGATCGGAGATCCCGCGAGGGGCGCTGTCGATCACCCTGACCGAAATTGACGATGGCGCAGCGCGCCATGCGCAGTTGGAGGGGGCGGCTGACCGATGGGAGAGCGTCCTGTGCCAGCTGGAGCTTGGTGCCGAGCAACATTGCGAGGAAGGCTGTGATGACCCGTTCTGACCTCCTGACCCAATTCCTGCGAACTGCTGGCTGGGCGCGCGCCGTGCGCGCACCGTTGGCCGGGGATGCCTCTGGCCGCCGTTATGAGCGGTTGCTGCGTCCGGGCGGTACGGGTAGGGCCGTCTTGATGGATGCGCCTCCGGATGCCGGTGAGGACACAGGGCCATTCATCAGAATGGCACAGCATCTTCTCTCCCTTTCGCTCTCGGCGCCACGGATCCTGGCCTCCGACGCGGAGAATGGCTTCCTGCTGCTGGAGGATCTTGGCGACGCGCTGTTTGCGCGGTTGATCGAAGTCAATCCAGGCCGGGAGGAGGCGCTCTACCTGGCGGCGGCGGATCTGCTTCTGGACCTGCATCGTCATGCGGTGCCCGGCGACCTGCCGCCCCTTGGCCCGCCGGAAATGGCAGTTGCGGTCGATCCCGCCCTGTCCTGGTATGCTGCCGGCGCCGGTGCCAAAGTCGCCCCCGGAGCGACCGGCCAACTCTCAGCCCTGGTGCTGGACGCGCTGCAGAAGATCCCGCCCTGTTTGCCGGTGCTTGCGTTGCGCGATTTTCATGCCGAGAACCTTCTATGGCTGCCCGAGCGCGATGGTGTCGCAAGGGTCGGGTTGCTGGATTTCCAGGACGCGTTCGCCGGCCATCCGGCCTATGATCTGGTCTCGCTTCTTGAGGATGCGCGCCGGGATGTCTCCCCTGCCGTCCGCGAGGTCACGCTGGCTCACTATATTCGCCAGAGCGGGAGCGACGTTGCCGCCTTCCGGGCGTCCTGCGCAACGGTTGCAGCACAACGCAACCTGCGGATCCTTGGCGTATTTACCCGGTTGTCGATGCACTTTGGCAAGCCGCATTACGTGGACCTGATCCCACGGGTGTGGGGGCACCTTCAGGGCGATCTGGCGGCGCCGGAGTTGGCCCGGCTCCGAGAGTTTGTGGCCGAAACACTGCCCCCGCCAACCCCCGAAACTCTGGAGAGGATCAAGCAGACATGCGGGACACGCCCGACGCCGTAATGGTCTTTGCTGCCGGGTTCGGCACCCGGATGAAAGAGTTGACCCGCACGAGGCCGAAACCTCTGATCGAGATCGCTGGCAGGCCGTTGCTGGACCATGCCCTGGATCTGGTGTCAGAGGCCGGGATAGCCCGCTGCGTGGTCAACACGCACTACCTTGGCGACCAGATCGCGGCGCATCTGTCCGACAGGCCCAGGATTGCGGTGTCCCATGAGGCCCCGGAGGTTCTCGAAACCGGTGGGGGGCTGCGCAAGGCGCTTCCGCTATTGGGGGGCGGGCCGGTGTTCACGCTCAATTCCGATGCGGTCTGGACCGGTGCCAACCCGTTGGCGCAGTTGCGCGCGGCCTGGGTGCCGGACAGGATGCAGGCGCTTCTGCTGCTGGTCGACCCTCGGGATGCGCGCGGTCACACGGGGGGCGGAGATTTCCTGACCGACCCGCACGAGCGACTGACCCGCGGGCCCGGCGCCGTCTATTCCGGCGTTCAGATCATTCGTCCGGACCTGCTGGCCACGATCCCCGACCGGGCGTTTTCGCTCAACCTGTTGTGGGATCGCATGATGCGGGACGGCACCCTGTTCGGGGTTCGGCATCGCGGTGGCTGGTGCGACGTCGGGCGTCCCGAAGGGATCGGGGTTGCCGAGCGGATGCTCGAGGAGGCCGCCGGTGCCTGATCTCGCCAGCCCCAGGGTGTTCGCCCTGCCGTGCGGTGTGGATTATCCGGCAGCGTTGATTGCCGGGCTGGCGGAACGGTTGCCGGTCGATGATCCAACGGCTTGGGCGCGCGCGACGATCTATGTCAGCAGTGGCCGCATGCTGCGCCGTATCCGCGAGGTGTTCGACCACGGGCCGCCGCGGCTATTGCCCCGGCTTCGGCTGGTGTCTGACCTTGCCGATGTGGCCGGGTCCCCGGACATTCCCCGGGCAATGCCGCCGTTGCACCTGAAGCTGGACCTGGCCCAGCTGATCCTGTCGTTGATCGAGAGCCAGCCAGATCTTGCCCCGCGATCGGCAGCCTTTGACCTGGCTGAAAGCCTTGCGGCCCTGATCGACGAGATGCACGGCGAGGGCGTTGGACCGGACGCGCTGGCAGCGTTGGATGTCGGTGCGTTTGCCGACCATTGGAAGCGCGGGCGCGCGATTGTCGAGGCCGCATTCACCCATTTCGGCGAGACCGATGACAGGCTGGCCGGAGCAGAGGCGCGGCGCAGGTTGATCGTTGCCACCCTGGCGACTCGCTGGCAGGACGACCCACCGAAAGATCCGATCATCATTGCCGGATCCACCGGATCGCGCGGAGCCACGCGGCTGTTGATGGAGGCGGTCGCGCGGCTGCCGCAGGGGTATGTTGTTCTGCCGGGGTTCGACTTTGACCAACCCTATCCGGTCTGGACGGCGCTTGACCGGGAATTGGCGGGCGAGGATCATCCGCAATTTCGGTTCCGCAAGCTGATGACAGAACTGGAGATGTCGCCCGAGGATGTTCATCCTTGGAGTGACGCCCGCCCGTCAACGGCTGCACGCAATCGGGTGATTTCTCTGGCGTTGCGGCCGGCCCCGGTGACCGACCAGTGGCGGATCGAGGGGCGGAAGTTGACACATCTCGCCGAGGCAACGGCCCGGATGACCCTGGTCGAGGCTCCCAGCCAGCGAGCCGAAGCCGTGGCCATCGCGCTGCGGTTGCGACAGGCGATCGAAGATGGACAATCGGCGGCATTGATCAGCCCGGACCGGATGTTGACCCGCCGCGTGACTGCCGCCTTGCAACGTTGGAACATCGAGCCGGACGACAGTGCGGGGGAACCGCTTCATCAGGCGGCGCCGGGGCGTTTCCTGCGGCATGTTGCAGGGTTGATGGAGACCGTGCCCGATCTTCCGGCGTTGCTGATCCTGCTCAAGCACCCGCTGACCGCCTCGACCGATGGCCTGCGTGGGCCGCATCTGCGCTGGACGCGCGAACTGGAACTGTACCTGCGCAAACACGCGGTGCAACGCCCTGCCGAGACGGATCTGCTGGCATGGGTCGACACGGCCCGGGTCAAGGACGGTCGCGCGGATTGGGCCGCATGGCTGTCGGGCATATTGGGGTCGGTGAGTCGTGGGGCGGAGGCGGGCCTTGGAATGCATGTCGCCCACCACCTTGCGCTTGCCGAACGGCTGGCGTCGGGGCCGGATTCAACCGGCGGTGGCACCTTGTGGCAAGGACGGTCCGGCGAGCAGGCACGGTTGGCGATGACTGACCTGCAAGAGGCCGGCGGGCGGGGTGGCGCGCTGACCGCGCGCGACTATTCAAACCTTCTGCGCAGCCATCTGAGCGGGTTCAACGTGCTGGACCCGAACCGGCCGCACCCCGGCGTGATGATCTGGGGAACGCTCGAGGCGCGGGTAGGGGGCGCCGACCTGACCATTCTGGGCGGACTGAACGACGGGACCTGGCCGGACTTGCCAGCACCAGACACCTGGTTGAACCGACAGATGCGGCACGATGTCGGGCTGTTGCTTCCAGACCGGCGCATTGGGCTGGCAGCGCATGATTTCCAGCAGGCCGTTGCCGCCTCCGAGGTGATGCTGACCCGCCCGGTGCGGGACGAAGATGCCGAAACTGTCCCGTCGCGCTGGGTCAACCGCCTGACCAATCTTCTCAGCGGGCTGGGCGAGGACGGCACCGTGGCGTTGTCGGCGATGCGGGACCGTGGACAAGGTTGGCTGCGCATGGCCGCCGTACTCGATCAACCCGAAACAACCGTCCCGCTGAGCCGACGCCCCGCGCCTTGTCCGCCGCTCGTGGCGCGGCCGCGTCAATTGTCGGTGACCCGGATCACCCAGTTGATTCGCGACCCCTATGCGATCTATGCGCGGCATGTACTGCGCCTGAAACGGCTCGATCCGCTGGTCCCGGCACCGGATGCCCGGCTGCGCGGATTGGCGCTGCATGACATCATGGAAGGCTTCCTGGACGCGCGCGCCGTGTGGCGTGGCGACCGGAAGGCCGCCCGGGCGTGTCTGTCCGAGGTCGCGTGGCGGGTCTTGTCGGGTGCTACGCCTCAGCCCTCCATGCAGATGCTCTGGCATGCGCGTCTCATGGGCGTGGCCGACCGGTTGATCGATGGAGAGTTCGACCGGCTGGCCGCGGGCGAGCCCGTTCTGACGGAGGATTGGGGCCGGCTCGGGCTAAGCGAGCTGGACTTCACCCTGATCGCGCGCCCGGACCGGATCGATCGGCTTCACGCTGGAGGGTACGCGATCTACGATTACAAATCCGGCCAGCCGCCGACCGGCGAAATGGTCAAGCACTTTGACAAGCAGTTGCCACTGGAAGCCGCGATGCTGGAGCGTGGCGGGTTTGGCGGGCTGGAGCCTGGCCCGATCACCGCGTTGGGCTACATCGCGCTTGGTGCCAGCGGCAAGGACCGGATGCTGAAGCTGGACGATGCCGACGATGGGCCGCTGATCGACGTGACCTGGGACCGCCTGCATGACCTGATCCGGCGATATGGTCAGCGCACGCAGGGCTATACGGCGATCCGGGCGGCACAGCTGACCACTTATGCCGGGGATTACGATCACCTTTCCCGGTTCGGGGAATGGGACCTGACCGACCCGGCCGATCCGGTTCTTGTTGGCAATGCGGAGGAAGAAACGTGAGCGGACGGTTCGACGATGCGACATGGCGGCAGATCCAGGCCGCGGACCCGGTTGCATCGACCTGGCTGTCGGCCAATGCGGGCTCCGGAAAGACGCGGGTTCTGACCGACCGGGTGGCCCGGCTGCTGCTGAACGATGTGCCGCCCCAAAATATCCTGTGCCTGACTTATACAAAGGCTGCTGCCTCGGAGATGCAGAACCGCCTGTTCAAGCGGCTGGGCGAATGGGCGATGAAGGACGACGCGCCGTTGCGGGAGGCGCTTGCCGGGCTGGGCATCGCTGAAACCCTCGGGGAGGAGACGTTGGCCAAGGCGCGGCGGCTGTTTGCACGGGCCATCGAAACGCCCGGAGGGTTGAAGATCCAGACGATCCATTCGTTCTGTGCCGGGCTGCTGCGGCGGTTTCCGCTCGAGGCCGGGGTCAGTCCGGGGTTCACCGAGCTGGACGACGACGCCAGACGGGACTTGCAGATGGAGGTTCTGGACGAACTGGCGGTGCCGCATCCTAAAACCATGGCGGATATGGCGGTGCTGGTCAGCGACGCGGACATGACCTCGCTGGCGGCGGAGATCGCCTCGAAACGGCTGGATTTTCCCGACATCGCGGATCTGGATCAAACACTGGCGCTGGTCGGCCTTCCGGCGGGGTTCACGCCGGAGGTTGCGCTTGGTGATCTGGACGACTCGATCGACACTGGCACGTTGACAGTGATCGCCGACATGCTGTCGAGCCAGTCCAAGACGATGAAGGACCTTGCTGCGGACTTGCGCCAGTTGGCGTCAAACGGGGTCACCGTGCAGACCTATCGGGCGCTGGTAAAGAGATGTCTCTATGCATCGGGCGACGCGATGAACACGCCCAAACCCAGTGTCTTGACGAAAAAGGCGCGCGAGGCGCTCGGCCCACTGGAGGACGAGGTCGACGGATTGGCGCAGGCCGTCGCGGACACGAAACAGCGGCTGATGGCCCATGACGTGGCACTCAAGACGCACTGCCTGCATCGGTTCGCCTCGATCTATCTGCCGGCTTATGCGGCGCGCAAGGAGCAGGGCGGCTGGCTCGATTTCGATGACCAGATCCAGAAAGCCGAGGCGTTGCTGGCGCGCGAGGGCGTGGCGGAGTGGGTGCTGTACAAGCTGGACGGCGGAATCGACCATATCCTTGTGGACGAGGCCCAGGACACCAGCCCGCTTCAGTGGCAGGTCATCGAACACCTGACGCGGGAATTCACGGCCGGTGAGGGACGGGCCGAGACGGGTGCCCGGTCGATCTTTGTCGTCGGCGACCTGAAGCAGTCGATCTATTCGTTCCAGGGGGCAGATCCAGCCGAATTCACCCGGATGCAACGAAGCTTTGCCGAACGGCTGACCCATATCGACCTGAGCCTGCGCGAACTGGAGTTGAAGCACTCGTTCCGGTCATCCGGACAGGTTCTGGGAGCCGTCGACCAGACTTTTGGCGAAGGCAATACCCGGGGTCTTCACGGCGCGGTGGAACACGTCGCCTTCAAGGCCGCGCTGCCAGGGCGGGTCGATCTGTGGCCGGTGATCGAACCATTGGAAAAGCCGGAGAAAACGGACTGGCACGATCCCGTCGACATGGTCAGCGACGAACACCACATTGTGCGCCTGGCCGACCTGATCGCCCATCAGGCCCGGGAGATGGTCGATACCGGCATCCTGTGGGAGGAACAGGCCGGCGGCGTGGTGCCGCGCCCAATCCATGCCGGCGACATCCTTATTCTCGTGCAGGGGCGCGGGGCGTCGAGCCCGGTGTCGCTGTTTCGCGAGATCATCCGGGCCTGCAAGGCGGCGGAGCTGGACGTCGCCGGGGCCGACGTGTTGAAGCTGACGGAAGAGTTGGCGGTCAAGGATATCCGCTCCACGCTGTCGTTCCTTGGCACGCCCGAGGATGATCTTGCCCTGGCCGAGGCTCTGCGCTCGCCACTGTTCGGCTGGAGTGAGGCGGAGTTGTTCGATCTCGCGGCGGGGCGTGCGCAGGGCGAATACCTCTGGCAGGCCTTGCGCCAGCGTCAGGCGGAGTTTCCCCAAACCCACGCGGCCCTGTCGGACCTGCGGGACAATTCGGATTTCCTGCGTCCGTTTGATCTGATCGAACGTCTGCTGACCCGGCACGATGGGCGGCGCAAGCTGGTTGCGCGACTGGGCGAAGAGGTGTCGGACGGGATCGACGCGCTGTTGTCCCTGGCCTTGTCGTTCGAACAGGCCGAAGCGCCAAGCCTGACGGGGTTTCTGGCTCGGATGGAGGGGGCCGATGTCGACGTGAAACGCCGCGCCGAGGGCCGGGGCACCAAGATCCGGGTGATGACGGTGCATGGCTCCAAGGGGTTGGAATCGCCGATCGTGATCCTGCCGGACACGGGGCATCGGCGGGCGGCCCAGACCTTCACCGGCACTCTGTTGCCAGGGGCGGATGGGACCCCTTTGTGGTCGGTCGGGAAGGAGGGGAGCCCGGAGGTGGTCAATTCCCTGAAACAGGCGGCCATTGACAAGGGTTTGGAGGAATTGCAGCGCTTGCTCTACGTGGCGATGACACGTGCGGAGCAATGGTTGATCGTGGCCGCGGCCGGAGACCTGGGGACGACTGGCGCCACCTGGTACGAACAGGTGCAGAACGGGTTGTCCATGATGGGAGCCAGCGACCACGCTTTTGCCGCCGGCCCCGGGCTGCGGCTGGAACAGGGAGCGTGGGACGGCGCCATCCGGCCACCAAAGGATCGTCCCGATGTTGGTCCCAGCGTCGCGTTGCCGTCGTGGGTCGGGAAACCGGCAACGGCGCCCGAGGCACTCGTGGGCACCTTGTCACCATCCAACCTCGGGGGCGCCAAGGCGCTTGCCGGGGATGCCAGCGGTGGCGACGAGGCGGCGGCGATGCTGCGCGGCACCCGCATTCACCTGTTGCTGGAGCACTTGCCGGGACATCCGCCGGATCAATGGCCCCATGTCGCAGAACGGCTGATCGGATCGGACCTAGAGGCCGATGCGGTGACGGCGTTGCTGCAGGAGGCACGCCATGTGCTGGAAAACGACTCGCTCGATTTCCTGTTCGCGCCCGAGACGCTGGCCGAGGTCGATGTGACGGCTGCCCTGCCGCAACTGCAGGGCGCCCGAATGCGCGGGGCCATCGACCGACTCGTGCTGCGTGGGCATACCGTCCTTGCAGTCGATTTCAAGACCAACGCCATCGTGCCGCCCGGTGCCGACCTTGTCCCGGTAGGGTTGTTGCGCCAGATGGGGGCCTATGCCGCTGCTTTGGAACAGATCTATCCCGAAAGACAGATCGAAACGGCGATCCTATGGACCCGCACGGCACAGTTGATGCCGTTGCCGCGCGAGCTTGTGCACGCTGCCGTGAGCGGCACCAGCGTGCCTTGACGCCCTCCGGCGGGCTGCTTACGTTCCGCCTCCAACGCGTGACCCCAAGGAGACCCCAGATGGCAACCGTCCCCGTGACAGACGACAGCTTTGACGCTGATGTAAGGAACTCCGATATCCCCGTGGTCGTTGACTTCTGGGCGGAGTGGTGTGGCCCCTGCAAGCAGATCGGCCCGGCTTTGGAAGAACTGTCGGCCGAGTATGATGGCAAGGTCAAGATCGCCAAGGTGAATGTCGACGAGAACCCCAATTCTCCGGCGGCCCTGGGCGTACGTGGCATCCCGGCGCTGTTCCTGTTCAAGGATGGTGAAGTTGTCAGCAACAAGATCGGTGCGGCACCGAAAGCCGCGCTGAAGGCCTGGATCGACGAGTCCATCTGATCGCCGACGTCCCGATCGACGACGGATAACCGGCACAAGCTACAAATGGCCTCCTGCTTCGGATATGAAGCGGGGGGCCGTTTGCGTTTTCAGGATCTGTGCCTTGGCCCGCCGCAAGAGCTTCTGAAGGGAGAACTTTACGAAAACTGGAGCAGGTCAGATCCGGGTAACCTTACCGAAAGGATGTGGCGATACGCAGATGTGGGACAAGCCAGAAGGGTACCCAGATGCGTGCGCCGCGATGCCTGAATCTTGCGGGCAGAAGCTCCACAGTGACGAGTCTCGCCAACGGTCTGGCGCGGGCATGGGTCTGTGTGATCTGGGCCGTCCTTCTGCCCATGACGGCCTCGGCGTCGTCCCCGTCCGCTGAATGCCTGCACTGGGGCAGCGTCTCGGCGGCTCGCAACGGCATTCCTCAACCCCTGATGCGCGCGATTGCGATTGCCGAAACTGGCAAGGCAGAAGGCGGCAAGACGGTCCCGTGGCCATGGACCGTGAATGTGGCTGGCAAAGGTCGCTGGTTTCAGTCCCGTCAGGCGACCCTTGATTTTCTGGTGAAACAGCAGGCATCGGGCCAGACGAATTTTGACGTGGGCTGCTTCCAGCTGAACTATCGCTGGCACGGAGGAGGGTTTTCGTCCCTCGACGCCATGTTGGAACCTTCGCGCAACGCGGAATACGCGGCGCGTTTCCTGCAACAATTGCACCAGGAGTTCGGGTCCTGGGAGGCGGCCGCGAAAGCCTATCACTCGCGCACCCCCGAATACGCAGACCGATACATGGCTCGGCTCGTCCAGCTGGGGTTTGACGGGACGTCCAGCGTGACGCCCGCCGGCCCCCTCGCGCGCGAACCCGCGGCACAGGACCCGGTCATTGCAAGCGTATGGGAGCCGCGTCCTCTGTTCGCGTCGGGCAGCTCGCGCATGGGGTCACTGGTGCCGATGTCGGCCTCGGCCAGCGCCGGCTCGATCTGGGATTCAAGGAAATGAGCAGCCAAAGATGAATATCTCCAAGGTTTTCAATCCCACGGTTGTGCTGGCGATAGCGCTGATGGCGATCATCGTGATGATGATCCTTCCGATGCCGGCCTGGGTGTTGGACATCGGGCTGGCTGCGTCCTTTGCTCTCGCCATTCTGATTTTCACCGTCACGCTCTTTATCGAGCGCCCACTGGATTTTTCGGCATTCCCGACCATCCTTCTGGCGACGTTGATGCTGCGATTGTCGCTCAACGTGTCGTCGACCAAGCTGATCATCGGACAGGGGCACACGGGCACCGCCGCCGCGGGCGACGTGATCCAGGGGTTCGCGATGTTCGTGATGAGCGGCAGCGTGTTCCTTGGACTCGTGGTGTTCTGCGTGCTGCTGATCGTGAACTTCATGGTCATCACAAAGGGCGCGGCCCGCATGGCGGAAGTCGGTGCCCGGTTTGCGCTCGACGGGATGCCGGGCAAGCAACTTGCCATCGACAGCGACATGTCGGCAGGTGCGATTGATCACAAGGAAGCGAAGCTGCGTCGTGAACGCGAGCAGGCCGAAACGACATTCTTCGGGTCCTTGGATGGCGCGTCCAAATTCGTCAAGGGCGACGCCATCGCCGGTTTGCTCATCACGTTGCTCAATCTGGTCATGGGATTGATCATGGGACTGGTGGTGCACGACATGCCCATCAGTCAGGCGTTGGAGACCTATTCCATTCTGACGGTCGGCGATGGCCTCGTGTCGCAGATTCCGGCGGTCATCATCTCGGTTGCATCGGCCCTGCTGCTGGCGCGTGGCGGGGAGCGGGGTGCCACCGACCTGGCCATCTTCTCGCAACTGGGGCGGCATCCACAGGCGCTGATGACCGTTTCGGCGCTGATGCTGGTCTTTGCGGTGGTGCCGGGGTTCCCGTTTCTGCCGTTTGTAACGGGGGCGGGGGTTCTGTTTGCGGCCGGGCTCAAGGGCAAACGGTCCCGAAAGGAGGCCGAGGAAGCGGCGGCTACGCCAACCCAGGAGGAGGTCAAGGCCGCGACCGACACGCCGATCGGGGACATTCTGGATCTGGACGATATCCACCTCGAATTTGCCCCCGACCTGGTCGCCATGGTGCTGGACCCAGCCACCGGGCTGGATGCGCGTATCGCCAACATGCGCAATCACGTCGCAGCAAGCTTTGGGCTTATCCTTCCCGAGGTCCGTCTGACCGACAATGCCGCCCTTGAACATGGCACCTACGTCATTCGGGTTCACGGCGTCCAGCAGGCGCGTGATCGGCTGCAACCGGACGGGTTGCTGGCGCTTCTGGGCGGTGCCTCGGACGTTGTACCAGAGGGCCGCGATGTGAGTGAGCCGGTATACGGTGCCCCGGCCCGTTGGATTGCGGCCGGCGACCGGGAGGTTGTTGCCTTGGGCGGATTGACGATCGTGACGCCGACCGAGGTTCTGGCCACCCATCTGCTTGAGGTCATCAAACGGAACTTCTCGCGCCTTCTGACACTCAAGGCATTGCGGCGTCTGCTGAACGAAATGACCAATCTGTCGGATCCGGCACGGGCAGACGCCAACCGCAAGCTGATCGACGAACTGGTCCCCGACAAGGTGCCCGTCGACCTGCTGCTGTCGGTTTTGCGCCTGCTGCTGGAAGAGCGGGTTTCCGTTCGGAACATGCCTCTGATCCTCGAAGCCATTGCGGAAGCGCGGAGCAGTTTTACCTCGGCCGAAGCGATCTGCGAATACGTCCGGCAGCGTCTCGGCTTTCAGATCGTTTCCGAAATCCGCCGGGACGATGGCACGTTGCCGTTGCTTCAGTTGGCGCCGGAATGGGAAGATCGGTTCGCGACCTATCAGATCAACGGTCCGGGTGGCATTGAAGAGGTCGCGTTGCCACCGGAAGACTTCACCCGGCTGGCGTCCAGCGTGGCCGAACGGCTGGCTCGTGCGGCAGAAAAGGGGATCTACCCGGCATTGGTCACGTCGACCCGCAGGCGGCGCTTCCTGACGTCGGTGCTGGGGGCCAAGGGCATCTCGTCACCCGTCCTGTCGTTTGAAGAGATCGGCATGGATGCCCGACCATCCATGGTGGGGGTCGTCCCCGGATGATCGACGCGGCCGCAGACCTGGCCAGGCTCAGCGAGGCAACCGCCTTGCATGGATTGGCAGTGTTCTTTCGGGTGGGCGGCGCCATGTCCCTGCTCCCGGCTTTCGGGGAGCGGTCTATTCCCCAACGGGTTCGATTGGTTGTCGCGGTCGCATTCACGCTCATCGTCGCGCCCGGCGTTCCACAGATCTCGCTTCCTGAACAGGGCATTGCGATGATCGGTCTGATCGTGACCGAGACGCTGATCGGAGTTGTCTTCAGCCTCGCGTTGCGAATTCTGGTGATCGCGCTGCAGGTCGCGGGATCGATGGCCGCGCAATCGACATCTCTTGCACAATTGTTGGGAAATGCCTCTACGGAACCGATGCCCGCCATCGGGCACGTCCTGACGATCGGCGGCTTGTGCCTGGCGGTGATGTCGGGTCTTCACGTCCGCGTTGCGGCTGGTCTGATCGAGAGCTACAGCCTTTTTCCGGCGGGGAGCCTGATGGATCCGGCAGAGCTGGCAGAGTATGGTGTCGGGCTGGTGTCTGACTGCTTCGGGTTGGCCCTCGCGCTCGCCGCGCCGTTTGTCCTGGCGGCCTTCATCTACAACCTGGCCCTCGGTGCCATCAATCGCGCCATGCCACAGCTCATGGTTGTCCTGGTCGGGGCACCGGCAATCACCGGGGCGGGCTTGGCGCTGCTTGCTCTGGTCGCGCCGTTCCTGTTGCAGATCTGGTGGGGCAGCATGGAGACGGCGCTCGATAATCCGTTCGGTGGCCGCTGATGGCCGATGAAGATGACGACGACAAGCAATTCGAACCCAGTCAGAAAAAGCTGGACGATGCTCGCAAGAAAGGCGAGGTGCCGCGAAGCAACGACCTTTCGGGAGCCATTGCCTACGGCTCGTTTCTGCTCGTCCTGCTGGTCATGGGGCCATGGTTCGTCGGTCGCTTTGGCGCCATCGGAGTAACCTTGCTCAACCTGCCGGGCGCCAAGCTGCAATTTGGAAGTGGTGCATCCCGTTTTTCGTGGGAGGGCAGCATGGTGGCCTCCCTTGGCTGGAACATTCTGCCGGTTTTTGTCGTGCCGGGGTTGATGGTGCTGCTCAGCCTGCTCGCTCAACGCTCGCTTGTGTTTGCTCCCAGCAAGATCGAACCCAAGCTCTCGCGGATTTCGCCCATTTCGAATGCCAAGAACAAGTATGGGCGCTCTGGCCTGTTCGAGTTCCTGAAGAGCTTCGTGAAATTGGTGACGATTTCTCTGGTGCTGGGATTGTTCCTGCGAAGCCGAATGGAGCAGATCATTGCATCCATGACCACAACGCCGGGGGCGGTTGCGAGCATTCTGGGCCGGCTCGCCATCGATTTCCTGGCGATCTTGGTTCTGGTCTTTGGCATCATCGGCGCCATCGACCTGCTCTGGCAGCACAACGAGCACAACCGACGCAATCGGATGTCGTTCAAGGACATGAAGGACGAGTCCAAGGAATCCGAAGGCGACCCCTACATGAAGCAGGCCCGTCGGCAACGAGGACAGGAAATCGCGCTCAGCACGATGCTTGGGGATGTTGCCGAGGCCAGCGTGATCGTCGTCAACCCCGAGCACTATGCGATCGCGCTGAAGTGGGATGTGTCCTTTTCGGGACCGCCGGTCTGCGTTGCCAAGGGCGTTGACTCTGTCGCTGCGCGAATTCGGGAGGCGGCCAACGCCGCGGGTGTTCCGATCCACCGCGATCCACCGACCGCGCGGGCGATCTATGCCGTGACGGAAATCGGCGAAGAGATCCGTTCGGAGCACTATGGTGCCGTCGCGGCTGCAATCCGGTTTGCGGAAAAGATGCGTGCGATCTCGCGGGGCGGGGTCCTGGATCAGGATACGCCATGAGCAGGCAACACGAGCAGCTGAAACGAATGAAACGTGTGACGGATGCAGCCTGGCTTTCGGCCAGCCAGAAGTTGCGACAGAAAGCCGGCCTTGAACGGGATGCCGTTCAGAAATTGACGGATTTGTCAGTCGCGCGAAACGAACGAATTCAACTTCTTTCAGGAGATTCTTCGACCGACCATGCGCTTATGGTCACGACAGCCCGATGGTTGCGCTGGTCTCAGGTGGAAAAGGCTCGATTGAATTCGGAACTGGCAAAAATTCGGGCCCAATTGGCCGCCGAACAGGCTTCGGCCCGTGTTGCATTTGGGCGGAACAATGCTTTGGATCGGCTGCTATTGAACATGAAAGCCGGCACGCGCAGATAAGGATCCGTCCCCGTTCGCGAACCTGATCGGTGTGCAGGTTCAGTGTCGTGATCGATCTTTGACCATGTGGAGGTTTCGCTTCCCAATCTTCAACGGTCCAGAGTGACAGTTGAAGAATGAAGGCCGAATTTTGATCCCGGAGGAGGATCTGGGGTGTCC
Source organism: uncultured Tropicimonas sp. (assembly GCA_947495685.1). Taxonomy (GTDB): domain Bacteria; phylum Pseudomonadota; class Alphaproteobacteria; order Rhodobacterales; family Rhodobacteraceae; genus Tropicimonas. Next base: position 30,302 of record CANLZY010000004.1, read on the forward strand.
TTCGCTTATCGGTCAGCTCCGCAATCCGTTCCAGCGACGTGTCCGCGCCTTCCGCAGAGGATCGAATGTCACGCCGTCCGTCGGGCGGAAGCTTTGGATCCCCACGCGGAGGAACTGAGATCGGGGCAGGGACCAATCTGCCTGAAGAAATGGGATGGAGGATGCTCGCCGTAGCGCCAATCCATAGTGGACGTGAGGCCTTCGATGCGTGGCCTGGTTGCTGGCCCAAAACGGTATGACAGACGCTGAGGGCTCCAATTTCACTTGACGGCTTGTCTTGATCCGCGAGATGTCTGGGGAGCCGCCATCAGTTTACCACGAACTCCGCATGAAGAGCGCCTGCTGCCTTGATGCTTTTCAAAATGTCGATCATGTCGCGGGGTGCAACGCCAAGTGCGTTCAATCCCGCGACGACTTCCGCCAGGGACGTTCCGCCGTCGACTTCAGCGAGGCCGATACCAGGTTCCTCGGTGATTTCTGCATTGGAGCGTGGAAGGACGACGGTTTCGCCGGGAGAGAATGGGTTGGGCTGCACAGCGATCGGGGTTTCATCGATTCTGAGGGTCAGGTTTCCTTGCGATACAGCAACGCGGGAAATGCGGACATTGTCGCCCATGACAATGGTGCCCGAGCGTTGATCGACAACCACTCTGGCCTTGCGTTCGGGTTCGACCGTCAGATTCTCGATCCGGCCGATGGCGTGGGCGGGCGACCCGGCCCGTGTCGCTGCAATGTTGAACTCGACGGTTCCGGAATCCAACATCAGGGCGACCGGACGGCCGAAAGCGGCGTTGATGGCAGTCTCGATGCGGCCGGCCGTGGTGAAGTCCGGGTCCCTGAGGGCCAGCCGTAGGGTGTTGAGGGACGTGAAGTCGAAGTCGAGTTCACGTTCCACACGAGCGCCGGACGGGATGACGCCGGCCGTCGGGACGCCTGACACCACAGAGGCCGCATCGGCATTGGCGGAAACGCCGCCAGCGATCAATGTTCCTTGGGCGACGGCATAGATCTGTCCGTCGGCTGCCGTCAGGGGTGTCATGATCAAGGTACCACCGAGCAGGCTCTTGGCATCGCCGGTGGCTGAAACTGAAACATCGATCCGGCTTCCGGATCGGGAAAACGGCGGCAATTCGGCGGTCACAAAGACGGCAGCCACGTTCTTGGGGCGAAATTGCTCGCCTGAAATGTTGATGCCCAATCGTTCCAGCATGTTGGACATGATCTCTTCAGTGAAAGGCGAATTTCGAATTCCGTCTCCGGTTCCGTTCAGCCCGACCACCAGGCCGTATCCCACGAGATCGTTCCCGCGAACACCGTCAAATTCGACCAGGTCCTTGATGCGGATCGGGCCGGCAATGGCGCCGGTCCAGGTTGAGAGAAGCATCGCGAGAGTCAGGCAGAGCATGCGCCACATCACAAGTAATCCGTCAGCTTGAGGCGAGATGTTCGGGCCGTCAAGGCGTAGAGCATCTCCAGTTGCGTTTCGACCTGTTCCAGTTGGGTCGCCCGTTCGTATGGATCGGCGGTCAGTATTTCGGACAAGGCAAATTCCATCGATGCCTTTTCCGCGCTTCCCTCCACCATTGCCTGCTCGATCGTTTCCTGTGCCGTCCCGACCGAGGCACGCAGGTCCAGAAGATTGCCGTTGGCCGAGAGCAGGACTTCGCCAGCCTTCGCGGCGAGCGCGATCTGATCTGTCGAGGTGGTGGAAGTCGGACCGCGATCGATCATTGCCGCAATTGCGAGTCCCTTGAGGACATCGCGGATCGCCGAATCGTTCGCCGTGACGTCAACCGTGACGCTTCGATCCGCGCTGACGGCCATGGGTGACAACGTTGTCGTGGAGCCGGAATATCCTGCGGTTTCAAATCCGCCTCCGACGTCGAACCAGGCTTCGACCACGGCGATGACCCCGGATGCACTGGTCTCGGATGCGACTGCCGTTTCGAGGGTGCCAAGAATCGCGCCAGCATCGAACAATGCGGGTCCGTCGGTCGCTGCGCCTGCAAATAGTGACCTGTCCGCGAAACGGCTGTTCAACCGGCCGATGGCGGCTTCAAAGTCCTGAACCGCGCTGGTCCCGAGGGCACGCGCATGTGTGGCGCTGCCAGAGTTTCCGGCAGTAAGAAGCTCGGTGCTCAGGCCACTTGAGGTTTCCTGAAGGGCGCCGAGCGCATCCTGGACAGCCCCGGCGAAGCCGGATGTTTCCTTTGCTGCCAGTGTATAGGCGTCGATACGCGAAAGGCTCTGTTCTATGCCGGTGATTGTTCGGTAACTGCCTCCCAACGACGTGTCGCGAATGGAAACCTGCCCGCTGGCGAGATCTTGCACGAGGCTGGCCATGTCCGCCTTGAGCTGCGAATTCCTGCTTCTCAGCATTACGCTGGAAGCAAGGTCACCGATGGAAGTCATTGCCATGAATCAGATCCCCAAAAGCTGCTGCATCAATTCGTCGAGCGTCTGTACGACCCGCGCATTTGCGGCATAGGCCTGTTCGATCAGAAGAAGCTTCTGCATTTCGTCGTCCGTATCGACGCCGTTCTCCATCACCTTTACCTCCAGGGCGTCCACGCGGGCCGAATGGAACGCCTGTGAATCCTCCATGACCTCGTAGTTCAGCGCGACGCTGGAAAGCATGTCCGATGCATGGCTTGCCACGGATCTGGGAAGCCCGGAGGACGGGCCGGAATTTGGCGTACTCTGTTCGGAGAGTCGCTCCGCGAGGGCCGAGAGCAACGAGGAATTGCCAGACTCGCCGACCGTGTCAGCGCCGATTCCGTCCCGCAACCGCCAAAGCGCGCCATCAGCAGAGGACGGATCAACCCGGGAGTTGATCTGGATCTCGTTTGCGACCCCTTCCTCTTCGGCTGCATCGAACGCGTTGTCATTTCCGACAACAAACAGCCCGGCTTCACCAGCAGAAAGAGACGTATCCATCAATGGATCTTCGAACCGTTCGATCAGATCACGCGCGAAGGCATCAAGGCTGGTCTGGGCCTCCGTGGCGATGCTGTCGCGCACGGTGAACATCGCCGACAGTGTGCCACCGGCAATCGGGTCGTATGTGCCGCCGATGGACAGCGAATGCCCGTTCAACGTGAGACCGGAGAGCGCCCCGTTTTCGATCGTCATATCGGCGGTGATCATGCCTGCTGGCTCGAAGGCAAATTCAGCAGCCGGTCCGTCGATCAAGGTGGCCCCGCCGGAGGTAAAGAGAGCAACCTGGCCGCCACTGCGGGGGACTTGGTGAACCGGAACCATGGTAGAGATCGAGTCGACGATTGCCTGACGCTGATCCATCAACGACGATACGTCCTGACCGTCGTTGCTCATCTTGAAGATCTGCCAGTTCAACGTCTGGACCTGTTCAAGACCCGCGTTCAAGTGATCGACCGTGGTTGCGATGTCGGCATCGGCCTGAATGCGCATCGACTGGATTTCGCTCGCCACGGAATGGATGCCCTCGACGACAGATGTGGCCGCCTCGAACACACGATCGAGGCGCACACTTTCATCTGGTCGACTGGCCGCCTCCACAAGCGTTGCTTCCAAGGTGTTGACGCGGTCCGTCAAGGAACCCGATTCGGTCGGGTACCCAATGGCCGTCTCGATACTTAGCCAGGCGTCGGCACGGGTTGATGCATTGGACATGCTTGCCTGGGCCTGGCGCTTGTCGGCGATCGTCTGTTCGTCGACCACCCGCGTGACGCCTTCGACCTTTACTCCGGCTCCCCCGGCGCCCACGGTCTGGGATGACAGGTTGATCTCGCGACGGGCGTACCCGGGGGTCATCGCGTTGGCGACGTTCGAGGACACGACCTGAGCGGCGCGGGACGCTGCCGTCAGCCCGGACAGGGCATTGGAGAGGGAGCCGGAGAGTGACACGATTCACGTTCCTTTCAGTTACAGGCCTCAACGCTTGATGTTCGTCGTCTCCTGCAACATCTCGTCGACGGTCTGGATGACCTTTGCGTTCGAAGAGTAGGCCCGCTGGGTCTGGATCAGGTCGGTCAACTCGCCCGCGACGTCTGTGGCGGATTCCTCCAGAGCATAGCTGACGATGTCACCGGTTGGGCCGTCACCGGCATCCCACAGGAAGAAGCTGCCGCTTTCATTGGAGGTCTGGTAGATCTGGTTATCAAGCGATTCCAGTCCGTTGGCGTTCGGCAGGTCGACGAGCGGAATCTGATAGACGGTTCGGGTGATGCCGATGTCGAAATTGGCGAGGACATAGCCGTTTGCATCGATCTCCACCGAGGTCATGTTGCCGACGGGGGATCCGTCCTTCGATATCGCGGTCGGGGCGAAGCTGTCGGACAATTGGGTTAGACCGGTGCCGTCGCCGATGGCGCCAATGTTGATCGAGATTGGTCCGCCCGCCACGGTGATGTCGAAGGTGCCGGAAGTATCATCGTAGGCCCCACCGCTCGTCGTCGTGACGGAAGCCAAGGTCCCGCCGCTTGCACGGGTGTCGTCAAAGACCAGGGTGTATTCCCCGACGACGGCATCGTCCTGAGCGGAATCTGTCAGCACCATGGTCCAGCTGTTCGTCGCCGGATCCGCAGCGGTTGCGGGCAAGGTGGGCGTGAAGGTAACGCCCACAGATTGCGACGTGCCGAGGTTGTCGAAGTATTCGAGAGGCAAGTTCAGGGTGTCGCCCGAGCCACCGTTGTCGGTTTCGGTCGCCGGAAGGTTGACCCCGAGGGACATCGTGGTCGTCGGCTCGCCGGCGAACTGGTTCACGTTGATCTGCACCGGTTCGAGGCCGTCCGCGGTGTCGCGTGCGAAGCCGGGGATGCTGCCGTCGGCGTCTGCCGGCCACCCCATCAGGACCAGACCGCCTTCGGTCTTGAGAATACCGTCTTCATCAGCCCGGAAGGACCCGGTCGTTGCGAGGTACATGGCGTCATCGCCATTGTCCGTCCCGAGGGCCGATTCGGTGGTCACCGGGATGAAACCACGCCCGCGCACGGCGAGGTCGGTGGAGTTCGACGTCGTGGCCAACGCGCCGGCTTCATCTATGAGGCGCGTTGTCGTGACCCGAACACCGCCGGCGGAATAGCTTCCACTGCCGGCGTTGATAACCATGGAGTGGAAATCCGTTTCAGCGCGCTTGTACCCCGTGGTCGAGGAGTTCGCGATGTTGTCGGAAATTGTAGCCAGGCGGCTTGCGTTGGCCGCAAGGCCCGCGACACCGGCGTTGAGGGACGAGGAAATGGTCATGAGGAGTGCGCCTTTCTGCTGCTGCGACCTCGAATTGGCAGCACTATGAACACAACGCACTTAATGCAGAGCTAACAGCTAAAATTGGCCGGAATTGCCTGCCGCGCTATTGGTCAGAACGCAGCAAGATCACCTCGATCCGATCATTTCGCATGGACATCGGGTTGGCCACGGCAGGGTGACTGTCGCCATACCCCGCGATTCGGTCGAGCCGCCGGGGATCAAGATGCTCAATCAGCATCGTGCGAGCGCGTTCTGCACGCGACACAGAATGGTCCCAGACCGGGTTGTTCGCTAGGACCACTGCGTGGGAACGGCTGTAGCCCTTGATGGCGATTTCGTTGGTCGCAAGAGAGAACACTCTCCCGACCATTTCCATCAGTTCGTTCAGCAGGTTGGTTGGTTCTGCACCGCCGGCCTGGAACAGCGGTGTGCCCTCCGTGGCGAACAGTTCGACAATCAGACCTTCGTCCGTCATTCGAGTCACGACGTGGCGCATGAGGTTGTCCATGGCCATGCTCTCGCCGCCGCCGCCTTGAAGCATGCTTTCCAACTTGTGGAGTTGATTGTCTTCGCCGGTGTGCGACGCGCCGGACGCACCGGCCTCCTTCGGGGCGGCAAATCGGCTGGAGGCCCCGACGCCATTCTGCGCGAGTGTTTGCTCGGTAAAGACGCTATCGCCGCCAAGACTGCCATCGCCGCCACCGGATATCCGGTTCATCGGGATGGTCGGACTGAAATAGTCGGCGATCCCTTTTCTCTGTTTTTCCGTCGTCGCGTTCAGTAGCCACATCAACATGAAGAAGGCCATCATTGCGGTCACAAAGTCAGCATACGCGACTTTCCAGGCACCTCCATGATGCCCACCACCGGCGATAACCTTTTTCCGTTTGATGATGACCGGCGCGTTGGAACCAACGCTCATACCACCACCTCATTTCACACCCATATTTGGTCTAGCAGTGGCGCGTGAACGAAGTATTGAAGGGTAAAATTGTCGACTTTCCGGTCAATAGCCGTATTTGTAGTCGTAGTAGCCATAGCCGTCTGACGAGAAGCGGCACTTGTTCAGAACCACCCCGAGCACGTTGGATTGTTCAGACATTTCCTTCTCGCACAGGTCGATCTGATTGATGGTCGAGACCCCGGCTTCGGCGATGATCAGGGCGCAATCCACATTCTTAAGAAACGCGGACGTGTCGTCGTTGACCATCATCGGCGGCATGTCGAAGACCATCAAGTCCGGTTGGTATTCCTGTTCGATCTGGTCGAGGACTTCGGTTGTCCCATCACGGAGGAACAGTACCGACGGGTCTCGGTTTGGCGAAAAGTTCATCGAGATCGACAAGTTTTCGCCAAGCCGCCGTGCCTGGGATTCGAAGCGGGCCTTGCCTTCGAGAACGGACGAGAACTCTTCCTTGCCGCGGTACCCGGTCACCTTTGCCAGAGCCGGACGACGCATGTCCATATCCATCAGGGTGACCCTGAGGTCGGTCTGGCGCGCAAGGGCAAGCGCGAGGTTCAGCGAGGTCGTGGTCTTTCCTGATCCGGGCGCTGGCGAGGTCACGGCGATGCGCTTCCAGCCGTTGGCCTCGGTCAATTGCAGTACCTTCGTGCGCAAGACGTCGAACGGAGTGGCCGGACTGCCGCCTGTGAGCGAGACCAGTCGCTGCTTGATCGCCTTGCGGTTGGAGATTTCCATCTCCGGAATTGCCGCCCATAACTGGCGCAGGTCGGTCGATTCCTGAGACATCGACTGACGCGCGGCGCGCGGACTGTCCGGGCCTGTCGTGACCTGTTCCCGTTTTTCACGGGCCTTTTCGAGTGCAGCCTGCAGTCTTTCCAAGTTCCAGTCCTCCGGGGGCTCTTATCCGGGCAGCCGAGTCACGGCTCCATCCGGTCCATCACGCGTTGCAACAGCAGGTCCAGAGGCGTGATCTGGTAGTGCACATAGTATAGCATGGCAGGAATTCCCGCCAGCAAGGCCAACAGAATGATGGTTCGCAGCATACGCCTGCGAACCATTTCGCCGGACGTATCGATATAGGGCACGGTTGCCAGAGGAGTTATCCCGAGGCCGCGCGTCAAATCGATCGGCCGGTGAATGGCCTTGTTCATCATCTCCAACAGGACGACGAGCCCGAATCCAGCCGCAATCCCAAGGACGGTTCCACCGCCGGCAATCAGCGGGCGGTTCGGGCTGTCCGGGTCGGTCGGTGCGATGGCTTGTTCGATGACGGAAATCCGCTGGCCCTTGGACAGGACCTCGATCCGCTCGCCGGTTACCGCCGTGGACAGCCTGTCGACAGCCTGATTGTACTGCTGCTGGACGTTTTCATAGTCTCTCTCGAGCGCCGCCAGCACAACCGAGTTGTTTGGCGTCCGATTGATCGCCTCTTCCAGGCTGGCCAGTTCGGCGGCGATCTCCACGCCCTGCGTTTCCAGAAATGCCAAGCGAGAATCGATTTCGGACAGTTGCAGGTCGAGAATGGAAACCTGTTCGCCATCCTCCGACTGGTTGAGGGCTTGTCCGGCCTCCTGAACCTGTGCCTCGAGCTTTTCGACACGAGCCCGAAGGATTTTGACGCGCGGGTTGCCTTCCGAATAGATGCTGAGCGCCGAGTTCAGTTCGTTGCGGAGGACTTCGAGCTGCTGCTCGTCCGGAGACAGGTTCTCCGCTGGCCCCAATCGCACGGCGCCGGTTCGGTTGTAGATCTCGACGATCCGGGTTCGCTGATCTTCGAGCGATGCCCGATCCCGCGACAGCTGGGACAGACGCTCTTGCAGCAGGCTCTGGCGGTTCAGGCGGAAGTCGAGACCATCGGGCAGGGCATCGGCATTTTCGTTTTGAAACTTCAGGATTTTCTGGCTCTGCAGTTCCAATTCGGTTCCCAACCGATCGACTTCCTGCTGGAAGAAGTCCTGGGTATCGCCGGCCTGCCGCATCCGCTGCCGCGCGTTGTCGGCAAGCAGGCGCGTGATGAATTCGTTTGTCACCTGCGCCGCGATGGTGCCGCTGCGGGCAAAGAACTCCACCTCCAGTAACGTGGCGCGGTTACGCCCACTGCTGGAACGGAACTCTGTATCAGAGCGCATACGTGCGACGATCTTGTCAGGATTGAGCGTGCTCAAATCTTCGTAGACATCGAACTTTCGGGCGATTTCGATCAGGTTGGCTCTGGTCATCAAGCGTTGCTGGACGATTTCAAGCTGTTCGTTTGGGTTCAACTGAACGGTAGACACCGCGAGGTTGCCCGGAATCTGGGCTGATTCCACGAGCATGGTTGCCTTCGCGCTGTAAACCGTCGGCAATGTGATCGCGAGGAAGAACGCAATGGCCGTGATTCCGACCGATGTCATCAGGAACAGGGGGAGGCGGCGCAGAAAGGCGGACAGATGGTACCGTAGTTCGGGATTCATTCAGCGGCCTTTCCACTCGCGCCGAAACCAGTGATGAACACGCCGTCGTTGACGACCTGAAGCACTGTCTTGTGCGTGACGGGGGTTTCCTCGTTGATCGCACCGTACACAAGGCAGAATTCACACAATTTGTTCACAAGACGCGGAACGCCTCCGGAATGCTTGTGGATCTCTTGCAGGGCTTCTGCGGTGAACTCCATGCCCGTCCCGCCGGCATGGACGAGCCTGTGGACCACATACTCTCGGGTCGCCTCCGCGTTCAACGCGCCGAGATGGTATGCGGCAACCACCCGCTGGGCGAATTGTTGCAGTTCGGGGCGCATGATGCGGCCTCGCAGTTCAGGCTGGCCGACCAGGACAAGCTGCAAGAGTTCGTGCTTGCCGGAGTTGATGTTCGTCAAAAGGCGCAATTCTTCGAGGGATTCGACCGTCAGGTTCTGGGCTTCGTCGATCACCAGCGCGACACGGCGGCCCTCGGCATATTCCGCAACCAGATGGTCCTGCAAGATCTGGTGAAGGGACACATAGTCGAGCCCCTGCGCGTACCCGACCTGAAGGGAGTTGAGTGCCCAGCGAAGCAATTCGCCCGGCCCGCCCTGCGCATTAGAAATCAGGCCGATCTTGGTGGTGGCTTCGATCGATTTTAGCAGGTGCTGCAACAGCGTGGTCTTGCCGACTCCGATCTCTCCGGTCAGGACCGTGATCGGCGAGCGAGTGACAATCCCGTACTCCAAGATGGCATAGGCAGCCTTGTGCCGGTCCGACCAGAACAGAAAATCCGGGTCCGGGACCAAAGTGAAGGGCCGTTCCCTAAGCCCATAAAATTCAAGAAATAGGTCGCTCGCGCCCAAAATTCCGTTCCAATCTGCAGCTTTCGAGACCTTGCGGACCGTCGGCCCCGGTATCAGCCACACTCAATCACGGCTCTGCACCCGAGGTCCAGCCGATAACCAAGCAACTGATGACGGGTCATACTATCCACAACGCCCTCGGACAATCCCGTTATCGCTTCGCGTGTGGACTTGGTTCTCGGTTTGCTGGCAAGCTATGCCTTGTGGCCAAGGAGATGCCGGTTTTTTTACCATGATTGCGGAATCTCCCTTTGCTGGAAAGGCGATGTCGGATAAGAGTTAACTGTTTGTTAAGTAGCTAAGTTCAGGAAAATTCAGTTGGTGAAGTCCGGCGATATTGAAAGCGAAGCTTTGCCTGCGCAAGGTTACAGGGTGCTCAGGGTGAAGATGTGACGACTCATTTTCCAGGGTTGGACGACACGAAGACCCCCGTTGTGGAGGTGTCGGTGGACTCTGATTCAACCGGACTATACCGGAACTTCGGCAAACGAATTCTTGATCTGGCGCTTGTGCTGGCGTCAGCGTTGATTGCCGTTCCCGTGATCCTGTCGCTGGCTCTTCTCGTTTCGCTCGATGGTTCCAGGCCGTTTTTCCGGCAGGAGCGCATCGGCCGTGGCGGTCGGACGTTCCGGATTCTCAAGCTGCGCACCATGGTGCCGGACGCCGAATCCCGGTTGGGCCAACACCTCTCCGATAACCCGGCTGCGGCCGTCGAATGGGACAGGACACAAAAGCTGCGCAATGACCCGCGAGTCACGACGGTCGGACGGATGTTGCGCAAGACCTCGATGGACGAGCTACCGCAGTTGTGGAACGTGCTGACCGGAGAGATGTCATTGGTGGGGCCGCGTCCAATGCTGGTTACCCAACGCGATCTGTATCCCGGCACCGCCTATTTCCGCTTGCGGCCGGGTATCACCGGTCCCTGGCAGATTTCGCAGCGCAACGAAGCGGAATTCGCCAGCCGGGCACGTTACGATTCGCAATATGCCAAAAGCCTCTCCTTGCCGACCGATGTCGGCATTCTGCTTCGAACCGTGATCGTGGTTTTGAAGGGCACCGGCTGCTAGGTTGTACGCATCAAGGCGCGACTTGTCGGAACGAGCCAGTCTGAAGGCTGGAAACCCTATCACTCAAACGCTAAAATCCGTCTGAAACGGCAGGAGTTTTTCTTTCATGCGAAATGGTTATGGCGGATTGGTGCGCAACGCGCTTTTCGGGCTGCTGGCAGCAACAGTGCTCGTCGCGTGCGATACGGCCGAAGAACGCGCCGAAGGGCACTATCAGAGTGCGGTTGAACTGATCGAGGCGGGTGATGTCCCCCGCGGTCTCGTCGAATTGCGCAACGTCTTCAATCTGAACGGTCAGCACGAAGAGGCAAGGGCGCTGTATGCCCGGACGGTTCGCGACGAAGGGGAAGTTGTCGAGGCGATGAAGCAATTCCTGCTTCTGAGCGAGCAATATCCGAACAACGTCGAAGCGCGCCGAAATCTGGCCGAACTGGGCATCGAGTACGGCAACTGGGACCTTGCCGAAACGCACGGCAACGTTCTGAAGGAACTGGCGCCGGATGAGCAGTTTACCCGGATCGTTTCGGTGGCGCTGGCGTATCGTCAGGCCGCCCTGGCTGATGACGAGCCCGCCCGACGTGCCGCGGCCGACGCTGCCATCGCGCTCAAGGCCGAAGTGCCGGACAATCTGAACCTGCAGACGATCATCATCGACGCGCTGGTCGCCGACGGCAAGACAGACCAGGCGCTCGTCGAGGTGGAGGAGGCGCTGGCATTGTCGCCGAAGAACCGGCGCTTGTACCAGCTCCGTCTTGCCCTGCTGACACGCAACAACGACATCGAAGGGATCGAGACGACCCTTCGGGCCATGATCGACATCTTCCCCGAGGATGAACAGATCGCCGACTCGCTGATCCGGTTCTATGCGAGCGTTGGAGACGTCCAGGGAGCAGAAGACTACCTGCGGAGCAGGCTGGTTCCCGGTTTGAAGGATGACGCCGCCCGCTCGACCCTCATCCGGTTCGTTGCCAATATCAAAGGTTTCGACGCAGCGATGGAAGAGGTCGACCGGATGGTGGAAGAGGGCACGAACGACGACCTGTTCCGGACCTTGTCGGCCACGATGAAGTTCGACTCCGGAGACCGGGCTGCCGGCATTTCCGAGGTCGAGTCGGTCCTGCGCACGGCCGAGCCGGGCGAACAGACCGATCTTATCAGCATGGGGCTGGCAAAAATGCTGCTGGCGACCGGAAACGAGGTTGGCGCCCGCTCGCTGGTGGAGGGTGTGTTGGAACGCGACCCGACCATGGTCGATGCCCTCCTGATGCGGGCACAGTGGCTGATCGGCCAGGATGACGCCGACCGGGCGATCGTTGATCTGCGCGCTGCCCTGAACCAGGCGCCGAACAACGCTGGGGTGCTGGTGGCAATGGCGGACGCCCACCTGCGCAACGGAGACCGTGATCTGGCGGGCGAAATGCTGTCGCTTGCGGTCGAGGCATCGGGCAACAATCCGGCTGTCGCGCTACGCTATTCCGGATACCTGCGGAGCGACGAACGATATCTTCCGGCGGAAAGCATCATCGTGGATGCCCTGCGGCTGTCACCCGGGAACGTTCAGTTGCTGGCAGAACTTGGCCGGATCTACACCCAACTCGAAGACTGGGGGCGTGGTCAGCAGGTTATCGACGAACTGCAGCGGATCGCTACCGCGGAAAGCAAGGCGATCGCCGACTCGCTCTACCTTGCGATGCTCAAGGCGCGGAAGATGGATGATGAAGCCATCGGGTTCCTTGAGGGGTTGAGCGACGACGGCACCAATTTCGGGGCGCAATACGCCATCCTTCAGGCGCACCTGGCGGCAAACGACGCCGAAGCTGCCATGGCATACGTCACCGGCTTGGTCGAAGAAGATCCGGAGAACCCGAACAAACGTTTCATGCTTGCCGCGGCCAGTGCGGCGACTGGAGATCTTGAGCAGGCCGAGCGGGAGTATCGCAACCTGATCGATTCCGATCTGGGTACGGATGGCGTGTGGGTGGAATACCTGCGCGTTCTGGGCCGCGTCCGGCAACCGGAAGACGTCATGCCATTGGTGGACGAGGCATTGGCGGCCCACCCCACAAGCGCTCAGCTTCTGTGGATGAAGGCGTCTTACCTCGAACGCGGCGGCCAGCTGGAAGAGGCGGTGGAAGTCTATGACAAGATGTACCAGCTGAACTCGAACGCGCCGGTCGTCGCCAACAACCTGGCCAGTCTGATTTCGATCCTGCGGGACGACGACGAAAGCCTGCAACGGGCCTACAGCATCGCCCGGCGGTTGCGTGACAGCGATGTGCCGGCATTCCAGGATACCTATGGTTGGATCGCATACCGGCGTGGAGAATATCAGGAAGCCCTGCGTCATCTGGAGCCTGCAGCCGAGGCCCTGACCGACCAACCTCTTGTCCAATATCATCTGGCGATGACCTACACTGCGCTGGAGCAGAACCAGAAGGCGTTGGAGTATTTCCGCAAGGCTCTGGAACTTGCCGGAGACGACCCCAGCGAAGCCTATGTGACCGCAAGGCAAAAGGTCGAAGAGCTTCAGTAATGCAACACACCCGCGGATTGGCAGGAAGCAAGGTTTGAAAAGCTTTCTGCGCCGCGGGATTGTGTTGTAAAGGTTGGAAAACAACCCTGCGCCAGAAATCGGACGTGGGGACAAGAGGCAGATTGATCGAGGGTGGCAGGATGATCGCAAGGTTTGTGTTTGCATTGTTTGTGCTGGTTTTGGGGCTCGGCTCCGCCAGTGCTCAGGGAAACTATCTAATCAAGTCTGGCGACAGGCTTGCCGTTGAAATTCTGGAAGACAGCACGCTGAACCGGCAAACGCTTGTTCTGCCGGACGGCAAGATCAGTTTTCCGATGGCCGGAAGTGTGCAAGCCGGTGGCCGCACAACCGAACAGGTGGAGCGTGCGATCGCCAGCCGGGTTGCGAGCAACTTCTCAGTGACCCCGACGGTCTATGTTTCGGTGGTCGGGGTGGCGCTTGAGGAGCCGCGTGGCCCCGAAGTCGATGACACTGTGGTTGTCTATCTCGTCGGCGAGGTCAACGAACCCGGCCCCAAGGTGATCCTGCCCGGAACAACGATGTTGCAATTGCTGTCGCAAAGCGGCGGGTTCAGCAAATTCGCTGCGACCAAGCGCCTTCAGCTTCGCCGCAAGGATTCCAGTGGTCGCCAGCGCCTGTACAAGATCAACTACAAGGCCATTGCCCAGGGTGCACAGATTTCCAACGATCCCGTCTTGCTTGAGGGTGATGTCATCCTGGTGCCCGAGCGGCGTCTGTTCGAGTAACCCGGCATGCTCTTTTCCCGAGTACGAGCTTGGACCGTGCCTCCCGGGCACCAACGCGCGTATCGTGCGGGGCTGTTGTTCACGACAGCCCTCGCCGCAGCCGCAGCGGGCGCTCAGACAACCCAGTTCGGCGAGACAGCGTCCGAGCTGTATCTGGACCTGAGCACCGGCATTCGGTCCACCGACAACTACGAGTACCTGCCCGACCCGGTCGGGACGACAACGTTGTGGACCACCGACGTCGCACTGGGATACACGAGCGAAACCCAGTTCCAGACCTTTTCGGTGGAAGCTGGTGCCCGGCTTGAACTTGGTGATTTCGCCGAGAACCCCGATACCAATGGCGATCTGATCAATCCGTTCCTGCGGCTTGACTACGGACGTCAGTCGAAGACGTCGTCCTTTGATGCCACGCTGGCCTATCGGGAAACCGACAATGGCATTGACCTTGTGAACACCGAGACCAGCACCGACCTGATCGTTGATCAGGGAACGCAAAGCAACTTCCGTGTGACAGCTGATCTGGAAACCGGAGTGGGCACGCCGGTCCGTACATCGACCTCGCTGTATTATAACCAGCGACGGTATTTCGACACCACGAATGTGGACCTGAGCGACCAGGACACTTTCAGCTTCGATGCAGAACTCGGGCTGGCGATCACGCGGTCGGCCGAGTTGATCTTGTTGGCGGAGTACTATGACCGCGACGACATCGACGACATCAACTCGGACGAAATTCGCAGTGCCGTCGGTATCGGCATAAATGCGGATGTCGCACCCGATCTTTCGTTCCGGGGGATCCTGCGGTACGAGGAAAATGAATATACGAGCACCGTCGGCACCGAGCGGGTTACGGACACGAAATACAGCCCGACGCTGGATTTGTCGTTCGTCAAGGATCGGCAGAACGGTGTTATCCTGCTTGCGCTTGGCGGAGAGTTGGCCAGTACCGGGGTTCGGACCACGGCACGGCTGGGGCGCCAGATGGAGCTGCCCCACGGTGCCATCGAGGCGTCGATCGGTGTGACGCACAGCGAAACGGGCAATGTTTCGCCAGTCGGATCGCTGGATTGGCTGCGGGAATACAAGACCCGCCAGTTTTCTGTCGGCTTCGACAGCTCGGTGGACACCGACGAGGATGACAACGAGATCCTGTTCAGCAGCCTCGGCGTGTCCTTTGAACAAGCGCTCACGCAACTGGATGGCCTGCAACTCAACCTGGCGGTATCCGGGGCCGAAGGGCTGGACGAAAGCTATAATGATCGGCGCCAGGCCAGTTTCAGTGTCAGCTACTATCGTCAACTGACCAGTGATTGGCAGTTTGTCACCGGCTATCGTCACGCTTATTACGAAGACAATGACGAAACCGTGACTACGGAGAATGAAGTGTTTGCGACGGTTGACCGTCGGTTCTCGCTTCGGCCATAGTCCATTCGGTTTTAACGGGATCGTTTGCGAAGTCCCAAAAGGATTCCAGAGTGACCGAGCAGGTATCAGTTCCCAAGTCCCTTCCCAATGTGAACCCCTTGGGGTTTTCGCTTTTTGTGGCGCTTCTGTGTGCATCGGTTCCGGTGTTCTGGATCGGCTTCGTGTCACTCGCCAATGCGTGGTCCACACCGGAGTACAGCCACGGTCCGCTGATCCCACTGATCTCGTTGTATCTGTTCCTGCGGGAACTGCGGCACAGCCCGCCGATGCCGGAAAAGATCACCGACCGATGGCCGGGCATCCTGATCACCGCAGTTGCATTGGCCATCGCGACCTTTGGCAACCTCGCGCGCATTCCGGATATCGTGACCTACGCTTTTATCCTCTGGGTCAGCGGCGTGGTGCTGACCATCTTTGGCTGGAAGCGGGGCATCACGCACCAATTGCCGGTGTTTCACCTGATTTTCATGCTGCCGTTGCCCCAGTTTATCTACTGGAAGCTGACGGTGTTCCTTCAGGGCGTGTCGTCTGAACTGGGTGTCTGGTTCCTCTCGCTGGTCGGGGTTCCGGTCTACCTCGAAGGCAATGTCATCGATCTGGGCGTGTTCAAGCTTCAGGTCGCCGAGGCCTGTTCGGGCCTTCGGTATCTGTTTCCGATCCTCAGCTTTTCCTACCTGTTCTCGATCCTTTACCGCGGGCCGTTCTGGCACAAGGCCGTGTTGCTGCTATCGGCGGCGCCGTTGACCGTGTTCATGAACTCGATCCGGATCGGGATCGTCGGTGTCATGGTCAATCGGTACGGAATCGAGCAAGCCGAGGGCTTTACCCATTTCTTCGAAGGTTGGGTGATCTTCCTTGTCTGCGTGGGGATTCTGTTCCTGCTGGCGCTGGCACTGCAGCAATTCGCGCCGAATCCGTTGTCGCTGTCCGAGGCAATCGATGTTGACTTCGAAGGCTTCGGCGGGATCTTTGCCCGCATCCTGGCGATCCGACCGTCGATCGGCATGGCCGCGATCGTGTTCCTGACGGGGATTGTCGGGCTGACCTGGGTCAACCTGCAGCCACCGCCGGCCGAAGCGGTCGTGCGGCAAAACTTCAACGTTTTTCCGAACAGGATGAACACCTGGTCCGGCATCAAGACCGATCTGGATGCCTCAGTTCAAGGCATTCTCGCAGCGAATGACTATCTGAATGCGACCTATGTTTCCGTCGGGAACCGGGCACCGGTGAACCTGTTCATCGCTTTCTACAACAGTCAGACCGAAGGGTTCGGTATCCACTCGCCGGAGGTGTGCCTGCCTGTCGGCGGTTGGGAAGTCTACGGAATCGAGCCCTTCGAGGTGTCTTTTCCTGACACCGTTTACGGAACCTTCGTTCTGAACCGGGCAATCATCGAAAAGGGGTTGTCCCGTCAGCTGGTGTATTTCTGGTTCGAGCAACGCGGCCAGCGGATGATCAACGATTTCGCCGCCAAGGCCAGTGTGGTGATGGACAGCCTCAAGACAGGGCGGACGGACGGGGCTTTGGTGCGATTTGTGACGCCGATCGAAAGCTCGGAAACCGAAGCCGAAGCCGAGGCCCGTATGCAGGCGTTCATGGCAGAGAGTCTGGCGCGTCTCCCTCGGTTCGTGCCCGAATAGGCCGGACCGGGCCAAGGCTCTTGTACCCTCGCGGATGAAGCCGCATGTATCTGAAATGACTTCCCCTGCGCCCCCGTCTGGACGACGCCGACTGACAGAGCCGTTGCCATTGCTGCTGTTGATCGGCGTTTGCGTGGCGTTCGAGCTTGTCCTCGACCTTGCGGATCTTGGGGCACTGGGCTGGCCACGACTTCGGAGCGACGTGTACGAGTATGGCGCCTTCTGGCCGGGCCTGCTGCACGACTGGCAGCCCAACTATGCAATTCAACCCTGGTTGATGTTCATCACCTACGGATTCCTGCATGGCGGCGTGACGCACATGGTCTTCAACATGATCACGCTCTGGTCCCTGGGGACGGCGGTCATCGATCGGGCAGGTCTATCGGGGTTTTGGTGGATTTATGGGGTCTCGATGATCGTGGGGGCGGCCGTGTATGGCCTCATCGCGACCACCGGCCAGCCGATGGTCGGGGCGTCTGGCGCGCTGTTCGGACTCGCCGGCGCAATCATGGCCTGGATCTGGACGGCCTGTCCGGGAACCTTGGCCTCCCTGCGGGCAACCTGGAAGGTGTTTGCCTTTCTGATCGGTTTCAATGTGGTGATGTACGTCATGCTTGATGGTGGACTGGCATGGCAGACGCACCTTGGCGGTTTCGTGGCGGGATGGGGGGTCGCACTGTTGCACCGCGGGAGCATTGCGCAATGAACCTGTTGTCCTGGCTTCGCGGCAGGCATGGCGACCATACGGCTTCGGGGCAGAAGGCAATGGCCCGTCCGGAACCCGATCGGCGTTTCTACGGTGTTGGCGACCTGCACGGCTGCATCGATCAACTCGATGCGTTGTTCGCCGAGATCGAAGCAGATCGGGATGGTCGAGATGCCGATATCGTCTTTCTGGGAGACTACGTTGATCGCGGACCTGACAGTCGCGGGGTGCTGGAGCGCCTGAAGGCCTTGCAAGAGGCTCGGCCAGATCACATCCACTGCCTGTTGGGCAATCACGACAGGATGCTTCTGCAGTTCCTCGGAGCGCCCGATCCGCAGGCGGCACGCTGGCTGGAGGTCGGCGGACAGGAAACGTTGGTCAGCTATGGTGTGCTTCCTGGGCGCGGACGCAATGCAGAGGAGCGCCTGCGCGAGACGGCCCGCCTGCTTGCATCCGCCATGTCGCCTGCGGTGATCGACTGGCTGGACGCGCGTCCGTTGTGGTGGCGTTCCGGCAATGTCGTCGCTGTTCATGCCTTGACGGATCCGCGCAAACCGATGGAAGAGCAGACCGAGCAGACGCTGTTGTGGGCGCGGCCCGGAAAACGGGCTGAACCCCGCCGTGACGGCCATTGGGTGGTGCATGGTCATACGGTCGTGGAGGCACCGGAAATTCGCGACGGGCGCATTGCGGTCGATACCGGAGTCTGTCGTGGCCGGATGTTGTCTGCGGTGGTATTGGGGGAAGAGGCGCCGAGATTTCTTCAGGTCGGGTAAGAAGAATGACACGCCTTGCTTGGAAGTGTAATGGTATCGGCGCGATAGGTGCCTTCGGTCAAGAAAGTGTATGCATGGCCCAGGAAAGTTTGGTTCAAGGTGGTCCGCAAGCGCGGTCGTATGGGAATCCTTTGAGAAACCGATGACGACACCCGAGCCGAAGCCTGTTGCAAGCACAAATGCCCCTGAGGCATCCGAGACGCATCGCGTTCTGGCGGTGGCCTCGGCTGGTGGTCACTGGCAACAGTTGATGCTGCTGCGCCCGTCGTTCGAGCGCCACGAGGTTCATTTCGCGACGACACTGCAGGACCTGCTGGACGAGTATTCGGCCCAGCCCGGGTCGGTCGTGCCCGATTGCAACCGAGATCGGAAGCTGGATATTCTGCGCAACCTTCTGGCGATGCGTCGGTTGATCCGGCAGGTGCGACCAACCGTGGTGATATCGACCGGGGCGCTTCCCGGCGTTATCGCGCTTGCAATTGGCCGGAGGTACGGCGCGCATACAATCTGGGTGGATTCAGTCGCCAACGCTGAGGAAATGTCGATGTCCGGAAAACTTGCGCGCCGATTCTCGGACCTCTGGCTCAGCCAGTGGGAAGAGGTCGCCAGCAAGAGCGGCGCCGAATATGCCGGGGCTGTGCTGTGATCTTTGTGACAATCGGTATGCAGTTGCCGTTTCCACGCCTTCTGACCGCGATGGATCGCATTGCGGGGCAGACAGACGAACCCGTGGTTGCCCAGACCGGCCCGCACGACGGGAAGTTCGAAACGCTGACCGGTCGAGTCACCCTGCCGCCGGCGGAGTTCGACCGCACCTTTGCCGAGGCGCGGGTTGTCGTATCACACGCAGGCATCGGCACGATCCTGTCGGCCAAGAAGATGGGCAAGCCGCTGATCCTGTTTCCGCGCCGTCTTGAGTTTTCCGAACACCGAAATGACCACCAATTGTCGACTGCGCGACATCTGGAAGCCATGCCCGGAATCCATGTAGCCTGGACAGAGGACGATCTCGAACGGTTGATTATGCGCCAGGATCTTTGCGGAGCATCCGACGAGAAGAGCCCGTCACATGCGACTCTCATCAACCGGATCGACAGTTTTTTGAGGGACAGGCCGCTTCGCGATTGACGCGAGGCAGGCATTCTCGGCGGAGGAACAACCTTCCTTGCCACATCCGCAGGACTAGGCCACAGGAGCCACGAAACGACGATGCAGATTGAAGAAACGGTTTTACCAGGCGTTCTGGTGCTGACGCCCAGACGGTTCGGCGACGATCGCGGGTTCTTTTCCGAGACGTACAATCGGGACGCCTTGGCCGAGGTTGGCGTGGAGACCGTGTTCGTGCAGGACAACCATTCCGTGTCGGAACATGTCGGCACGGTGCGGGGGCTGCATTTCCAAGCACCGCCACGGGCGCAAGACAAGCTGGTACGTTGTGGCCGCGGCAGGTTGTTTGATGTCGCAGTGGACATTCGGGTCGGGTCGCCGACCTATGGACGCTGGTTCGGGGTAGAACTGACATTTGAAAACGGGCGACAGCTATTGATTCCCGCCGGTTTTGCGCACGGCTTCGTCACCCGTGCGCCCGGTACCGAAGTCATCTACAAGTGTTCGGATACCTACGCCCCCGAGTCCGAAGGCGCGATCCGCTTTGACGACCCGACAATCGGGATCGATTGGGGGCTCGACGATATGACGGCACGGTTGTCAGAACGGGATGCCGGCGCGCCCTTGTTGGCGGGGCTCCAGTCACCGTTCGTTTACAGGGGGCAGGCATGAAGCTGATCGTGACCGGGGGGGCCGGGTTCATCGGCTCCGCCGTCGTCCGCCGGGCCATTGCGGACGGCCATGAGATCGTCAATCTGGATGTGCTGACCTATGCGGCCTGCCTGGAGAACGTTGCCGGAGTGGCTGATTCCAGCAACTACGCTTTCGAGCAGGTGGACATTCGCGATGGCGCAGCGCTTTCGCGGGTTCTGGACCAACACCGACCGGATGCCATCATGCACCTGGCCGCCGAGAGCCATGTCGACCGGTCGATTGATGGCCCGGCTGCGTTTATCGAAACCAACGTCAACGGCACCTACGAATTGCTGGAAGCAACTCGGAAATACTGGGTGGCCGCTGGCAAGCCAGACGAGTTCCGGTTCCACCATATTTCCACTGACGAAGTCTTTGGATCGTTGGGGCCGACCGGGCTGTTTACCGAAACCTCGCCCTATGCACCAAATAGCCCGTATTCGGCCTCCAAGGCGGCATCGGATCACCTCGTTCGGGCATGGCATGAAACTTACGGACTGCCCGTTGTCCTGACGAATTGCTCCAACAATTACGGGCCCTTCCAGTTTCCGGAAAAGTTGGTTCCGGTCGTGATCCTGAAAGCTCTGGCAGGGGACCCTATCCCGATCTATGGCGCCGGCGAAAACGTCCGTGACTGGCTGCATGTCGAAGACCATGCGGAGGCGCTGTTGCTGGTCCTCCAGCAAGGAGAAACGGGTCGAAGCTACAATATCGGCGGCGAGAACGAGGTGATGAACCGCGACCTCGTCCGGATGATCTGCAAGGTCCTTGATCGGTTGCGTCCCGGCGCGACGCCCTATGAAGACCAGATTACCCATGTCACCGACCGCCCCGGCCACGACCAGCGCTATGCGATCGATCCGACCCGAATTGCCACCGAGTTGGGATGGCACCCGTCCTACACGCTGGAACAGGGGCTGGAACAGACCGTGCGTTGGTATCTGGAGAACGAAGACTGGTGGCGTGGGTTGCAATCGCGCGGCGGGGTCGGGCAACGATTGGGAACGGGAAAGTGAAGGCGCTGGTTTTCGGGAAGACGGGGCAGGTTGCGAGCGAGTTGCGTCGACTGGCAGCAGGGGCTGGCGTCGATGTCGTGGCGCTTGGCCGCGCCGAAGCCGACTTGGATGATCCTGGGACCTGTGCTCGCCGGATACGGGACAGCGACGCGGACGTCGTGATCAATGCCGCAGCCTATACGGCGGTCGATCAAGCGGAGAGCGAACCGAAATCAGCACATGCCGTCAACGCTGTTGCCCCTGCGACGATGGCGCGGGCAGCCGCGGAGCGCGGAGTTCCCTTTCTGCACGTGTCCACCGATTATGTCTTTGATGGCTCCGGCAGCACACCATGGGTGCCTGACGCCGAGACAAAACCGCTAAGCGTCTACGGTCGCACCAAATTGACGGGAGAGCTGGGCGTTGCATCGGCCGGTGGCCGGTTCTGTATCCTGCGGACCAGTTGGGTGTTCTCGTCGCATGGCGAGAACTTCGTCAAGTCGATGTTGAGGCTTTCCGAGACGCGGTCGGAACTGACCATCGTCGCCGATCAGGTCGGCGGGCCGACGCCGGCTGCCAGCATCGCAGTGGCACTTTTGACGATTGCCAAGGCGTCGGGGAGCGACGGTTTCGAAAGCGGCATTCATCATTTCGCCGGTAGTCCCGACACCACGTGGGCAGAGTTTGCCCGCGAAATATTTCGACAGGCCCGGCGGGATGTAGTGGTTCGGGATATTCTCACAACAGCCTATCCGACTCCGGCTCTCCGCCCGCGAAACTCCCGCCTGAACTGTGGGTCGCTCGAAACAGCCTTTGGCATCCGAAGACCGGATTGGCGCGAAGGCGTCGCGATGGTTCTGGAAGAAATGCGGGCAAATGGAAGCCTGTAAATCGCCTGGCCGAAACAGCGGCCGGTGGTGCCCGATCTCCAGTATGGGCGCTCCGACATGAGCGGCACCGATCCGTCAGGGCGGTCGCTTCTGTCGCGTGTCGGGACCGGCGCAGCGCTGTTCGTGGGTGGTTCGTTGGCCATGCGCATCCTTGCGATGTTCAGCCTCGCCATTCTCGCTCGGGTTCTGGAACCGGCTGACTTTGGTGTGGTTGCCGGGGCGACGGCCTTTTTGGGCGTCATGCGCGCGTTGGTGAACAATCAGTTCCACCTGGCCCTGATGCGTCTTCCCAAGATTGACGAAGACGACCTCGATACGGCCTTTACCCTTTCGTTGATCTGGGCGTTGATTGCGAGCAGTGTATTGTTTTTGCTGTCAAACCCAATGGCCGGGCTGATCAATTCGCCACAGGCGGCACCGGTTCTGCGTCTGATGGCGCTGGTGCCGCTTGCAGAAGGTTTGCGCAGTCCGGCGTTCATGCGGTTCGAGCGGGACCTCCGGATGGGGCCGACGGTATCAGTAGATGTATTCGGGCAGTTTCTGCAGTACGCCACGTCGATCACGCTGGCGATCGTCCTGGGCAGTTATTGGGCGCTGGTCTTCGGGTTGATCGTCGGGGCCGTTGTCCGCACGGTCATGAGCCACATCATCGCCCCGTTTCGTCCGCGACTGACGGCGAAGCGGTGGCGCGAGTTCACCGCTTTTGGCGGCTGGTTGAGTGGGGCAGGCTTTGCCGGTTATTTCATTTCCTCGTTTGACATCCTCGTCGTTTCGAACCGACTCGGGACAGCGTCGGCGGGGTTCTATCACAACGGCGCCGAACTGGTCCGAATGGCAACGGATTACCTGGCCATGCCGCTGTCGCGAGCAGCGTATCCGGGAATGTCGTCCATTGCCGACCAGCCCGAACGCCTGAACCGCAGCGTCCGCCTGGGGCTTGAAGTGGTCATGGGGCTGATGCTGCCGATCGGTGTCGGGCTGAGTGTGCTGGCGCATCGCTTCATTCCGCTGTTGTTGGGGCAGGAATGGGGGGCCACTGTGCCCATCGTGCGGATCCTGGCGCCATTTTCGGCCTTTGCCTGTCTGTCCTTTGTTGTGCAGTCCGTCATTCTCGTTAAGGGCGACACGCGTGACCTGTTCTTGCGCAACCTGCTCGTTGCGTGCCTTCAGGCGCCGATGATCCTCGTCGGGTTGGCACAGTTTGGACTTGTGGGTGCGGCTATCGGGCGTGCCGGGGGCATGACCTTGCTGGCGCTGGTGACTCTGGGGATCGGTGCCCGTTTGGTTCAGCAGAGCATGCTGAACCTGCTGATGATCCCGTGGCGCAGCTATGTTGCCTGCGCGGTCATGGCGGCTGTAGTGCTTGCCGCGGATGCCGCCTGGACCTCTGTCTTGCCGAATGCCGCGGTCCTACCGACCTTGGTGGGCGCGGCAACGGGGGCCGTTGTCTACAGCGGAACGTTGATCCTGCTTTGGACTGCCAGCGGGCGGCCGGAAGGATTCGAAAAGATCATATTGGGCCGGGTCGTCCGGACGACGTGAAACAGAGTTGGCCGTCGCACGCACCTGTCGAGGGGCAACGGTCAATCAGTGAAAGGAACCATGGGATGCAACGCAAGGGAATCATTCTCGCCGGAGGATCGGGTACCCGCCTTTACCCGATCACCATGGGGGTGTCGAAGCAACTGTTGCCGGTCTTCGACAAGCCAATGATCTATTACCCGCTGAGCGTCCTGATGTTGGCCGGAATCCGGGAAATTGCCATCATCACGACACCGGAAGACCAGTCTCAGTTCCAGCGATTGCTGGGAGACGGCAGCCAGTTCGGGATCGAACTGACATGGATCGTTCAGCCATCTCCAGATGGATTGGCCCAGGCCTATATTCTGGCTGAAGACTTCCTGGCTGGAGCGCCGTCGGCAATGATCCTTGGGGACAACATTTTCTTCGGGCACGGATTGCCCGATCTGCTTGAGGAAGCGGACCAAAACGTCAGCGGTGGTGCTATCTTTGCCTACCGGGTTGCCGATCCGGAACGGTATGGGGTGGTGGTCTTCGACGGTGACAGAGTGACGGGAATCATAGAGAAACCCGAGGTTCCGCCGTCCCGCTATGCGGTAACTGGATTGTATTTTCTCGATGGAAATGCGCCGGAAATGGCGCGACGTGTGAAGCCGTCCGAGCGTGGCGAACTGGAAATCACCACATTGTTGGAGATGTACCTTGCTGCGGAATCGCTGGACGTGATGACCATGGGGCGCGGATACGCCTGGCTTGATACGGGCACGCATGCTTCGTTGCTGGATGCGGGCAACTTTGTTCGGACGCTGACCGAACGCCAGGGCATGCAAAGCGGTTGCCCGGACGAGATCGCCTGGGCGCAGGGATGGATCAGCGATGACGCCCTGGCGGAACGGGCACGGCTCTTTTCGAAGACGGCCTATGGAACCTACCTCAGGCAGTTGCTCGACTGAGGGTGCCCACGAGTGGAGCCGCTGTGGCGACGCGTCAGAATCGGCTTCCCTCGACGAAATCCTAAAGTTTCCCTAAAACGGCGAATGCCTGAACAGGAAGTTCTTCAATCTTGTCGGCGAATGTCGGCTCGCAACGAACGACTTGCTGCAAGAGAGGTCGATGGTGGCCACCCGGCTTGATGGCCGGGAAAACGTCAATCTCCATCGGCGTCCCGGCGCCTGAAGGCCTGGAGCCATCCAGACCGCCATTCTCGGCAGACAGCAGATCGCACCTGGCATGAAAGGAATCAACTATGAGTACTTGGCAGTCTGCCGCTTTGGTCACCGAAGATTTCCCGCATTGGGCCAAACCGGGCACACTGGACGTCGATCCGCAGGATGGGCTGGTCCAGATCGAACGGCGCAACGCTGACGGCGACTGGGAAAGCTTCGAAGTGTTCGACACTACCGGTGCCTACAAGATCGAAGTCGTCAACAGCCCGGAGCTCCGGTTTACCACGACCGCGGGCGCTCTCTTCCGCTGGACCTGGGCCGGGTGAGATCAGGTCCGATGTTTCAATCAATCTGGACATCCATGTCGAGACCCATGGCGGGTGGGGGGCAGGTTCAACCCGCGGCAACGCCGGATCTGAGCAACCTGTACCAAAGCACGTTCGACGATGATCGAAGCAGTGACTTCGATGCCCCTCTTCCATCGTCGTTGAGTTGGGCGCCGGAGTCCGAGATCAGTGTGGGAGGTGCAATGGTTCTTGGCGGGCCGTTCGCAGTCGATTGGGATGGACTTGTCCTGACCCGCGCGACGGTCCCCGGCGCGTTCATTCGGGCGAACTGGCTTACAACGCTCGAGGGAACGCCGACGGAACCGATGCAAACCTGGATTCGGTTCCGCAACGCCGGTGGCGACCTGCTTGCCACATATCCGTCGCCAGATACTTTCCCGGATGGCTGGCAGGAAGGTGTGGTGGGCGAAACTGTCGGTCCGGCGCCGTTGGAAACGGCGACGGTGGAGGTTGAGTTCATTCTGGCCGCCACCTTTGATGCCGGTCAGACCCGGCAACTCGCCCTGCATCGGCTTGAACTGACGGAAATCCTGCCTCAGGCGCCAACCGGCCAGGATCACGTCATGGCGTTCGACCTTCCCTCGGCGGGGTGACGGCCGCCATTCGGCAATTGGGCACAACTCTCGGGACCGGGCACAGGAATGTGTCCGGTCCTATCCTGTTTGCGACGTAGCGTTCGGATTGCGGCGATTTATCTGGCATGCAGGCACCGACCGAAATATCACTTTCATGGAACCTGCGGCGACGTCCGCGTTGTAACAGACGGTCGACTGCCAAGTTTGCCCAGACTCTGCGGATCTTGTACCTATGCCTCGGATTTCGGTGATCATCCCGCATTTCAATCAGCCTGAACACTTGCGGCGGTGCCTCATGGCGTTGGCGCCACAGCTTGTGGACGCTGATGGCGCGCGCACCGAAGTTCTGGTGATCGACAACGGTTCGGAGCAACTGCCGCTGGATGTCCTGTCCGGCTATCCCTTTGCGAGGCTGCTTGAGGAACGACTTTCCGGGCCCGGACCTGCGCGAAACAGAGGTGTTCGGGAGGCGACGGGCGACGTTCTGGCCTTTATCGATGCCGATTGTGTGGCCGACGCGGGTTGGCTGAACGCCATCCGGGCCCATGCCGCCGCCCACATGGATATACTAGGCGGCGACGTTCGGATTCTTCATGTGGATCCTGACCACCCAACGGTGTGGGAAGCTTACGAGAGCGAGTTCGCGTATCGAATGGAGCACTATATCCGTTCAAAAGGGTTTACCGGAACGGGCAACCTTGTGATCCGGCGCCCGGTCATGGACGACGTCGGGGAATTCGCTGGGATCGGTGTGGCGGAAGATCGGGACTGGGGCCGCCGGGCCGGTGAAAAAGGGTATGGGATCACTTGGGCTCCTGACATGGTGGCCTATCATCCGGCACGGGAGTCCTTTGCCGAACTTGCCCGCAAGTGGGATCGGCAGATCGCGCACGATCTTGAAGATCGGTTGTCCAGTGGCGATTCCTGGCGGCTTCGTTGGATCGTTCGCGCAGTGGCTCTGCCGGTGTCGCCGCTTGCCATGATTCCACGCATCCTGAAATCCGATCGGATCAACGGCGGTCTGCTTGGGCGTATCAAGGCCTTTGGGGGGCTCGTTGCTATCCGGTCCTACCGGGGGCTGGTCATGTTGCGCCTTGTCGTGCGGCCCGGCGTTGGGACCGCCGGCGACCATTGGCGCGCCCAGTAAGCGTTTGGCCGGACGCCGACGTGCCTCCAACCAGCGATCAAGAGTTGCGACCGTATGCGCATGGTGTTGCCTTACCGTGCGCGCGCTCAGGTTAGGAAACTCTAAACTTCTTTGACGAGTGTCCCCACGAGCGCCGCAGGCGTCGGAGGTCGACCAAGAACGGCTGATCACGGCATTTGAGGCATTTGTCGATTTGTTCCTTGGAGGTTTGCATGGGGATTTACGCAGAGAGATCCGGAAGCACTCTTTTGGCCGGCGCGGTGGATCCGCATGGCCGATCCCTGTTCGTGACGCGCGTCAACGGGCAGGCGCAATCGGACGGCCAACTCTACACGCTCGCGAACGGACTTGGCGGGTCGGTGTCTGTTTCGTCGGACGGTGTCGTGACATTTGACGACTCGACGACAACGCTGCCCGGAGCGGGGCAGACAGTGAACGCCGGCAGTTTCACCTATCGCCTGGGAAATGGCGTCGCCGAGAGCCGAGCCTATTCCGTTCAGGTAGATCTGACCGGAAAATCGGCGGCCGCGACCTTCCCGGCATCTTCCATCATGGCGTTTGATACCAATGAAGTGGTCACGGACGGGGCGAACCGTGTGTCGCAATGGACGGACCAGACCGGAAACGGTCACCACCTGTATCAGGATGTTGCCGAGAACCGCCCGTTGCTGTCGACAGACGCGAACGGCGCGCTTCGGATCCACCAGACGGGTTCCAATTTCGAACATCTGAAGATTCCACCATCGGGGGTTCCGAAAAACTCGCCGATCCACATGGTCTTCGCTTTCCGGGAAGATTCCGCACAGCGCGGCTATCTGATCACCAACCAGAATCAATTCCAGTACATCGGTCTTTGGTGGGAAAACACCCAGGGCGTCAGTCCAATGCAGGAGGGCTCGGCGACATTCCTTGAGGCTCATGCGGGCGGACAGATCCTGACGCCGAGTTCATCGAAGGCAGATTTCGGGATAGCGCACCGAAACGGCAACGTTGCCATCTTGCGAGATCTGGTTATCCCTACCTCAGGGTCCTATCCTTGGCAGGACATGATCCTCTTGTCGTCGTTCGATCCTGCACTGTCGGCGTACCTCGCGACAAACAACCTGACCGGCGGCGTGTATGCCTTTGCGGTATTCACCGATTGGGCTGACGCCGAACAGGCCGAACGTTGGGCCGTGGCGCAGGTTGCGTCGAACCGATCCCCGATCGCGGCGGATGTGATCCTGAATTTTGATGCTGGAGCAAATTCATGACAGTTTACCCTGAAAAGGAAGGTCTTTCGCTCTTGACAGGGGCCTCGGACGCCGATGCAGACCCCATTTCCGTGCGGCGCATCAATGGCGAGGTTCCTGTGACCTGGCCGGTTACGGTGGTCCTGACTGTCGGAAGTGTGCTCGTCTATGAATCGGGCGTTGTCGAATACGAAGACGGCGGCGACCTTTCGGAACATCCGGACATCGGGTCCACGCTGGCCAACGGGTCCTTCACGTTTGCGCTTTGGGACGGCGAGGAGGAAAGCGACGAGCAGACGGCGACCGTTGTGCTGCACGGCTCCGGTCTCGCGCCGTTTGTCTTGTGCCTGAGCCGCAACTTGATCTGTGATACACTTCCATCCGGCAGTGTGCTGGCCGAGATTGTCTCCCGCGGGACAGCCCCCATGATCTATGAACTGGTCAGTTCGGACGGACTTCCGGTCACCGTGTTTGGTCAGGAACTGCGCACGACCGGGACCTTGGTGGCCGGCGACTACAGGCCGGTCTTGCGGGCAACCGGGAACACTGCGCCGGCGCTTGAGCTTCCCGTGCCTGTCGCGGTCAAGGCTTGGGGAGATGTTGTCTCAAAGGGGCAGTCAGATCCGTCTCTTGCGCCTGGCCCGAATGGCGAGGCGAGTTTTTTCTCGGTTCACGGAACCGAACTGTCCCCGCGTGGCAGCGGCATCTACCGCTATGTCGACGCTGCAGTTTCGGCGTCTGGAGGTGGGCTTTCGCCGGGGTCTGCTCTCAAGACGATCCAGGAAGCCGTTGATGCCGCCCAACGCGGGGACACGATCCTTGTGCGTGGCGGAGTGTACAGGGAAGCGGTGACGTTTGCGGATCGACTGACAACGGCCGGTGATCGTGTGACGATCGCGCGTTATGGCAGCGAAACCGTGGTCGTTTCCGGCGCCGATCCTTTGACGGGATGGGTCGCCTGCTCCAGCCAGACAGATGCGCGCAGCAATCCCAATTGGGCGCAGATGTTCCGCGTTACCGTTCCCTCCGGACACCCTTTCGGCGCGCTTGCGTTCAACTTATGCCAGTCTGGCCGCATGATGCACCTGAACGTCTTGGGGGATGACAGCTTTTTCGGAACCAACACAGAGAACATGCTGTTCCGAAACTCTGTGCCGTCCTACCTGATGGCCCAAAGTTTCGACAACGTTATCGATGGCGGGGGAGCGTCGTACAACACTTTCGTTCTGACCGACCCTGGGCGATTGAGCGGCTACACCGTGGATGACTTCAAAGACATCGTCATCGGATGGCACTATGGGGCCGGCGGCAACAACGTTTCGCTTGGGCATGCACAGACCTTTGACCCCGCGACCGGGACGATTTCGACCTCGCAGTTCCAAGGATCAAGCCGCCTGGCGACCGGAGCCTATGTCATAATGAACGACGTCGCCCGCATCAATGCTCCGGGCCAGTGGGGATGGCGCAAGAACGCGGACGGCTCTCACGATTTGTGGTGCTGGCCATGGGATGCCACAAAGATGGACGAACTGGAGATCTCGTCCAGACGGTATGGCTTCAACCTGGCCAACTCCACAGGGACCGGGTTCTACGGCATCGATATCGTGCAACAATCCGGTGACAACCTGTTCCAGGGGCTTGGCATCGGGCAGGGCAGTCACAACGGCTCGCTACACGACGACAGCCTGATCGAGGAATGCTCGGCCAGGAGATTCACGCTCACCGTGTCTGACATCGGCCCGGCCGGATTGTCGCTTGCCTTGTCGAAACGTTCGACGATGCGCAACAACACGGTTGAAGAGATGCAGGACGGGATCGGGATGTTCGTCGTGACGCCGGCGCTGAATGCCGGTGGCGCGGTGGAGACCTTGGGAGCGTTCGTCACTGAAAACATCATTCGGCGCACCGGATCGACAGGCATGAAGGTCTATGGTGCCGAGAATAGTGTGGTCGCGTTCAATGAAATCCGCGAAGTGTTCGGAGCCCACGGCAACGGGATGTCGAACTATCTCGGCTGCTACAACCTGATCGTGTTCGGAAACATCATTCGCACCGGCTCGGGTATCGGGTTGACCCATCAGGACGGTACCAACATCTGGTACCTGATGAATGATATCCAATCCCCGGCTGGTGAGGCGCAGGGACGTGGCCTCGAAAACAACAGTCGACGATCATTCGGAGACTATCCGGCTGCGGACCCCCGCGCGGGGGTGATTGTTGTCTCAAACAACACGGTGGGACCATCGGACGGGCAACAGGTTCCGGGCGGTGGCAACGCGATCATTGTCGGGAAGACCGGCAATACCACGCACCATACGATCAACAATGTTGCCTTCGGGAGCTGTGATGCGAACCTGGGAACGGGGGGTACCGACACGATCATCGGCACCCAAAGCGGCAACGTGTTGTGTGGCCTGGCGCAAGGGCAAACCTTTCGGGATCTGTTCTTCGCGGGTGGGTTGAACTCGTATTTCTCAGCTCCGTCGGCGCTGTTTGTGGACTGGCGAAACGACAATTACCTGCCACTGCCGTCTGGTCCGCTGGAGCAACTCGGCGTGGACTGGAGCAGCAACCTGCCCAGTGGGCCATGGCTGGACGCGCTTGGGTTCGACCTGAACCGGGATTGTCTGGGGCGCAGTTTCGACCCGGTGACCGAGATGCCGACGGGCGCCTATCTGCCGGCCTGATACCACCATCGAACCGGAAGCTCCGGTTCGACCTCTCACCCAGATGCGCTCGTCGTCACAGATATGTGGCGACGAGCGTAATTGCGACAAGCAGGCCTGCGCAGATCCGGCTGGTTGAGTCCTTGAAGGCAAACACCACCGGGTCGTCATCCATCTGGCCGCGATGGGTGAGCATCACATTGCGGCTTATCCAGAACAACAGTACCGGGCAAGTGAACCACATCCAGAGCGGGGACTTGTACAGCACGGTCACCACCGGAGAGCTCACATAAAGTGCCATGACCAGAACGGCGACGTAACCGGAAGTCAACGCCATGCCGGAGACGATCGGCAGGTCAGTGGTAAGGTAGGCACGTCCCGAAGCCCCGGCGCGACCGGCCTGAATGTCGCTTGTCAGTTCCGCCTGGCGCTTGATGGCTGCAAGGGACAGGAAGAGGAACGATGAAAACGCCAGCAGCCAAGGAGATAGGCTGACATCGGTCGCCACTGCGCCCGCGATGATCCTGAGTGTATAGAGGCCTGCAAGCGTACAGATGTCGATGACCAGTTGGCGTTTCAGCGACAGCGAATAGGCTGTTGTCAGGGCGAAATAGCCGATCAGAATACCGACGAATTGCATCGGCAGGAACACCACGGCGATCAGAACACCACCAAGAAGCAGCGCAGGCGCAAGCAGCGATCCGTGCAGGAGCTTCATTTTGCCGGAGGGAAGTGGCCGGTTGCGTTTGCGCGGGTGCGCCCGGTCGGCCGCCAGATCCAGCAGGTCGTTGAGCAGGTAGACGCTGGACGCGACCATGCTGAAGGTCACGAACGCCATGATTGCGGCAAACCAGTTCGAGGCCGTCAGGGCATGCGCCATGATCATCGGCAGAAAGATCAGGATGTTCTTGGCCCACTGGTGTGGACGTAGTGCCTTCAACCAGGACCGGCTTGGTCCGGCAGCGCCAGGATCGCCCAGATGCAAGACATCCGCGGATTGTGCCTCGGTCGCCGTCCGCAACGACATTGGCGCATCCACCGTGATGGTGCGTGACGCGTGTTTCCAGACCTCCAGATCCGCCGGGTTGTCGCCGGCGTAGTCAAACGCCGCTTCGCCATAATGCTCGATCAGGAAGTTGGCCTTGGCTGTCCCCTTCAGGTTGAGATCACCGTCTGACGCGTGGACCTCGTCAAAGACCCCAAGGTGGTCGGCAACCTGTTGGGCAAGCCTGCGATCTGTTGCGGTGACAAGCGCCACTCGACCGCCGGCCTTTCGATGCTGCTCGATCAGGTCGAGCACCTCGGGATTGTATGGCAGGCTGGCCGGATCGACCATGGACTCACGGGCCAGGACTTCCTTGAAGGCCGCCTTGCCGCGGGGCAGGGCGAGCAAGGCCCGTGCCGCAGCAAGGGCGTTGCCGGAGGCGACATTCCACCAGCTTTCCAGCAGCATATCGCTCCTGATCAGGGTCCCGTCCAGATCGACGGCCAATAGTCTGGTGTGTGACATTGTTCTGACTATCCTGCTGACCGGACCCTGAACGGGCGGGTCTTGAAACCGGACCGATCCCGGGTGGTCAGCGCCGGGATGGGTTTGAAATGAGGCACCTTGGTCTTTCTGCTCGTCGAAATCGTCTGCTTGTCTTGCCGGGAAACGTCATTCTATTCCCCGGGCGGTTTCGTTGGAGTCTGACCGTTTCCCGTATTGGTGGCAAAGCGTCGGGAGCGACCTGGACGGATTTTTGCGACAATGGTGGTGTGGGCGTCACAATGCGGCGGGTCTAACTCCTCCGAAGCAGCCTGATGCCATTGCGACGCGCGCGTTCCAGTCGATCATGAACGCCGGTTCTGGGTTGTCCGTCCGGAGCCAACAGGCTTTCATACAGCGCCTCCGGCACAATCGCTCCATCCCTGAGGCCAGCGACAAGTGCGGTTTCCAGAGGCAGGTCACCTGCCACGGAGACACGGTTGAACAGCGGGTAGACGTGGCGCATGCGATGAAAGTCGATGCCCACCGTCGCCGGCAGGCCGGTGTCCCTGATCAGGTCGCGCGCCTCCCGACCGATGGTCAGCCCGTCGGATTTCCGGTTCCACAGTTCGATAGCCGAAAGGTACGGGACCCACGCCGGGTCGAACAGGTCATAGGCGTTCCGTCGAACGGGGTGGGCAAAGACCGCAACCCCGTTGCTGGAACGGACCGCCTCAAGGGTTTCCATCACGGGGTGATGTTCCGACAGGAACCGGTCAAGCCCCCATGTCAGGATGTGGACGTCGTTGTCGGGGCAGGAATACTCGATACCGGGAACGATCCGGCAGAGTCGGGTCGAGGCCTGGGCACAGGCTGCCCTGTATTCATCGTAGCGGTCTGGCGAAAACCCTGTGTCATGCTCCGTCATCATCACCGCACGGGCTCCCATGGCCCCGAACAACCGGGCGATTTTGGCAAGCGACCAGTGGCCATCATAGGACCAGGTCGAATGGGCATGCAGGACGGCGCGAACCGTTCGGGTCATGAGCGGGCCTTTCCAATCGTCTTGCGGACCGTGTGGAGGGCATCGCGGATGTAGTATCGTGGAAACTCAGGATCGAAATTGTAAAAACCGGGTCCGCGTCCGGGACGCAGCGCACCGGTGACCGCACTTGAAAGGCTGGGCCAGTCCTGTCGGTGAAAGTCGCTCTTGGGGCCGCGCAACGTGAACAGAACCTGCAACAGGTCGCGCCCGAGGTGACGCACTTCCAAGGGCACCTCGGAGCGGGCCGGAACCGTCGGTTTGAATGTCGGGTCCTGCGCCAACTCGACCGCCCAGGCCGGATACTCCAACCCTTGCCGGCGGGCCAGGGCAAGCGAGCCCCACATCCGGCCATTCAGCTCCATGAACCAGTCGGTTCCGTCCGCATCGGTCAGGAACTCCATCATGAACGGGCCACGCCAGCCGATGACCTGCAGGAACAGAGACACGCCTTCACGCAGGTCAGGCTCGGTTTGCCGGGCGCGACAGGCGGACGAGCCGGAACCATGCGGGTTCATCATCCGCAGGCGTTCATGCCCACTCCACGCGACAACGCCATCCTCGGTACAAAGGCCAAAGATCCCTGTCCCACGTCCCCGGATCAACGGTTGAACCAGCATCGGTGCCATATCGGATGTCAGACGCGCGACCAGCGAGTCGCGATCCGATGCGTTGGCCAGAAAATGCGTGTCTCCCTTGGACAGCTTGCCGCCCACATCCGCCAGCGCCAGCGAGGGCTTGGCGATTGCCGGAAAGACGTTTGCCCGCGTCAGATCCTCGGGCCGGGTCACGACGAGCGTGTCCGGGACGGCCAAACCTGCCTGTCGCGCCGCATCGATCTGTTGCCTTTTGTCGAGCGCGATCCGTGCCGGCGCACCCGTTGCGCCAGCCGAGATCATTCGCCCGGTCAGGGCCGTATCGGCAAGCCACAGCCCGGGGTCATCCAGTGGGAGCACTAGGTCCGCCGACCTTGCCAGCGTCTGCATTGCCGCAACGGCTGCGGGCAGGTCCGTTTCAGGCGCCGGAATGCGATGCACGTTCTGGACCGGCAGGTGCCGCGTCAGCGGCAGGGTGCTGGTGTCGCGCTGAAAGACCGATACCGTGTGACCAGCGGCGCGCAGGCTGAAGAAAACTTCGGCCGCAGGCAGGGCTTCGGCCAGCCCGATCAGGATTTCCGCCATCAGACTCTCCGCTTGATCGCCATGGACAGGCGTCGATGTATCTTCCGGCTGCGCGGCTCGATGCCCAGCAACAGGTTGCGGACATCGTCGATGGTCATGTTGTGGCGCATGGATGTCCTCGGGATCGGGCTCTGGCCTGCCGTCCAGCCACCTCCGTCACTTGACAATACCCGGTCATAGCCATGCACCCTCAAGGTGCGCAAGACGCGGGCGTTGTACCGGCCAAAGGGGATCGCCGCTGACGTGATTGCATGGCCACAGATTCCGGCAAGTCGGTCGCGGGCCTCGACGAATTCGCGGGTTTCGCCGGCTGCATCCAGCCCGGTCCAGTCCACGTGGTTTGCGCCATGGGTGCCGATCTGGTGCCCAATCGACATCAGGCGCCGAATGTCGTCCACGCCCAGCGATCCGGGGGTGTCGATCCGGGCAGACAGAACAAAGACCTCGGCGCTGTAGCCGGCCGCGGCAAGCGGTTCTGCAGCGATCGTCAGGTCCGACAGGTTGCCGTCGTCAAAGGTGAACTGCGTGTCGACGCCTTTGCGCAATTCCGCAGCCAAAGCAACGATGTCGTGGAACATTTCCTCGGACACCCAATAGGCCGCCTCGCCCGGTTCCTGTAATCGGAGCGGTTGGCCGATGCCATGGAAGTTGATGATGACCTGACGCATTGCTCGCCCTTCTGCTTCGGCGCCTTTATTCGCATGCGTGCCGGAAAAACGATAGGGGCTTTGGGGGCTTGTGGACAGCCCGCGGCCGGCGGGCTATAGCGGTCGCTGTGCAAGGTTAGAGTGTGTGGCGTGGATCTGGTTGAGACAATCATGGCTGGTACAGCCTTTTGGAACAGCGTGCTGCGGTCACTTTTCAACCGTGCGCCAGACTGAACTTGGCCGGAGATCCGATGTCATCCTTGCGACGTACTCTCAAACGGACCCTGCCGGGGAATGTGAAAGGGCTTGCCCAGCCGTTGCGCGACTTCATCCTTGGTCCCGCGATCGAAGACGAAGTGCTGCGACCGATCACATTTGAGCGGGACAGGTCCACACGGCTCCGGCTCAACTTCGTTCTCCCGAGCCTCGACCGTGCGAAGGCCTTTGGCGGCGTGATGACGGGGGTGGAGTTGTTCCTGGAACTCGGCGAAACCCTCGCCCGGACCCATCAGGTCGACCTGCGCGTCGTGACAGAGAATCCTGTGGCCCCGGAACAGAGCGTGATCGGCTCCGACCAGGCCGAGGAACACTGTCTTCAGGCCAACGAAAACCGGTTGCCGGTGCGGTCCTCGGACCTGTTCCTTGTCTACAACTGGTGGATTGCGCTGAACCTTGAGCCTGTCCTTCGGGCGCAGGCCGAGACATTTGGCGTGCCGCCGCGACCGAAACTCTACCTGATCCAGGAATACGAGCCGCATTTCTATCCGTTCTCCTCGGCTCACATGCTGTCGCTTCAGGCGTTCAACGGCGACTGGCCGATCTGGGGGATTTTCAACTCCTCCGAACTGCATGGCTACTACAAGGCACAGGGCAACCGGTCCGACCGCGACTATCCGTTCGAGCCTCGGATGAACCCGTCGATCCGCCCCTTTGCCAAGGATCTGAGCGCAGCGGAGAAAACCCGCACGGTTCTGGTCTATGGCCGCCCGCAGGTGGCGCGAAACTGTTTCTCGCTGATCCGCAAGGGGCTGGACATCTGGGCCGAAACCCACGGTGCGGAGCATCCGGATTGGCGGTTCATCTCTGCCGGAGAGACCCACAAGGCGATCCCGCTGGGCCCTCACCACGCGTTGACATCGGCAGGAAAGCTGCCGCTGGAGGCCTATGGAAAGCTGCTGCGTGAAACGGCGGTTGGCGTCTCGCTCATGTCTTCGCCGCACCCCAGTTATCCGCCGCTTGAGATGGCGCATTTTGGCGCCCGGGTCATCGGCAACAGCTACCCGCACAAGGACCTGTCCCGCCGTCACGACAACCTGCGTTCGCTGACCGACATTCGTCCCGAAGCCATCGCCGCAGCGCTGGAACAGGAAATCCTGGCTTTCGAGCGCGACCCGGAGTCCGGGGTGCGGGCGCAAAGCCATATGCCCAACTATATGTCGGAAACGCCGTTTGACTGTCTCGAAGCGCTGGCAAGCGACATTTCCGAGCTGATGGAAGCCACATGACCGATCTCTCGATCATTGTCGTCAATTGGAACACCCGCGAGATGACCCGCGATTGTCTGCAATCCGTCTTTGACGGTCTGGGGGATCTCGACGCCGAGGTGATCCTGGTCGACAACGCTTCCGAAGATGGCTCTGCCGATATGGTGGCGGCCGATTTCCCGCAGGCCGTCCTGATCCGCAATGACCGGAACCTTGGCTTTGCGGCTGCAAACAACCAGGCCATGAAGGTCGCGCGCGGGCGACAGATCCTGCTGTTGAACTCCGACACGCTGGTTCATGGGGCGGTGCTGCCACAGTCGGTGCAATGGCTGGATGCGCAGCCCGAGGTTGGCGCAATGGCCTGCCGGGTGATGAATACCGACGGTACCGAACAGTTGAACAACACCATTTTCCCCACGCCCTGGCGGCAATTCCTGTATCTGAGCGGCCTGTTCAAGGTGATCGGTCACGGCGCGGTGCGCGGAATCGGCCCTGAGGGTCCGGCGCAAAAGGTGGAATCCGTCGCCGGCTGCTACCTCCTGGTGCGCCGGGAGGTGATCGAGCAGGTCGGCCTTCTGGACGAGGCGTTCTTTTTCTTTGGCGAGGAAACGGACTGGTGTCGCCGGATGCGTGATGCTGGTTGGACGCTTATGCTGGCCCCGGTCGGTGAAATCACCCATTTCCAGGGCGGTTCGGCCAAGCGGTTGAACTATCGACGCAACATCATGCTGTGTCAGGCCAATGTTCGCCTGAACCGCAAGCATGGCGGGTTGCTTGCAGCCGTTGTCTCTTATGCGATCGTTGTCGCGCACAATGCCTCGCGTGCTCTGGTCTGGTCGATTGCAGCGCTGGCCGGCTCGTCGGACCGCGCGCGTGAAAAGGCCTCGGTCTTCCGGGCGGTGCTCTGGCATTCCGGCGATATCTGGCCCGGCCCGGTCTGATCCCTCGGCGACCGACCGCTGGGGTTGCGCTATTCCGGTGTCTTGCGCCTGTGGAACTTGGTCTGCCGGGAATACCGTGTCTGGCCGTGCTCGGACGGCTCCTGTGCGGCGTCGCCCGGTTTCGATGATTTGATTGGCGCCCGGGTCTTGCGGGTATTCCAGGTCAATGCTGTCTTTGCTTCCAATGTTTCATCATCCGTTTCCGGCGGCGCCTCTGGAGTCCGGTCCAAGGTCGACCAGACGCCAGACCCGAGCAGGAAGATGAAAAACGCATAGGACGCGTTCCAGTAGTGCACGGTGGCGCCGGCAAGGATCATGCCCCCGAGCGAAGTCAGGTAGGCGGCGCGGGAGTCCCGCTCCAGCGACGTCGCGGCGATGCGGATCGATGACTCGCGGATGATCCAGACAATTGCGCCGGCAAACATCAGAAATGCGGGCAGCCCGGAGCGCATGGCGATCAGCAGCCAGAGGTTGTCCACGCTGGAGCCCATCCACTCGGGGCGGCTCCACTCGTTGTTGCCGATGCCGAACATGATGTTGTTCATCACGCTTTCGGTGCCGTAGCGCCAGATGAGAATCCGGTTGTAGGAGGCCCCTGAATCGAACGTCATGTTGCTGACAACGATGTGGAACGGTGTCCGGTTCGACATCAGGTCGACAGCGAAATACATGGCCAAACCGACCAGGGCGAGCACGGTCCAAGGCTTCTTGTAGGACCGGGTCAAGGCATCCCATGCCATCAGGCCCCATTGGAAGAACAGGGCCAACAGCGCACCCGCCGAGATCGAGCAGAACGCAGCGACCGTGCCGATACCGTAGTTGATCATCCTGCGGAACGGACCGAGGTTCCTGTTGATGACATAGTGGATTGGCCCGAATGCGGCAGCCGCGACGGCGCCGAACAGGATCGAATGCTCGAATACCACCTGCGCCCGGTACATGCCCATGCGGCCTCTGAAATCCACGTCCGGAAAGGTTGATCCGATCTTGCCAAACAGCTCCAGCAGGATCGGGCGCGAGGTCATGGTCTCGAACAGGGCAAAGGGCAGGAGAATGACGATGAGGCGGAAGAACAGCCGCGAAAACGCGGCAAAATCCTCGGGCGTTCGGAAATACACCCTTGCGATGATGTAGGATCCGAAGGTTTCGAGCACCAGCACCCCGGCGGGCTCCAGGCCTCGTGACAGCCCGTGGTTGTAAAAGAACGAGAAGCCGCCCCAAAGCGCCGCACCCAGAATCATGACGTCGAAGCCCCGGATCGGTCCGGCGCGACCGCCCAGCCAGGCGGCCATGGCCGGAAAGAACCCGATCAGGATGACAACGCGATACGGGCTCAGCCGAACGGAGCCGACCGAGAAATACAGCGGGATCAGAAGTGCGATGAGGAACATCGCCGGGAAGAGCGGGGTACGTGGGATCGTGTCCGTCACCGGCGCGGTTGTCCGGCTGGGGACCGAAGCAGAAATGTTTTGCAAACTGTCCTCGGCGGTGGTGCCTGTTTTCGCAGGCGTTGTACCGGAGAAGATCCTTCACGTCCCGAAAAATCGCTCTATGCTCGACCGGGTCGGGTGGCTCGCCCGTCACAACGCAGTCTACGTGGTTGGTCTCCCTATGGTTCCGCTCTATCCGTCTGACTTTGATGGTCAGTTTGTCCTGTCCGTCAATGGTGCAACGCTGCCCGGCGGTACGCGTCACGACCTGTCCACCGTCGAAATGTCGGTCGCGGAACATCTGGGCGTCTGCAAGGTTTTCGAAGCTTCCGGCCGCTGTATCGGCGCGCTCCTGGGGACACCGATCGACCTCGGCTCCGGCACGGTGCTTCAGGAGCGGTACGATATTCCCGCCGATCTGGACGCTGACCCGGATGCGTTCGTCGAAACCTGGATCTATGCGCTGACCGGCTTCTTCATCTTTGTATTGGATACCCCCGGTGCCCGGCGGGTGTATCTTGACGCCTGTGGGGCGTTGTCGGTGGTCTATGATCCGGAAACTGGCGCGGTAGGATCGACGGCGCCGGCCCTGATGAGCGAGGCGGAATGTGCGCGGCGGTTCCAATCCGACCTGCACGAGGCTTTTGACGTCGCAAACATCGGCTGGTTCTCGGGAACACTCACCGCGCATCGTGGCATCCGCCGGTTGCTGCCGAACCACTTCCTCGATCTCGACGGGCTTGATACCGTGCGCCACTGGCCACGCGGCGCCATTGCCGTCACCGACACACCCGAGGTCGCATGTGCCGATATTCTGGACGCCTCGACACAGACCATTCGGGCGCTGTTGCGGTCGGGGGCAGTTGCCCAGGCGCTGACGGCCGGGAACGAGACCCGGATGATGCTGGCCGCGGCGCGTGACATGAAGGACGAGATCGAGTTCGTCACGGTCTCAGCTGCGGTGGCGGCACTCGATTTGCACCGTGCCAAGGAACTCAGCGCCCGGTTCGGCCTGCCGCATCGTATCATCCCGCTGCGGTTTGCAACCGACGCCCAGGCAGACGACTGGCAGGCCCGCACCGGCCAATGCGTCACCGGTCCACATGCAAGGACCCACCCGACCGTTGACGCCCTGCGGACCCGACCGTACTTCGTGGGCGGCCTTGGCGGGGAAATCGGGCGCGCGTTTTTCTGGCGCCCGGACGATACCAACCAGACCGAGGTCACTCCGGAACTTCTGTGGACCCGCATGGGCTTTGCGCCGCATCCGCTTGGCTTGTCGGAGATGGCGGACTGGCTGGAGAGCGTGAAGGGGCTGCCGGCGCTTCTGCAACTGGACCTCGCCTACATCGAGCTCAGGATGGGGTCCTGGGGGTTCTGCCTGTCCTATTGCACCCCTCAGCCAGTGGACATTCATCCATTGATCTCACGTCGGAATTTCGCATCGATGCTGTCGTTGCCACCGGAGTGGCGGCGGCAGGCAAACGGAACCAACAGGATGATCCAGGAGGTGGTTCGGGCTGGCTGGCCGGAGGCTCTGGAGCTCCCGATCGGCCGTTTCGGCGACTACCGGGATGTGACGTTCCGGCTCTGGCAGGTTTTGCAGGACCCCGCCGCCATCCCGCGCAAATTGCGCAAGAGATTTCTGTAGCGGGGCTCGGGCACAATCGGCAACGGACCGGTCGTTGTCCGGGGCGATGATATGCCATGATCTTGTGAGATGCTGATCTTGCTGCGGAGGGGCTGCTCTCATGACGTCCACGCAGTTGAACCCGATCCCTGGAAGTCTGAAGAGCTGGCCCGCCGGGATGGCCCCCTCGAATTCGTCACCTTGCATCAGGCCGGGGTCGGTGTCGGGGCGGAAGCAGAGGATATGCCTCGGGCGCGAGGATTTAAACAGGATCCTGCCACCCTGTCCATCCAGACATCGATCAACAAATTCACGTCCTCGCGAGATGTCGGCGAAAGCATCAAGGTCCTCCAAATAGACCGTGCCAGATTCCTGCGGGACCTTGCCCGCCCAGGGGACCCTGTGAAAACCGAGATCGAAGGGGCCGAGATTGCCGTGCGCCCCCCTGTCTCGACACCCCCGCCAAGCCGGTCATCGGCGCGATGTTCGTTCAGACGCAAGAGGTCGAACTGCCGGAGCTGCGTCCGGATGTCTGTGCACCACGCAAACGCATCAAGGTCGACGGGAATGATTGGATCACCCTCGTCTGGCCATCGGACTCCCCACAGGCGGGCGTCGCCGGTGGGCGGTTGGTTCTTGACTGGCTTGCGGCGGAGGACCTGACGCGCAGAGCGGCGTCAGCGTTCGGCGCCGAGATGCAGTTCGCCACGACGTTTGGCAAGGGCGATCTGTTTTTGCCGCTCGCGAAAGCGCATCCGGTCGGAATCGGACAACGCGTCGATGCAATG
Organism: uncultured Tropicimonas sp.; assembly: GCA_947495685.1. Classification (GTDB taxonomy): domain Bacteria; phylum Pseudomonadota; class Alphaproteobacteria; order Rhodobacterales; family Rhodobacteraceae; genus Tropicimonas. Next base: position 71,645 of record CANLZY010000004.1, read on the forward strand.
CGGGCAGGACACGCCAGCCTCGTACGTGGGCGCGGCCATGTCGTCGGGCGAGATCGGGCGGCGGCAGGCGTGGCACATCTGGTGCGTTCCGCGCTCCAGCCCATGGGTCAGAGAAACCCGCTGGTCGAACACGAAGCACTCGCCGTTCCACTGGCTGTCTGTTTCGGCAACGTCTTCGAGGTATTTCAAGATGCCACCCTTGAGGTGATAGACGTCCTGTTCGCCCAGCCCCAGCAGGTAGTTCGTCGACTTTTCGCAACGGATGCCGCCAGTGCAGAACATTGCGATCCGCTTGTTGTGAAAACGGGCCTGGTTCGCCTCCCACCACGCCGGAAAGTCGCGGAAGGTGCGGATGCCCGGATCGATGGCGCCCTGGAAGGTGCCGATGGCGACTTCGTAGTCGTTGCGCGTATCAATCACCACAACGTCGGGGGCCGAGATCAGCTCGTTCCACTCTGCCGCATCGACGTAATTGCCAACAGCCGACAGCGGATCGACCTGCGGTTGGCCCATGGTGACGATTTCGCGCTTAAGCTTTACCTTCATACGGCCAAAGGGCATCGTCTCGGCGCTGCTTTCCTTCCACTCCAGATCGGCACAGCCGGGCAGCGCGCGCAGATGCGCCAGAACCCGCGCAATGCCCGCGGCAGGGCCGGCAATGGTGCCATTGATGCCCTCGGCGGCAATCAGCAGGCTCCCCTTGACCTGTTCTGCCTCGCACAGCGCGAGCAAAGGCGCCCGCAGGGCAGCGGGGGTGGAAAATCGGGTGAAGTGATAGAGTGCGGCGACTGTCAACATGCTTGTCACTAGGCCGGATTGCTGGGTCGGGACAAGCCTCCATTGACCCGGCGCGCGTGCTTGCCTAGCCATGTCGCAGGAGGTGGCCCATGACCCAAGCCCTGATCGTGATCGATGTCCAAAAAGATTTCTGCCCCGGCGGCGCTCTGGCCGTGCCCGGTGGTGACGAGGTCGTGCCGCTGGTCAATGCCATGCTTGGTGACTTTCCCGTTCGGGTCTTCACCCAGGATTGGCACCCGGCCGGGCATTCGTCATTTGCCAGCCAGCATCCGGGCAAGGGGCCGTTCGAAATGATCGAAATGCCCTATGGCCCGCAGGTGCTCTGGCCGGACCATTGTGTGCAAGGCTCGGACGGTGCGCAGTTCCATGGCGACCTGAACACGGACCCGGCGGATCTGATTGTTCGCAAGGGGTTCCGGGGTGAGGTTGACAGCTATTCCGCCTTTTTCGAGAACGATCACCGCACGCCGACCGGGTTGGAAGGCTATCTGCGCACGCGTGGGGTGGAGCGCCTGGTGCTGGTTGGCCTGGCGACCGATTTCTGTGTTCACTATTCCGCCGTGGATGCGGCCCGGCTGGGGTTCGACGTGTCGGTTTGCCTGCCTGCGTGTCGTGCGATAGACCTCGACGGCTCGCTGGCCGCAGCGCTTGAGGCAATGCGGGTCGAGGGCGTCTCTGTGACAACATGATTTCGGCGTCGTTAATTCGTCCGGAAGAGTTTTTTGCTTTGACTTAACGGAAGGTCCTGGGGTGTCCCGCGATCTGACCGGACGGAGCAGACCATGGACCCCACGACCGAGGCCGCCGACAGAGCGCTGGATGCTTTCCGCGCAAGCCGCACCGTTGAAGGTCGGTTCTTGTCCTATTGCCGGGGACGGTCGCGACATTTCTGGACGCGTCAGGCTCTCATTCTCATCTTCGCCCCGCTGTTCTTGATCTTTGCTGACTGGGAATTGACCCTCGCGATGGCGTTGACGGTTTTCCTTGGGGAAGCGTTGGATTGCCTTGTGCTCGCACGTCTGGGAGCTTCTCGGAACCTGTCAGACAAACTCCACCTGGCAATCGGAATAACGACGCTGACGGGTGCAATCCAGGCAGCCACGATCTGCGTCTTCGTTGCGTTCGTGGCGACGATCGGGGGCGAGGAAACGCGGTCCCTGGCAGGGGCAATCTTTCTTGCTGCGCTACTGGATGCCGCCTTGTTGTACGGCGTGCACCGTGGCGCCGCCGTCGTCCGGATCATTTTGTACCTGCTGGCCCTGTTCGTATTGTCCCTACAGGGGTGGCTGCATTTCGAGGGAACCGACCGAAAGCTGGTTGCCGATGTCGTGGGCACCATCCTGCTGCTATATGTTGGCTGGTCGGTCATTCGCCATGATCAGAAATATCGCAACCGCAGGAGCGCGGCCCAGCTCGCGCTGCTTGAGGGGACGCGGACCCTGGCCCACACGAATGACGCGCTGGAGCAATCCCGCCAGACAACCAAGCGGCTTGCGATGGTCGCGGAGCGGGCAAACGACAGCGTCATCATCACCGATGCGGATGGAAATATCACCTGGGTGAACCGGGCGTTCACCCGAGCGACGGGGTACTCGTTTTCCGAGGTGGTCGGGCGCAGTGTGGATCTGCTTGACGGGCCGCAAACCCAGAAAGACGCCAGCGCAAGGCTGGTCGCGGCACGTCGGGATCAGCGGCCCATCCGGCTTGAGATCATCAACCACCGCAAGGACGGCGCGCCGATCTGGGTCGAGGTCAGCATGACGCCGGTGTTTGGCGAACACGGCGAGCTGATGAACATGGTGAGCGTAGAGCGTGACATCAGCGAGGCCAAGGAGAGGGAACATGCACTCGCCGAGGCCCGCCGCGTGGCGGAGGATGCGGTTCGGGCCCGGCACACGTTCCTGGCGACCATGAGCCACGAAATCCGCACGCCGATGAACGGTGTGATCGGGATGGCCGACCTGCTGCTCGATACGGATCTCGATCCGATGCAGCGATCCTGTGTCCGCACCATCAATTCGTCGGGCGAGGCGCTGCTGGCAATCATCAACGATATCCTCGACTTCTCCAAACTCGGCGCGGGTGGTGTCGAGATTGCCTCCGAGCCGTTTTCTCCCCGCGCCTGTTTCCAGGGAGTCATGGATCTCGTGCAGCCTCTGGCCGAGACCAAGGACCTCGAGCTGCACCTGGTGCTTCCCGCCAGCTTGCCAGAATGGGTTCGCGGCGATCAGGGGCGGCTTCGGCAGGTCCTGCTCAATCTGCTGGGCAACGCCATCAAGTTCACCGAACGCGGATCCGTGCGGGTCGAGGTTGCGATCCGGCTGGACGGCGACGATTGCCACCTGATGATGTCGGTGCGCGATACCGGCATCGGCATTGCGCCCGAACAACTGGAAAGGGTGTTCGACTTTTTCACCCAGGCCGATGCCACCGTGGCCGAGCGATTTGGCGGAACCGGTCTTGGCCTGTCCATCTCCAAGGCTCTGGTCGAAGCCATGGGCGGCGAAATCTCCGCAGCCTCCAGGCCGGGGGAGGGCGCCGTCTTTCACGTCTCGGTGACGCTTCCCCTGGCCAGCGTGGCCGCGTCGGGAACCGGCGACCCGGAGGGGAAGCTGGCTCATTCGCGTCTCGTGGAGCGTCTGAGCGGCCTGCGGATGCTGATTGCCGAGGACAACCGAACCAACACCCTGTTGCTGGAACGAATGTTGGCAGCGACGGGCGCGCAGCTTTCCTTTGCCATGAACGGCCGAGAGGCGATCGATCTGTTTCGCGAGCATGCGCCTGTTGTCGTGCTGATGGATGTGCACATGCCGATCCTCGATGGGCTGGAGGCGACCCGGGAAATTCGTCGGCTTGAAGCAACCGCGGGCCTTGGGGCAACGCCGATCATTGCCATTACCGCCAATGCCTTTCCCGAAGATCGGGACCTGTGCAAGGAGGCGGGCATGACCGATTTCGTGACCAAGCCGTTCCGGAAGCTCGAACTGTTTGCGGCGATCCGGGCCTGCCTGGATGCCGAAAGCCAGGAGAGCGTCGGGCCGCCTCGGGATGAGCCTCGGCGAAAGATCGGCTGACGCTCTCCCCCTTTTCTTCGTTGTCCCGGACAGATAGCTTGAACCGTGCTGCACTCAGGAAGGGCCGGTTCATGGTCGATATCGCCACGCGTGTCTGGAATCACAAATGGAAGATCGATCCGATCGTCCGATCCATGATCGATACGGACTTCTACAAGCTTCTCATGTGTCAATCTGTGTTTCGGTACAAACCGGAGGCCCGTGTCACGTTCTCGCTGATCAACCGGAGCAAGGACATCCGCCTGGCAGAGCTGATCGACGAGGTCGAATTGCGCGAACATCTCGATTACATCCGCTCGCTCTCCCTGAGCCGTGGCGAAAGCACCTGGCTGCGCGGCAACACGTTCTACGGAAAACGCCAGATGTTCCGCCCCGATTTCATGGAGTGGTTCGAGAACATGCGTTTGCCCGACTATCATCTCGAAAAGCGGGACGGACAGTACGAACTGACGTTTGAAGGCACTTGGCCCGAGGTCATGTTGTGGGAGATCCCGGCCCTGACCGTGCTGATGGAGCTGCGCGGGCGGTCGGTGCTGAACCGAATGGAACGGTTTGAGCTTCAGGTTCTCTATGCCCGTGCGATGACCCAACTCTGGGAAAAGGTGGAACAGCTGCGCAAGGTTCCGGAGCTGCGGATCGCGGATTTCGGCACGCGCCGGAGGCACTCGTTCCTGTGGCAGGACTGGTGCGTGCAGGCCATGATCGAAGGCCTGGGAAAGTCATTTATCGGCACGTCAAACTGTCTGATCGCCATGCGCCAGGAAGTCGAAGCGATCGGGACCAACGCGCACGAACTGCCGATGGTCTATGCCGCCCTTGCCAAGAACGACGCGGAACTGGCGCAGGCGCCTTACCAGGTGCTGGAGGATTGGCAGGAAGAACACGACGGCAACCTGCGGATCATCCTGCCCGACACCTACGGCACCGAGGGATTTCTGCGAAAGGCACCGCACTGGTTGGCTGGCTGGACCGGGATCCGGATCGACAGCGGTGACCCGGCAACCGGGGCCGAGAGCGCCATCGCATGGTGGAAGTCCCGCGGCGAGGACCCTCGCCGCAAGCTGGTGATCTTTTCGGACGGGCTGGACGTGGACAAGATCCTTGAACTGCACAAGCAATTCGATGGGCGGGTGCGGGTCAGCTTTGGCTGGGGTACGTTGCTGACCAACGACTTCCGAGGCTTGGTCCCGGATGATGCGCTTCGTCCGTTTTCGCTTGTCTGCAAGGCGGTCGCTGTCGATGGGCACCCGACGGTCAAACTGTCGGACAATCCGAACAAGTCGATGGGGCCGGCGGACCAGGTCGCTCGCTACAAGCGGGTCTTCGGAGTCGGCGAACAGCAGGCGATGGAGGTCGTTGTCTGAGACCTAGCTAGCCAGGTACAACCGGGCCGCCGACAAGGCGCGCTCGGCATAGTGGCGCAAGCGCGGGTCTCCCGAGGGAACGCGGGGCACGACCCAGCCAGCGGTGGCCATGCCCCGAAGCGCCGTGAACACGCCGATATGTGCAAGGGTGTCGCCGCTCTCCGGTCGCGCCTCAAGGTACCCGGCGCCGAGCGCAGCCTGAAGGACGGGCAGTCGCGGCGAGGCGACTGACTGGACAAGAGCCGTGGCCAAATCATACCCGCGATAGCCCCAACCGCTGTCGTCGAAATCGATCAGCCACAGGCGCGCGCCGTCATCCAGCACGTTTTCGGCCAGCGGGTCGGCGTGTATCAAGCCGACATCGGGATGTGGAATCCGTGACAGGTCCCGCTGCGCGGTTTCTCGCACGTCTTGCAAGAACGCTGCTTCGGGTCGCGTCAGGGCGGGATTGTCGTCGAACAGACCCCATCGTGGCGCCGCGCCTGTCAGGTCGGTGGCTTTCCAGGTGCGACGCGGCACCGGGCACAACCCGATGCGGTCTGCTGCGGCGTGAAGGGACCCGAGGCATTGGCCAAGCCGGTGGTACAGGCGTTCCGAGGGGGCTGGTGCGTCGGCAATCGGGGTGGCGTCGATCCAACGAACGACGGAGGCCGCCCGCCCACCCATCACGGTCTCGACCAACCGCCCGTGCACAGACCGAAGTGGCTCGGGACAGGCGATACCAGCCGCTGCCAGGGCGTCGGTCCAGGCGAGTTCAGTCTCGATCGCAGCCATGTCGAGGTATCCGGGGCGATGCAGCCGAATCGCGACCGTTTCCCCCTGCCGGAGCCGCGCCCGAAAAACGGCATTCTCCCGTTCGGCAACGAGCACTGGAGGCGCGTCACAGCCGCCCCAGAGGTCAGCGGCAGCCAAGGCGAGATCGACAGTCGATTGCCGCGTCACGCCGCCATCCCGGCAAGAACATCCGCCAGCGTGCCGACAGCCTGTTCTGCATTGTCGCGGGAAAATGGCATTGGCGGTCGCATTTTCAGGATGTTCATGTGGCGCCCGATTCGGTTGAGCAGGACACCCCGTTCCCGCATTTTTTCGACCACCTCGGCGGCAAAGGCGGTTGCCGGCGCCTCGCTGTCGGGGTCAATGAATTCGACCCCGAAAAACAATCCTTGTCCGCGACATTCCGCGATCATGGGGTGGGACAGTTGCTGCATCAGGTCCAGCGCGTGGTTCCCGACGGTGCGGGCATTGTCGATCAGCCCCTCGTCCTCCAGCACCTCAAGTGTCGCGAGCGCTGCCGCTGCCGAGACGGGATTGCCGCCGAAGGTGTTGAAGTACCCGAAGGCTTTTCGGAACGCGGCCATCACGTCGGGTCGGCAGACGACGGCGGCGACCGGGTGGCCGTTGGCCATCGGTTTGCCCAAGGTGACCACGTCCGGCGCGATCCCCAGAACCTCGTGGCCCCACCACGCGGTTCCCAATCGGCCGAACCCGGGTTGCACCTCGTCGCACAGGATCAGCCCACCGGCCTTGCGCACCGCCAGCACGGTCGGGTCGAGGAAACCCCGTTCCAGCACCGGAAGCCCCTCCATGGTGAAGGCCGGGCACAACATCAGCCCGGCAAACCCGTGGCCCGAGGCTTCGAGGTCGGCAATGGCGGCTCGCACGTTGGCGGCAAAGCTCTCGGCCTGCGCGGCGCGGCTGCCGCCCAACGGGTGCAGGCTGTCGGGGGCGGGCACCAGGCGTATGTGATCCGGATAGCCGCCGATCGGCGGGCGCCGGGTCGACAATTGGCTGACGGCCTTGGTGTTGCCGTGATAGGTATTGTCGGTGGCGATGATCCCGGTGCGTCCGGTCACCGCTTCGGCCATCCGCAACGCGATGTCGTTGGCTTCCGAGCCGGTGCAGACCATGATCATCTGGCTCAGGCCGTGGCCCATCCGGGCGGTCAACCGTTCCGCGTAATCCATAACGCCTTCGTGCAGGTACCGGGTATGGGTGTTCAGGCGGGCGGCCTGCCGCGCGATGGCCTCGACGACCCTGGGGTGGCAATGTCCGACGTGCGGAACGTTGTTGTAACAGTCCAGAAAGCGCTGCCCGTGGGAATCCCAGAGCCAGACGCCCTCGCCACGCACGATGTGCACCGGATCGCGGTAAAAGGTCGGGACGTTCTCGCCCAACAGCCGGCGGCGTCGCTCCATCAGGCGTTCCACGTGGCTCACTCCTCTCCGGTGACCTTGCCGCGCGTTGCCTTGACACCGCTGCGGCGGGTCTTGGCGTCGAGGCGACGCCGTTTTGACCCGAGAGTGGGGCGGGTGGCGATACGGCGCTTGGGAGTATGGGTGGCCTGGAGAATCAGCTCGGCGAGCCGTTCGCGGGCGATCTCGCGGTTCCGGGCCTGGCTTCGGGTATCTTCGACCCGCAGGATCAAGGCGCCCTCGCTGGTCCACTTTCGACCCGCGAGACGTTTCAGGCGCGCCTTGACCGGGCCGGACAGGTTGGGGCTGCGCGCGGCCTCGAACCGCAATTCCACTGCCGTTGACACCTTGTTGACGTTCTGCCCACCCGGCCCCGAAGAGCGCGTGAACTGCTCTGTTACCTCCCAGTCCTCGATCGTGATGTCGTCGTTGACCTGTATCATGGCCCCGGCCTCGTTTCGTTGCGGACCCTGCATAGGCCGGAAACGGGCGGTTTCGCCAGACAAAAGGTCAAAATGAAAGGGCCGCCCCTTGCGGAGCGACCCTTCGAGTTCATGGAGGTGAGGTCTCTTGGACCCATAAGTCCTTCGGGAGGCATATGCCTCAAGGGCTGCCTTATCGGCGCGCCGTCCCGATTAGTTTGATACCTCGCTCCAGCATGACTCTCGACACTGGCCACCTCCTTTCGCTTGTTGCGGTTGTCCTCAGAGTGACACAGATCCGCTAACTGTCAATTAATTTCGGCAGACCTCGTTGTCAGGCGCATGACGATCAGGCGGAACGGGATCAGCGCGACCAATGCCAACGACAGCTTCACCGTCCAGTCGGCGACGGCCAGCGAGACCCAAAGCGCGGCCTGCGGCCCGGCCCCCAGAAGCGGCAGGACCTCCTGTGCCCAGATCGGTGTGTTGCCCGGTTCCAACCCGTTCAACGCGGCCGAAAAGGCGATGGTGAAGAAGATGGCAGTGTCCAGCGTCGAGCCGATCAGCGTGGACGCCAAAGGTGCCCGCCACCAGGCACCGCCGCGCAGGCGGTCGAAAATGGCGATGTCCATCAGCTGCGCGACCAGAAACGCCATGCCGGAGGCCATGGCGACCCGCAGCGTGACCAGTGGCCCGTACTCGCCGATGATCTGGGTGCCGATCAAGGAACAGATGACGCCCACGACAAAACCGGCCAGCACCACGCGACGGGCCGGTCCGGGGCCATACAGGCGGTTCATCAAGTCGGTGACCAGGAAGGCAAAAGGATAGGTCAGCGCGCCCCAGGTGAGCCATTGGCCCAACAGGTGTTGCACGAGGATGTTGGAGGCCACCACGATGATGGCCATGGCAAGGATGCCGGGAAGATGTCTGCGTGTCATGGTTCAGGTGCCCGTTTTGACAAGGTTGCGGCGACTTGCCCGCAGCACTGCGGGGAAGCGCGGCTCATAGCCCCAGACGGGGTGCAAGGCAAGTCATTCGGGCAGGATCACCTCGACGATCTCGTTGCGCTGTAGCCGGTAGTAGTTGTCATCCGAGATCATCACCGCCCGTATGAACCCGTCGTCATCTTTCCAGATGCCAATTCCTTCGAGATTGCCGTGTCGCCCCAGCGGCGAGCGGTACAGTACGTCACCCGTCAAAATGCCAGCCGCGCCTGTCAGGTCGAATCGGCGGACCTGGCTGATGAAGCCGACGCCCAGGAACTGGCGCTCCAGCAGGTACAATCGGCCGTCCGGGCCAAAATCCGCCCCGACCGCCCGCCAGAAGCCCTTGCGTTCGAGCGCAAAGGGTTGGTCCCAGCCTGTGCCATCATAGCGAAACATCGGATAGCTGTGACCGTCGCCATCAGCCAGCTCGGGCAGGGTAAAGATAACGCCGTCCGCGTCGACCGCCACGGCCTCGAGGCTGGAATTGGGTCCGAGGGGTTGGAAGGCCTGGGTCCCGGGAATGCGTTCGGCAAAAGCTCGCCAGTCTGCGTGGTGCCAGACCCGATGAAAGCCCTCGTAAGAGACGACCATGCTTTCGTCGGGCTGAATCGACAGGCCTTCGGCGTCGAATCCCGAATACAGGTTGAGCCTGGTGGACTCTCCCTTGACCCAGCGTGGGGCCGTCGCGTTCACGCCGACCAGCTGCCCATGCTCTCGCAACAGGGTGCCGGTGGTGATGGTGGCGGAATCGCTCAGCGCCCAGAAACGATTGCCGTCGGCCGAGACGTCGATGCCCGACCAGCCACCGAAACCGTTGATGTCGATGTTCCACAGAATGCCGCTGACGCCTGGTGGGGTGTTGGTGCGGGCTGCCAATCCTGCAGCCCCCGCCAACCCCAGCAGGAACGTCAGCGCGAGGACAGTACGGCGCCGCATTGGTTCGGCAGATCCGCCATTGTGAAGTCCCGCGCGCCGCGTTTTTTCGGCGCAGGCTTGGCCGGTTTGGCCGGCCTGGTCGATTTCGGTGGGTTCAGGTAGTCGGTGACCCACCATTGCAGGGTGGAATCGCACCCCGAGCCGCCCTTGGACAACTCATTGACCGTCGGGCTTTGCTTGACGCATCCCCGGCTGCCCTTCGGGCATTTCAGACGAACATGGAAATGATAGTTGTGCCCATAGATCGGTCGGATCTTCTGAAGCCATTTGCGGTCGCTTTTCTTGGCGGTCTTGCAAAGCTCGATCTTGACCGGCGGCGTTACAAAGACCCGGTCGACCCGCCGATCCGACGCAGCTTTCTTCAGGATCCTGGCGTGTGTCGGGGTCCAGTTGCTGTTGACCGACTTCTGGCTTTCGGCGCGGACGTTGATCGAGCTGATCTTTTCCCGGTCGCGGCGGCTCAGGTTCAGCTTCGTCGCGGGTTTCATCCAGATATCCGCGTCCAATCCGATCTGGTGAGAAGCGTGCCCGGATGTCATCGGTCCGCCGCGTGGTTGCGAAATGTCGCCGATATACAGACCCCTCCAGCCGACGCTGGCGGCATAGGCGCTGAGATCCTTGAGGAAATCTATCATCACCGGCTGGCCCCAGTTGCGGTTCCGCGACAGGCGCATGGCCTGCCAGGTCGGGCCGGTTTCGGGCAATTCCACATTCCCGGCGGCGCAGCCCTTGGAATAGAAACCAATTGGTTGCGACTTTTGCTGTGACGCGGTGGGCTTGCTGCCAAACAGTTGATTGGCCTTGGTTTCCGCCATGGACGGAAGGGCCAGCAGGCAGATCAAACCTGCTGCTAAGGTCGTTCTGAAGATGGACACGCTGCTCTCTCCCCATCGGGTTTTACCCATTTTAGCAGCACCAGGCCCAACAAAAAAAGAACAATCAACGGTATGATTCCCATTTGCTGACTTCCCGTCAGATCGGTGGTCACGCCAATGGACAACGGCGCCAGGAATGACGTTGCCTTTCCGGCCAGTGCATAGAGGCCAAAGCCCTGTGTCATGCGCTCCGGATCGCCCTGACGGCACATCATCGTCCGGCTGGCCGACTGCAATGCGCCACCAGCGGCACCGATCCCCGCACCCATGGCGTAGAACATGATGTCGGGAAGGCGCGAGTCCGATGGAACCGGAAATCCAAGCACGGAGTCGCGCGACACGAAGACGACGGCCATGCAGATCGTGGTCAGCACGACGACACACAGGACGATCACCGGTTTCGGGCCGAACCGGCTGTCGGCCTTGCCGCCGAGCCAGGCAAACAAGGCCGCTGTCACGACTGCGAGGATGCCGAAGATGCCCGTATCGATCACGCCCCAGCCCAGTACGCCCGCTGCGTAGAGGCCGCCAAAGACGTAGAACCCGTTCAGGGCATCCCGGTACAGCATCGACGAGGCAAGGAAGGCAAAGAGAGACGGCGTGCGCGGCAACAGCCGCAGGGTATTCTTCAACTCCGGCCATGCATCGCGCGCCGCCGCTCGCAGCGGTTCGCTGGTGCGGTCGCGCGGCTCCCGCACCCACAGGAAGAACGGGATCATGAAAACGATGTACCACACCGCAGTGAAGGGCCCGACGAACCGGGTGCCCTCGCGGGCGGTCGGATCCAGCCCAAAGACCGGCGAACGCCCCAGAAGCGTCGTGCCGGTGGCGTTCTCGGCAAAAAAGAACAGCACCAGCACCAGCGAAACGAGGCCGCCGACGTATCCAAAGGCCCAGCCACTGCCGGAAATCCCGCCGATTTCGTCATGGGTGCCAAGGTCAGGCAGCATGGAGTTGGTGAAGATCGTCGCGAATTCCATCCCGATCACGCCCAGCCCGAACAGGAAGAGGACAAGAATCAGGTTGAACCCCGCCGGATCGGCCATCCAGACGCTGCTCGCGCCCAGGACATACAGAACGGAAAAAACCCAAACCCAGCCAACACGGTGGCCGCCCTTGTCTGCCATGGCTCCCAGAAACGGTGCCAACAACGCGATGACTGCGCCCGCCGTGCCGATGGTGTACCCCCAGGCAGCCTGGGCACGTGCACCGTCGTCGAAAAGTTCCTTGATGTAGGGACCAAAGATGAAGGTCAGGAGCAGGGTGTTGTAAGGTTGGCTGGCCCAATCGAAGAAAAACCACCCCCAGATCCGTTTTCTGCGGGATATTTCTGCCATTTTGACCGCGCCTCTGATTTTGTCGTTGCATTGAGCATGACATGGCATGGCGCGGCAAGGCGGTGTGGACTCAAACCGAATGGGGGGACAAGGGGGATGCCCTTGTCAGGAGCGCGTTACTGGTTTCCCGCAACAAACGTCGCAAGCGCCAACTGTTCTGCGGGAGGCGGAGCCGGGACCGGCCCGAGATCCGCACCCAGAACCGCTGCAAGGGTGTACATGACCGTTGCGTGCTGCTCAGGCGCGACATGCGGCCCAAAGCGAACAGCACAAGCGAGTATGCCGGCGATCAGGGTCACGGTGGCGGCGGTGTTTCGGATCAGCGTCAGAGTGGTCATGGTGGCCTCGTCGATGTTGGCTTAACCAGTTTCTCCCATGACGCTTCGGCGGTTTTGCGGCGCTATCGGGGCATTTGAGGCGTCTTCTTGCACCGTGTCGTCACATGGCGGCCCCAATTCACCGGATGCGATTGCCCGTCAGTCGTAAAACGGCGTCATCTGCGCCACGATCACCGAGTTTTCCGCCAGGGCCCGGTCCATCAACTCGCGTTCTTCCTCGCCGACGTCGTGTCCATCCTCCTGGCGTTCCTGAAGCGTGCCGTAGCCGGTTACGTCCAGCGGTGCCATGTCTGCCTGCTTGAGAATTGCCACGGTTTCGCGGACGGCCTCGGCTTCGTCAATGCCCGAGGCATAGCACATCAGCGCCGCGCCCGTGGCGGTGTCCGGCAGGCCGTCGCTTTCGTGTCGGCCGACTTCAACCAGCAAGGTATAGACTTGCTGGCGGGATTTCTTCTTCGGGGGGGGGGTATCGCTGTCGCTCATGACGCCGCACTTAGGCGCTTGTGACCGGGTTGCCAAGCCTCTAGCCGACCCGCGCGCCGGAATTTCCCCCGGTATAGCTGGCGTCCAGCACCGGAAGCAGCGGGATGGCGGCGGCCTGTTTCGGATTGGCCCTGCGGTCCTGGGCGGGCGCCCAGTGCGGATCGGATTCGTACAGATGGCGAAGGCCCGCCAGGATGACACGCCCGGTCCGGTTGTCCAAAGCCAGCCATTCATTGATCCTGTCGGCCCAGAGTGTCACTGCAAACCAGCCTTCGGAATCCCCCGACGCGACGGCCTCGGCCAACAGCAAGGCCGTTGCCGCGATGTGGACCGGGTGCCCGGGTGTGCTGGCCAGCGACAACAACGGTGCAAAGACCGGGTCATCCCCCGTCAGCGCCCGATATCCGGTTCCCGCCAGCAGGGAGCGCATGTGCCGGGACGACAGGGTCGATGTCACGTCGTCCATCGTTTCGGTCACAGCGGACGTCAAGGCGGTTCCGTCGCGGGCGGCAAGCGCCCGCAAGTCAGATTGTACCTCGTCGCCAGACTCCGTTGTCCGTTCGGGCAGTGGAAGTGTCAACGTGGCACCTTCGGCGTGTGCCACGGCGAGGAATCCCTGAACGATGGCGCTGCGATCATGGGCATCAAGGTCGAAATAGGTGCTGCGAAAGCTGTCCCAAAAGGTGGCAAGATCCGCAGTCAGCAACCCATGTTGCAGCCGGTCTGCCAACAGGATGGCGGTTGCGCAGACAAAGGCAGGCAGGTTCGCATGTGGTTGGGACGCCGCCAGTTGCAGCGCGTCCGCCAATGGCAGGTCCGCGGTGTGCTCCAGCCGGGCGCCCTGTCGAACGATCAGCCGCGCAAGTGCCTGCGCATCGGCGCCCCGTTCACGATCAGTGGGCGGGACAAGGGCAACAATTCCGCGAATGGCAAGCTGCGGTTGCCGTCCGGCAGTGGCGCGAAGGTCCATCACGGCCTGTAGGGCTCGGAAACCGAGCATGGGAACATCGGGTACTAACATGGGTACCAGACATGCCGGACAAATTTGCCGGAAAAGTGGCAGATAATTTATTGAAAATGTTCATTTTTAGCGGGCCATCTTCGACTTGCCACGATTGGGAAACAATCCGGACAATTTCTGCGAAATTGACCACACTGCCGCCGCAAGACTGAACGGCCCACCGAATGGCGGGCCGTTTCAGGCGGCCCTCCGGCCGCCGAGGCGAGAATCAGTTTTCCGGCATTTTGTCGAACCCGGCTGAAACCCTAAGGATATGAATCAGGGAGTGCACATCACCCTCGCCCGGCAGGAAAGCGAAATTCAACGGGTCTTTTCCCAACGCCGTTCCGGCCCGATCGGTGAACCGGTTGAGGTCTATGAAAAACTGTTCGTAAGCTTCCAGGGTATGGACGCCGATCGTTAGGGCAGATCGTGAATGTGGAAGATCTCGGTGCGCAATCAGTTTTCGTCGGGGATCCACAATAACGTCTCGATAGGCGTCTAGCCGAGATTTCAGGTTATTGAGATCCGCCGAGGTTTGATCGTCGATGTCGAGCTTCTTGAGTTCCATGACGAAAAACTCGACAGTCAGGTTCCTGTTCGAGCCTTGTCGGGCAGGGTCGAGCAAACGGGCACAATAGAGGAAGTAGAGATCCCGGAGCCACTTGTGAAGGTCGTCAAAGAAACGTGGCGCCGTCGCGCGCAGGACGCGCTGGGTCTCGGGGCCATCTTCGCCCACGAACCGATCGCAATCCTTGTCGTACAGGTATTCGAACACGTATTGCAGGTTCCGGGTTCTGATGCAGTCTTCCCGGAACCTTACAAAATCATCGATCAGCCGTTCAGATGGCGCCCGCAAGTTAGTCTCGCAGCAACTCGTTGATGCCGGTCTTCGAGCGGGTCTGCGCGTCGACGCGTTTCACGATCACGGCACAGTACAGGTGGATGCCGTTTTTGGACGGCATGGAGCCCGACACGACCACCGAATAGGGCGGCACCTCGCCGAATGTCACTTCACCGGTTTCGCGGTCGACGATCTTGGTGGACTTGCCGATGAAGACACCCATGCCGAGCACCGAGCCTTCGCGGACAATGCAGCCCTCGACCACTTCGGAGCGGGCACCGATGAAGCAGTTGTCTTCGATGATGGTGGGGCCGGCCTGCATCGGCTCCAGCACGCCGCCAATGCCGACGCCGCCCGACAGGTGCACATTCTTGCCGATCTGGGCACAGGAGCCGACGGTGGCCCAGGTATCGACCATGGTGCCTTCGTCAACATAGGCGCCGAGGTTCACGAAGGACGGCATCAGCACCACGCCCGGTGCGACAAAGGCCGACTTTCGGACGATGGCGTTCGGCACGGCGCGAAAGCCCGCGGCCTTCCATTCATTGTCGCCCCAGCCCTTGAACTTGCTGTCGACCTTGTCCCACCAGTGGCCACCCTGCGGGCCGCCGTCCTGTTGTTCCATGTCCTTGACGCGGAAGCCCAGCAGTACGGCCTTTTTCGCCCACTGGTTCACATGCCAGGAGCCGTCGTCCTGTTTTTCGGCCACCCGCAGGTGGCCGCTGTCGAGTGCGGCGAGCGTGTCCTCGATGGCTTCCAGGGTCTCGCCGCCGGTGTGCGGGTTGATGGTATCCCGGATTTCCCAGGCGGCTTCGATCGCAGCTTCGAGCTGTGCGTTGGTCTGAGCGGTGGACATGGGCGGCCCCTTCCCGTTGGTCATATGCGTTCCGGCCGAGCCTATACGTGGCGGCGGCCCCTGAAGCAATCACCCGAGCGGGTCGGGGGCCGGGTTGGCACCACAGAGCAGCACCGCCACTCGTTCGCCCGGCTCTGGCCGATAGGCGCCGCTGGTCAGGGCTGCAAGGGCCGTTGCCCCTGCCGGCTCAACCAGTTGCCGCAGTTCCTGCCACAGGTGTCGTTGCGCATCGAGGATCGCATCGTCGGTCACGGTGAGGGCTTCTATCCCCTGCGCGACGGCCAGATCGTGACAGATCCGACCGATCCGGCGAGCCCCAAGCGCGTTGGCCGCCACGCCGGACACCTCGATTTCGGTGTCCGGACCCTGGGCGAGGGCTGTCTTGAGGGTCGCGCAGCCCTCGGATTCGACCGCCACGACCTTTCGGTGCCCCTGCAGCCACGCCATCGCCCCGGCAATCAGGCCACCGCCGCCCACGGCGATCAGCACCGTGTCGGCCTCCAGCCCCTGCGACTCCCATTCCCGCATCAGGGTGCCCTGGCCCTCGACGGTCGCCGGGGCGTCATAGGCATGCACCTGCATCGCACCGGTCCCGGCCTCGTGCGCGCGGGCGGCCTCCAACGCGTTGGAATAGGCGCCAGGCACCACTTGCAGGTCGGCACCGGTGCGGTCGATCAGGGAGATCTTGGCCGGTCCGGCCAGCTCTGGCACATAGATGCGGGCGCGATGCCCCAGCCGGCGCGCGGCATGGGCGACCGCCGCACCGTGGTTGCCCCCCGAGGCCGCGACCACGCCGGCCGGTGGCACCGGTTGTGACAGGAGCGTGTTGAACGCGCCGCGCGCCTTGAAGCTGCCGGTGTGCTGCATCTGCTCCAGTTTCAGCTCGATCGGTTTGGCCAGACCGAACGCCCGCGTGGTCAGCGTGGGTGTCCGGCGCACATGGGGTGCGATCCGTTCGGCCGCCGCATCGATCCGTTCTCTCCAGGCGTTCATTTGGCTTTCTTCCTCTCCATCGGCAGTCTAGCGTCGGGAAACCACCAAACCACAGGGACACGCGCGATGAAAGACGACCTCTCCAAACGCTCCTTCCGTGATGCGCAAGAGGACATTCGAACCTCGGAGGAGGTGCCTGAAACCGCACAGACCCGGTCGCCGGCCTATCGTCTTGCCTACGACGACCTGGATTTCATCCTGCGGGATCAGTTGCGCCCGGTGCGGTTGCAGCTGGAGCTTTTGAAGCCCGAGATCATGATGAAGGAGCAGGGGGTGGAATCGACCATCGTGCTGTTCGGCGGGGCGCGGATCAGGCCACCGGAAGAGGCCGCCGAGGCCGCCACGTCAGAGATCGCGGCGATGAGCCGGTTCTACGAAGAGGCGCGCAAGTTCGCCCGGATCATGACCGAACGCAGTCTGGCCGACAGCGGTTGCGACGACATCATCATCACCGGCGGCGGTCCCGGCGTGATGGAGGCCGGCAACCGAGGTGCATCGGAGGCGGGCGGCAAGTCCATCGGGCTGAACATTGTGCTGCCGCACGAGCAGGCCCCCAACGCCTATGTCACGCCAGAGCTGTGTTTCAACTTTCACTATTTCGGCATCCGCAAGATGCACTTCCTGATGCGCGCCCGGGCCATCGCCATCTTCCCTGGCGGGTTCGGGACCATGGATGAGCTGTTCGAGGCGTTGACGCTGATCCAGACCGGGCGGATGAAACAGGTGCCGTTCCTGCTGTTCGGGCGGGATTTCTGGTCGCGCGTGATCAATTTCGAGGTTCTGGCCGAGGTTGGCACGATCAGCCCCGAAGATCTGGACCTGTTCAAGATCGTCGAAACCGCCGAAGAGGCAGTCGCCGCTATCGACAGCTGGGAAGGCGCGGGCGTGAAGCGGGGGACCGTTCCCGGGCGCTAGGGACCGGGAACGGCGGACATGTCGGCGTGCGACCCTGGCGGAGTGGGACGAGACCGCACCGACAGATGATATACGGCCTGATGATGACAAAAACGTGATATATTTCTTGTCCCACGTGGGCAAAAGGCGCAGCAGTAGCGTGTGGGAACAGAAGGAGGAACAAGAATGACAAATCGAATACTGTGGATCCTCATGGGTATACTGGCCATCGCCGGTGGGTTTTTCGCCTTGGCGAACCCGTTCGCAGCGAGCATTGCTGCAACGACAATCGCTGCCTGGATGTTCTTGTTTCTTGGGGGGCTTCAGATCTTCGCCGGTTTCCGTGTGGAAGGGACCGGCGCCAAGATCTGGACCATCCTGCTGGGTGCGCTGGCGATCTATCTCGGCATCACGATCCTCGGTCATCCGCTGAAGGGCATGATGGCGTTGACGACGATGATCGCGATCCTGTTCCTGGGCGGGGGTATCGCCAAGGTGATCCTGGCCTTCTCGCTTGAGGACAAGACATTCTTCTGGGTTGTGCTTCTGTCTGGCGTGGCATCGGTGATCCTCGGTGTGATCATCTTTGCCAACTGGCCGGTTTCGGCCGTGACGGCCTTGGGGATCCTGTTGGGCGTCGAGCTGTTGTCGGACGGTATCTCGGCACTGGCGATGGCCTTTAGCCGGGACAGCGAAGAAGCCGCCTGACACGCGTCTTCAATGTCTGAAACATGGAGCGCCGCTGCCCTTTCAAGGGTGGCGTCGCCTCTGCGTTGAAGGGCTATTCAGCCTCCATCCGGATCAGGCGGCGCAGGTCGCGTCGCTTGATTTCGCCCAGGACAAGGGTCTTTCCAACGACCAATGCGGGGGTTCCGTAGATCCCGAACAGGTTTGCCAACCCGGCGCTGGCCTCAAGCCGCGCGGTGACCTGCGGCCCCTCCATGTCCCGCAGCAGGCGTTCCGGGTCGAGCCCCAGGCCGTCCGCCACCGTTTCCAGATAGGCGGCGTTTGGCCGGAACCGGCTTTTCATCAGGCGCTGGTGAAACGGCAGGTAGGCATCCTGAAGACCGGCGGCGAGTGTGGCCCGGGCGGCAATGACCGAGTTCGGTCCAAGCAGGGGCAGTTCATGCCAGGTGACAGCAATCGTGCCGGTGTCCGCCTCTTCGATCACCAGCTTTGTCAGAACCCTGCAATAGGGACAATTGTAGTCCGAGAACGCGGCAACCGGCACCTGGCCCGTTGACTGGGGCGCGGTAAACAGGTCCGCCAGATTTCCCCTGGGGCGCGGCGCGGCGCCGTCCAGCCCGAAAAACGGGTCCGGTCTGGCACCCGAGAGCGTGCCGCTCGACAGATAGCGAAAGCCGGGAACCGCCGTCATCGGACGGGTTTCAAGACCGCCACCGCGTTGACGTAGAAGCCCGGATATGCCCGACGCCATCAATGCCCCGACCAGAAAGACACCAAGGGCCTGCCTGCGCGAGGTCGCCATGTGTCAGCCGGCCTGGCCCGTCTCGGCAGCGATCTGCGCGCGGCTCTTGCGGGCGCGTTCGGTGGCCGATTTCAACTGACCACAGGCGGCCATGATGTCTTCGCCGCGAGGGGTGCGAATGGGGCTGGCATAGCCGGCCTTGTAAATGATGTCGGCAAAGCTCTTGATCCGTTTCTGATCAGAACGTTCGTAGGGCGATCCGGGCCATTCGTTGAACGGGATCAGGTTGATCTTAGCGGGAATGCCCTGGATCAGCTTGACCAGCCGCCGCGCGTCCGCGTCACTGTCGTTCACGCCCTTCAGCATCACGTATTCGAAGGTGATGCGCTCGGAGTTCGACAGTTTCGGATAGGCGCGCAGAGTGTCCAGAAGTTCCGCGATGTTCCACTTCTTGTTGATCGGGACCAGCGTGTCGCGCACCTCGTCGGTGGTGGCATGAAAGCTGACGGCCAGCAGGCAGCCGATCTCTTCGGCGGTCTTGGCGATCTCCGGCACAACGCCACTGGTCGACAGGGTGATCCGGCGGCGGCTGAGCGAAATGCCTTCGCCATCCATAACGATCTTCATCGCGTCGCGCACCGCGTCGAAATTATAGAGCGGCTCGCCCATGCCCATCAGCACGACATTGCTGAGCAGTCGGGCTTCGTCCTTGGGGGCGCGGCCAGGCTCGGGCCACTCGCCAAGGTCGTCCCGCGCCACCATCACCTGTCCGACGATCTCGGCGGGCGTCAGGTTTCGCACCAGCTTCTGCGTGCCGGTGTGGCAGAACGAACAGGTCAGCGTGCAGCCGACCTGCGAGGAGATGCACAGCGTGCCGCGCCCCTCTTCGGGGATATAGACGGTCTCCACCTCGTGACCACCGGCGATCCGCACCAGGTATTTCCGGGTGCCGTCGGCGCTGACCTGTTTCGAAACAACCTCGGGAACCTCCACGACGAACTTTTCCGCCAGCTCCGCCCGGTAACCCTTGGCGAGGTTGGTCATCGTGTCGAACTCGCGGACACCTTTCTGATAGATCCACTGCCAGATCTGCCCAACCCGCATCTTTGCCTGTTTCTCGGGCGTGCCGTTCGCGACAAGTGTCTCGAGCAGTTGCGCACGTGTCAGGCCGACCAGGTTGATCCGGTCGGTTTCAGGCAGCTTTCGGGCAATCGTGACGACGTCCTGCGTGATCGGCGCGCTGGCGGTCATGGGCATATCCTTCGGGGTTGAAGCCCCGATATACAGACTGTCCGTACGATTTCCAAGGGCTGCACGGGTCTCGCCGGATTTCAGGGGGCAGCAGCAATGTCGGCCACTGCGGCAGAGCCGGCGGCCGTCCTATCCTTGGTGCGATTCTCCCAACAGCCGCCCGGTCAGTTGGTGCAGCGTTTTCCGGCTTCTTCCATGGCGGCGGTGAAGCCCATCAATGAAAACGTGTCCTTGGTCTGTGTGCCCCGCGCCGAACGCGCGGTCAGCGTGGCTTCGGCACCGCGTTTCAGGGCGGTGACCAGTTTGGCATCGTCATCGGCAGACGCCGGCCAGGCCCATTCGCCCTCGGTGAACAGCTCGAACGTGTTGGTCCCGACCGAAATCGAAACCGTCGAGCCACCAGCAAAGGGATAGCCGCCGGTAAAAGACACCTCGCCCGACGTCGCGCCACCGGGGCGGAAGGTCACGAACAAGAGGATGTCACCCCGGTTCACCGACACCAGCTTTCCATCCCGGGTGTTGGCCGTGCTCTTTGGCGATGAAACGCCCCAGCATTCTGTCGGATTGTCTTCGACGAAGACACTCCAGTCCGTCTTGGCGGCTACGCGGTTCGTGGATTCCTGTGCCACAAGCGCGCTCCCCGCGAGAAGGATAGCGCCGGTCGCAAAACCAGTTTTGATCCAGGAGTTCATGTCTGTCACAGCCTCCAGCTGTATCTGCCTCATTTGTTCCGCTTGCGGTCCTTTGTCGGACTCTCCGGAAAGCGGATCGAATTACAACCTGCTACGACCTATGGTAACGCAGTTTTGCCGGGCGGGTGAAGCCCTCCCGGCGGAAAATTGCCGGAGAGGTGGCGAGATGTCCGCAGTTACTATGGTTGAAATCTGGCGAGGGGGTTTTCTTGAGTCCATTCACCGGGGTCATGCGGTTGTGTGTGACATGTCCGGGCAGATCGTGCAGGCATGGGGCGACCCTGACAAGGTCGTGTTGCCGAGGTCTTCGTCCAAGATGGTGCAGGCCTTGCCATTGATCGAAAGCGGCGCGGCGGATGCCTTTGGCCTGACGGCCGAACAGCTTGCCCTGGCCTGTGCGAGCCACAACGGCGCGGCCATTCACACCGACCGGGTGTCCCGGTGGTTGTCCGACCTTGGGTTGACGGATGACGACCTGCGCTGTGGTCCGCAGGACCCGGCCGATCCGCCGGCGCACAAGCACCTGCTCTGTACCGACAGCAGCCCTTGTCAGTGGCACAATAACTGCTCTGGCAAGCATTCCGGGTTTCTGACCCTGGCGAAACATCTTGGTGCTGGCCCTGAGTACATCGACATTGACCACCCCGTGCAAAAGTCGGTTCTGGCCGCCTGGGAAGACGTCACCGGAGAGACCAGTCCGGGATACGGCATCGACGGTTGCTCGGCGCCAAACTTTGCCAGCTCTCTTGCGGGCGCGGCGCGGGCCATGGCCGCCTTTGCCGGTGCCCGCGAGGGGCAAGGCACCCGCCCGACGGCGCAGGCGCGTCTGGTCCAGGCGATGATCGCGCATCCGGACCTTGTTGCGGGCGAGGGGCGTGCCTGCACGGACCTGATGCGGGCGATGGAGGGTCGCGCGGCGGTCAAGACAGGCGCCGAGGCGTTCTTTGTCGCTATCCTGCCCGATCAGGGGCTGGGCGTGGCCCTGAAGATCGAAGACGGCGCCACCCGGGCGAGCGAATGTGCGATTGCTGCGATTCTGGTGCAACTCGGTGTGCTTGATCCGGCACATCCGGTGGCAGCGCGGTACCTTGATGCGCCAATCCGGAACCGGCGCGATCTGGTGACCGGTGTCATGCGGGCCTCGTCCGCGCTGACCGGGGCGCGGTAGCAGGGCGCTGGGGGTCACGTGTGAGGCGCAGCGAAATCAGAGGCGGTGATACACCGAACCTTGATGCCATACGCGATGTCACGACCGCGGATGGCCGTGTTTCCAGTGAATTAACCCCATAATACTGTTGAAACATTGGGCCTTCCGTCAAGGGGGCGTGTTGTGCTGGGTCCCGCGGCCGCGTGCCAGCGGAGAGAGGCCGGAACGCCTCTGTACCGCTGACATTCAATGCCGATGGGGTGGCGGTCCGGCGCAACTGGAACGCAACAAAGGATAGTTCCCAATGAATACCGTTAACTCATTTGCCTTGGCCGCTGCGATGATGACGTCGGCCACCACGTTCGCCTCTGCCACGTCCGACGATGAGAGCATCTCCATGGGCCGTTCGATGTTGACCGGTGCGGTGTACAACAGCCTGGTCTCGCGGGGGGAC
The DNA here is from genome assembly GCA_947495685.1 of uncultured Tropicimonas sp. Taxonomy (GTDB): domain Bacteria; phylum Pseudomonadota; class Alphaproteobacteria; order Rhodobacterales; family Rhodobacteraceae; genus Tropicimonas. Next base: position 94,013 of record CANLZY010000004.1, read on the forward strand.
GATCCCGCGTCGATCGACAACCTGACGCTTGGGGAAATCGCCCAACTGAACAGCTTGCTGCACTCGGGTGAGATGAAGACGTCGCAGGTGGACGGGCAGGACAATCTGCTTCTGGATCGCGCAGACAGCTTTGCTTACGAAGTCTGCCGAACCGAGGCCGAGTGGCGCGCCATGCTGGACCCGCAGGCGTTTGCGATCCTGCGCCGGGGCGCGACCGAAATGCCGAAATCGCACCCATTGTGGGAGTCGACCAGTGCCGGGTCCTACAGCTGTCGCGGCTGCGAACTGCCCCTGTACGATGCCATATGGAAATCGGTTCTGGACATGGGGTGGCTGTTCTTCAGCCACGGCTATCCCAACGCGCATCTTTTCGGGATCGACAGGCCGGAACCGAAGGAGCGCGAGGCAGCCACTTCCGAGGTTCTCGACCACCTAGCCTTGGTTGAAACCCATTGCCGCCGATGCGCGGTAGCCACCTTGGTCACATCGTCACCGTCGAAGGCCGTGTGTTGCATTGTATCAACGGCGCCGCGATGAGTTTTGCGGCGGTTGACGGGTAGGGGCGCCGTCTGACCCGGACGCAAACGGCCGGTGCCGCGTGGCAGCCGGCCGTTCCCGCGATCCGGGAAGGATCACATGATCTCGAAGGTCTCGGCAACCTCGACCGACCCGCTTCCATCCTGTACCATTGGACAGCCCTTGGCATGCGCGATGGCGGCTTGGATGTCGGAGGCCTCGATCAGGGAATAACCCGACAACGGGTTTGGCCCGCCATCCTCTGTCACGCCGTCCGTTTTGACCGTCCAGGATTGGCCAACAGGGTTGCCGCCGTCCACGACCGCAGCGCCCATACCGGTGTACCAGGCGTTCCACGCGGCCATGACCTGTGCACCTTCCTCGGCGCTCTCCGGTTTCTTGCCGCCATGATATGCAAAAACGTATTTGGGCATCTCGGTTTCCTTTCCTGTAAAGACGCGGGTTGAAAATCGTGTGGCTCAGACCGCCAGGCGTTCCAGCTTGCCCACCGAGGATGTCCAGCCCCGGGTGTGGTTCTCGGCGGCGTCGGCATCCGGCAAGCCGCGGTGGTCGATCACGAGGTGCGCGCCACGATCCGTTGCGGTGACGGTCAGGGTGACGTGGCTTTCAAAGCCACGCGTGTCGGTATCGTCGTGCCAAGCCCAGGTGAATCCGACCGATTTGGGCGGGTCGACATGGGTCACATGGCCCGACACCTTGAAACGCTGGCCGTCGGGATTGGTCATGACCGAGAACCACGGTCCCTTGCGTGAAAAATCGAGATCGTGTTCGGGCACGGTCATCCCCTCGGGACCCCACCATTGGGTCAACCCCTCGGGCGTGCTGACAAAGCGGAACAAGGTTTCTGGCGAGACGGGAAATTCACGCTCCAACCGCACATCGACCCCGGGGCTCATTGTCCGGGCTCCGATGCTTTCAACGCCTGTTCCAGCCGATCCAGACTACCCTCCCAAAAGGCCCGGTGGCTGATCGTCCATGCCGAGATCGCCTGCATGGCATCCGGGCGGACGGAATAGATTCGTCGCGCACCGGAGACGGTCTGTTGGATCACGCCGGCCTCGCGCAGCACCCGCAAGTGCCGCGAGATTGCCGGCGCCGAGATCGGTGCCGCGTCGGACAGATCCCCTGCCGTGCAGGCGCCATCCGTCATCAGGCGCTCGACGATGGCGAAACGGGTATCGTCCGAAAGGGCTGCAAATGTTGTGGGCAGATGTGTCATGCCTTGACCTTGCGGCAGGTAGTAAATTAACTCAATTGTTAATTAGCTGAAGTGCGAACACATCCTCGTGATCGAGCTATCCGGCCCACATCAACCGCAACGCCAGGACAAGAGACACACCAATCAAGAGGGGCTTGATCAGCCGTGCGCCCGCTTTCATCGCCAGCGAGGCACCGAGGCGTGCGCCGCCGATCTGTGCGACAGCCATGACCAGGCCGGTCATCCACCAGATATCCCCCAGCACCGCAAACAGCAAAAGTGCGCCCAGATTGGAGGCGAGGTTCAGCAGTTTCGTATGCGCCGTCGCCTTCAGGATGCCCTGTCCGGCCAGAAAGACGAACGCCAGCATGAAGAAGCTGCCGGTTCCGGGGCCAAGAAGACCGTCGTAAAAGGCGATCAATGGCACGGCCGTCACCATGAAGGTGGTGGCGGCCATGCGCGGTGTCCGGTCCAGGTCGCTGAGCCCCGGGCGTAGCGCAAAGAATCCGGCAATTGCGATCAGCAGCCACGGCAGGAAGCCGCGGACCCCGTCGGTGGGCAGTATGGTGATCAGGGCCGCCCCGCAGATCGAGGCGACAAAGGCGATCAACGCCGACCATCGCTGGCTCCACAGGTCGACGTGGCCGGCGCGCCCATAGGCAAGCGCGGCGGTCGCGGCGCCAAAGGTCCCCTGGAGCTTGTTGGTGCCAAGCGCCTGGACCGGGGTCGCGCCGGCCAGCAGCATCACCGGCAAGGCGATCAGCCCGCCGCCCCCGGCGATCGAATCGACAAACCCCGCCGCAAAGGCCGCTGCGACCAGCAGTGCCACCAGTTCTGGCGCGACTTCAAACACCCCGGAACTCGTCGTGCGAATACCCTTGGATATAGAGCAAGGCAGTCAGGTCGCCGTGGTTGATCCGGATGTCGCACTGCGCCGCCACGCTTGGCTTGGCGTGAAGCGCGACCCCTGCACCGGCGAGCTCCAGCATCCCGAGGTCATTCGCGCCGTCGCCCACGGCCAGAACGTCGGCCGCACTCAGACCCAATCGCGCCGTGATCTGCTTCAAGGCCGATACCTTGGCTTCCCGCCCCAGAATCGGGTCCGCCGCGATTCCTGTCAGCTTTCCATCCGTTGTCAGCAGCGTATTGGCACGGTGTTCGTCAAACCCCAACCGGGCCGCAACCGAGGCCGTAAAGGCCGTGAACCCGCCCGACACCAGCGCCGCATAGCCGCCATCGGCCTTCATCGTCGCGATCAGTTCTTTCCCGCCCGGGGTCAGGGTGATCCGTTCGGCCAGCACCTTTTCGATCACCTCGACCGGCAGGCCTTTCAACAGCCCGACCCGCTCCCGCAGGGCGCCGTCGAACCCCAGTTCGCCATTCATCGCCCGCGCCGTGATGTCCTTCACCCGCGAGCCGACACCGGCTTCGTCGGCCAGTTCATCGATGCATTCCTGCTCGATCATCGTGCTGTCCATGTCCGCCAGCAGCATCTTCTTGCGGCGGCCATCAAGAGGCTGCACCACCAGGTCGATTCCGAGACCCTGCATGTCCTCCCACACCTGCCAGCGATTGGAGGGCAGGTGCTGCATCGCGAATTCGGCCGCGACATCCGGGGCCAGCCAATTTGCATCTCCGCCGCCCCAGGCGTTGCGCAGCGCCTCCACACCGGCGGCCTCCAGACAGGGCGTGGCGGGGTTGGTCAAAAGCGTCGTCACAAACATGGGCCGGTCCGGGTCTGGTTGATGTCGGCTGCATTAAGCAGGATCCGTCGGCAATCGCCAGCCCCGGCGCCGGACGAAACGGCTCCCGGTTTCTTCCCGGATCAAATTCGCCTGACAGAGGCACGCAACAGCCACAAATGTCGAGCGGCCGAGTTTCCGATAGTGGACACTCAAGCCGCAATTTCTCCGGACGCGGCGGGCATGGGCGGAATTTGCCTGTTGCCTAAGCTGGTCCGCCCGCTTTATGAGCGGAGGCGGGACACCCCTCCCCAACGAGGGGCAGATATCTGTAAGGATACCAGCAATGGCTATTCAAGCTCCGGCCACGCGGCCGATGAACCCGCGTTTTTCCTCCGGCCCCTGTGCCAAACCTCCCTCATTCACACTCGATGCACTCAAGGACGCCGCGCTTGGTCGCTCGCACCGTGCCGCCATTGGCAAGACCAAGCTGAAGGACGCCATCGAGACGACCCGCGACGTGCTCGGCATCCCCGCCGACTACCGTATCGGCATCGTGCCCGCCTCCGACACTGGCGCCATGGAAATGGCCATGTGGTCGCTTCTGGGCGAGCGCCCGGTCGAGATGCTGGCCTGGGAAAGCTTCGGCGCCGGCTGGGTGACGGATGTCGTCAAGCAGCTCAAACTTGATGCCGAGGTCAAGATCGCCGGCTACGGCGAGATCGTCGATTTCGCCACCGTCGACTTCGACCGTGATGTCGTTTTCACCTGGAACGGGACGACTTCGGGCGTGCGGCTGCCAAGTGGCGACGCGATCCCGGCCGACCGCGCCGGCCTCACAATCTGCGATGCGACCTCTGCCGCCTTTGCGGTGGACCTGCCGTGGGACAAGCTCGATGTCACCACCTTTTCCTGGCAGAAAGTGCTGGGTGGCGAGGCAGCCCACGGGATGCTGATCCTCAGCCCCCGCGCCGTAGAACGGCTGGAAAGCTATACCCCCGCCTGGCCGCTGCCCAAGATCTTTCGCATGACCAAGGGCGGCAAGCTGATCGAAGGCATCTTCCGCGGCGAGACGATCAACACGCCGTCGATGCTGGCGGTCGAGGATTACCTGTTTGCGCTTGACTGGGCCAAGTCGGTTGGCGGTTTGCCGGGTATGATCGCCCGGGCCGACGCCAACACCGCTGTCATCGGGCACCTCGTGGCTGAAAACGATTGGATCGACTTCCTTGCCGCCGACCCGGCGATCCGGTCGAACACCTCCGTTTGCCTGAAGTTCACCGACGACCGCATCGTGGATGGCGCTTCCTTTGCAAAGGCGATCGCCAAGCGGCTGGAGGCCGAGGGCGTTGCGCTCGATATCGGTGCCTATCGCGACGCGCCTGCGGGTTTGCGCATCTGGTGCGGTGCGACGGTCGAAACCTCGGACCTCGAGGCGCTGGCGCCCTGGTTGGTCTGGGCGTTCGAAACCGAGATTGCTGCCCAACTGGCAACTGCCTGATCCCCTTGGCAGACCCGGTTGGCGCCGGGTTTGTGCCCCCACAGATCCCGTATCTCAGCATATTCAGCCAAAGGAGCTTCCAATGGCCCCCAAAGTACTCGTTTCCGACAAGCTCAGCGAAACCGCCGTCCAGATCTTCCGTGACAATGGCATCGAGGTGGATTTCGAACCCGCCCTCGGCAAGGACAAGGAAAAGCTGGCCGAAGTCATCGGCAAATACGATGGCCTTGCTATCCGGTCTGCCACAAAGGCCACGGAAAAGCTGATCCAGAAGGCAACCAACCTGAAGGTTATCGGCCGGGCCGGCATCGGCGTCGACAATGTCGACATCAAGGCCGCTTCCAAGAAGGGCATCATCGTGATGAACACGCCCTATGGCAACATGATCACGACGGCGGAACATGCCATCGCGATGATGTTCGCCGTGGCGCGCCAGATCCCCGAAGCCAGCGCCTCGACCCACGCTGGCAAGTGGGAGAAGTCCAAGTTCATGGGGGTCGAACTGACCAGCAAGACGCTGGGCGTGATCGGTGCCGGCAACATCGGCGGCATCGTCTGCGACCGCGCGGTCGGGCTGAAGATGAAGGTCATTGCCTACGATCCCTTCCTGTCCGATGAACGGGCGGCCAAGCTCAACGTGACCAAGGTGGAACTGGACGAGCTTCTGAAACGGTCCGATTTCATCACCCTGCACGTTCCCTTTACCGAGAAGACCGCGAACATCCTGTCCCGCGAGAACCTCGCCAAGACCAAGAAGGGCGTGCGCATCATCAACTGTGCCCGCGGCGGTCTGGTGGACGAACAGGCCGTGGCCGATCTGCTGAAATCGGGTCACATAGCCGGCGCTGCCTTCGACGTTTTCGCCAAGGAACCGGCCACCGAAAACCCTTTGTTCGGCCTGCCCAACGTTGTCTGCACGCCACACCTTGGCGCCTCGACCACGGAAGCACAGGAAAACGTGGCCCTGCAGGTGGCGGAACAGATGTCCGCCTATCTGAACACGGGTGCAGTGGAAAACGCGCTCAACATGCCGTCGGTGACCGCCGAGGAGGCCAAGGTGATGGGCCCGTGGCTGAAGCTGGTGGAACACCTGGGGGCCTTCATCGCCCAGATGACCGCCGAACCGATCAAGGCAATCAACATCCTGTACGATGGCACGGTCGCCAACATGAACCTCGATGCGCTGGGCTGTTCGGCAATCGCGGGGGTCATGAAAGCCTCCAATCCGGATGTGAACCTGGTGTCGGCACCGGTCCAGGCTGCCGAGCGCGGGATCAAGATTTCGCGGACGACACAGGCGAAATCCGGTGTGTTTGATGCCTATATCAAGCTGACCGTGGTCACCGAAGACCGCGAACGTTCCATCGCCGGGACAGTGTTCACCGACGGCAAGCCGCGGTTCATCCAGATCAAGGGCATCAATATCGACGCCGAGATCGGCGAGCACATGCTCTATACCACCAACGAGGACGTGCCGGGGATCATCGGGACGCTGGGCCAGACCCTGGGCACGAACGGCGTGAACATCGCCAACTTCACGCTGGGCCGGAGCGAACCAGGAAAGGATGCAATCGCGTTGCTGTATGTCGATGCGCCGGTCGACCCGGCCGTCATCGCCAAGCTGAAGGCAACGGGACTCTTCCGCACTGTCAGCCCGCTGGAGTTCAACGTCGGCTGAAGAGGCGCCTGAACGATCCCGAAAGGCCCGCCATTGCGCGGGCCTTTTGCATTGCGCTTGTCCGGGGTTTGCCATCCTGATCAATTGCAGGTGCCGCAAGGAAGGAAAGCGCAATGATCGCAGGACATGTCTTTATCGCAACGAGCCTGGACGGGTTCATCGCGCGCGCCGACAACTCTCTCGACTGGCTGATGAAACAGGATTCCGGGTCCGGTGGCGATTTCGAGACATTCATGGACAGTGTCGACGGCCTTGTCATGGGCGCCGGAACCTTTCGGACAGTTCTCGGTTTCGGGGAATGGGTCTACAGGAAGCCGGTTGTCGTGTTGAGTCGGAGCATGACCACGAACGACATACCGGGCGACCTGAAAGAAAAGGTGCGTCTGAGCACCGCTGCTCCACAGGAAGTGATGGCCGAGCTGGAAGCCGAAGGCTGGCGCAACGTCTATGTCGATGGCGGGAGGGTGATCCAGTCGTTCCTGAGGGAGGGGTTGATCGAGACGCTCACGGTGACCCTCGCTCCGGTACTGATTGGAGACGGAATCCCGCTTTTTGCCTCGCTGCCGGCCGATATCGACCTGGATCTGGTCAGCGCGGAGCGTTTGGGTGCGAATATGCTGAAAACGCAGTATCGAGTTCGAACACAGTTTGCGCGCCCCGACGACCGAGCGAAGTAGTGTCCTCGGAAGGCCACCTTTCGGACCTTGCGGTTTTTCTGCTGGCCTGCTTCGCGGGTCCGTCCGATCGCTTGGGTCGTACCTTCGGCGAGGGTATCTTCAGAAAGGAAGAAGTGAGTAGCGCGCTCGATTCTTCTTTCTTTCCGAAGTATCTTGGAAGTTTGGGGCAAAGTCCCCAATGGGCGTTATCGGCTCGAAATGGCCCTCATTTCTTGCCCGGAGTTCCGTCGAACTTCTTGTCGATGCTGTCCCAGCAGTCGATATAATCGTCCTGCAATGGCGCTTCCTTTCCGGCGAAGGTCGTCAGGTGCTGCGGGAATCTGGTCTCGAACATGAAGGACATCGTGTTGTCCAGCTTCTCAGGTTTCAGATCGGCGTTTGAGGCCGCTTCGAAGGCCGTCTTGTCCGGTCCGTGCGGGATCATCATGTTGTGGAGCGACATGCCGCCCGGCACGAACCCTTGTGGTTTGGCGTCGTACTGGCCGTAGATGTTGCCCATCAGTTCGGACATGATGTTCTTGTGATACCAGGGCGGGCGGAAGGTGTCTTCCATGGTCATCCAACGTTCGCGGAACAGCACGAAGTCGATATTTGCGGTTCCGGGCACGCCCGAGGCCGCCGTCAGCACGGTGAAGATCGACGGGTCCGGATGGTCGAACAGGATCGCGCCCACCGGGCAATAGGTGCGCAGGTCGTATTTCACCGGTGCATAATTGCCATGCCAGGCCACGACGTCGAGCGGCGAGTGCCCGATTTCACAGAGGTGGAACTGGCCGCACCACTTGATGGTCACGGTCGAGGCCGCGTCACGGTCCTCGAAGGCGGCGACGGGGGATTTGAAATCGCGCCGATTCGCCATGCAATTGGCGCCGATCGGACCACGCCCCGGAAGCTCGAATTTCTGGCCGTAGTTCTCGCAGACAAAGCCGCGCGCCGGCCCGTCGAGCACTTCCACCCGGTACAGCAACCCGCGCGGGATGATGGCGATCTCTTTCGGCTCCAGGTCGATTATGCCGAGCTCAGTGGCAAAGCGCAGGCGGCCTTCCTGCGGGACGATCAGCAGCTCGGAATCGGCCGAGAAAAAGTAATCGTCCGTCATCGACTCGGTCACCAGGTAGATGTGACTGGCCATGCCGACCTGGGTGTTCACGTCACCGGCGGTGGTCATCGTGCGCATGCCGGTGATCCAGGTCAGGGGGGTATCGGTGTGGGGGACCGGATCCCAGCGGTATTGGCCCAGGCTGAGAACGTCTTCGATGACATTGGGCGCCGATTTCCAGTACGGCACGTCGATCCTTTCGTAGCGGCTGGAGTGCTTGACCGACGGGCGAATGCGATAGCACCAGGTGCGTTCGTTCTGGTGACTGGGCGCGGTAAAAGCGGTGCCGGTCAGTTGCTCTCCGTACAGGCCATAGTTGCATTTCTGCGGGGAGTTCATGCCCTGGGGCAGCGCGCCCGGAAGGGCCTCGGTTTCGAAATCATTGCCGAAACCGGGCATGTAGCCTTCGTGTGGGCCGGCGATGGAAGCGGCACGGATCATGCCTTGCGGAAGGTCGTGTCGGGTCATCTGGTCATCCTCCTGTGGCGCCGAACTCGCATCTCGCGCCTCGGTTTCGAATATCGTTGCGACTGCAACGAAGTCAACCCCCGCCCAGCCGAGGCAACGATGGTGGCTTTTCGCCCATGCGGCAGGGCGTCGCGGATTTTCATGGTGCCAGGCAGGGCGGGCGGGTAGGGTCCGCGGAACCACAAACAACAGACAGCAACAGGACCCACCCATGCGAACCCTTTTTCTGCTTCTCACCGTCGCACTTGGGCTGGCCACGCCCAGCTTCGCCCAGACCATTGATCGCATTCGCGAAACCGGCGAACTGAAACTCGGCTACCGGCAAGACGCGGCCCCTCTTTCAAGCGAGAATGCAGAGGGCAACGCGACGGGGTATTCGCCGCTTGTGTGTGTGGGTGTCGCAAAGGCCGTGGCCAAGCAATTGGGCATGGACGACCTCGCGGTCAGCTTCCACCCCGTCACGACCGAGGACAGGTTCGAGAAAATCTCCAACGGCGAGATCGACCTGCTCTGTGGTGCGGCCACGATCACGCTTGAGCGGCGCAAGATTGTCGATTTTTCGGTGCCAACCTATGTCGATGGCAGCGTTGTGCTGCTGCCGCGCGATGCCAGTTCATCGTTCAAGGCGCTGGACGGCAAGCGCATCGGTGTGCGCAGCGGCACCACGACGTCGACCATGCTGGACAACACGATCGAAGAGATCGGCATTTCGGCCGAACAGGTGCCGTTCGAGAGCCATGACGTAGGCGTAGAGGCGCTCAGGAAGGGCGAGATCGACGCCTATTTCGGTGACCAATCCATCCTCGTCTATCAGTTCCTGACCAAGAAACTGGAAGGCGAGCTTCAGATCACCAACAAGCTGCTGACGATCGAACCGCAAGGGCTTGCCATGGCGCGTGGCGATTCCAACTTCCGCCTGTTGGTCGATGCCATCCTCTCGAACATGTACAGAACCGGGGCGATGCAGCGTGCCTACGAACAGACCTTGCCGGGCATTCAGCCAGGTCAGGCGATGAAGGCCATGCATGTGATCGCACCGATCCTGCCATGATCCGGGCCGCGCGGCGGGGATCAGGTCCAGTCCAGGACGATCTTGCCTGAAGACCCGCCGCGCATGGTCTCGAAGCCGGTGCGAAAATCATCAACCGGCAGCCGGTGGGTGATGACATTGCGGACGTTAAGTCCGTTTTGCAGCATGGCGATCATCTTGTACCAGGTCTCGAAGATTTCGCGGCCATAGACCCCCTTGATGGTGATCGCCTTGAACACGATGCGCGACCAGTCGACCGGGGATTTGCCAGGCGGAATCCCGAGCAGCGCGATACGCCCGCCCATGGTCAGTGCCTCGACCATCTGATCGAGCGCCGCCTGATTGCCGGACATTTCCAACCCGACGTCAAAGCCCTGTTTCATCCCGAGTTCGGCGATCACGTCCTGCAGGGATTCGGTGGCGACATTGACCGGGCGCAGGTCGGTGACCGTCTGCGCCAGAGCCAGTCGGTCCGGGTTGATGTCGGTGATCACCACGTGACGGGCACCGACGTGACGGGCGACGGCCGCGGCCATGATCCCGATCGGGCCAGCGCCGGTGATCAGCACGTCCTCGCCCACCAGATCGAAGCTGAGCGCCGTGTGCACGGCGTTGCCCAACGGGTCGAGGATGGCGCCGATCTCATCGTCGATCTCGTCGGGCAGGGGCACGACGTTGAAGGCCGGCAGGCAGAGGTATTCGGCAAAGGCACCCGGCTCGTTTACGCCGATGCCACGCGTCGCCGGATCAAGGTGGAATTTTCCGGCGCGGGACTGGCGGGATTGGTGGCCGATCAGGTGGCCCTCGCCCGAGCAGCGTTGACCGACGTGCAGGCCCTCGACCCGGCGCCCGATCTCGACGATCTCGCCAGCGAACTCGTGGCCGGTGACCAATGGCACCGGAACCGTTTTCTGCGCCCACTCGTCCCAGTTCCAGATATGGATGTCCGTGCCACAGATTCCGGTCTTGTTGATCCGGATCAACACATCGTCGGGGCCGATCTCGGGCACCGGCACCCGCTCCATCCAGAGGCCGATTTCGGGTTTGGCCTTCACCAGCGCCTTCATCTGGTTGCTCATGACAGCACTCCTGTTTCGCGCCCGGCCGTGCCGAAGGCCTCCAGCGCGCGGTCAAGGTCATCGCGGGTCAGGGCGGCGTTCATCTGGGTGCGGATGCGGGCCTTGCCCTTCGGCACGACCGGGAAGAAGAACCCGGCGACGTAAACGCCATGTTCGTACAGGCGGGCCGCCATGTCCTGGCTCAACCGGGCCTCGCCCAGCATGACCGGGATGATGGGGTGTTCGCCAGGCAACAGATCGAACCCCAGCGAGTGCAGGCCCGCGCGCCAGTAGGCCGCGTTGTCAAACAGGTGCGTGCGCAGGTCGTCGCCCGCCTCGACGAGTTTCAGCGCCTCCAGCCCTGCGGCGACCACCGAGGGCGGCAGGGAATTGGAGAACAGGTAGGGCCGCGCGCGCTGCCGCAGCAGGTCGACCACCGTCTGTGGTCCGGCGATATAGCCACCAATGGCCCCGCCAAGCGCCTTGCCCAGCGTGCCCGTCAGCACGTCGACCTTGTGGGCCACGCCGTGATGATGCGGCGTGCCACGCCCTTGTGGCCCGATGAAACCGGTTGCGTGGCAATCGTCGACCATGACAAGCGCCTCGTAGCGCTCGGCCAGGGCGGTGATATCGGGCAGGTTTGCCAGGTAGCCATCCATGCTGAACACGCCATCGGTGGCGATCATGATGTGCCGGGCGCCACCGGCCCGCGCGGCCTTCAGTTGAGCCTCAAGGTCGTCCATGTCGGAATTGGCATAGCGATAGCGGCGCGCCTTGCAGAGCCGTACCCCGTCGATGATGGAGGCATGGTTCAGTGCATCCGAGATGATCGCATCCTCCGGCCCCAGCAACGGTTCGAACAGCCCGCCATTGGCGTCAAAACATGCCGCGAACAGGATCGCGTCGTCCTTGCCCAGAAACGCGGCCAATGCCTGCTCCAGATCGCGGTGCATCGGCTTGGTCCCACAGATGAAGCGGACCGAGGCCATCCCGAAACCGTCGCGTTCCAGCGAGTCCCGCGCGGCGGCGATCAAACGGGGATGATCGGCCAGACCGAGGTAATTGTTGGCGCAGAGGTTCAACATGTCGCGTCCGTCGACCCTGACGTGCCCCCCCTGGGGCGAGGCAATCGGGCGTTCGCGTTTCATCAACCCTTGCGCGTCGATGTCCGCGAGGGTGTCCGCAAGGTGCCGGGAAAAATCTGGGGTCATGGGGGCTCCTGTGTTGATCGGGCCATGATGCCGCGACCATACGCCGATGATCGTCAGAAACCGACCCCGGTTGACGAAAACCCCGCATTGGCCCAGCAATGGCCCATCTGAAACGATCCTGGTGCCTTTGTGAACGACTTCGATCTCGACAGCTTCATCCCCTATCGCCTGGCGGTTCTGACAGGCCGGATCAGCCGGGAATTCTCGCAACGCTACTCCGAACAGTTCGGGATCAGCCGTCCCGAGTGGCGGGTCGTGGCGCATCTGGCCAATTCCGGCCCAGCCAGCGTCGGCGAGATCCACCGCAAGGTCGATATGGAAAAATCCCGGGTGTCCCGCGCCGCCACCCGGCTTGAGGCCGCAGGTTATGTTCACAAGGAAGAGCACCCGACCGACGGACGACTGGTAAAGCTGTCGCTGACCGCGACGGGTCAGGCGATGATGGCCGAACTGGCGATCATGGCGAATGCCTACCAGCAGGAACTTCTGCAACGGTTGGGCGGAGATGCTGGTAATGTCCTGTCGGCGATGGAACAGCTGAATGCCGGATCAGACGGATGACACGACGCCACGTCCCGGAGGCGCAGTGATCCGAAACCGGCTAAGGCTGAGACAAAGGACAGGGAGAGAGTCATGGAAGATATCGTCATTCTGGGCGGTGCCCGCACCGCCATCGGCACCTTTGGCGGGTCGTTGGCCGGGGTTGCGCCGATCGACCTTGGCGCGCTGGTCGCGCGTGAAGCGATGCAGCGATCCGGGGTCGCGCCAGGGCAGATCGGCACCGTTGTCTTCGGCCATATCATCAACACCGAGCCGCGCGACATGTATCTCAGCCGCGTGGCCGCGATGCAGGCGGGCGTGCCCGACACGATCCCGGCGATGAACGTCAACCGGCTGTGCGGATCGGGTGTGCAGGCGCTGGTGTCTGCGGCGCAGGCCCTGATGCTGGGGGATGCCGATTTTGCGTTGGCCGGAGGCGCCGAGTGCATGAGCCGCTCGCCCTACATCCTGCCGGCCTCCCGTTGGGGGGCCAAGATGGGCGATGTGGCCGCACAGGACATGATGCTGGGGGCGCTGAACTGTCCGTTCGGCACCGGACACATGGGCATCACGGCTGAGAACGTCGCCAGCGAACACGCTGTCAGCCGCGATGAACAGGATGCCTTTGCTCTGGACAGCCAGCAGCGGGCGGCGCGGGCCATCGACGACGGTCGGTTCGACAGCCAGATCGTGCCGGTCGAGGTGAAGGTCCGCCGTGAAACCGTTGCCTTTGCCCGGGACGAGCACCCCAAGGCAACGACGTTGGACAAGCTGTCCGGCCTGCGCCCGGCCTTTCAAAAGGACGGCACCGTGACTGCGGGCAATGCCAGCGGCATCAACGACGGCGCGGCGGCGCTGGTTCTGGCGCGGGCGGGTGCGGCCAATGCTGCCGGGTTGACCCCGCGTGCGCGTATCCTCGGCTATGCCCATGCTGGCGTTCGCCCCGAGGTCATGGGCATCGGCCCTGTGCCGGCGGTAGAGGCGCTCTGCCAGCGCACCGGCCTGTCGGTGTCGGATTTCGACGTGATCGAATCCAACGAGGCCTTTGCGGCACAGGCGCTGGCGGTGAACAAGGCGCTGGGTCTCGATCCGGCGCGGGTCAATCCGAACGGTGGGGCCATCGCGTTGGGCCACCCGGTGGGGGCGACCGGTGCGATCCTGACCGTCAAGGCGCTGTACGAGCTGGAGCGGACCGGTGGAACGAAGGCGCTGATCACCATGTGTATCGGTGGCGGTCAGGGGATTGCGCTGGCCATCGAACGGATCTGATCCACGTCGGGAGACCGTTGCGGCGAGCCCTGCGGCGACGGTCGGCGTCACTCCAGCCTGACGGACACCCGCGCGGCCCGGCCGTCGGCATCGATGACCGAAAGGTCCAGGAACCCTCGCCCCGGATGCTCCAGGTAGCTTTCGCGGCTGCGGGTCCGAAGGATCACGGGGGCACCGTTGGCCAGCCAGGTGAACGGCGGCGTCCCGTCCCGCACCTTCAACGTCAGGCCATCGGCTGCCTCCACGGTGGCGCCGTCTGGTGGAAACGCCAGCTTTGGTGCATCCGGGGTGGCCTCGAAGATGGCGTTTCGGGATCGGAACTGCCGAAGCGGCAAGGGCAGTTCCGCGGACGAGGCGAGCAACGCGGCGGAGGGCGGCGGCGGCAACGGGTCGGTGCGGGGCTTCAACCGCCCGAATGCCTGGAACAGTACCGGCGCGGCGATCCCTCCGCCAAAGGCACCGGGCACCGGTGTGCCGTCAGGGCGCCCGATCCAGACGCCGGCCACGTGGCGCCCGTCATAACCGATCGCCCAGGCATCCCGATGCCCATAGCTGGTGCCGGTCTTGTAGGCGAGCTTGACCCGCGCGGCATGGGGCGGCGGCGCGATGCCCGCCAGGATATGCCCGACATGCCACGCAGACTCGGTCGACAGCACCCGGTTGCCCGGCAGCGGCGGCGTGTCGCCATAGGTCAGCGGCATCGGCTGGCCGCCGCGCGCCAGGGCGCCATACAGCCGGATCAGATCCTCCAGCGTCATGCCAACACCGCCCAGGGCGACCGCCAGTCCCGGCGTGTCATTGGGGATGACCGGCGACACGCCCGCCCTTCGCAGATGTGCGATCAGCTTTGCCGGGCCGATTGCCTCGGTCAGCGCGACGACGGGAATGTTCAGTGACAACTGCAAGGCGCGGCGCACCTGCAACGTGCCCCGAAAGGTGCCATCGAAATTGGCGGGCGCATAGCGGCCAAACGCCGTCGGGCGGTCATCAATCAAGGTTTCCGGATGGGCCAGCCCGGCGTCGAAGGCCAGCCCGTAGACCAACGGCTTCAGGGTCGAACCGGGGGAGCGCAGGGCGCGGGTCATGTCGACCCAACCCTCGCGGTCGTCCGCCAGGTACCCCGCCGAGCCGACACTGGCCAGAACCTCGCCGGTTGTGTGATCGGCTACGATGATTGCCGCCGACAAATGGTCGCCCACGCCACTTGCTGCATCGGCGGCCAGTGTCTCCAGCTCGGCCTGCAGGTCGCGGTCGATGGTGGTCAGGTGGACGCTGCGCAAGGGATGTTCGCGGACGAGCCGTTCGGCCAGATGCGGGGCAAATGCCGGAAAGCTGCGTCGCACCTCCGGCACCGGGGTGGTTCGGGCGGCGCGGGCGGTATCCTGCGCCAGTACCCCGGCCGTGACCATCCGCGACAGCACCCGGTTGCGCGCCGTGGTGGCATTGGCGTTGTCCCGGTCGGGACGGCGGGTTTCTGGCGATTGCGGCAGGGCCACCAGCAGCGCGGCCTCGGCCGGGGTCAGCCGGCGCGGTTCCTTGCCGAAATAGGCCAGGGTCGCGGCCCGGACCCCTTCGAGGTTGCCGCCAAACGGCGCGCGGTCGAAATAGAGCGCGAGGATCTGGGCCTTGGACAATTTCCGTTCCAACGCCAAGGCCAGCCGCAACTGGCGCAGCTTGCCCTTCATCTGCCCGGTGGTTCCATCCTCCAGCAGGCGTGCAACCTGCATTGTCAGCGTGGAGCCGCCCGAGATGACCCGCCCGTTGCGCAGGGCCTGCGTCACCGCGCGGGTCATGGCGACCCAGTCGACGCCGTGGTGGCGATAGAAACGTTTGTCCTCGAAGCCGATCAGCATCGCCGGATAGATTGTATCCACCTGATCCGGGCGGGCAGGCAAACGCCACCGACCGTCGGCCACGGTAAAGGCCCGCAACAGTCGCCCGTCCCGGTCCAGCACCTCCACCGAGGTGTCGATTACAAGAACGGGCAGGTCCGTTGCATCGACCCAGTCGTCAACAGCATCCCGCGCCGCCGCAGCAACGAACAGGAGCGTTGCCAGCAGCAGGAGCGCGACGCGTCTCACTTGACCACCGTCACCCGGCCTTCTTCGGTGCGAGCGCGAAATTGCGGCCGGTACATGTCTTCGACGCTTGCGGCGGGGTGGTGATACTGCCCGGGCGAAACGGCCCGCACGATATAGGCCAGCCGGAACGGCTCCTTTGAGCGCCAGTCGACCGCGGCGAGGAACCGTTCCTGCCGGAATTCGGCGGTGCGGGTCTCTGCCGTCTTCAACCAGCCAAGTTGCGCGATGTCACCGGCGCGCACCAGGCTCGGGTTGTCGATCTCGAAGCCCGCAGGCAGCGGATCATCCACCATCAGGCGGGCCTCGGAATAGGCGAACGGGGTGACCGTCAGCACGGTCACCAGCCGGGTGCCCTGTGCCACGCGGGCCGGGTTGGCCACGTCGCCCTCCATGGTGAAGTAGGCTCGTTCCAGCGCGTAGCCATAGCTGCGGCTGTCCTCTGGTTGGGATGGAATGCCAAAGGTCGTCAGCGTCAGCTGGGTTTCCTGCCCGGTGGCATTCGTGATGACCATGGGCGCGGCGTCGGCCCGATCTTCCAGCACCCGAACAAGCGGCCCGTCAGCCGGGGCACCGTCGATCAGGAAGCCCTGTCCGGTCGGGTTGTCGATCAGCGCGTTGGCGGCCAGCAATGACCAGACGGACTCCTGGGTGGAGCGCGCCCGGGTGCTGCCGGCGATCCGGTCGATCAGCACCTGACGGTCAAAGACCTCGCTTCCGGCCTCCACGGCCAGCGTCAGCACGGCGGCGGAATCGCGCAGGTTGGTGCCATAGTCAGCCCGCCAGAGCGGTTCATCCTCGTCCCCGAGCCGTTGGAACAATGCGCCGGCGGCCCGGCGGAACATGGCATCGGCGCGCGGTTGGTCGCCATACATCGCCAGCGCCGAGCCGATCTGGGCCATTGCCAGCGGTGTACCGAAATCGCCCCCCTTCACGTCGGCATAGTAGCGCAGATCGCCAATCGGGGCGGCGCCTTCGCGGGCCAGCACCAGCAGCGCATAGGCCAGATCCTCGCCGCCCTCGGTGAAGTCGGCGGCATAGTTCAGCCGGTTGCGCAGGTTGTCCATCGACTGGGCAAAGGCGCGTTCGGGCACGGAATGCCCCTGTGCCTTGGCCCGGCTGAGGAAATCGGTGACGTAGGAATCGAGCCAGAGATCGCCGTCGTACGGCCCCCACAGGCCGAACCCGCCCGAACTGGACTGCCGGGACAGGATGATGTCGATCGCGTGGGTGATCCGGTCGGATGTTGAGGCCTGATCCGCCAGCCCCATGACGCTGGCCACCTGGTCGAAATAGAGCAGGGGCAGCGCCTGGCTGGTGACCTGTTCGGTGCAGCCATAGGGGTAACGGTCCAGTGCGGACAGAAGGCCGGGTGCATCCAGTTGCCCCAAAGGGCCAAGCGCCAGCGTTGCCGACCCTGTGCCCGGGCGCAGGCTGGCAAAGACATCGCCAGACAGGGTGAAGCTGTCGCCGGCAGCAAGGGTGAACCGCGATGTGCTGGCGATTTCCGGGTCGTTGACCTGCACCGGCAGCGAGAGCGACTTGTCCAGCCGCCTGCCATCCGGTGTGACCAGTGTCAGGTCGATCCGGGCGAGCCCGGTTGCACTGGCCACCACCGGAACAGTCAGCACGGACGTGCCCTGTTCAGTCAGGGTCACCGTCGATGGCAGGGCGCCGGTGTCCAGCGTCAGGCCGGTTGCGCTGGCCTCCAGGGCCATCTCGCCGGAAGGGCCGTTGGCATGGACCAGTTCCAGCCGCAGGCGACTGGAATCGCCCGGAGCGAGGAAACGCGGCAGCGATGCGGTGACCACCACCGGATCGCGGACCAGAACGTCGGCCTGCGCCGCGCCCACCGCAGTGTCGGACCAGACGACGGCCATCAGTTTTACCTGACCGTTGAAGCTGGGCATATCGAACCTGGCCCGGGCAATGCCGTCTGCGCCGACCTCGATCGGACCACTGAAATAGGCGACAAGTTCTTCGGTCGGCGGCGGGGTTTGCATCCGCATTTCGGCCCCTGCATCGCCACCGGACCGGATCTGCCCACGGGCACCGGTCTGGCCGTCGATCAACCGGCCATAGATATCGCGCAGCCCCATGCCCAGCTTGCGCTGTCCAAAGTAGTGTCCGGGGGCGTCGGGCGCTGCAAAGCCGGTCAGGTTCAGGATGCCCTGGTCCACGGCGGCAATTGTTGCAAAGGCGGTGTCTCCGGGGGCGATGCCCTCGACCTTCAACGCGACGTCAAGCGGTGTACGGGGGGCCGAAGAGGCCGGAACGTCGAATGTGGCCGACAGGCGGGCGGGGCCGGGATCCACGGCGGCATGGGTCAGGCCGAGCGCGCGCGCCGGGTTGTGCCCTGCCGCGGTGTCCATTGGGCGGATCAGCGTGGCGGTGACATATGCGCCCGCACCCCAGGCCTCGGTGACCGGCAGGTCGATCACGGTTTCACCCTTGGGCAGGTCGAGCATTTTCATGTCGATCAGGTGGTTCGAGACCACGGTGATCAGCGCCCTTCCGGGGTCACGCGGCACCACCCGCAACCGGGCCGTTTCGCCGGGCAGGTAAGCATCCTTGTCCAGAGAGACCTCCAGAAGGTCGGGCGAAGCGCTGGCATCGGCCGATGCATACCAGCCAGCATCGAAATCCACCGATGAGGCCGCATAGCTGCCGTCGATCCGCTCGACGACCAGCTCGTAGCGGCCCCAGGTCACCGGAGCCGCAACCTGCGCCGGTGTGCCGTCCAGACGGATCTCGCCGCTGGTGATCCGCTGGCGGCGGGTGACTGGTTCCCACTCCCAACTTCCGTAGGCGGAATACCATTGGTATCGCGTCTCGATCCGATTGAGCGCCCATTTCACCCGCATCTGTTGCGGGGATTGGTCCGGCCC
Organism: uncultured Tropicimonas sp.; assembly: GCA_947495685.1. Taxonomy (GTDB): domain Bacteria; phylum Pseudomonadota; class Alphaproteobacteria; order Rhodobacterales; family Rhodobacteraceae; genus Tropicimonas. Next base: position 112,927 of record CANLZY010000004.1, read on the forward strand.
CAGTCCGATCACTTCAAACGCGGCCTCGCTGCCTTCGCCCAGCACACCGTCAAACAGCGGGCGGATGCCGATCATCGGGGTGGACGGGGTCAGCGCGCGGGTCAGACGGCGTTCGACCGGGCGGCCCGAACCTTCGGACACCCGCACCGTCAGGCGGGCTTCCAGCGGATGCGATGTTTCGCCCGCGTCCGGGAACTCCACGGCGAGGATGGCCGTGCCGTTCTCATCCGTGCGTGCAGGCTCCAGCACATTCAGGCGCGGTTCGAACGGGTCGTCATGCAGCCCGAAGCTGTAGCCCGGGAAACTGGCGAGCCCGTCGGCGGCGCTGATCTGAATCTCTCCCTCGACGGGCAGGTCACCACCCGGCGCGCCAAACAGGTATTTCGCCGCGATCCACAGCGGAGGTGTATCGTCCAGCCGGATCTCGGTTTCGGGCAACGCCAGGTCGACATCGATGCGTTCCGGCAGGAAGTCCTCGACCAGAACGGTGCTGGTGGCCAGGGCGGGGGCGTCGGGGTCGGCGTGGATCGCCAGTTTCCAGGTGCCACGTGGCACCGTGCCACCCACTGGCAGCGCAAAGACATGCCCACCGGCCACGCCGCCGTCACTGACAAGGCGGGTGTATTCAACCCCGTCTGGCCGGGTCAGGATTGCCGTCAGGGGAAGGCCCCCGATGGCCTGTGCCGTCGCGTCTCGCGCCAGCACGGTGGCGTGAATGGTCTCGCCGGCCCGATAGGCCCCGCGATCGGTCGCGATGAAGGCGTCAATTGGTCCGGCGGCGGGGCGGCCCTCGACGCCGCGATCCGACAGGTCGAATTCCGGGCCGGTCAGCGACAGGAAGCCCATGTCGATGTCGCCATTCCGGGCCAGCACCAGCCCCGGCGCGGCGCCGCCACGCCCGAGCGCGAGACCAGGGTCAAAGGCGGCATAGCCATTTGCATCGGTCTGCGTTGTTCCCAGCACCCGGTTCGACCGCGAGATCAGCGACAGTTCGATCCCTTCGACCGGGTCGGCCGAGGCCAGGCTGCGGGCAAAAACATGCAGCCCGTCGGTGCCGCTCATGCTGGCCAGGCCGATGTCGGAAATCACGAACCATTGGGTCGCCGGCGGCAATTCATAGGGGTCCGCGCCCCGGATCGACGCCTGCAAGGCATACAGACCCGGCGGCAGATCGCCAATCGCCTCGGCCATGGGCAGCAAGGTCGTGACGTCTTGATTGAGGGTGGTTTCGAGGGCACCGGTGCCGGTCCAGACCTCCTCGCCCAGCGAGTTTTTCAACTCGCGGTCCTCCCACTCGGACAGTTGCTGGCCGAACAGGTTCTGCTGGATCGTCTGCATCAGGTTGCGGTCACCGACCCGGCGCAAGGCAAGGTCCACCTCGGACAGGTTGGTGGTGACGATCGGCAAGGTGACTTCGGGCGTGCGTGGCAGCACATAGGCGCGACCGGGGAACCGCACCGAAGGCGAGCGATCGCGGACATAGACCGACAATGGCACGTCCTTGACCATGCCTTCGCCCGACTCCGCCGGAAGCCCGGCGCGGAAGGTCATCTGGTAGCGCGCGCCGTGGGCGAGGCCCTCGACGCACAGGTCCCGGTCTTGTGTTTCGACCGAGAAGCCGGTGCCGGGAAGCTGCACATACGGCTCGAAGTCGACGCCCTTGGCCAGATCCTCGCTGAAAGTCACACAGATGCGGGGCGTTGCGGGGTCGCTGTCGACGCGGTGATCGACAATCCGGAAGCCGTATTTCCCGATGGCGCTGGTCAGTGCGGCGGTGACCTGTGGGCCGGGCGCGATGCTGTCGGCCAGGCGCAGGACGGGCACGGTGTCGCGGCCCCGGTTGGCGGTTTCCAGCGCTCGGGCCATCATCAGCAGGGACGCGCCTTGAAGCTCGACCGTGTCGGCGCGCAGGTAGGCGTTGATCGCGGCGGGCAAGGCCCGGGCGCGCAGGTTGCGGGTTGCATCGGCGGTCTCGCCGGTGGCGTTGCTGGCGCTGTCGGCATAATCGCGCCACAGGTCGCTGCGGTCGGACAGGACAATGGCCGCGCCGATCCACCGCAGGGCGACGGCGTGGTCCCCCCGCGCGCGGGAATCGTTTGCCCCCTGCAGCAGGTCCTGCATCTGCCAGCCGCCGGCAAGGTGGCGCCGCGGCAGGGCAAGGGATTCGTCGCGGGCCGCGTTCAGATCAGCCTGGGACAGGAAGCCCAGCTCCGAGGCGCGCTGATGCCCGATGGCGAGTTGCTGGGGCGGAGTCCTGATGACCACGGCGGACAGTGCGCCCTCGTAGGGTTCGCGCCGGGTCACTTCGCGCTTGGGAAAACAGGCGTTTGAGCGGGTGTTGAAGGTGAACGCCCCGCAATTCGGGTCGGTCAGGCAGGCGGTTCTACAAGCCTCGTAGGTGGTGTCGAAGACGGATCGCAGATCGGCACCGTAGTAGTCCATGTCGCGCTCGACGATCAGTCGCTGTTCCGGGATCGGGCTGTCGGTCTGTTGCGCAAGGCCGGGGGCCGCCAATCCAATGGCGGCAAGCAGGGCAAGGTGTTTCAGAACGCGGCGCATCGGATGAAACTCCTTCGACAATCAATATCTCCAAAGGTGCCATACGGGGTCGTTGCTTTGCAAGGATTCCCCCGGGAGGGCGGGTTGGATTAAGTCGATGTTCACCGGCTCAGGTCAGGATGTTTTCAGAAATCCCCGACCCGAGGGAACGAGCCTGGAGACACCGCGAGATGAGCCTGACCGACAAACTCGCATCCGAGCGGAGGGCCCGGCTCGCGGCCGAACGCCTGCTCGAACTAAAAAGTCGTGAGCTGTTTGAGGCCAACCGCAAATTGTCCGTGCATGCACTGAAGCTGACGGATCAGATCGTCGAGCAGCGCGAGGTGGTACAACTGGCGCGCAGCGAGGCGGAAACGCTGAAGGACCGCAATCTCCAGACAATGGCGGAACTGGAACGGGCCGAGAAACAGGTCGGGATCGTCGAGCGCCGACTTTGGGATTCGGTTGAAACGGTCTCCAACGGGTTTGCGGTGTTCGACCAGCAGGATCGGTTGATCGCGGCCAATTCGGCGTGGTTGGCGCTGTTCGACTATTCTGACGTCATTCAGCCCGGAATCCCCTACATCGAGCTGATACGGTTTGCGGCCGAACAAGGCATCTTCGATCTGGGTGAACAGGCCCCGAGCAACTGGATCAGCGATATGCTGGATCGGTGGGATCAGGCATCGATCCCCGAGGTCACATTGCTGTTGTGGAACGGGCAATACATGCGGTTTCTCGACCGGCGGTCTCGCGATGGCGACATGGTCTGCCTGGCGTTCGACATCACCGACATGAAAACGCGCGAAGAAGAACTGCGCGATGCCCGTTCGCGGGCGGAAGCCGCGAACCGGGCCAAATCCGCCTTTCTGGCGAATATGAGCCACGAGTTGCGAACTCCGATGAATGGCGTCGTGGCGATGACCGATCTTTTGCTCGAAGGGGATCTGGATGAAGAGCAGCAGCTCTATATCCGCACGATTCGCAGTTCGGGCGAGGCCTTGCTGGGTATCATCAACGACGTTCTCGATTTCTCAAAGCTGGAGGCGGAAAAGTTTGTCCTGCGGCCGGAACCCTTTGATCTGGAACGCATGTTGCACGAGGTTCTGACGCTGGTTGCGCCCATGGCGCGGGACAAGGCGCTGGATCTGCATGTCGACTACGATCTGTTCCTGCCCACCCGATTGATCGGCGATCCGGGTCGCACGCGGCAGGTGCTGACCAACCTCATCGGCAATGCGGTCAAGTTCACGTTGACGGGGCACGTTCTCGTGCGTGTTGTCGGAATGGAAACCGACGACAATTCCTGCAAGATCCACGTCACGATAGAGGATACGGGAATCGGCATCGACGCCAACATGCAGGAGCATATCTTCGATTCCTTCGCCCAGGTGGAGCAGGACCAGAACCGCAACTTCGAGGGAACGGGGCTGGGGCTCGCCATCAGCCGGGAGATCATCGAGGTGATGGGCGGTCAGATCTGGGTCGAGTCCGAAAGGGGGCGCGGCTCGTGCTTCGGGTTCCGTGTCACGTTGCCCTGTGCCGACGAACAGCGCCCTCCGCCACGCGGACTCGAGGCTGGGTTGGTGAAGGCAATGATGGTGGGCGGCGGCGATCTCGACCAGGAAATCCTGTCCAAGCAGTTGCGACAATTGGGGATGGAGGTCTGCTGCGTTCGAAACGGCAGCGAGGCGCTATCGCGGGTCAATTCCGGTTTTACGCCACAGATCGTCCTGATCGACGAGCGGCTTGCCGACGCCGAAGGCACGGATCTTGCAGCGGCCCTGCGGCAGGCCGGGCTGATGTCGGCGACGGTTTTGCTGTGCGCGGACCCACACCATGCACCGTCACCCTCGGTCCGGGCCTCGGTCGATGCGGTGCTGTCCCGCCCGATCCTTCGCAGCGACCTGTTTCGGACACTGGCCAGCCTGGCGGAACACCGCCGTGCTGCACAAGGCGAGGGGCAGGCGGCCTTTGCGTCGCGCCGCGATCATCCGGCCAGGCCCCGGCAGATGCGGGTTCTCGCCGCAGAGGACAACCGCACCAACCAGTTCGTGTTTCGAAAGATCGTCAAGGATCTCGACATCGACCTTGTCTTTGCCGCCAACGGACTCGAGGCCGTGGACCTGTTCTGCTCGTTTCGGCCGGATCTGGTGTTCATGGACATCTCGATGCCGGAGATGGACGGCAAGCAGGCGACCAGCGAGATCCGCAGACTGGAAGGCGCGTCGGGCCACGTTCCGATCGTCGCGATGACGGCGCATGCGATGTCCGGAGACAAGGAAGAGATCCTAGCCGCGGGCCTGGACCAATACCTGACAAAGCCGATGAAAAAAGGTCTGATCACCGAGTTGATCGTCGCGGCCTGTCCGGCGGAATGCGTTTCTCCTGTGGTCAAGGAGGTCGTGGCCGCCCAGTGATCCTTGGTCGGCGTCCGAAACGCCCCGTTGAACGTCGGGTCAGGATACCGACCACATGCAGTGCATGCCCGATCCGGCTTGTCGAAACCGGTCATTTTCCTGGGCACCGGGGGAGGGTTAGATCGATGTCCGAGGGTCGGACCCCCGCAGGAATACCGGGCGTTCCGGCGACGACAGCTCCTTCTGATAGCTGTATCCGCCGGTGTCGAACGCGGTTATCGTTACCGGGTCTGTCAGGCGATGCTGTATGATATAGCGAGCCATGGCGCCGCGAGCCTTCTTGGCAAAGAAACTCACGATCTTGGGGCCGCCGGGACGGTCTTCCAGAAAGACGGGCGTCACGACGCGCAGGCCGTGCCCGTCTGCAGGGACCGCGCCGAAGTATTCCTGGCTTGCGCAATTTATCAACACATCCGTGCCAAGTGCCTGCGCGTCCCGCTCCAGCGTTCTGGCCAGCCTGTCCGACCAGTAGGCGTAGAGCGAGGGTCCCACGCGGGTCTTCAACCGGCTTCCCATTTCCAGGCGATATGGCTGGATCGCATCCAGCGGGCGCAGAAGGCCGTAGAGGCCTGACAGGATCCGCAGGTGGTCCTGCGCCCAGGCCAGTTCGTCCAAGTCGAGCGATCCCGCCTCCAGCCCAGCATAGGTGTCGCCGGCAAAGGCCCTGGCGGCGGGGCGTTCGTCGATTGCATCGGGGGTGTCCCGAAATGCCGCAAAGCGATCCTTGTTCAGCTTTGCCAGATCTGGGCTGATGCTCATCAGCGCCTGCAACCTTGGTTTGGAGAGCTTTCCGGCGACGCCGGCCAGATAGGTCGCATCCTGCTGGAACTCGGGGCGGGTGGTGGTGATTCCATCGACGGCGGACCAGTCGAGCCGCTTGGCGGGCGAGATGACGACCAACATCGGCGAGGTCTCCTGTTTGGCTATTTGCCGCGGCACCATAGTGATTTCGTCGGTGGCCGCCAGCCCGTCAGGATGCCTGTGCGAGCACGGCCAGGAATGCCGATCCGAAGCGTTCGGCCTTCTGCTCCGTCATGCCCGGTACACGGGCAATATCGTCGATGGAGCCGGGTTTGCGTTCTGCGATGTGGCGCAGGGTCGAATGGGTGCAACTGAGGTACTTGTCGATCCCGGAGGGGCCGCGGGCGAGGTCCACCTGAACCTGTTGCAGTTGGTCGAACAACACGCCGCCATCTCGTCCGGCCAACTGGCGGCGAGCCGGGTGCATCGCTTCGCCGGCGCCGGTGATGACCGCAAGGAAGTCCGCGCCGTAGCGTTCCAGCTTGGTCGCGCCCACGCCGTTGATCCGGGCGATTCCGTCGAGGCTGTCCGGGCGCGTCTGTGCCATCTCGATCAGGGTCCGGTCGTTGAACACCATGTAGGCTGGTAGTCCCGCCGCCTCGGAAAGGGCGCGCCGCTTGGCCTTGAGCGCCGAGAGCAGCGGGGCATCTTCCTCGCCCACCAGCTCCTTCGCGGCGGGGCGCCCCTTGGCGCGCACGACGCTGTCCTTGCGCAGGGTGATCGTCGCTTCGTCACGCAGGATCGGCCGCGCCGCTTCGGTCATCCGCAGCGCGCCGTGGCGTTCCGGGTCCGGGCGGATCAGGTCGTGCCCCATCATCTGGCGAAAGACGGCCTGCCATTGGCGGCGGTCATATTCGGTGCCGACGCCGAATGTCGGCAGGCTGTCGTGCCCGCGATCAAGGATCTTCTGGGTGTTTTGGCCAAGAAGAATGTCGATGAGGTGCCCGGAACCGAAGTATTCGCCAGTGCGCAGAATCGCCGACAGCGCCTTGCGCACGGCCGTCGTGCCGTCAAAGGTTTCGGGTGGGCGTTCGCAGAGGTCACAGTGACCGCAGGGGTCTGCCTGTTCACCGAAATACCCCAGCAGGATCTGTCGTCGGCAGCCGAGCGACTCGGCCAGCCCGAGAAGGGCGTTCAGGCGCGCGTGGTCGGCGGACTTGCGCTCGGGCGGGGCCAGGCCCTCGTCGATTTGCGTTCGGCGCAGGCGAATGTCGTCGGGACCATACAACGTCAGTGTTTCAGCCGGCGCACCATCGCGACCGGCCCGTCCGATTTCCTGATAGTAGGACTCGATGGATTTGGGCAGGTCGGCATGGGCGACCCAGCGAATGTCGGGCTTGTCCACGCCCATTCCGAAGGCCACGGTGGCAACGACGATCAACCCATCCTCGGTCTGGAAGCGGTGTTCGACGGTGCGCCGGTCGTCGGCATCCATGCCTCCATGGTAATGACAGGCCAGATGGCCGCCCTCGCGCAGCGCCTGCGCCAGGGATTCGGTCTTGGCGCGCGTGCCGCAGTACACGATCCCCGACCGGCCTTTGCGCGCCGCCGCGAAGTACAGGATCTGGGTGCGCGGAGAATTCTTGGCCTCGAAGGCCAGGTGCAGGTTTGGTCGGTCAAAGCCGTGCAGGAAGGTGCGGGGTGCCACGCCATCGAACAGGCGGGTGACGATTTCCTCGCGGGTTTCTTCGTCCGCCGTCGCGGTGAAGGCGGCAAGCGGTACCCCGAGCGCCTGGCGCAACTCGCCGATGCGCAAGTAGTCGGGGCGAAAGTCGTGCCCCCACTGGCTGACGCAATGCGCCTCGTCCACGGCGATCATCGAGACGCCGACCCGGCGCAGCATGCCGACGGCGGCGCCGGACGCCAACCGTTCCGGCGCCATGTAGAGCAATTTCAACTGTCCCTCTGCGAGTGCGGCAAAGACCGCGTCGGTTTCGTCCTGCGTGTTGCCGGATGTCAGGGCTCCTGCTGTGACCCCGGCGGCCCGCAAGGCGCGCACCTGGTCGCGCATCAGGGCAATCAGCGGCGAAATGACCACCGTGACACCGTCCCGGCACAGTGCCGGCAACTGGAAGCAGAGCGACTTACCGCCGCCTGTCGGCATGATGGCGAGCGTGTTTTCGCCGGCTGTCACGGCCTCCACGATCTCGGCCTGTCCGGGCCGAAAGGACGCGAAACCGAATACGGAGGAAAGTAGCTCTTGCGGCGCGGGCGCGGCCATGGCCGATCCTGTCGGGTCTGTTTCAACTGCTCGTTATTGCGCGCAACATCCCATAACTGGAATCGGCGAACAAGCCCGTCGGCGGGATCAGCGCAGGCCGAACAGGGTCGGCAGGATGATGTCGCGCAGCGCGATGATCAGGACAAAGGTCACCAGCGGCGCCAGATCCAGCGGGCGCGTATCGGGCAGAAACCCTCGGATCGGCCGATAGACCGGCTCCAGCAGCCGGTTCAGCCCGTCCCAGATGCCCCGAACCGTCGGTTGGCCGTAGTTCAGCACGTTGAAGTTCAGCAGCCAGCTCATGATGATATGCGCAATCATGATGAAGAAGGCGACGTCCAGGATCAGCCGCAGAATGTCGTAGATCGCCAGCATTGTGGTCTCCTCGATCGTCGGTTCCGGTTGCATTTAGGCGGCGCTGGCGCGCGGCGCAACCGTTGTGCCGCGATGTTCTTATTGACGTGAACGTAAACATCGGGTTGACGAGGGGCCAAAAGGAAGCCGCCCATGTACCCAGTCGTTCGCCTGATCAAGGAAGTCCTCCGCCATCGAAAGGCGCCGCCGCTGCCGATGACGGGAACCCATGTTGCAACCCATATCTGTTGGCCCTGGGACATCGACGTCTGGATGGAGCTCAACAACGGGCGGACCCTGACGCTGTACGACCTTGGCCGGATCGTGTTGTTTCAACGGCTTGGGATTGTGCCGGTGATGAAACAGAACCGCTGGGGCGGCACCGTGGCGGGCTCGTCGGTGCGCTATCGCAAACGCGTTCGCATGTTCGACCGGTACGAGTTGCGCACCCGGATGATCGGGTGGGACGACAAGTTTTTCTACGCCGAGCAATCCATGTGGCGGAAGGGTGACTGCGCCTCGCACGGCCTGTTGCGCATGGCGATCACCGACGCCAGGGGGCTGGTCACCAGCGACCGCGTGATGGCCGCGATGGAAGGGGCCCCCGAAAGCCCGCCGCTGCCGGACTGGGTCGTCGCCTGGATCGATGCCGAAAATCGGCGCCCATGGCCGCCGATGCAGGACGTGGCGCAGGCACCTGCAATTGCGGCGGAGTAGCAAACCGGATAGGTCATTTCGATGCCGCCGAAGGACCTGACATGACCGACCCCGTTGCCTTGACCGCCGAGCTGATCCGCTGCCCTTCCGTGACCCCGGAAGACGGCGGTGCGCTTGTCCTTCTGGAACATCTGCTGAGCGACGCAGGGTTCGCCTGCACCCGGGTCGACCGCAACGGAACGGTCAATCTGTTTGCCCGGTGGGGCGCGCGCGGCCATGCGCGGACCTTTGGCTTCAATGGCCACACCGACGTGGTGCCGGTCGGCGATGCTGCCGCCTGGACGGTCGCCCCGTTTGGCGGCGACCAGGAGGATGGGTTCCTGTGGGGACGCGGCGCGACCGACATGAAATCCGGTGTGGCAGCCTTTGCGGCGGCGGCGATCGATTTCGTCCGGGATACCCCGCCCGACGGGGCCATCGTCCTGACCATCACCGGCGACGAGGAAGGCCCTGCAACGGACGGCACCGTTGCCCTGCTCGACTGGATGCAGGGCGCACAGGAGGCGATGTCGGTCTGTCTGGTCGGAGAGCCGACCTGCCCCGATACGATGGGTGAGATGATGAAGATCGGCCGGCGTGGGTCGATCTCGGGCTGGTTCACCGCGCGTGGTCAGCAGGGGCACGTTGCCTATCCGCACAGGGCGCGCAACCCGGTGGCGGCGATCGCCCGGCTGGTCACCCACCTGACAGAACAGATTCTGGACGATGGAACCGCACATTTTGATGCCTCCACCCTGGCCGTGACCACCATCGATACGGGCAACCCGGCGACCAACGTGATCCCGGCGACCTGCACCGCCACCGTGAACATCCGTTTCAACGATCTGCACACGGGCGCCAGTCTGGCCGGCTGGCTGCGACAGCAGGCCGATGCCATCGCGGCTGACACCGGGGTCGAGATCGAAACGGAAACCCGCGTGTCCGGCGAAAGTTTCCTGACACCGCCCGGCGCGCTTTCGGATCTGGTGGCGCGCGCAGTGCAGGCCGAAACCGGTGTGCAACCACAGATGTCCACCTCCGGGGGCACATCGGACGCGCGCTTCGTCAAGGATCACTGCCCGGTCGTCGAATTCGGCCTGGTCGGGCGAACAATGCATCAGGTCGACGAGAGGGTCGAGATTGAGCAGATCCATCAACTCAAAGCGGTCTATTCCCGCATCCTGCAAGAGTATTTCGCCTGATCCAACGCGCCGTTGCCGTTAGGGCCCGGCCCGCCGGGTCCGGGTTCTTTCCGATGGTGACAGCCTTCTGTGGCCGTGCTACCTCGCGAATATGGCAGATCTTCCCACCAAGGCGCAGGTCCTCGACTGGATCGCCGAGAACCCCACCCAGACATCCAAACGCGATATCGCCAGGGCCTTCGGGGTCAAGGGCGCAGCGCGGATCGACCTGAAGCGGCTCCTCAAGGAGCTCGAGGCCGAGGGCAACCTGCAAAAGGCGGGCAAGCACTACCGCGACCCGGACAAGCTCCCTCCCGTTTCCGTTCTTCAGATGCTGGCACCCGACGCCAACGGCGATCTCTATGCCCGACCGCTGGAATGGCAGGGCGAAGGACCGGAGCCGCGTGTTCTTTACGTTGCGCGTGGAACCGATGCAGCGTTGGGCGACGGCGATCGCATCCTTGGTCGGTTGACCGAGGTTCGGGCGGACGATCACCAGTACGAAGCGCGCCTGATCCGCAGGATCGGTCACAATCCGCACAAGATCCTTGGCGTCTATCGCAAGCGGACCGAGGGCGGTCGTATCACCCCGATCGACAAGGGGGCCGACCGGGAATGGCAGGTTCCCATCGGTGCCACCCATGGCGCACAAGACGGCGAACTGGTCGAGGCGGAACAGGCCAGCGCCCGTGGCAAGCTCGGCCTGCCCACGGCAAGGATCATCGCGCGGCTGGGCGATCCTTCGGCCCCCAAGGCGGTCTCGCTGATTGCCATCCACCAGCACGGGATCCCAGACGATTTTCCCGACAAGGTGATTGTAGAGGCCGATGAAATGAAGCCCGCCGGCCTGTCGGGCCGCGAGGACATGCGCGACCTGCCGCTGATCACCATCGATCCGGCCGATGCCCGCGACCACGATGATGCCGTCTATGCCCATGCCGACGATGACCCGAAGAATGTCGACGGCCACGTCGTCTGGGTGGCCATCGCCGATGTCGCGCACTACGTCACACCCGGGACGGCGCTGGATTTCGAGGCCAGGACCCGGGGCAACTCCACCTATTTCCCCGACCGGGTGGTGCCGATGCTGCCGGACCGGCTGTCCGGCGATTTGTGCTCGCTGCACGAAGGCGTTCCGCGGGCCTGCATCGCGGTCCGGATGCGGTTTGACGAGCACGGTCAGAAGATCGGGCATTCGTTCCACCGGGGCCTGATGCGCTCCCTTGCATCGCTGAATTACCAAGAGGTTCAGGACGCCCTGGACGGCGCGCCGAATGATGCCTGTGCGCCGATCCTGGACGAGGTTCTGAAACCGTTGCATGCCGCCTATCTGGCGGTGGCGCGGGCCCGCGACCTGCGCCAACCGCTGGATCTGGATCTGCCGGAGCGGCGCATCGAGCTGTCCGAAGCGGGCGATGTCACCTCGGTCAACTTTCGTGAAAGACTGGTCGCCCATCGGCTGATCGAAGACTTCATGGTGCTGGCCAACGTGTGTGCCGGCGAAACCCTTGCCGCCAAACGCCAGCCGCTGCTGTACCGGGTGCACGAGGAACCGCCCCCGGAAAAGCTCGACTCCTTGCGCGAGACGGCTCAGGCGAGTGGCCTGACGTTGGCCAAGGGGCAGGTCCTGCAAACCCGTCACCTGAACAAGCTGTTGAACGACGCCGCCGGCACCGACGTGGCCGAGATGATCAACCTCAGCACGCTGCGGTCGATGACACAGGCCTATTACAGCCCCGAGAACTTTGGCCATTTTGGCCTGGCGCTCAAGACCTACGCCCATTTCACCTCGCCCATCCGCCGCTATTCCGACCTGATCGTGCATCGCGGCCTGATTTCTGCGCACGGCTGGGGCAAGGACGGGCTGTCGGTTGGTGACATCGAGCGGCTGGACCGCACTGCCGAACATATCTCCGAGACCGAGCGCCGCTCGATGGCGGCTGAACGGGACACGACCGACCGTTACCTTGCCGCCTATCTGTCGGAGCGGGTCGGCAACGAGTTCACCGGCCGGATCAGTGGCATCGCCCGGTTCGGGGTGTTCGTGAAACTGGATGAAACCGCCGCCGACGGGTTGATTCCGATCCGGTCCCTCGGGTCCGAATTCTTCCATTATGACCGCGAGGCACAGACCCTGATGGGGTCGGACACTGGGCGCGTGATTTCGCTGGGCCAACGCGTGACCGTGCGCCTGACCGAAGCGGTGCCGGTCACCGGCGGGCTGATGCTGGAACTGCTGGAAATCGAGGGCGATCAGGTGAAACCCAACACGCAGACGCGTGGACGGGGCAAACCGGTGCGACGCAAACCCGGTCAGGCAAAAGCGCACGCTGGCAAGACCGCCCGGAAGGTGTCGCGCCGTCGCAAGTGAGCGCCAAAGGACGCGCTATGTCCGGAACGGCCGTTCGTCGACTTGAACGTGGCCAGAAACATCAGTGCTCGGAAGAGACATGCTCGCCTCGTCCATTCGCAGATTTGGTCTGTTGCGCGGTCAGAAGACCACGCCATAGGCCCTCACAGCAGCGTTGTTGCCTCCTTCGCAGGTTGCCGTGACCAAGGGCCTGCCGGAAGACGTCCGCGTTGATGATCAGGGCAACCTGCCGGATATCAGTCACTATTGCTAGAAGGTTCCAGACCTGATGGTAGATCGGCTGTCCATCATGATTGGTGCAGATCTGGAGCTGCCGCGAGTGAATGTATCGCCACGGCTCGATCCATCGGTGTACCAGTTGGGTGATCCGGAACGATTCGATCGGCTCAATCGGACGATCGCCGTCTATGAAACGATCCGGTTCCAGGGTTGACGACGTTCGGCTGACCGGGTCGGCGGGTTCCTGACCATCCGGGAGCAGGGCGCTTGGATGGTCAGGAACCCCGCGCTATCGTCAACAATTAGAAACAGTGTCGAGCAGGACGATCATGAAGCAGGACATGTTCCGCGCAGCGGTCTTGGCGGTGATTGTGCCGTGGGGCGTACAGGCCAATACAATTGCGGTAGAAACCTCGCTGCGCCCCGAAGCACGGCCTGCGGCGAAAGGAGCACAGGTGTCTGAGATACGGGTATCGAACGTGGGCTTCGATCAATGGATCGACGGTTTCCGGACACGGGCACAGGCCGAGGGCATTTCGGCCCCTGTGCTGAACGCGGCCTTTTCCGGAGTGCTCTACAACACCGACGTGATCGCGCGCGACCGGAACCAGTCGGAGTTCACCCGCACGATCTGGGAGTACCTCGACCGGGCCGCGTCGAACGAACGGGTTCTGACCGGCCGCGAAGCACTGCGCGCCAATGCAGAGTTGCTGGGCCGGATCGAAGAGCGATACGACGTTCCGGCAGAGATTGTCGCGGCAATCTGGGGAATGGAAAGTGCCTATGGCACCTTTCGAGGCACCGAGAACACTGTCGAGGCGCTGGCTACTTTGTCGTTCGATGGTCGACGCGGTGCATTCTTCGAGACACAGCTGATCGCGGCGCTGAGAATCCTCGATAACGGCGATGTTTCGGCAAGGGGCATGACCGGAAGCTGGGCGGGGGCGATGGGCCACACGCAATTCATCCCGACCTCCTATCAGGCCCACGCGGTCGATTTCGATGCCGATGGCCGACGCGACATCTGGTCGGATGATCCGACGGACGCACTGGCCTCGACGGCCGCCTACCTGGCGGATGCGGGCTGGGTGAAGGGTCAGCCCTGGGGCGTGGAAGTCCGGTTGCCTGACGGGTTCGACATGGAGTTGACGGGGCATGGGGTCAAGAGAACGCCGGCAGACTGGGCCGCGCTCGGGGTGCGCAACGTCTATGGCGAACCGGTGCCGGACCACGGGACGGCCTCGGTGATCCTGCCAGGTGGCATGCGTGGGGCGGCCTTCATGGTATTCAAAAACTTCAGGGTGTTGGCCCGCTACAATGCGGCGGATGCCTATGTGATCGGGGTCGGGCATCTGGCCGACAGGATCCGGGGAGGGCCGCAGGTTCAGGCAGACTGGCCGCGTGACCTCCGCGCATTGCGGTTGGCCGAGCTGTCGGAGATGCAGGAACGACTGACGGCCGCTGGATTTGACACGAAGGGTGTCGACGGCAGGATTGGACCGAACTCGATTGCCGCGATCCGGGCCTTTCAACGGGCGAAGGGGCTGGTGCCGGACGGTTATGCCTCCACAGATGTCCTCGACCGGCTTCGTTGATCCGATCAATTCCCCCTGGGCCGCCGCCTCGGGATCAAGGTACCAATATCGCTTCGAATCTGGAACCATGCCGCGTTAGTGCCCTGACGCTGGGGCGATGCAGGGATTGGAAGAATTGAACCAGCGCAGGATACTGGCCCGGACAAAGGGTGGACAGGGCGCCCGCCCGGTTTACGGGGGCCGCGACCTCGCGCGATGGGCGGATGCTTTGGGAAATGGGCCGAGAGGGCGGGGTGCAATGGTCCGATAGCGTCCGTGCATCATTTCCGAATGCGGTCTGGCTGAACACACATGGCAATCATGTCGGGAAAGAGCCCAGTCGGTGGTCGCGGCCAGAGGCTCCCGCCGGCCGCCTCGCGCCTACGCGCTTGGCGACGGTTGGGCCACGCAGGCCTACGGCCTGCCGCGCAAAGCGGCGAGGGCAGCACCCTGCAATGATACTTGTCTCGGGAAGGCAGGGCGCGCATCTTTCGCCCCGAAAAGATAGTGCAAGGAGGCGAGGATGGCCGAAGGTCGGCACGGGGGGCAGATACTGGTCGACCAGTTGACGCTGAGGGGGGTACGTCGGGTCTTCTCTGTCCCCGGGGAGAGCTTTCTCGCAGCACTTGACGGGTTGTACGAAAGTGACATCGAGAACATCGTCTGCCGCCACGAGGGGGGCGCCGCGATGATGGCGGAGGCCCAGGGAAAGCTGACCGGAACGCCCGGGATCGTGTTTGTTACCCGAGGGCCCGGGGCGACCAATGCTGCGGCCGGGTTGCACGTTGCGAAACAGGATTCGACCCCGATGATCGCCTTTGTCGGGCAGATCGCCCGGGCGCATCGGGATCGAGAGGCATTCCAGGAGGTTGATTTCACCGCATTCTTCGAGCCGCTGGTGAAATGGTCCGCCGAGGTGCGCGAGACTGACCGGTTGCCTGAATACATTGCACGCGCATGGAACATCGCGCTGTCGGGACGCCCGGGCCCGGTGGTGCTGAGCCTGCCGGAGGACATGCTGTCGGATGTGGCTTCGGTTGCGGATATTGCGCCCATCCCACCTGCCATGACACGCCCCGATCACTCTGACTTTGCAAGGGCGGCCTTGAAACGGCTGGCACGCGCGCGACGACCGTTGATCGTCGCTGGCGGGTCTGGCTGGTCGGCGCAGTCTGCCGACGACTTGCAGGTGTTGGCCGAGACGCTGGACATCCCTGTGGCAGTGACGTTCCGGCGCCAGGACCATATGGACAACCGCCACGACGCCTATGTCGGGGATCTTGGCGTCGGAATGAACCCACTGCTGGGCCAGCGGCTGGCGCAGGCAGATGTTGTTCTGGCGCTTGGCACCCGCCTCGGCGAGAGCGCAACGGCCGGGTACAGCTTGTTCGATCCGACGGCGCCGGACACGCGTGGGGCCTTGATTCATGTGCATCCCGATCCGAATGAACTGGGCCGCGTTCATGCGCCCTTGATGGCGCTGGCGGCACCGGTGGCGGATGTGCTGGCCGACCTGGCGGCCCACGCCGCGCCGATCGCCAATAGCCGGATCTGGACGGCAGAGGCCCGGGCGGACTACGAGGTCTGGCAGGAACCGGTGCCCAGCCCCGGATCATTGCAGCAGGAAAAGGTGGTTGGCTGGCTGTCGGAGCATCTGCCCGAGGATGCCATCGTAACCAATGGCGCGGGGAACTATGCGGCCTGGCTGCACCGGTATTTTCGGTTCAAACGCTACGGGACACAACTGGCGCCGACGTCGGGGTCCATGGGGTACGGCCTGCCGGCTGCCATCGCGGCAAAGCTGGAATACCCGGACCGCACGGTCGTCTGCCTTGCGGGCGACGGCTGCCTGCAGATGACCATCAACGAGCTGTCGACGGCGGCCCAATATGGCGCGGCGATCCTTGTGTTGGTGGTGAACAACGGCCGCTACGGCACGATCCGGATGCACCAGGAAGGCACCTATCCCGGTCGGATCAGCGGCACCGACCTGTTCCTGCCCGATCTGGTGATGTTGGCGCGGGCCTACGGTGGGTTTGGCGCAACCGTGACGCAGAACAGCGATTTTCCCGGTGCGATGCGGGATGCGATGGACTGCGGCACGCTTGCGGTCCTTGATCTGCGGGTCGATTCGCAGGCCCTTGCCACGGCGCGGACCCTGGATGAGGTCCGCGCAGCGGGGTATGCCCGGCAGCCAGCGAGCGCCAAGGGCGCGGAGTGACTCGCCCCGGCATCATTTAAGTCAGCCGCAGGCGACCTGTTCGATGGTGCCCTTGTTGCCGACATAGAAATTGACCCGCATCGGATTGTATTCCTGCGTGACGATGTCCCGAATGCCGACGATCCGGTAGGGCACCGTCAGGCCCGCGGCTTCGATGGCGGCAACCGTCTGGCCGCGGTACATCTGGTAGTTTTCCAGCTTGCAGGTATCGGGCAGACGCTCTGTCAGGCCATCGGCGCCGCCTTCCTCGATCGTGGTGTAGGGGTCTTCCTCTACCAGCGCCAGCGCCGGGTCGACGATCTGGCCGTCGGGGCCATAGGTCGGTTCGGTCGGGACGACGACGGTGGGCGCCGTGGGCGTCGCCTGCGCCGGGTCGTTCACGAAGATCTCTTCGGTGATCGGCGGATCATTGATGTCGTCACAGGCCGCCAACATTACGAGCAGCGCCGCTGCGGTTGTCAGAAATCTTGAAGTCATACATCCCTCGCGTGTTGCATTGCGCGGACTCTTCGCCCACGGTTTTGCGGCACTTTAACCGGAGGACAGGGCAATGAAAACGCGCGCTGCAGTAGCACTCGAAGCAGGCAAGCCGCTCGAGGTGATGGAAGTGAACCTCGACGGGCCGCGGGCTGGAGAGGTTCTGGTGGAAATCAAGGCCACCGGCATCTGTCATACGGACGAATTCACCCTGTCTGGTGCCGATCCCGAAGGGCTGTTTCCGGCGATCCTGGGGCACGAGGGTGCCGGCGTGGTGCTGGAATGCGGTCCCGGCGTAACGTCGCTGAAGCCGGGCGATCACGTGATTCCGCTTTACACGCCGGAGTGCCGGGAGTGCGAGTATTGCCTCAATCCCAAGACCAACCTCTGCCAGTCGATTCGCTCGACGCAGGGACAGGGCCTGATGCCCGACGGCACCTCGCGGTTTTCGATGCTCGATGGCACGCCGATCCTGCATTACATGGGCTGTTCGACGTTTTCGAATCACACGGTGCTGCCCGAAATTGCCTTGGCCAAGGTTCATCCCGACGCCCCCTTTGACAAGATCTGCTACATCGGTTGCGGGGTCACCACGGGCATCGGTGCGGTGATCAATACGGCCAAGGTCGAGATCGGCTCGCGCTCGATCGTCTTCGGGTTGGGCGGTATCGGGCTGAACGTGATCCAGGGGCTGCGGCTGGCCGGTGCCGACCAGATTGTCGGCGTGGATCTGAACCCGGCCAAGATCCCGATGGCCGAGCGTTTCGGCATGACCGATTTCGTCAACCCGGCCGAGGTCGAGGGCGATCTCGTGTCCTACCTCGTCGACCTGACAAAGGGCGGCGCGGACTACACCTTCGATGCCACCGGCAATGTGAATGTCATGCGGACCGCGCTCGAATCAGCTCACAAGGGTTGGGGCGAATCGATCATCATCGGAGTGGCGCCGGCAGGGGCCGAGATCTCCACCCGGCCGTTCCAACTGGTCACCGGCCGATCCTGGCGCGGCACGGCCTTTGGCGGTGCACGTGGACGCACCGATGTGCCCAAGATCGTCGATTGGTACATGCAGGGCAAGATCGAGATCGATCCGATGATCACCCACACCCTGACCCTCGATGACATCAACACCGGCTTTGACCTGATGCACGCCGGAAAATCCATCCGGTCGGTCGTGGTCTACTGATCTGCCATCCCTCTTCCTCCTTCTCTGTGGGCGGAAGAGGGCGCAATCCCCGAACGGGGGCAGTGTCAGGTTTTCGGACGGAACGCGGGGCCTTTCAACTCTGCCAACAGCAAGGATACCCTTGTGATCGAGCAAGTGGTCTGGCAAGGCACCCTAGGTGTCAACACGCCCTCCCAGGCGGTTCAGCGCAGACTGAACTGGTTTGGTGGGGGTCCATTTTGGCCAGAATGCAATCATGATCCGCAGCATCCCGCCAGTTGACCCGCCGAATGGTCTGCAAATCGACCGAAGAACCACCATGTATTGATGACCGCCTGGGCCGATCTGGCCCGGCGACCTGCTCGAAAGAAGAATTCAAATGCCAGACGACCGCCCCCTGCTTGCCATCCTGATCGATGCCGACAACACCTCGCCACAATACGTCAAGGCGATCTTCGACGAGATTGCGGCCTATGGCGAAGCCTCGGTTCGCCGTGTCTACGGCGACTTTTCGTCCAGCCAGATGAAGGGCTGGTCCAAGATTCAGGCCGAATTCGGCCTTGTTCCATTTCACCAGCCCGCGAACACCGTGGGCAAAAATGCCTCTGATATCGCGCTGGTGATCGATGCGATGGACCTTCTGCACACCGGCCGGTTTGATGGCTTTGTGCTGATTTCCTCGGACAGCGATTTTACGCGCCTTGCCAGCCGCATTCGCGAACAGGGGCTGGATGTCTACGGCATCGGTCAGCGCAAGACGCCCGAAGCGTTCCGCAAGGCCTGCAAGCGGTTCATCTTTCTGGAGAACATCGACACCAGCGCCAACACCAGAAGCTCTGCCAGCGCCACTGATACCGCGACGGGTGGCAAGCCGGAACAGGCGCCCGAGCCAGTATCAACCGTCGCGACCGGAACGATGAACCACGCCCGGGACCTGTTGCTGAAAGCGATGGACAGCATCAACCAGGACGACGACTGGTACACGTTGGGTCAACTGGGACAGTTCGTCGTTTCGGCCAACCCCGATTTCGACACCCGGACTTACGGCAAGAAAAAGCTGTCGGACCTGGTGGAATCGATCAAGATCTTCGAGACCAAGCGCGGCCCCGGCAACCAGTTGCTTGTCCGACGGCTGGACTGATCAGGTGCCGTAGCGCGCCATGAACATCTCGACGGCGCCGTCGACAACCCGGGCCTTGTCCGCCTCTGTGAAGTCCGTCTGAAGCCCCATCAGCAGGCGGGGAAACAGGTCGGCCTTGCACAATTCGACGAACTGGTCGGCGGCAAGGCTCAGGTCGTCGATTTGCAGCTCCTTTCGGGCGATGGCATGGCGGAAATACTCCACCAGAACCGCCTGCGACCGCGCAGGGCCGTTGTTCCAGAATTCCTGACCGAGGTCTGGAAAGCGGCCGGTCTCTGCAATGACGATCCGAAAGACCGCGCGACCGAAGTCCGACAGGAAAAACGTCAGCATCCGATGCCCCGCCGTTGTCAGCACCTCTGTCGGCGGCAGGTCCGGTGCGATCACGTCAGTCTGGTCATAGGCCGTGCGGCAACATTCGACGGTTGCGACTTCCATGAACAGCAGGCGCTTGTCGGGGAAATAGCTGTAGAGGGTCGCCTTGGAGACCCCGGCAGCCCGGGCAATCAGGTCGACGCTTGCGCCTTCGAAGCCCTCTTGCAGAAAGATCTGGCGCGCGCCTTCGACCACCTGGTCGTACTTCCGACCCCGTTTTATCTGGCTGGCAGGTGCGTTCATGCAAGTTCCTCCACTGCGGACAAGTTCTAAACCAATCGGTTCATTTTTGGCAAGGCCCGGCAGACAGAGATGCCAGTGTCAAAGCTTTTGGTGACGCGGTGGCGTTGCCATGCTACGGCCAGATATGCTTCCGATCTTTTTGAAAACCTTGCCGTTCTTCGGCCTGATCGCCGTAGGGTACTGGGCTGGCCGCACCCGGTTCTTTACCGACGAGGCGACGGCCTACCTGACAAAGTTCGTCTTCTATTTCGCCCTGTCGGCGATGCTGTTCCGGTTCGCCGCGAACCTGACGATGGGCGACGTGTTCAGCTGGCCGTTCATCTGGGCCTATCTGGCCGCCACATCCATTGTCTATGTCGTGGCAACGGTGATTGCCCTTGTGCGACGCCTGCCGATGGAAGAGGCCGCGGTCGAGGCGCAATGTGCCGTGATCGGCAATGTCGGCTTCCTTGGCGTGCCGATGCTGACACTGCTATTGGGCGAAAAGGCGATCGGGCCGGTGATGATGATCCTTGCGGTCGATTTGCTGGTCTTTGGCAGCATGATCGTGATCGTCATCACCGGCAGCCGCGATGGTCGGGTGGCACCGGGGGTGTTGCTGTCGGTGGGGCGTGGGCTGATCCGCAACCCGATGATCATGTCAATTGGCGCCGGGTTCCTGTGGTCGGCGTTGCAGTTGCCAATTCCCGATCCGATGAACGAATTTCTGGCGATCCTGGGCGGCGCGGCGACGCCCGGCGCGCTGTTTGCCATCGGCGCCTCGCTGGCCTCGCGCACCGCCGAGCGGCTGTCGGTCGCCGTCTACCTGTCGTTCTGCAAGCTCATCGTGCACCCGGCGGCGGTGGCGTTCATGGCGCTGTTCGTCTTTCCGGTGGATCCCTATGCCGCCGGGGTGATGATCGCGGCCGCGTCGCTTCCCGTGGCAGGCAATGTCTATATCCTTGCACAGCACTACCGGGTAGCGCCGCACCGGGTTTCCACCGCCATCCTGATCTCCACGGCGGCCTCCGTCGTCACGGTTTCGGCAATCATCGCGTGGGTCGGCTGACGGGGTTGCCCGATCTGTGGCCGCGCGCTAGGGCTGGCGAAACTGCTTTGGAGGGCGCCGCGATGGAAACACGATCCGAGAACCGCTGTTTCGGGGGCGTACAGGGCGTCTATGCCCATGCCTCTCAGGTCTGCGGTTGCGATATGACCTTTGGCCTGTTTCTGCCGCCGCAGGTGAAGGCCGCGCCAGTGCCGCTGCTGTGGTACTTGTCGGGCCTGACCTGCACCCATGAAAACGCCATGGCCAAGGCCGGGGCACAGGCGCATGCAGCCCGGCATGGAATGGCCGTCGTCTTTCCCGATACCTCGCCGCGCGGCGATGGTGTCAGCGACGACGAGGCCTATGATCTGGGCCAGGGTGCCGGGTTCTATGTGAACGCCACGCAGGCCCCCTGGGCGCCCCATTTCTCCATGTGGGATTACGTTGCCGCAGAATTGCCAAAGCTGCTGGAAACCCACTTTCCGCTCGACATGACCCGGCAGGCCATCACCGGCCATTCGATGGGTGGCCACGGCGCGCTGACCCTGGCGATGGGGTTGCCGGGCCGGTTCGCATCGGTCTCGGGGCTGGCCCCGATCGCCCATCCGACCCAGTCGGACTGGGGCCGAAAGCAGCTTGCCGCCTATCTCGGGCCCGACGAGGCGCAATGGGCCGATCACGATGCAACCTTGTTGATGCGCGCCCGCGGCTTTGACGGGCCGATGTTGGTGGATCAGGGAGACGAGGATCAGTTCCTGACCTTGCTGAAGCCCGAAGCGCTGGCCCACGCCATGGCAGAACGCCGACAGCAGGGCAGCTTCCGCTTTCAGCGGGGGTATGATCATTCGTACTTCTTTGTCTCGACCTTCATCGGCGATCACGTCGCGTTCCATGCCGACGCCCTGGGGCTGACATGACCACGGTTTACATCGACGCCGATGCCTGCCCGGTCAAGACCGAGGCCGAACAGGTCTCCACGCGCCACAAGGTGCCCATGGTGATGGTCTGCAACGGCGGGTTGCGGCCCCCGGCCAATCCGCTGGTGCGGGTTGTCTATGTGGAGGAGGGGCTGGACGTGGCCGACCGCTGGATCGCGGAACATGCCGGTCCGGGCGATGTTGTGGTCACGGCAGACATCCCGCTGGCCGCCGATTGCGTCACCGCCGGGGCGACGGTCCTGAAGCCCGACGGAGAGGTTCTGACCGATCGCAACATTGGAAACGTTCTGGCCAATCGCAACCTGATGACCGACCTGCGCAGCGCCGATCCACTGCGGCCCGGCTCTGGCAAGGCGTTCTCCAAGGCCGACCGGTCGCGCTTCTCGCAGGTGCTCGACCGGACGTTGACACATGCGCGCAAAGCGGCAGGGTAGGCGCAACCCGTTGAAGGAGTGAGAGACATGGCCGTGGAGCTGGTGATTTTCGACATCGGAAACGTGCTGATCGAATGGCAACCAGAGCGGTACTATGACGCCGTGATCGGCCCGGAGCGGCGCGAGGCGATGTTTGCCGAGGTCGACCTGCACGGCATGAATGACGCGGTCGATCGCGGCGGCAAGTTCCGAGAGACGATCTATGCCACTGCCGAGCAATACCCCGAATGGCGCGATGAAATCCGGATGTGGCATGACAACTGGATCGAACTTGCAACCCCAGCCATCGACCATTCGGTACGCCTGCTGCGGGCGCTGCGCAGCAAGGGCGTGCCGGTGCATGCGCTGACCAACTTCGGCATCGACAGCTTCGACTTTGCCGCGACGCACTACGGCTTCCTCGACGAATTCGACGAACGCTTCATTTCGGGGCATCTGGGCGTCATAAAACCCGACGTCGAAATCTACGAAATCGTCGAAGCCGGCTGCGGCCACGCGCCGGGTGCGATCCTGTTCGCCGACGATCGCGCCGACAACATCGCCGTCGCCCGGCAGCGCGGCTGGAATACCCATCTGTTCGAGGGGCCGCAGGGTTGGGCCGACCGACTGGTCGCCGAAGGGCTGCTGACCGCCAGTGAGGCCGCATGACCCTGCCCATTGTCCCCTTCGAGGCAGAGCGGCACCTGGACTGGATCGCCTTTACCGATTTTCTGGCCCGCGCCCACGATGCCCCCCGGGCCGAGGTGTCGGACTCGTTCCTGTACCGGGGCAACGACACGCTGCTGAACCGCGCCGCATGGATCGATGGCATGGGCAGCCTGGTCAAGACGGCAACGATCTTTCCGGGCAACACGCAACAGGGATTGGCGT
This sequence comes from uncultured Tropicimonas sp., assembly GCA_947495685.1. Taxonomy (GTDB): domain Bacteria; phylum Pseudomonadota; class Alphaproteobacteria; order Rhodobacterales; family Rhodobacteraceae; genus Tropicimonas. The sequence goes on from CANLZY010000004.1 coordinate 136,193, forward strand.
CGGTGAACGGTGGTGTGTCGCTTTTTTCCGATACGACGGGGCAACTCGAAGCGCTGCTGGATTTCCATCTTGTCACCAAGTGGAAAACGGTCGGCGACAGCCTTCTGGCCGCGCGGCGTCTGGCCCGACCCGACAGCCGCACGATCCTGGTCGTTGGCGCGGGCACGGTGGCGACGTCCCTCATCGAGGCCTATGGCGTCGCCTTTCCTAACGCGTCCTTCCAGGTCTGGAACCGAAATCGCGCGCGCGGACGCGCCCTGTGCGATCAGACCGGTGCCACGCTGGCCGACGATCTGGAGGCCGCCGTGCGCAGCGCCGATATCGTCACATCCGCGACCATGACCACCGAGCCGCTGATCCGGGGCGACTGGCTGAAACCCGGCCAGCACATCGACCTGATCGGAGCCTTTCGCCCCGACATGCGCGAGGCCGACGACACCGCCATCATGCGGGCGCGCGTGTTCATGGACAGCATCGACACCACGGTCGAACACATCGGCGAGTTGATTGCGCCGATTGCCTCTGGCGCGATCTCGCGCGGCGACATCGTGGCGGATTTCTACAACCTGTCCGCATTTTCACGCGAGCCCGAGGACATCACGCTGTTCAAGAACGGTGGGGGCGCGCACCTGGACCTGATGACCAGCCGCTATATCCTCGAGGCATGGCTGGCCGCGGAGTGACCCCGTGCCGCCGGCCCGCTTGAACGACCCCTCAGGCCGGGCGGGGCACCAGCGGGCGTTCGCGGACGGGCAGATGAACCAGTGCAGAAAAGGCGCCGACCGCGACCCCAATCCACCAGACAGCGGTGTAGTCCCCCGTCAGGTCGTACATCCGGCCCCCCAGCCATACGCCCAGGAATGACCCCACCTGGTGCGAGAAAAAGATGATCCCATACAGGGTGCCCATGTACCGCACGCCATAGATATACGCGACCAGCCCGCTGGTCAGGGGCACGGTGGCCAGCCAGAGCGCACCCATCGACACCGAGAACAGCAGTACGGTTTCCGGCGTGATCGGCGTCAGGATGAAGGCCGCCGAGACGAGCGTGCGCGCGGCGTAGATCCCGGCAAGCAGGTATTTCTTGGAGTATCGGTTGCCCAGCCAGCCAGCCAGCAAGGTGCCGCAGATATTGGCCAGCCCGATCAGGCTGATCGCGGCGGCACCGAGCGCGCTGGTGGTCGAAATTCCCAGCCCGTCCAGCAATCCGCCGGCCTGGATCGGGCCACACATTTCGGCCACGAAGGCGGGGAAATGCGCGGTGATGAACCCCAGCTGATACCCGCAACTGAAAAAACCGAGAAAGACGAGCGTGTAGGACGGGTCCCGAAATGCCTTCATCAGGATCTCGCCCATGCTTTCGGCCAGTTCCGCGCGCGTGGCGACCTTGGGGCTGCGCATCATCGGCAGCACCAGCAGGGTGGCAAGGATGGCGAAGGCAAAGATCACGAACACCGATTGCCAGGGCATCGACCCCAACATCCATTGCGCCAGCGGGGCGCCAAACACCTGCCCAAGCGAGCCCGCCGCCGTGGCGATTGCCAGCGCCATGGAGCGGTGTTCATCGCTCGCGGCGCGCCCGACCACCGCCAGGATCACGCCGAACCCCGTGCCGGCAATGCCGAACCCCACCAGGATTTCCAGCAACTGGTGCTGGTCGGGGGTCACCGCCAGGGATGACAGCAGCAGACCGGCTGCATAGGTCAGCGCCCCCAGAACAATCGCCCGCCGGTCGCCGAACCGCTCGGCAAGCGCGGCAAAGATCGGTTGGCCAAAGCCCCAGGCAAGGTTCTGGATCGCGATCGCCATCGAGAAATCGGCCCGCATCCAGCCAAATTCCGTGGCGATCGGAATCTGGTACACACCAAAGGACCCCCGGATCGCAAAGTTGACGAGGATGATGATGCAGCCAGCCACAAGGACCGGCGTGACAAGGGGCGCGCGCGATTTCATCCGGCCAAAATGAACAAGGTCAGGCAAACGGTCAATTCAGAAGAAACGAACCGCCCCATCGGCGTGCCTAGAAGCCGTCTTTGGAGTGCGTGCCGCCACGGTCGGATGTGGCGGCGCGCTCTGTTTTCATCTCGCCCCATGCTCGCGTCTGCCTGCAACCATCCGTTCCGGGCAAGGCCGGCAGGGTCTTTCCATTCGCGGCGCGCCTGCCTAAAGGTGCGGAATGACGACCATGATCGAGATATACAATCAGCGGGCGGTCGAAGGTCTGTTGACACCCGATGCGGCCCAGATCGCGGCCCTGCCGTTGCTGGAACAAGTGCGCCATGACCTGGCGCACCGACCTGTTGCCCCGAGCCGAAAGGGCCTGCGCGGGCTGTTTTCCAAGACGCCGGAACCCGATCCCGTTCGCGGGCTCTATCTGTGGGGCGGGGTGGGCCGCGGAAAGTCCATGATGATGGACATGTTCTTTGACGCCGTTCGCTCGGAGCGCAAGCGGCGGGTCCACTTTCACGCCTTCATGCAGGAGGTTCACGCCGCCCTGCACGCCGCGCGCAAGAAGGGCGTGCATGACGCGATCATTCCGGTGGCCGATGAAGTGATCGCCCATGTCGATTTGCTGTGTTTCGACGAAATGCAGATCACCGACATCACCGACGCGATGCTGGTCGGGCGGTTGTTCGAGCAGTTGTTTGCGGCCGGGGTGGTGGTGGTGACCACGTCGAACCGGGTGCCGGACGATCTGTACAAGGATGGTCTGAACCGGCAGTTGTTCCTGCCGTTCATCGAGATGATCAAGCAACGGATGCAGGTGCACGAGCTTGCCTCGGAAACCGACTATCGGCAGGATCGCCTGACCGGTTCGCCGGTCTATTTCACCCCGAACGACCACGCGGCGCGGGTCGCGGTTCAGTCCGTCTGGGAAGATCTTTCCGGGGGCGCTGCGCCGCCCCTGATCCTGACGGTCAACGCCCGTCCGGTGGAATTGCCGGCGTTTCGCAACGGCGTTGCCCGTGCCGGATTCTTCGATCTGTGCGGTCATCCGTTGGGGCCGGCGGATTACCTTGCCATAGCCAGCGCGGTGAAGGTTCTGATCCTGACCGATATCCCCTGTCTCGGGCGGTCCAACTTCAATCAGGCCCGGCGCTTCGTGACGCTGATCGATGCGCTCTACGAGGCCAAGGTCCGGTTGATCTGTTCGGCCGCGGCGGTCCCGGAACTGCTCTATCTCGAAGGCGAGGGCAGCTTCGAATTCGAACGAACCGCCAGCCGCCTGCGCGAGATGCAGGCCGCGGACTGGGCGCTCTGAGTTTCCGCCAAGGCAAGCGACCTTGGAGCATGCCGTTGCGGCGGCGCAGTACGGTTCAGCCGTTCTCGCGCAGCACGCTGCCAGCCAGATAGAGCGAGCCGCAGATCAGGATTCGGGCCGATGGGGTCTCTTGAACAATGGCGCGCAATGCCGCCTCGACACTGTCCGCCGTGGCGGCTGGCAGCCCAAGTCCCTGTGCGGCGGCAGAAAGGTCTTCTGGTGTGGCGCCATCAGGTTCATCGGGAATTGCAACCGCAGTGACACCAGCGGCCAGCGACGCCAGCGGTGTCAGGATCTCGGCAGGGTCGCGGTTGTTCAGCAATCCGACGATCAGGAACGTGGGACGGTCGGGCAAGCTGCGCAGGGTTGCGGCGACGGCCTCGCTTGCGTGCCGGTTGTGCCCGCCGTCCAGCCAGAGTTCGGCTCCCGGAGCCAGGTCGGCAAGCGGGCCACGACGAAGCCGCTGCATTCGGGCGGGCCAGGTCGCCTGGGTGACGGCGGCCTCGCAAGCGGTTTCGCCGAACCCCAGGTGCCGCAACGCCGCCAGCACCATGCCAGCGTTGTCGATCTGGTGCGGGCCGGGCAGGGCGGGCAAGGGAAGGTCCAGCAAGCCGGTTTCGTCCTCGAACACCAACCGCTCATGTTCCTGCCGGACATGCCAATGCTCGCCGCGGACCTGGAGCGGCACGCCGAGGCGGGCGGCCTGACGCTCGATCACTTCCAGCGCCGCATCCTGCTGGCGACCCACGATGCAGGGAACGCCACGTTTCAGGATGCCGGCCTTTTCGAAGGCGATTTCCTCGATCCGGTCGCCCAGGAACGCCTGATGATCCAGCGCCACCGGGGTGATCATCGTCAGCGCAGGGTGTGCCACGACATTGGTCGTGTCCATACGTCCGCCCATGCCAACCTCCAGCAACAGCCAGTCGGCAGGCGTCGCGGCAAAGGCGGCGAGGGCGGAGCAGGTCGTCGCCTCGAAAAAGGTGGCGGGACGACCGTTGTTGGCCGCGAGCGTCCGCCCCAGCAGGTCGCAGAGCGCCGGTTCGCTGATGTCCTCGCCGGCCAGCACGATGCGTTCGTGAAACCGGACCAGATGCGGCGATGTGTAGGCGTGCACCTTCAATCCAACCGCCGACAGGCCGGCCCGGAGCATGGCCTGGGTCGATCCCTTGCCATTCGTGCCAGCGATGTGGATGACTGGCGGCAGGTGGTCCTGCGGGCGCCCAAGCGCCTCCAGCAGGCGCCACGTCCGGTCCAGCGACAGGTCGATCGCCGCCGGATGCAGTTTCCGCATCTGAGCCAGCAGCGCCGCACTGCCCGCGTGGGTCACGATGATTTGTCCGCTTTCCCTGCGGTGTTCTTTTGCTCCGACGCGGTGACTTCAGGAGCGGAGGACGGTTCGACGGCGTCTTCGTCGGTCGGTGCCGGCAGTTCGCCTTTGACCGCCGGCGGCAGGTTCATCATCATGCGGGTCAGGGTAATCAGTTCTTCGCGCATGTCCTTGCGATGGGTCACTCGGTCCAGCATGCCGTGGTCCAGCAGGTATTCGGCCCGCTGGAACCCCTCTGGCAGCGTTTCCCGGATGGTCTGTTCGATCACCCGCGGACCGGCAAAGCAGATCAGAGCGTTGGGTTCTGCGATGTGGATATCGCCCAGCATCGCGTAGCTGGCCGTGACACCGCCGGTGGTCGGATGCGTCAACACGACGATGTAGGGCAGCCCCGCCTCGCGCAGCATTTCCACCGCGACCGTGGTGCGGGGCATCTGCATCAGGCTCAGGATGCCTTCCTGCATGCGAGCGCCGCCGGCGGCCGAAAACAGGATCAGCGGGCGCTTTATTTCGACTGCGCGTTCCGCCGCCGCGATGATGGCGTTGCCGACATACATCCCCATCGAGCCACCCATGAAGGAGAAATCCTGCGCGGCGGCGACAATGGGCGTGCGCCCCATGTCACCCTCGGCAACCAGCATGGCTTCGGGCTCACCGGTCTTTTTCTGGGTAGATTTCAACCGGTCCGGATAGCGTTTCTGGTCACGGAAATGCAGCGGGTCGGCCACTGGCTCGGGCACCGCGACCTCGGTGAAGATACCGCCGTCGAACAGGTCTTCAAACCGGTCGCGCGGGGTCAGCACCATGTGATGGTTGCAGTTGGTGCAGACGTTCAGATTGTCCTTCAACTCGCGATGGAACAGCATGGTGCCGCATTCCGGGCACTTGGTCCAAAGGTTCTCTGGCACCTCGCGGCGCGAGAACAACGAGTTGATCTTGGGGCGGACGTAGTTGGAAATCCAGTTCATCGGGGACCTTCAGCGCCTGTTTCCGCCCCGAGATATGCCGCCTGCGCGACAATTGCAATTCGTCGGTTCACCTCAGCGCGTCAGCAGCCGCCGGGTGATCCACCAGACCAGCAACAGGATGAGGATCGATGCGGCCATGGCCAGGCTCTGCGGACCGGTCTGATCGATCGGCGCGGGTGAAACATGCAAGGCCAGCCCGGTGATCGTTTCACCGGTCGCCAGGACCAGCATCCCGAAGCTGTTGTTGCCAAAGTGGATGCCCATGGCCGCCCCGAGCGATCCTGTCTGTTCGGTCAGGTCGGCGGCAATCAGCCCGAAGATCAGGGCCGAGGCCAGCACGATCGGCAGGTTCGCCCCCGCGGCCGGGGACCAATGCAGCGACGCAAAGATCACCGCCGGCAGGACCATCCAGATCCAGCGCGCGGCAAAGCGGGCGGCAAGCTGTTGCTGGAGGTAGCCGCGAAACAGCAACTCTTCGGCGGCGGTCTGCACGAAGATCAGCGGCAACGCCAGCGGCAGGTAGCGCAGCCACCGCGACAGGGCGAGGTTGGCCTCTGGGGGATCGAAAAGGTAGGTGACGCCAAGGACAAGGGCATAGATCGGGATCAGCACGGCAAGTGCCGTCAGGAACCCATCGCGCCAGTCCTGCCAACCGCCAAACAGCGAGCCGGGATCGCGGAAATGAAAGGCCGCGGCGGCCAGCATGGGGCCGATGAACAGCCCGACAAACGTGATCAGCAGCAGAAACACCGCCAACGGAGAGTCGATCCCGCCATAGCCCTGTGCGGTCGCCTGAATGCGGGTCAGCGCAGCGGTGGTATGGACCGTGTACATCGGGTCAATCAGGCCGGCCAGCGCCACCACTGCGCCGATCAGCATTGCCGAGGCCGAAATGAACACGAAGGCGATCAGCAGCAGCCCAAGCCCAAGACGCCAGAGCTGCGGATAGAGCTTGGCCTCTTCCAGCGAGGCTTCGAATTGTCCGGTGCGCATTGTGTCCTCGCCTGTGTTCGCCAAGTGGTAGCCCGCAGGCAGGCGCAACGCAATTGCGGTTCAGACCTTCAGGACCAACCGGGCCGTGAGCCAGGCACAGAGCGTGCTGGCAAGTTCCGGCAACATCATCGCGGCAATGCGCGGGTCGTCCATACTCATCGGAAGGTGAAACAGGGCCAGACCAGAGCCGGAACCCTCGATGGAAACCAGCAGGATCGCCGCGATGTTGTTCGCAGCGTGAAGCCCGATGGCTGCCCCTATCGTTCCGGTCCGGGCAGTCAGGTCGGCGGCGGCCAGCGCAAATACCACGGCCCACAGTGCAAAAAAGGGCGCGTTTGCGCCAGCGGACTCGGGGGAGACGTGGGCCAGACCGAACAGCAGCGAGGGCACGATCATCCACACTGGCAGGGTCGGAAACCGGGCGGCGAGTTGTTGTTGCAGATAGCCCCGGAACACCAGTTCCTCCGTGCTGGCCTGTACAAGGATTGCGGTCAGCGACAGGGGCAGCAACAGGATCCACGTCCGCCGACCAAGGGCCGCGTTGGCGACGTGCTCGACATCTTGCGGCAGCAGAACCGAGATCAGCACGAACAGCGCGGTGACGGCCAACACAACCCGAATGAAGTCGGACAGCGCCGCCGCCCACGGGCCGATCAGGGTCGCAAGCGTGCGGTGATGGAGGCTATGGAGCACCATCATCAGCCCAACCGTGAAAAAGCCGAACGTGAACAGGATGTACAAGGTCGCGAAGGCGCTGTTCTTGCTGAACGTGGTCGCGTCGATCAGGCTCTGGGTGGCATCGGGGCCAATCAGGTTCGACACCAGCGCAAAGCACAACTGGTACAACGCCATCCCCGCGACGAAGGTCAGAACCACTCCGGCGGCGGTGCGCCACAGTTCGGCGGTCCCGATCGCGGCGGCGCAGAAGTACCGGTTTGGATCATACCGCATCGCGTCCCCTCTCGGGCCAAGACCTAGGCCGAACCACCGTGCTTCGCAATCTCCGCGTGTGATGATGCCTGTCCGCCCGGGCGAAGGTGCCATTGGTCAGGGTGTCGGCCCGGTACCCTCCGGGCGTGCCGCAGTGCGGGCGCGGACGCTTCGGAAGGGAATTCTGACGATGCGAATCGGCGATGATCCGTCTTGCCGAACGTCTTGGGTCGCCATGGCGGCGGCGCAAGCGTTTGCCGAACGCCCGTTGGCCGGAAGCCGCTTATCCCGAGTGGATTTCGTTGCCGACGGGCGGTGATTCGACTAAGCTGTTCCGAACAAAAGACGAGATATCTGCGAGCCCCGTGCACGAGGGAAACGCAGGACGAAAACAGAGCTGAGCAGGATTTCGCAAGACGATCCATTTGACCGGGACACGGGCAACCGCCGCGTGTAACGCAGATGAAACGATTCTCCGGAACAATGGCTCAAGCGGGCGAATAGAACGAGCGGCATGTCTTTGATCACGTTCCATCCAGATTTCCTTGTTGCGGCGCTTTTGGGGGCCACGATCCTGCTGTCCGCGTCCTTGGGGCAGGCGTCGGCCATTCCCGGTGAAACCTCATCGGTCACCATCGGCGAGACACAGCTTCAGGTCTTGAACAAAACGGTCATGATCGCAGCCCCACGCGGATATTGCATCGACCGCCTTGCGAGCCTGGCGGACAGCCGGGTTGCGTTTGTTCTGATGGCCTCGTGTCGCTCCATCACCGGCGACTTCCATGCCAGCACGCCATCCCGCCCGGGGTTGCTGACGGCCAGCGTCGATGGTTCCGGCGACGCCGTGCCGACCCATCGCGACCTTGCCGACTTCTTTGCGTCGCACAACGGGCGCGCCGCGCTGTCGCGAAGCGGCAATGCCGAGGCGATGGAACTGGGCGCTGTCTTCACGCGTGACGGCGTGCTGTACCTTCATGCCAGCGAAGCCGTCGGCGGGGGGACAATGGCTGGCCACAGCTGGCGCGCGGTCTTCGAGATCAACGGTCGCATGGTGACGGCGACGTTGCGCGACCTTGCCGATCATCCGATCCCGGCGGACGAAGGGTTCCGGACGGTCGAGCAGTTCGTCGAGCGTCTTGTGGCGGCCAACCCTCCAGAATTGCGTCCATAGTCGCTGCCGATCCAACGAGGCTGACTTTGGGGCAGGATTGTGCGACGACGTTTGCTGAACCGAAAGGTTTTCGCGTAAAAGTGACTGCGAGGCTTTCAGCAGGTTGAGCGAATGACAATTGGCAAGGGCGTTACCCAGCTTTTCGACCGGATCGCCGATCAACGGGTGCTGCGGCGATGGACGGCTGCGGCCGGGACCGTGGAGGATCTGAAGCTGCCCGATCTGAAAGTCGTGCGTGGTCAGGCCCGACAACTGCGAACCCAGTTGGATCGCGTCTGCCGCGCAGCCGACGGTCGCTTGTCTCTGCCGGCTGCGGGCGGGGGGGCAATCGAAAAGCCGATTGGCGCGGACTGGTGCTGGCGGCCTCAGGTGTGGCGCGAGGCAGTGGTGCCGGGTGGGATGGCGGCTGTAGCCTCCGGCACCCGGATGAACCAGGAACTCGCTGTCTTTCACGACTGCCGGTCCAGCGAACTGTCGCTTCGACAAGTGCACAACACCGGCGCGACCGACCTTGCGGCCTGTGGCTTACGGATGGATGTTTTCCGGTTTGATGGGTCGTTCCTGTCGCTGGCCATCGACCTGCCGGACGCGGCGACCACCGGCCTGACCCGGCGCCACCTGGTCGGTCTGTCGCTCAGGGCCGAGATGGAGCGCCCGTTGGAGATCTTTGCCCGCCTGAACATCCGCCATGGCCCAAACACCGAAAGACTGGTGCGCGAACTGCCGCTGGGTACCACCGAGGCGCAGGTCGAATTCGACCTGGCTTATGTGGAGTTGAACGAAAAGCGGATCGAGGCGGCCTGGGTCGACCTGATCTTCGAAGGCCCCGAGATGAACCAGGTCTTGCTCCGCGACCTGACGATGTACCGCCGTCCGCGCGCCGAGATCTAGGAGATCACCATGTCAGATCTGACCATTTCCAACGCCCGTATCCGCGAAGGGGTCTGGCAGGGCGTGCTGGTGGCCGGCGATGACAGGGCAGAGCCGCCCGAGATTCAGGTTCTGCATCAGACGGTGGCGTTGGATGGCGTCCGGTTGGTGCCCGACTCCGAAATGGCGAACCTCTGGACGCTGAACGTGCCGATCCCGGTCGAACTGTTGTGCGATGGGGTGCAGACCTTCGTGGTGAGCAGTCAGCCCACCGGAGCGGTTCTCGCGCGTTTCTCCATCGTCACCGGACAACCGATGGAAGATGACATCCGGGCCGAGGTCGACATGCTGCGGGCTGAACTGGATCTTCTGAAAAAGGCATTCCGCCGCCACTGTGTGGAAACGGCGCCCGGCGCCTGATCGCTTGACGTTCGCGTCAACTTTTTGACGCCGCGTTGTACGTGACATTGGCGGACCGGCGACGCACTCTGCCCTCCGAACAGGGAGGGACTACATGACTGCATACCCACATCTTCTGGCTCCGCTTGACCTTGGATTCACCACACTCAAGAACCGCGTGCTGATGGGGTCCATGCACACCGGGCTTGAGGAAACGAAGGACTGGGACCGCGTTGCGATGTTCTATGGCGAACGCGCGGCAGGGGATGTTGCACTGATCGTGACCGGCGGCATGGCGCCCAACCGCGAAGGCGGTGTGTTCCCCGGCGCGGCGGGGCTGTTCACGCCGGAGGATATTGCGAACCATCGGATCGTGACCGACAGGGTCCACGAAAACGGCGGCAAGATCGCGATGCAGATCCTGCACGCAGGCCGCTATGCCTACGGCCCCGAATGTGTCTCCGCCTCGCCCGTCAAGTCCCCGATCTCGCCCTTTCCGCCAAGGGAACTGGACGAGGACGGGATCGAGAAACAGATCGCCGACATCGCCACCGCCGCCGCCCGGGCAAAGCAAGCCGGGTACGATGGTGTCGAGGTGATGGGTTCGGAGGGGTATTTCCTCAACCAGTTCCTGGTGACGCACACCAACAAACGGACTGATCGCTGGGGCGGCAGCTATGAAAACCGCATGCGCCTTCCGGTCGAGGTTGTGCGCCGCGTGCGCGCGGCGGTTGGGCCGGAGTTCATCGTCATCTATCGCCTGTCGATGATCGACCTGGTTCCGAACGGTTCCACCTGGGACGAGGTCGTGATGTTGGCCAAGGCAGTTGAGCAGGCAGGCGCGACGATCATCAACACCGGTATCGGCTGGCACGAGGCCCGAATCCCGACCATCGCGACCAGCGTTCCGCGCCGCGCTTTCACTTGGGTGACGAAGAAGCTGATGGGCGAGGTGTCGATCCCGGTGATCACCTCGAACCGCATCAACACGCCCGAGGTGGCCGAAGAGGTCCTGTCGGAAGGGTGCTCCGACATGGTGTCGATGGCGCGCCCGTTCCTCGCGGATCCGGACTTTGTGAAAAAGGCCGCCGAGGGCCGTGGGGCCGAGATCGCGCCCTGCATCGCCTGCAACCAGGCCTGCCTGGACCATACCTTCAGTGGCAAGCTGACGTCCTGTCTGGTCAATCCGCGCGCCTGCCACGAAAAGGAGATCGTCGTCGCCACGGCAGCACAGACAAAGACCATTGCCGTTGTCGGCGCCGGTCCCGCAGGGGTGATGGCGGCATTGACGGCAGCGGAGCGCGGCCACGCCGTGACGCTGTTCGACAAGGCGGGCACGGTCGGTGGCCAGATGAACATGGCCAAGCAGGTCCCCGGCAAGGAAGAGTTCCACGGTCTTGTTGCCTGGTTCGAAACGATGATCGACCGGGCCGGCATTACCCTGCGGCTCGAGGAGGTTGCCACGGTTGACGGGTTGACCGGGTTCGACGAGATCATCATCGCAACCGGCGTGCAGCCGCGCGATCCGGAGATCAGTGGGCAGGACGGCAGCAATGTCCTGAGCTATATCGACGTGCTGCGGGACGGTGCCGAGGTTGGCAAGAAGGTCGCCATCGTTGGTGCCGGGGGGATCGGCTTCGACGTGGCGCAGTTTCTGGCCCACGCTGGCGAAAGCCCGACCGAGAACCTCGATGAATGGCGCGAGATCTGGGGCGTTGGCGATCCGTCCCGAACACCGGGAGGGCTGGCCGCCAACGGGCCACAGCCCGAACTTGCTGCGCGCCAGATCACGCTGTTGCAACGCAAGGCCGAAAAGGTCGGCAAGCGGCTGGGCAAGACCACGGGCTGGATCCATCGGGCCGAGCTGAAGATGCTCGGCGTCGAAATGCGAGGCGGCGTGAACTATGAAGCGATCGAGGCTGGAGGCATACTGGTATCCTCGGGCGAGGCGCATGCCGCCCCGACGGTGATCGAGGCGGACACGATTGTGCTTTGCGCCGGGCAGGTCCCGGACCGTGGGTTGGCGGATGCGTTGGAAGCGGCCGGTCGCACGGTTCATGTGATCGGCGGTGCCGACGTGGCGGCGGAACTGGACGCAAAACGCGCGATCAATCAGGGCGTGCGATTGGCCGCGAGCCTTTGAAACCATTCTTGGTCCATTTGATTTTGGGCCCAACACAGCCCTGCCGCGATGGCGGGGCTGTTTGACATCAGGCGTCGAAAAAGGGAGCGTCGCGCCCGGCCAAAGACATGGCTGCCGGTCCCGTTAATGTTTCCACAAGTACGACGATGGTCGAAGAATTCCAGACATTGTCGGCTGAATGCCGCAGTCTTGCCGGAATTTGACTGGATACCGGAGCGGTAATTCAAAGAGTTCGTGAGGACCACCGTATGGATCGCCTGACCGAAATGGAAGCCTTCGCCACTGTGGTGGACCAGGGTGGTTTCACTGACGCCGCCAAGAAGATGGGGATATCCAAATCGGCTGTTTCTAAACACGTGTCGTCATTGGAGGCGCGTCTTGGGGCGCGCCTGTTGAACCGCACGACCCGACGCGTGTCCCCCACCGAGATCGGCCTAGCCTACTATGACCGTGCCCGCCGGGTCCTCAACGATGCAGGAGAAGCCGACGCGTTGGTGACCTCGATGCAATCGGCGCCGTCGGGGTTGTTGCGGATCTCGGTTGCGACAGATTTCGGCGTCAATCACCTGTCGCCGATCCTTGGCGAGTTCCTGAGCGAGTTTCCGGATATCACGGTGAACATGGTTTTGAACAACCGGTACGTGGAGCTGATCAGCGAAGGGTTCGACATGGCCATCCGCATCGGGGAGCTGGAAGACAGCACCCTGCGGGCCCGCAAGCTGACCGAAACCAGCAAGCGGATGATCGCCAGTCCGAGTTATTTCGAGAACTATGGTCGGCCTGAAAAGATCGACGATCTGAACAATCACAAACTGCTGCATTATTCGAACCAGTCCTCTGGCAATGTCTGGAAACTGACCGCGCCCTCGGGCGAACGGCGTCAGGTGCGCACGGCAGGATGGCTGACGGTCAACGACGGGCAGTCACTGTTGAATGCGGCCGTGTCCGGGTTGGGTATCGCCTACCTGCCAAGCTTTCTCTACGCCGACGCGATGAAACAGGGGTTGGTCGAGGAAGCGATCCCCGACTTGCCGCACGAATCGCTGGGCATCTACGCGGTCTATCCACCGGGACGGTTCACCCAACCCAAGGTGCGTGCGTTCATCGATTTCCTGGTGAGCAGTTTTGCAGACGGCGGACCAAAGATCTGGTAGATCGCGAAACAGACTGAGACGCCAATGGCCGGACCCTGTGTTCCGGCCATTTTCTGGTGTGATGCCGACTGTGGAACCATGCAATTTGACGAAAGACAGGTGACATCCGGCAGGCATCGGCGTTTTGTGGAGGCACAGCGAAACCCAGCCTGTGAAGTGAGCACTGCGATGATCCGATCCCTTGGGCTGCGAAGCGACCTTATTGTGTTGCACGGTTTGAGCGAGGTGGAAGACCACGCCGACAGAGTGGTTGTGCGAACGCCGTCCGAGCCGACGTATTGGCACGGCAACCTGGTGATCTTTCGCGATGACCACGTCGATGCCGCTGCCCAGTTGGCCGCGTTCCGCCGAGATTTCCCTGAATCCGAACATGTCACGCTGACATGGGATGCGCCCGACATGCGGCGCGGCGCTGCCCACGACGGCCTTGTCGATATGGGCTTTGATATTGAAGAGACAGATGTCCTGACACGCACAGGGCCGGTTGATGGAATACCGGTGCCGGACGGGGTGCTGATCCGGCCGATCGAAACGGACGCGGACTGGAAACAGGTCACGGCGCTACATATCGAAACCGGGGTGGCCGAGGGATATACCCGGCAAAGCTACACGGCGTTCATGCGGACCCGTTTCATCAACCGTCGCCGACAGGTTGCTGCGGGTCAGGCTTGCTGGCTCGGGGCGTTCGACGGCGATCTGCTGGTTGGCGATCTGGGGGTCTACCAGGAAGACGGCATCGCGCGATACCAGGACGTGGAAACCCGGGAGAGCCATCGCCGACGCGGTATCTGTGCCGCGCTGGTCGCGGCGGGGGCCGATTGGGCCCTGGCGCGCAATCCCGCCACGATCTTGCTGATCCTGGCCGATGGCACCGGTGCGGCGGGGCGTGTCTATCGCCATTGCGGATTTTCCAGAACCGAGACCATCGTGTCCGCGACCCGAAGGGCAGAGGGCAGCTTCGTCGCTGTCGGCACGCCGGACTAGCCACACGCCCGATCCCGTCTGCCAAGTCGGGGCGGGACGTTTGAGTGCCGTCAGTGGCAGCGCGAGGTCATTGGGGAGTGGACAGGATCACTTCGACCCGGCGGTTCGCGGTTCGTCCCGCGTCGGTGGCGTTCGATGTCAGCGGAGACAGGTACCCGACGCCCTCGGCCTGCATCCGGTCACCGGCCACTCCATGCGCGCGACTCAACCGTTCCATGACCGCTGCCGCGCGTTTGCGAGACAGGTTGATATTGCCGGACAGGGTTCCTTCGGCGTCGGTATGACCCACCAGGACGATCCGGCTGTCCGGGTGATCCTGCAACCAGCTTGCCAGGTCGTTCAGCGAGGCAAAGGCAGCATCGGCCAGTTGCGACGACCCCGTCTCGAAGGTCAGGTCATGCAGGACAGCACGGCCGGTTGCTTCCAGCGACGTGACGATGTCGGCGTCATCGCCGATAGGCATGCTGGTCACCAGGACCGACGCGCCATCATCCTCGGCGGCTGGTTCAATCGATCCCCCCTCGATCGGGGGCTTGGTCGAGACAGCGAGAGCGGCATCGTCGGCCAGCGGCGGACCGATCCGGTTGAACTGCACAAACCCGCGCCCTGCGGACCGGCTGACCAGCAGGCTGACATACTCCGGCCGGTCAGACGTCATCCGCTGGGCGCTCAGATAGCGATAGTCGCCCAGATCGACATGCATCTCTGGTTCAGGAAGGGCGTCGATCGCATAGCGAAACTCGAACCCGCCACAATCGCTGGCGTCGCATTCAAAGACCACCTCGAAGCCCTCCGCCACCAGTTGATCACGCAATGGCGCCAGGATCTGCAGGGATGACAAGCCGGGGGCCTGTATCTGCCAGGCCTGTCGGGTAACTTCGCCTTCCGCCCAGATGGTCTGCATCTGACCATCCATCCAGCCCGTGATTGGAAGCTTGGCGCTGCCCAGCGTCTCGGTCTGTTCGCCTGCCTTGCGGGCGTTGGACGGGAACTCGAGTTCCAGCGCCGCAACGGTCAGCGGGGTCAGGCAGAATGCCGTGATCAGCAATGGGCGAAGTGGTCTCATCTGTTCTGGCCGTGGTATTCCTTGTTCGGGCGCATATCGACGGCGGAGGCGACACGGTTCGTCATGTTGAAGAAGCCGACCACCGAGGCGATGTCCCAGATGTCCCGATCCGAGAAGCCCAGATCCCGCAGAGCCTGCCGATCTGCTTCCTCGATCGTTGCACTGGATCGCGTCAGCTTTACGGCAAAATCGAGCATCCCGCGTTGTCGTGGATCAAGATCGGCCGTGCGATAGTTCATCACCATCCGCTCGCCCAGTTCCGGATCACCCGACAGTGCGCGCACGGCCTGACCATGGGCCACCTGGCAGTAATAGCAGCGATTTTCGGACGAGACCGCGACCGCGATCATCTCGCGTTCCAGTTTGCTCACGCCGCTGTCGGCAAGCATAAGGTCGTTGTACATTGCTGTAAAAGCGTCGAACTTTGCCATGTCAAAGGCGTATGCCCGCAGGACATTCGGGACAAGTCCCAGTTTTTCGTTACACAAGTCGAAGTAGGATTGGGTCTGTTCTGGCAATGGCTCGACCTGCGGCAGGTCGAGCGCCGTGGGGGCGTCGGTCATGGGTCACCTTCCTGATCGGGGCCTCTGCGGGCCTATTTCGATCTGTAGTGATAGCCTCCCACGATCTGCATGCCCAGCGAAGAATAAAGCGGGTTGGCCTCGGCATTTGCACGGGTAACGAGGACTGCAAGCCACGCCGCCCCGACGGACTGTGCCCAGAGTGCTGCGCCATGCATGATATTGCGCCCGGTGCCACGGCGCCGCAACGCCTGCAGGACATCGAGTGCGTGCAGCATGGCGATGTCACCGTGGCTGGCGACGAAGGCCGTCCCGGCTGGGTGATCGTCGGATCGGCCGAGGATGGTGCATTTGGGGTCGGCGGCACGGTCCATGACCGCCAGCCGCGCCGGGCCGATGCCACCGGCCTCCCAGATCTCTTCCTGGATGTGCATGGCGGGCCAGGTGACGTGAAAGGCACTGACCGGGGGCGGTGCTTCCGCCAGATCCTCGACCGGGCAACAATACACCGAAACCGGATCCTTGACGGCGTAGCCGGCTGCCTCCAGCTGCTGGTCGAGCCTGGTTTCGCCCTGCCGGACCATGACCAGTGGAGCCTGCCCCAACGTCCGCTGCGCCGCTTCCATCACCGTGATGTCGGGGGTCGAGCTTGTTGCTGTCGCGGCGCTGACCCGACTGCCGCCGCCCAGCCCCTCCCGTATGATCCATCCCGGCACATCGATGATCCGCCGGGCGGGCCATGTGGCCTCCACCGTGGCAAAGATCGCCTCCTCGGTCGGGGGTGTCATCCGATATCCCCGGGGAACAGCGCGGCCAACCGCGTGGCGGCGGCGTCGATGCTGGCAGCATCGGTGCCCCGCAACACGATGTTGGCGCCATAGGTTCCGTCCTTCATGAACGGGTAGGAACCGATCGACAGCATCGGAAAGGCCTCTGCCAAATCGCCGAGCGGGCTGGCGATGTCGCCTTCGCCCCGGTTGATGCACAGCGTCTGCGACAGCATCGGCGCGCCGCCGGTCAGGGTTGGCAGAACCGAGGCGACCATTGCCTGAAAGATCGACGGGACCCCTGCCATGACATGCACGTTGCCAAGCGTGAATCCCGGTGCCGCAGAGATCGGGTTGTCGATCAGCGCTGCGCCATCGGGGATACGGGCCATGCGCAGACGGGCGGCGTTTAGTTCCTGGCCAGTGGAATCGTAGCGCGCCTGCAAGATGGCGCGGGCGTCGTCGCGGATGCTGATGGGGGTGTCGAAGGCACGGGCGATGCACTCGGCCGTGATATCGTCGTGGGTCGGGCCAATGCCGCCCGACGTGAACACCGTGTCATGGGCGTCAGACAGGGCTCTGACGGCCGCGATGATCGCATCCGGATCGTCGGCAACGACGCGCACTTCTGCCAGCCGGATACCATGCTTGGTCAGTTCGCCGGCCAGGTGGTGCATGTTTGCGTCGCGGGTTCGGCCCGACAGGATCTCGTCTCCGATCACCAGCATTGCGGCAGTAGGGTTCGCCATGACCGTCCTCCTTGTCTCGACTACCTTCGCGGTATAGGCCCGCTGGCATGCGCTTTCAAACCCCCCTTGTGCCCGGACGGCTGATCCGCCGCTACAAACGTTTTCTGGCCGATGTGGTACTGGAGGACAGCGGGATCGAGGTGGTGGCGCATTGCCCCAATCCGGGGTCGATGATGGGATTGCAGGATCCCGATACCCGGGTCTGGCTGGAGCCGAACGACGACCCGAAAAAGAAGCTGAAATACGGCTGGCGGCTGTCGGAGTTGCCTGGCGACCACTGGGCGGGTATCGACACTGCCGTCCCCAACCGTGTGATCAAGGAGGCGTTGCTGGCGCGAAGCATTCCGCATCTGGCCGACTATGGCGCGGTGCGGCCAGAAGTGAAGTACGGCACCGGGAGCCGGGTGGACTTCCTGCTGAGCGAACCGGGGCTGCCCGACGCCTATGTCGAGGTGAAAAACGTGCATCTGCGTCGCGACGGCGATTGGGCCGAGTTTCCCGACAGCGTCACCACCCGCGGCGCCCGTCATCTGCAGGAGTTGACCCGGATGGTTGCGGACGGACACCGGGCGGTCATGCTGTACCTGGTGCAACGCACCGATTGCGCGCGGCTTCGGTTGGCCGGCGATCTGGACCCCGCATATGCGGCGGCCTTTGACGCCGCGCGTGGCGCCGGTGTCGAGATGATCTGCCACGGCACGAAGATCGATCGCCACGGGGTCGAGATCGCATCGGCGTTCCCGGTGGACCCCTCGCCGCAGGGATCAATGCCCAATCTGGCAATCCCCTGAAAATCCCCCTATGTTCCCCAAGAATTCAGACAGAAAAAAGAGAGCGACGTGGACGATAGCCGCGCACAACTGACGAAAGACGGAATTCGCCTGTATCAACAGGTGGACTTCGCGGGCATGCACAAGGCCGGAAAACTGGCCGCCGAGATTCTCGATCGGGTGGCGCCATTGGTGTATCCGGGCCAGACCACGGCGGTCATCGACAAGGCCGTCGAGGACATGGTGACCGAGGCCGGTGCGATATCGGCCACGATCGGCTACAAGGGCTACCGGCATGCGACCTGCATCAGCGTGAACCATGTGGTCTGCCACGGGATTCCCAGCGACAAGAAACTGCACGACGGCGATATCCTGAATGTCGACGTGACGGTGATCGTGGACGGCTGGTTTGGTGATACCAGCCGCATGTACGTGGCGGGCAAGATGCCCCGCAAGGCAGAACGCCTGGTGCAGGTGACCCATGACGCGTTGTTCAAAGGCATCGAGGCGGTCAAGCCCGGCAATACCTTTGGCGACATCGGCCACGCCATTCAGGCCTATGTCGAAGGCAACCGGATGAGCGTCGTACGGGACTTTTGCGGGCATGGGTTGGGGCGCGTGTTCCACGCCCCGCCGAACGTCCTGCACTATGGGCGCCCCGGCACCGGTCCGGTTCTGGAAGAAGGCATGTTCTTTACCATCGAACCGATGGTGAACCTAGGGCGGCCTGAAACCAAGGTTCTGGCGGATGACTGGACCGCGGTCACTCGCGATAAGTCACTGTCGGCGCAGTTCGAGCATTCCATCGGCGTCACGGCGGACGGATTCGAGATTTTCACACTGTCCCCGGCTGGCAAATTCCACCCGACCTGGGGCTGAGCGACCGGTTGGCACGCGTCGGCGGGCCTTGTGCTCTCCCTTGGGCTCGCGGGCTGTGGCGCTGTCGCGCCGCGGCTTGGGTATTTTGACCAAGAAGAACACAAGGAAGGCCCTGTTGCTCAGCGGGCCGCGCTTTCGTAGAGAGACGCACCCTGCGTCGCAGGGTATCCTTTGACTGACATGACAGGAGACCCGCGTCATGACGATTTCCCTTCGCAGCTTCGCCCTCGTTGCGACCCTTGCCTCGACGGCCGGCCTTGCTTCGGCGCAGGAGGTCACGTTGCGTTTTCAACATTTCGTTTCGCCCAAGTCGGCGAACCCGACCTACTTCATGGCTCCATGGGCGGAAGCCATCGAAACCCAGTCCGGGGGGCGTATCAAGGTCGAGCTCTACCCGGCCATGGCGTTGGGCGGTAAGGCGCAGAGCCAGTACGACATGATCCGCGACGGCGTGATTGACGGTGGCTGGGTGATCCCTGGCTACCAGCCTGGACGTTTTCCGGAGGCCGAGGCGCTGGAACTGCCGTTCATGATGCCGAAATCGGGCGAAGTGTCGTCCATCGCGGCCTGGAATTTCACCCAGAAGCATCTGCTCGACGATTTCGCCGATGTGCATCTGATTGCCGCCCACATGCATGGTCCGGGCATCGTGCACAAGAAAGGCGGCGCCATCGAACGGGTCGAGGATTTTGATGGACTCCGCCTGCGCGGACCGTCCCGCGCTGCCACGCTTCTGCTGAAGAAACTGGGGGCCAACCCGGTTGGCATGCCGGTACCGGCCTTTCCCGAAGCCTTGGCCAAGGGAGTCCTGGATGGTGGCGTGATCACATGGGAAATGTCGCCGTCGCTGAAGCTGAACGAGCTGACCGACAGTCACACCGACGTGGCCGGCGACAAGGCGCTCTACAACCTGTTCTTCATCTGGGCGATGAACCAGGACAAATACGACAGCCTGCCCGAGGATCTGCGGGCGGTGATCGACGCCAATTCGGGCCTGATGGCTTCGGCGTGGGCCGGCAAGGCGCACGACACCGGTGACACGGTCGGCAAGGCGGCGATGGCGGCCGACGGCAACGCGCTTGCGGAGTTGAGCGCCGCAGAAACCGACCGGATCAAGGCACTCGGCGAGGAGGTCGTGGTCGATTGGATTGCGGAGGTTTCGGGCAAGGGCCTGAATGGTGCCGCGCTGGTCGAGGATGCCCGCGCGATGGTGGCCGGGGCGATGCAGCAATAGTCACGTCCGGCGGCGGCTGTGGTGGCTGGCCGCCGGAGCGGACGTTGCGCCACCGGGAGGGCCGGTGTCAGCTTGCCGGTGGCGCGCGCAAGATGGTGATGTGGGTGCCACCGTATTCCCGCCGGTCCGTGACAATGAAGCCTTCCGGGGCTTCTTGCGGCGCGTTTTCTTCCCAGACCAGCAAGGCGTCGGGGGCAAGCCAGCCCCCCGCCAATGACGCCGCAATGGCCCGTTCGCCAAACCCCTTGCCGTAGGGCGGGTCAAGAAAGATCAGGTCGAAGGGATCGTCCAGGTTCACACCGATGCGGGTCGCATCGCGGCGAAAGAACCTTGTGGCGTCCTGCGAGCGGGTCTTGTCGATGTTTTCGCGCAGCAACGCGCGGGCCTTGGCGCCGTCGTCGACGAAGGTCACGTGGTTGGCCCCCCGCGACAGCGCCTCCAGCCCGAGCGCCCCGGTTCCGGCAAACAGGTCCAGCACCCGTGCATCCGGGGCCGGGTCATCGTGGCTGGACATCAGCAGGTTGAACAGGCTTTCGCGCACCCGGTCCGAGGTTGGTCGCAGATGCGCGGCCGTGTCGCCTTTGCCGACAGAGGCCAGCGTCAGGCCGCGATAGCGTCCGGAAATGATCCGCATCAGCCCAGCAGTGCCTTGAGATCTGTCGCAGGGTCGGCAACTGCGGCGGGATCGACGGTTTTCCCGGCGTCGATCAACCGTTTGCCGACCATGTAGGCTCTTGGATCATTCATGGCATCGACGGCAAGCAGACGGTCGCCGGCGAAATACCAATGCGAGGCGACGCCTGCGCGAGCGCCGGTGCGGATCACGACACGATCGTAGCCCGTGTTCAGCCCGGCGATCTGCAATTTCACATCGTATTGATCGGACCAGAACCATACCTTGGGGTCGTAGTCCTGTCCGCCCCCCAGCATGTTGCGGGCCACCAGTTCCGCCTGATCTATGGCGTTCTGCACGCTTTCCAGACGAATGCGACTGTCCTGCCAGGGGAAGGACGCGCAGTCCCCTGCCGACCAGACATGCGGATCGGAGGTGCGGCCCTGGGCGTTCACCCAAATCCCGTTGTCCAGCGTCAGCCCAGCGGCCTCTGCCAAGGCGGTATCCGGCGTGATTCCGACCCCGACAATCACCAGATCGACCGGCAGTTCGGTGCCGTCGGTCAGCCGGGCGCCAGTGACCCGGGTGTCGCCGAGCAACCGGTCCAGGCCGACGCCTTCGCGCAGATCGACGCCGTGCTGCCTGTGCAGGTCGCGGAAATAGTCGGAGGTTTCAGGTGCCGCGACCCGTTGCAGAATGCGGTCGGCCATTTCGACCAGCATCACCGACAGGCCCAGCTTCGAGGCGACGGCAGCGGCTTCCAACCCGATGTAGCCACCGCCCACGATCAGCACGCGGGCGCCCGGGGTCACGTCAGCGGCCAGACCGTCGACATCGCTGAGGCTGCGCACGACATGCACGCCATCCAGGGTGCCGCCAATGGAGGCAGGCAACCGGCGCGGTATGGATCCGGTGGTCAGCGCCAGTTGGTCATAGGTCAGATTCCCGGTGGAGGTCGTCATTGTCCGGTTGGCGGTATCGATGGACTCGACTCGACATCCGGTGCGCAGGGTGATCGCGTTGTCGGCGTAAAACGACTCGGGCCGCAGGAACAGGCGTTCCAGGTCCATTTCACCCAAAAGGTATTTCTTGGAGAGCGGCGGGCGCTGATAGGGTGGCACCGGCTCTTCGCCGATCAGGGTCACCGCGCCATCATACCCTTCGGATCTGAGCTTGGCGACCAACGATGCGCCTGCCTGACCGGCCCCGATCACCACAATGCCTGACATGATTCCCTCCGACGGCTGGTCTGGTTGAGCGCGAAAGCTATATCTGGGAGAACACGCAATGAAAACGGCCAGAGGAACGACATGAACATTTCAGTGGGTGACACGCTGCCGGACGCGCAGTTCATCGTCATGGGAGACACCGGTCCGGAGACTGTCCGGTTGCGGGACAGGTTGGCGGGACGGCGGGTGGTGATCTTCGGGCTGCCCGGGGCGTTCACACCGACCTGCTCGTCGGGTCACCTGCCCAGCTTCATCCGAACAGCCGAGGCATTTCGTGCCAAGGACGTGTCCGATATCCTGTGCGTGTCGGTCAACGATCCGCACGTGATGCGGGTCTGGGGAGAGCAGACCGGGGCCGCAGAGGCCGGTGTCACCCTACTGGCTGACGCCGAATGCCAGTTCACGGAATCCATCGGCATGAGGTTCGACGCGCCGCCGGTCGGCCTGATCGCCCGGTCCAAACGCTATGCCATGCTGGTCGAGGATGGCGTGGTGCAGGTCTTGAACCTGGAAGTGACCCGGGGCACCTGCGAGATCTCGGGCGGCGAGGCATTGTTGGCGCAGACCTGAGGCGCTCCGGCGGTTCTGGGGCCCGTGTTGATCGGCATCTTGGTCGGGGCCGGGATGTCGCTCTCGTTATCGTCGAAGGTC
The DNA here is from genome assembly GCA_947495685.1 of uncultured Tropicimonas sp. GTDB lineage: Bacteria > Pseudomonadota > Alphaproteobacteria > Rhodobacterales > Rhodobacteraceae > Tropicimonas. The sequence continues at coordinate 158,876 of CANLZY010000004.1, forward strand.
TGCGATGCCTACGCCAAAAGGCTGACGCGCTCCGCGATGAACCCGTTCTACCACAGGCCGCCGATGGCGATCCCGCGCGCGTAGCAGGACTCGCGACGCGGGTTCCTGTCTTCTACGGGTTCTTTCAGTAACGTCTGTGCGCGCTCAGGCCGACGATCCGCCGGCAAGGGTATCCATGGTGCGGGCCAGCGCGAGGTCCAGCTCGGTCAAGCCGCCGCTATCGTGCGTGGTCAGAGTCACATCGACGGTCCGGTAGACGTTTGCCCATTCCGGGTGATGGTTCATCTTTTCCGCGTGGATCGCCACTTGGGTCATCCAGCCGAACGCCTCGATGAAGTTCTTGAATTTGAATGCCTTGTGCAAGGCCGTGCCGTCATCGCTCAGCGACCAACCGGTCGCGATCAGGGCGGCGATCTCTGCCGGGTCGGGGTCGGTCAAGTCTGCTCCTCCTGTGGTGACTTTCGAAACGGGCCGTAGCTGGTAAGGATCTCGATCTCTTCGTCAACGGCCTCGGATTCGGCCTGTAGAAACTCTCCGATGGCGCGGGCAAATCCGGGGTCGGCCACCCAGTGCAAGGAATGGGTCGTGACCGGAAGATAGCCGCGCGCGAGCTTGTGTTCGCCTTGTGCGCCAGCCTCGACTGTTTCCAGCCCGTGTTCAATGGCATAGTCGATGGCCTGATAGTAGCAGGCTTCGAAATGAAGGCAGGGGTGATGTTCGACCATCCCCCAGTAGCGGCCATAGAGCGACCGTCGCCCGATGAAGTTCAGCGCACCTGCCACGTTGAAGCCGTCGCGCTCTGCCAGCACCAACAGGATATCGTCGCGCAACGTTTCCTGCGCGATGTCGAAAAACGCCCGCGTCAGATAAGGCGTGCCCCATTTGCGGCTGCCGGTGTTCTGGTAGAAATGCCAGAAATCATCCCAGTGTTCCGGCTGGATCTGGTCGCCCGTCAGTTGGCGGATCGTGCCCCCGAACGCCTGCGCCGTCGCGCGCTCCTTGCGGATGTTCTTGCGCTTGCGGGATGACAGGGCGGCCAGGAAGCCGTCAAAGCTCTCGTAGCCGGCATTTTCCCAATGGAATTGCTGGCTGCGGCGATGCATCAGCCCCATCTGTCGTCCAGCCTCGGCCTCGTCCGGGGTGCAGAAGGTCACGTGCAGCGACGAAACCTCGTTGTCGACGGCCAGTTGCACCGCGCCCTGAGCCAGGGCGCCGACGCCGATGGCCTCGTACCCCGGGCGCGCCAGGAACCGTCGCCCGGTCGCAGGCGTGAAGGGCACGGCCATCTGCAGCTTGGGATAGTAGGCCCCGCCCGCGTTTTCATAGGCATGGGCCCAGGAATGGTCGAAGATGTATTCGCCTTGGCTGTGGTGCTTGGCATAGAGCGGCGCGACGGCGATGGCCTCGCCCGCCTGCCGGGCCACCAGATAGGATGGATGCCAGCCGGTGCCGCGACCCACCGATCCGCTGTCTTCCAGGGCCTTCAGGAACCGCCAGGTGGTAAACGGATCCAGCGGGCGAAATCCGTCGGCGGCCTCGGGGCAGGCGCAGGCGTCCCACTCCGTTGCCGGGATGGCATCGAGGCTGGGGAGGACCTGGATTTCGATGGTGCTGTCGGTGTCGCTCATGGGCATCCCGAATGTATCGCGTTGCCCTACACTTGGCCCTGTTGGCGCGGGGTTCAACCCGCCCTGTACCGCTCGAAGGTGACATTGTCGGCAATCTGGCGTGCCAATGCCTCGGCTTCTGGCGATCGAATCGTCCAGCAGAGGATCGGCACCCCCTGCGCCTTGAGCTCTGCCACCCGCGGATGATCCAGTTCGCGGGCGAAATGGCTGATAAACTCCGCACCCGACGCGGCAATGTCCGGGATGTCCGACAGTCGTTCCAATCTGTCGACCGGGACATTGGGCCATTTTTCTTCAGTGAAATCGCCGGTGGTCAGACCCCGGGTGCGGTCGGGCATGATGTCCGCAAGGGCGACCATGGAATGCGGGTTGAACGACATGAAAGCAATCGGTCCCTTGTATCCGCTGGCGGCCCGAGCCGTTGCCTGCTCCAGCGGGCCGACATCGGGGCCGAGCGCGCCGTCCTGATCTTTCAGTTCGACCAGCACCGGGACGCGGCCATCCACCAAGGTCAGGACCTCGGCGAGGGTCGGGATGCCCTCCGAACCGCCCAGCAGCGGGATTTCGGCCAATTCTGCCGCGGTGCGTCCGCGCACCGGCCCCGTTTGCCCGGTCAACCGCTTCAGGTCGTAGTCGTGAAACACCACGGCCTGCCCGTCAGCGGTCAATTGCAGATCTATTTCTATCCCATATCCGCCCGTGATCGCCGCAGCGATCGCCGCGCGGGAGTTTTCAGGGCGTCCGTCCGTCACATCGTGCAGGGCGCGGTGGGTGATCGGGCGGGCGAGGAAGTCCGGATGCAACGACATGGCACGACTTTCCCGGCTCAGGCGATCTGGAAAATCGCTTCGATTTCCACGGCGACGCCCATCGGCAGGGCGGCTGCGGAAACGGCCGAGCGGGAGTGACGACCGGCATCGCCGAGCGCTTCGACCAGGAAATCCGAGGCACCGTTGATCACCTGAGGCTGGGCGGTGAAATCGGCGGTGGAATTCACGAAACCCGTCAGCTTGACCACCCGGACAAGCCTATCGATGTCGCCGCCGCACGCTGCCTTGAGCTGTGCGAGAAGGGCTATGGCACAGGTGCGGGCGGCCGCAGCGCCGGCCTCGACCTCCATGTCGGCGCCCAGCTTGCCGGTGATGAACCCGTCCGGACCGTTGCTGATCTGACCCGATACAAACACCAGGTCGCCGGCCTGGACGAATGGTACATAGTTTGCGGCCGGGGCGGGCGCGTCGGGCAGGGTCACGCCCAGTTCTGCGAGGCGGGATTCGATGGTGCTGGACATGGGGGGCTCCTTGCCGGGGTAGGGGCGTCAACCTTCGCGGAACGCCTTGTTGAAATAGTCGGTAAAGGGTTTGAGCAGGTAGGCCATTGGCGTACGCGCATTGGTGCGGATATAGGCCTCCACCGGCATGCCGGGGATGATGGCCTTGCCCTCCAGCTTGTCGATTTCACCCTCCAACAGCTCGATTTCGGCCCGGTAATAGGACACCATCGTGCGGTCATCGGTAAAGGCGTCTGCCGAGATCTGCACAAGGCGCCCGTCCATTTCCGGGGTCGTGCGAGAATCGAAAGCCGAGAAGCGCAGCACGACATCCTGCCCGACAAAGACCTGATCCACATGGATCGGTTCGATCCGGGCCGCGATCACCAACGGCCGGTCTTGTGGCACGATGTAGGCGACGGGTTCGGCCGGGCGCACGACGGAGAATGGCGTGTTCACGGTCATCCCGTAGAGAATGCCGCTGACCGGGGCCTTGATATCCATGCGTTCCAGTCGCGAGCGCAGGCTCTGGCGGCGTTCGATCAGTTCGACCAGGTTGTACTGAAGGTCGCGCAGCCGGGTGATGGCCTCCTCGCGACGACTTGTTTCCAGCTTCAGGATCTCGATGTCGATCTCGGTCATGCGGCCGAGGGCCTCGGCGCGGCTGGCGGTCAGTTCGCCGATCGTGCCGGACAGGCGGGCCCGTTCCCGGCGCAGGGACAGAACGCGCGTCGCCTGGGCCAGCCCCTTGTCCAGCAGCGTCTGCTGGTCCTTCAGTTCTTCGTCGATCAGGGAAAGCTGTTCGTTCAGTGCATCGGTCTGGGCGTCGATCCCGGTGACCTGGCTCTCGATCTGTTCGCCGCGCCGGGCCAACTGGTCGGCTTCCTTTTCCAACGTTACCTTTCGGGCCTCGAACAGGCGTTCCTGGCCCTGGAGAAGGTCGGCGATCTCCTCGCGCTGTGCGGCGATTTTCAACAGCTCCGGGTGGAAGGCGATCTCCGGGGTGTTGTCCCGCTCGGCCACCATACGGCCTGCGCGGGCCATCAATTCGTAGAGCTGGCCTTCGACGATCGCCAGTTCCGAATCCAGCACGTTGCGGTCAAGCCGGATCAGGATTTGTCCGGCCTCGACCCGATCACCTTCTTCCGCCAGAACCTTGTCGACGATGCCGCCGTCCAGATGTTGTACAACCTGTCGGTTCCGTTCAACCTCGAGCTGTCCGCCGGCAATGATCGCGCCGGAAATGTTGGTTACCAGCGACCATGTGCCGAAACCGCCGACCAGAAGCAGCAGGGCGAAGGTCCCGAGCACCATGTAGCTCCGGCCCGATGGCAATTTGCGTTGTTCGCTCACGAAACGCCTCCCTGACCGCTGGTGTTCTGGATCTGTGCCGCGTTTTGTACCACGTCCTTCAATACCTCGTCGCGCGGACCGAAGGCCCGGCGGATGCCGCCATCGAGTACCAACAGCAATTCGCATTCCTGGATTGCGGCCGGGCGGTGGGCCATGATGATGACGGAGCGTTGCTCGGATTTCATCTGGCGGATTGCCTTGTTCAGCGCCTCGGACCCCTCGTTGTCGAGGTTCGAGTTAGGCTCGTCCAGCACCAGGATCTGTGGGTCGCCATACAGCGCGCGGGCCAGGCCGACGCGTTGGATCTGACCACCGGACAGGCGGCTGCTGGCTGCGGCCAGCGGTGTGTCGTAGCCACGCGGCAGCTTCAGGATCATGTCGTGAGCGTCCGCTTTCTGGGCGGCTTCGACGACCAGCTTGGCATCGGGTTTGTTCGAGAGCCGGGCGATGTTCTCGGCAATGGTGCCGTCAAACAGGCTGATCCGCTGCGGCAGATAGCCGATGTGCTGCCCTAGAACGTCGGGGTCGTATTGATCGAGCGCAGCGCCATCGAGGCGGATCTTGCCGCCCGCACACCGCCAGACACCGGTAATCGCGCGCGCCAGCGTGGTCTTGCCAGAACCCGACGGCCCGATGACCCCCATCGCCTGACCGGGCGGCAACAGAAAGCTGACCATACGAAGCGATGCCTGCGATTCGCCGGGCGGCAGCACGGTGACCTGTTGCCCCTCAAGCCGGGCGGCAGGTTTGGGCAACGGGGTGCGCGGAATTTCGGGCGGCACGTCTGACAGCAGCTTGGACAGGTTTTGCCAACCACGCGTGGCGCGCTGCAGCAGCTCCCACTGGCCAATGGCCATCTCGACCGGGGCAAGCGCGCGGCCCAGCAGGATCGAACCCGCGATCATCGCGCCAGCGCTGAGTTCGTTCTGAAGCACCAGATAGGCACCCAGGCCCAGCATGGCCGACTGCAGGAACAGGCGCAGGGCCTTCGTCGCCGAGGTGAAGGCCCCGGCGCGATCGGTGGCCGCCAGGTTCAGGTCCATCGCGCGGCCGCGGGCCAATTGCCAGCGGTCGAACGTGGCTTCGCGCATCCCCAGGGCCTCGATCACCTCGGCCTCGTTGCGCATCTGGTCAGACATCCGTTCAGCACGCTGAGTCATGCCGGCGGCTTCCAGCGCCGGTTGCCGGGTGCGCCACTGGTTCAACAGCGTCACACAGACCAGAAGTGTGCCGCCGGAAACTGCGAGCACTCCAAGCATCGGATGAAAGATGAAGATCGCGAACAGGAAGATCGGCGTCCAGGGCATGTCGAAGAACGCCATCAAGGCTGGCGACGACAGGAACCGCTGTACGATTTCCAGATCCCGCAGCCCGGTTGCTGCAACCTCGGCACCGGGCTTTCCGGTTTCGCTGCGCAGGACCGCAGAAAAGACTCGTGCGTCAAGGATTGTCTGGAACCGGGCGCCGACGCGTGCCATGACACGTCCACGGGAATAATCCAGCAAACCCATCATCAGGTATAGAAACGCCACGAGCACCGACAGCGCGATCAGCGTCGCTTCGGAGCGTGACCCCAGCACCCGGTCATAGATTTGCAGCATGTAAAGCGGACCGGTCAACATCAGCAGGTTGACGAAAATCGAGAAGACAAAGGCAGCAATCAGGAGGCTTCGGCTTTTCGCCCGGGCCTCCCGCAGTTCTCTTTGTCCAATGGCTGTCTCGGATGCGCGCATTGTCGCCGTTCTCCTGGCCCGAGGCCGGTTGTCTCCAATTCCACCCGACGTTACGTTGCCGCCCCATTGGGGCCGGTCAGGTCGCCTGTCTGGTCTGAGTGGCAAACTATGATGAAACAGTTGATAATTCCAATGATCTTACAGGAGGAATATGTGCCCAAACGCCTGTGCGCAATTGGATTGTTGGCGGTTGTCACCGGGCTGTCCGCTTGTGGCCCCGCTGCGATCCCCACCGGGATCAATGATCCGAACGAAGCGCAGAATCGGCGAGTGCACGAATTCAACAAGGAACTCGACCGGCGCGTCGGGGGCGAATCCACGGTGAAGGCCGAGGCGCCGGACGGAGATGCGCTGCCGGATCCGGCAGATGCTGTGCCTGCGACGGATAACGCCAGCCCTTTGTTGATCGCTGTCAGCAACTTTGGCACCAATCTGGATACCCCTCGCAAGATCGTGAACTCGTTGTTGCAGGTGCGGCCCGGCGATGCGGCGCACAACACGATGCGGTTCGGAATCAACTCCACCATCGGCCTGGGCGGCGTGTTCGACGTCGCGCGTGCGGCGGGCCTGCCCGATATCGACACCGATTTTGGCGAAACCCTTCATGTGTGGGGCGTTCCCGAGGGCAAATATCAGGAACTGCCGGTCATTGGCCCGTCGTTCCAGCGTGACACGGCGGGGCGCGTGGTCGATTTTGCGATGAACCCGCTGTGGTATGTCCTGCCCTGGCCCACCAACCTTGTCGCCAACGGATTTACCTGGGCAGGCGAGGCAACCGACCGGATTCGCTATTCCGACACGTTCGACTCGCTCCTATATGACTCGGTAGACAGCTATGCGCAGTCGCGCCTGATCTATTTGCAGAACCGCAGGTTCGACATGTCACGTGGCGAGTTGAGCGAAAACGACGAAAGCGTCGATCTTTATGAGGAGCTTTACGGTGATTGAATTTAGCAGGCGTTCATTTGTCAGAACTTTCGGACTGGGGGTTGCGGCCATCGCGACACTGCCGCGCAGCGCCTGGGCCCTGAGCACCAGTGCCGCTTCTGGTCTGGTCGACAAGCTGGTCAATGACATCAACAGGGTCATCAATTCGGGCAAGTCCGAATCCCAGATGTACCGGGAATTCGAGAAGGTGTTCGTGAAATACGCCGATGTTCCGGCGATCGCTCTTCTCTCGTTGGGGGCGGACCGGCGTCGGGCCTCTGCTGCCCAGCAGAAGGCCTATATCAGTGCCTACCAGGGATATATCTCGCGCAAGTACGGCAAACGGTTCCGGGAGTTCATCGGAGGTCGGCTGGAGCCGCAAGGTGCCAAGTCGGTCAAGAACTACGTGGAGGTCAAGACAATCGCCTATCTGCGGGGTGAAGATCCGTTCGAGGTGTCTTTCCTCGTGTCCGATCGCTCCGGCTCGATGAAGTTCTTCAACATGTACATCGAAGGTGTGAACATGGTGCTGACCGAAAAGACCGAGATCGGCGCGATGTTGGATCGCCGCAAGGGCAACATCGACGCTCTGATCGCGGATCTGAAAAAGGCCGGCTGATCCCGGACCATCCTCGAACTTGCCCACGTGTCGGCCGCCCAATCCGGGCGGTCGTTGCGTTTCAGGTCCTCTCCTGGCGGGCGGTGCGGGTCAGTTGCGGCGCCCGAACAGGTCCCCCAGGACTTCTTGCAGGACCCGCTCGGCCAGGTTGTCTATCCTTTGGGCAGGTTGCTTGGCATTTGGGGCCGTGGGCTGTTGGGACGCGCTGCCGCCGCTCTGGGCGGTGCTGCTGGACCCTTGATATTGCGGTGCCGTCTGGGGGGAGTGTTGCGGTATCGCCATCGGCAGCGGCGAGACCGGGACACCTTCGTGGATGCGAAGCATTGCGTCTTTCCAGATCTCGGCTGGCAGACCGCCGCCGGTAACGCCGGTCAGCGGCGTGTTGTCGTCGTAGCCCATCCAGACGCCGGTGACATAGTCGGCGGTGAACCCGATGAACCATGCATCCCGCGCGGCCTGCGTCGTGCCGGTCTTGCCGGCTGCGGGGCGGTCGGCCAGCTTTGCGCGCTGTCCCGTGCCCGCCTCGATCACCTGATTCATCATGTAGACGAGGTTGCGGGCCGCGGGTTCCGAGATGACCCGCTCGCCAAAGCCGCCGCCCTGACCCATCAGGGGCTCGTCCTCGCCTTGCAGGTGCAACTCGACCAACCCGTAGGGCATGACCGACCGACCGCCGTTCAGGATGCCGGCATAGGCCCCCGACATTTCCACCAGCGTGGATTCCGACACGCCGAGAGCCAGGGCCGGGCCCACGGCCAGCTTGTTGTCGATTCCGAAGTCCGTTGCGATCTTGCGAACGTTTTCGCGGCCCACGGCTTCTGAAACCTTCACTGCCGGGATGTTCAGGCTTTCGGCCAGCGCCTTGGCAAGCGTGACCTTCCCCTTGAATTCGCGGCTGTAGTTCTTCGGGCAGTATTGCCCCGACCCCGGCACCTCGATGCAGTAGGGTTCATCGACGACCGTTGCCAGCGGCGTGTAGCCAAGATCCATCGCGGCGGCATAGACGAACGGTTTGAACGACGATCCGGTTTGACGTTTGGCCATGGTCGCGCGGTTGAAGGCGCCCGATACCTTTGTCTCCCGGCCGCCCACCATTGCGCGCACCGCGCCGTCGGCCGACATCACCACGATGGCCGCCTGGGCCTTGGACCCTTCGCGCACCTTGGATTCGAAGGTATCGTAGATCGCGGCTTCTGCGGCGCGCTGAATGCCCTGATCCAGGGTCGTATGCAGAATTACGTCTTCGGTGGTGTCTCGGGTCAGGAAGTTCGGGCCGGTATCCATTACCCAGTCAGCAAAATACCCGCCGATCTGGCTCTCGGCGGCCCTGCTGATCGTTGCCGGGTGAGCCCAGGCGTCGTCGCGTTCCGCCTCGGTCAGGTAGCCTTGTTCGTACATCAGTTTGATCACCGTGTCGGCCCGGTCCTGCGACCGCTTCAGGTCGTTGGTGGGGGCGTAACGGGTCGGGGCCTTCAGCAGCCCGGCCAGCATTGCTGATTGGCTGGGGTTCAACTGGGCGGCGGGAATACCAAAGTAGCGCTCTGCTGCGGCTTCGAACCCGCGCGCCGAGGCGCCCATGTAGGCCCGGTTGAAATAGATCACCAGAATCTCGTCCTTGGTGTATTTCAACTCCAACGCCATCGAGTAGATGGCTTCCTTGATCTTGCGCCAGACCGTCGTGCGGCGGCAGTCGTTCTCGTATTGCGCTTCGGTCATTCCGGCGCTGGCATCGAAGGGCACACCCAGGCACAACAGCTTGGCGGTCTGCTGCGTCAGGGTCGATCCGCCGTGGCCTGACAGCGCGCCGCGCCCTTCGCTGAGATTGATTCGGATCGCCGAGGCCACACCACGTGGGCTGACACCGATGTGGTAATAGAATCGGCGGTCCTCGGTGGCGACAACGGCATTGCGGGTGTGTTTTGACACCTGGTTGATGTCGGTGATCGAATCGAACTGCTCTCCCCGCCAGGCAAAGACCTCTTCGTTGCGGTCCAGCAGTGTCACGGATCCCCGCACGCGCCCGTCGATCAGGTCAGTGAAGGGCGGCAACTGAGCGTAGAAAAACAGCACCGCGCCAAACAGCGTCAGCCCCACGACCAGTGTCGTTCGCCAGGTCAGGCTCCAGATCAACCTGAAAACAAAGCGGAAGAGACCGCGAATCCAGCCGATCAGGCCCCGCTGCTGGCGGGGTTTGCGGGTCCGCGCGGCCTTGGTGGCCGGCTTTCGCCTGGCTGCTGTCTTGGTCGCGGACTTGGCCGGTTTCTTTGTCTTGGCCGGCTTTCCGGTCGCTTTCGGCTTCGAATACCGCTTGTCGGCCCGAAGCGTCGGGCGCTTGTCGCCTGTGGAGCTCATGGGCGCCTCTGGATCTGTTGACTGCTCTTGTTTTCAGCCTTGATAGCCCGGTTGTGACCAAATTGGGAGAGGTGAGGCCCATCATCCGGATTCTGTATGTGCTCAAAAAATGTGCGACGCGGGTGTTTTGTGCAAAAATTGTGCAACAAGGGGTGGTGTGACCTGCTTTCGGGCTGCGCGTTTCCTTGATCCCCGGCGCTTCCGGAGGCTGTGTGCCTGCCATAGGCCGCCGGGAAGACGACCCGGTCAATCGGAAGGGGAGCCACGTGAAACTCATCGTTGCAGCAATCAAACCGTTCAAGCTGGAGGAGGTACGCGAGGCGCTCACTTCCATCGGCGTTCGCGGCATGATGGTCACCGAGATCAAGGGCTTCGGCTCGCAGTCCGGTCACACCGAAATCTATCGCGGCGCAGAATATGCCGTGAACTTCGTGCCCAAGGTCAAGCTGGAGATCGTCGTGGCGGCCTCCATGGCCGATCAGGTCGTCGAGACCATCCAGAAGACCGCCAAGACCGACAAGATCGGCGACGGCAAGATCTTCGTGCTCGACGTCAATCAGGCCGTGCGCGTTCGCACCGGTGAAACCAATGACGACGCGCTCTGAGCCCAGGTCCAAACAGGGAAACAATGACGACATGAAACTGACCAAGTTCATTCCAGCCATTGCCGCGGCCGCTGTGCTGCCCGGGATGGCCATTGCCCAGGACGCCGCGCCTGTGGCGGGCATCGATGCGTCCACGGACAGCATCTTCATTCTCAACTCGCTGTTGTTCCTCGTGGGCGGCTTCCTGGTGTTCTGGATGGCTGCGGGCTTCGCCATGCTCGAAGCCGGACTCGTGCGCTCCAAGAACGTCACCATGCAGCTGACCAAGAACGTCGCGCTGTTCTCGCTTGCAGCGATCTTCTACTACCTGATCGGCTACAACCTGATGTACCCGCTGGGGTCCTGGTCGATCGGCTCCGACGAGACCGGCGGCTATCTCGGCGCCTTCGGCCCGGCCATCCTCGAAGCTGTCGGCATTGGCCGCGACGCTGCCGACGACTATGGCTACGCTTCCACCGGTTCGGACTTCTTCTTCCAGCTGATGTTCTGCGCCACCACCGCCTCGATCGTCTCCGGCACACTGGCCGAGCGCATCAAGCTGTGGCCCTTCCTGATCTTCACGATCATCCTCGTCGCGGTCATCTATCCGATCCAGGCCTCCTGGAAGTGGGGCGGCGGATTCCTCGATACCCAATACGGCTTCCTCGACTTCGCCGGTTCGACCGTCGTGCACTCGGTTGGTGGCTGGGCTGCTCTGGCTGGTGCCATCATCCTCGGCCCGCGTATCGGCAAGTACAAGGATGGCCGCGTCCATCCGTACCCCGGTTCGAACCTGGCCCTCGCCACCCTCGGCACGTTCATCCTGTGGCTCGGCTGGTTCGGCTTCAATGGTGGCTCGCAGCTTGCCATGGGAACCGTGGGTGACGTTTCCGACGTGTCGCGCATCTTTGCCAACACCAACACGGCTGCTGCCGGTGGCGCGCTCGCTGCGCTGATCCTGACGCAGGTTCTGTACGGAAAGGTCGACCTTACGATGGTTCTGAACGGCGCGCTTGCCGGTCTGGTCTCCATCACCGCCGAGCCGCTGACCCCCGGTCTGGGCATGGCAACCCTCATCGGTGCCATCGGTGGCGTGATCGTGGTCTTTGCGGTGCCGTTCCTCGACAAGCTCAAGATCGACGACGTGGTCGGCGCCATCCCGGTGCACCTCTGCGCCGGCATCTGGGGCACGCTCGCCGTGCTGATCACCAACCCCGACGCGACGCTCATGGGTCAGCTGATCCCGATCATCATCGTGGGTGTGTTCGTCTTCGGCGTCAGCTTCGTGCTCTGGTACATCCTGAAGCTCACGATGGGCATCCGTGTTGACGCGGAAACGGAGATCGTCGGTCTGGACGTCCACGAACTGGGTATCGAAGCATACCCCGAGTTCCACAAAGGCTGACCTCCCTTCCTGTCAGTCAGACTGGCCCCGGACGCCGAGCGTCCGGGGCCTTTTTCATTGTTCGGGGGGCGTTGCGGCCATTGCCGCGATCCTCCGTCGGTCTTGTTCAGAGAAACGGGCGTGGGTCAGCCGTTCTTGCCGGGAACGCGGACGCTGTTGCCCGTCGCCATATCTGTGCCCATGTAGGCCTCTCCGGCGGCTTTCCACCCGGCAAACCCGCCCGCCATGTGCGCGACCGGACCAACACCGCCCGCCAGCGCAGCCCGCGCGGCCCGATCGGACCGAACACCTGACCCGCAATGAAAGACGAACCGCTTGCCCTCTTGCGACGGCAGACGCTCCGCCTCGAAGAATGGCAGCGGCAACAAGAGGGCGCCGCGAATGTGCTCGAAGGCGTATTCCTGGATCGTGCGCACGTCGATCAATGCGATTTCACCGGCCCGAAAGGCCTTCGCAACTTCTTCGACGGTCCAGGTTTCCAGATCTCCGTCGGGGGTTTTTTCGATTTCCATGACTGTCTCCTTGCTCGGCCGGATAGTGACACGATCATCGGACACTTGCGCCAAGGTTGGCGCAAGGTCAAGAAAAGGCGTATTGAGATTACCTTTTTTGGCGAAGCCCTGTGTGGGCCCGCCACGCTCGCCGGTCAGCCCAGAACGGATGCGATCGCACGGGCGGCAGGGGCGACCGTATCCGGCGTCAGTCCGGCCAGATTGATGCGGCCATCGTCGATCATGTAGACCGCGTGATCCCGACGCAGGGTCGCGACCTGGTCCGAGGTCGCGGGCAGCAGTGTGAACATACCGTTGTGCGCCTGCAGGAAGCTGAAGCGATCCGACCCGGATTCTGCGCGAAGGGCGTCGGACAGGGCGAGGCGCATCGCGACCACCCGTTCGCGCATGCCGTCCAGTTCGGCCTCCCAATCGGCGCGAAGGGATGCGTCGCCAAGGATCTCGGTCACCACGCGGGCGCCATGATCAGGCGGAAAGGCATAGGATTGACGGTTCAGCCAGGCGAGCGTGCCCTGCACTGCCGTGGCTGCACGGGCGGTGTCGCAGACCGTCAGAACCAGCCCGACCCTGTCCCGGTAGAGGCCGAAGTTCTTGGAGGCCGAGACTGTTATCAGAGCCTCCGGCACGGCAGAGACCAATCGCCTCAAGCCTGCGACGTCGGTTTCAACACCCTGTCCGAACCCCTGATAGGCAAGATCGACCATCGGGACCGCACCACGGGCATTGAGGATCGTCGCGATCGCGTCCCAGTCGTCCAGCGTCAGATCCGCGCCGGTGGGGTTGTGGCAACAGCCATGCAAAAGCACCACGTCCCCGGTCTCTGTCCGTGACAGGTCTTCCAGCAGTCCGGCGCGGTCGATGCCGCCCGTTTCAGGGCAGTAGTACCGATAGGGCCGCCATGGCATGGCCAGCGTGTCGAGGATGGCTTCGTGGTTCGGCCAAGTGGGCGCCGAGGTCCAGACGCGCGCCGCGGGGCGGGCCAGTTTCACCAGTTCAAACGCCTGCCGTACCGCGCCGGTCCCGCCCGGGGTCGCCAGCGCCGCAATGCGTTCGGCTGGCACGGCGGGGCCCAGTACAAGGTCGCGCACCGCGGTGTGGAACGTCGGGTCTCCGGCCAGCCCGACGTACCCCTTGGTGGTCTGGCCATCGATCAACCGCTGCTCGGCGGTCTTTACGGCCCGCAGGATCGGCGTTTTCCCGTCCGGCGTGCGATAGACGCCGACGCCAAGGTCGATCTTGTCGGGGCGTTCGTCCTCGCGAAAGGCCTGCATGACGCGCAGGATCTTGTCGGGTGTGGGCGCCTGGTGCGAGGCGAACAGGGGCATCAGGTCGGAACGCGGCTGTGGTCGATCGGGCGTTTCAGCACCCGCGTGTGATCGGATCTGCGCACCGGAGAAAACCCGCAGCGCTGATAGGTGCCGAGTGCCCGGGGGTGATCCAGCGAATTGGTGTTCACCGTCATCTTTTCCACGCCGGGAATGCTCCACCCCATGTGCACTGCGCTTTCCAGCAGGAACCGGCCAAGGCCACGCCCGATGGCCTGCGGAACCAGCCCGAAATAGGCGATGTCGCAGATGCCGGGCTTGCGGTGGTCGAGCATGAAGAAACCGTGCGGCCAACCGCTGCGCATCAGCGTGAAGAGCGACGTGTCAGGATGGTGCAGCCAACGGGTCAGGTCGTCCTCGGTGCGATCGTACATGTCCTCCCAGGCATAGTCCCGCCCGACGGCATCATAGAGCCCAAGGAAGAACCACGCCGGCGGGGAGTCGGCCTTCAGCAGCGAGGCAGGGGTGCCTGTCGGCTGCTGCGGCCAGGGGTAGGTCGGGCGCGCGGCCATCTCAAGCCAGGTGACAGTATAGGTGAGTTCGGTTCCGGCGGGGGTGAGGGTCATCCGGTTTCGACTTTCAGATCTGGGTAGCTGCCCCACTCGGTCCAGGAGCCGTCGTAGAGCGCGTTCTTGACGTGGCCGACGCGAGTCAGCGCCAGGGTGATGATGGCGGCCGTCACACCAGAGCCGCAGGAGGTGATGGCGGGACTGGACAGATCGACACCGGCGGCGTCGAACACCGCGCGCAGATCGTCCGCCGGCTTCATCGTTCCGTCGGCCTGCAGCAGCGTTTCGTAGTGGACGTTGATCGAACCGGGGATGCGGCCGGGTCGAACGCCGGGGCGGGGCTCCACGCCCTGACCGCTGAACCTGTCCGGGCTGCGCGCGTCGAGGATCTGCCAGTCGCGCAGCTTTGCCGCTTGCGCCACCTGCGTGACGTCCTTGACCATGTGCGCCTGCCGCCGGACGGTGATGTGGCGGTCGCGCACGGTCGGCGGGACGTCCTCGACCTCGCGGCCTTCGGCCACCCATTTGGGGAACCCACCGTCGAGCACCGCGATGTCCGAATGGCCCATCAGGCGAAACAGCCACCACACACGCGGTGCCGAAAACAGGCCCATCCCGTCGTAGACGACGATCTGATGTCCGTCGCCGACGCCCATCTTGCGCATCCGGCTGATGAATTTCTCGGGCGGCGGCACCATGTGAGGCAGACCCGAGCGCAGGTCCGCAATCTCGTCGATGTCGAAAAAACGGGCGCCGGGGATGTGTCCGGCATCGTATTCCGCCTTGGGATTGCGGCCCATGTCGGGCAGGTACCACGAGGCGTCAAGGATCCGAAGGTCCGGGTTGCTCATGTGAGCTGCAAGCCAATCGGTGCTCACCAGCGTTCTTGGATCGCTGTTGTCCATCGTGCCCTCCCTCGGTGCGTGTCGTCTGGAATTGCTAGTGCCGGACGGCGTCTCGTGCAAGGCCAACTGCGGGGTGGCAGCAGGTTGATGGGCCGGAATGGGCGCAATTTGACCGCGTTCGACGGGCAAGGACACCCCGAGGTCAATGTTGCGCCACATCTTTGCCATAGCCATTGGCGAACCATTTACCGTAGGCACCCCGGCCCAACAGCGCGGGGCGAGACCTGTCGTAGCAGGACGAAGTCCTGTTCAGGAGAAACCAGATATGGCACGCTATGATCGTGCAGGATGGGCAAACGGGTGGTTGCGCACACCAGAAAAACGGGGTCTTTTCGGCTCCGGTCCGACCAGGAACCGCAGGGCACCCAAAGTTTCAGACACGGAGAGGCGATGACCTATTTCAATTCCAAGACATTCCACGCGCTCGCGGCGGGCGGCATGGCACTCGCAGCGGTCGGGGCGGACGGCACTCCGGTGAACGCGGCAAGTTACATCTTTGCCGGCGAGGCAAACGGTATCGACGTCGTGACCCACATGAAAGGGTATTCCGGTGTCGGCGGAAACGTCAACCTGACCGTCGGGATCGACCCGACCAGCGTCAACGCAGCCGCCATGATGGTGTCCGTTGCCAATGCCGTGAACACCTGGAACGGGCTGGTGCCAACGGTCGGAAACGTCGTGCAGGATTTCGTGACCATCCCGTCGGGCTGGTTCGATTTCGAATCGACATTCCTGCACGAGTTGGGCCATTCGCTTGGCCTGTCGCATATCAACGCGGCAAGCGAATCCGGGCTGGCGGGCGCAAACCAGAATTACACCAAGGCGACGGACGGTGCGAACAACGTGCTCGACATCAACCCGGGTGCTGACGGTGTCATCGGGTCGGGCGACGATATCCGGGGCGATGACGTCAACCTGAACTACTTCCGCATTGCCGACAACGATCCCTTCGCGACCGGTCTGGGCGTGGTGGACAGCACCACCTACAGCCGGGATGTCAGCGATCTACCCGGAAGCGATACCTTCTCGGCCAATGCGGATCGCGATGTTGGCACGCTGCTTGGGTATGCGAACACCGAAGCGGTCATGCAGCAGGGAACGTTCAACAACGAGATCCAGCGCATGCTGGGGGCCGACGATGTTGCCGGGATCCTGTATGCGCAATCGGGTTTGGACGAGCTTGCCGGGACGGCCGATGATTACTCGATGACGATCGAATTCCTGGGCCAGACCGCCAGCGCAGACATCGTCATCGATTTCGACAATGCGCAAACCGGTTTCGCGGTGTCGCAATCAGGTGGTTCGTTCCTCTCCGCAGACCACGTCGTCGTCACCACGTCGAGCATCTATTTCAACGATAGCTTCAACTGGTACTTCAACGATGTGTCGAACGCGATCGCGGTGCCGTTGCCGGGCAGCCTCGTGCTGTTGGGGGCCGGTCTGGGTGGACTGGGCCTGTTCCGGCGTCGCAAGTCGGTCGCCCTCACCTGAGGGGTCTATTCACCGTGGCGAAGCAGGCGGGCCTTCTGACGGTTCCAGTCCCGTTTCGCTTCGGTGGCCCGCTTGTCCTGGTTCTGCTTGCCCTTGGCGATGCCGATCTTGATCTTGGCGATGCCCTTGTGGTTGAAATACAGCACGAGCGGCACGAGGGTCATGCCCTTGCGCTGGGTTTCGTTCCACAGGCGTGACATCTCTTTCTTCGACACCAGAAGCTTGCGCCGACGGCGCTCTTCGTGGTCGAACATGGCGCGGTTGTAAGGGGCGATGTAGCTGTTCACCAGCCACAGCTCGCCCTGCTCCACGGCGGCATAGCTCTCGGCGATATTGGCCGAGGTCGTACGCAGGCTCTTCACCTCGGACCCGGTCAGCATGATTCCGCACTCGATGTCGTCCTCGATTGCAAAATCATAGCGGGCACGCCGGTTTTCGGCGATCACCTTGTAGTTTGGGTTGTCCTTGGGTTTTGCCATGGTTGCAGGATATAGGCGCTCTCTGGGCAAGTGCCAAGAGAGCGCGGTTCGTGTTGTGCAAACGCTTGCGACTTGTGGTGCCCGGCGCAGGTTGCTGTGGATCAGGTCAGTCGATCAGCCCGGCATGGACCATCGCGTCGCGGATCGCCGCCTTTGTCGTGTCGGTCAGCCCGATCAGCGGAAGCCGGACATCCGGTTGGCATTTTCCCAGCAGCGAAAGGCCGTACTTGGCGCCCACCAGCCCGGGCTCCAGGAAGATCGCGGTGTGCAGCGGCATCAGGCGATCCTGATAGTCCAGCGCGCTGGCATAGTCGCCCGCCAGCATCGCCGCCTGGAAGTCCGCGCACAGCTTGGGGGCAACGTTCGCCGTGACGCTGATGCAGCCGACGCCACCGTGGGCGTTGAAGCCAAGCGCCGAGGCATCTTCGCCCGACAGCTGGACAAAGTCCGCGCCACAGGTCTGGCGCTGGTACGACACGCGGGTGACGTCGCCGGTTGCATCCTTGACGCCGATGATCCGAGGCAGCGCGGCGAGCCGGCCCATGGTCTCGGGCGACATGTCCACCACGGACCGGCCAGGAATGTTGTAGATGATGATCGGCAGGTCGCAGCAGTCGTGCAGGGCGGTGAAATGCGCGATCAGCCCCGCCTGGGTCGGCTTGTTGTAATAGGGGGTGACCACCAGCGCCGCGTCCGCGCCAACCTTGGCGGCGTGCCGGATCAGGTGGATGCCTTCTTTGGTGTTGTTGGAGCCCGCGCCGGCAATCACCGGGATACGCCCCGCGGCGGCCTTGACGACACGCTCGATGACCTCGCCATGTTCGGCATGGGTCAAGGTCGGGCTTTCGCCTGTGGTGCCGACCGGCACCAGGCCGTTGCTGCCCTGCTGGACGTGCCATTCAACGAGCGCATCCAGTGCCGCGGCATCCAGTTTGTCGTCCTTGAACGGCGTTACCATCGCGGGAAGTGAGCCTTTAAACATCGTTTTCCTCCGTTTCCCGCGCTGCTTGCGCGTCGTCGCCCCGGAATATCCCCGAGTCGCTCCTGTCAGAACGCGGCGGACCCTATCCGCAGTCACCGCGCTTGCCAAGTTTGTGAGTTGCACTGAGTGAGCGGTGCACTACTCTCTGTCAGGAAATTTCCCGACAGTCACGGTGCCGGAAAGTCCCTTGCGATTCCTTTTTGTCATATTCCTGGTGCTTTGCCTGCCGCGCATGGGTCTTGCGGCGCCAACGGTCGAGTCGGTGGCGCTGACCGAGGCTCTTGAGCAGATGCGCACCGGTAACTGGCGGGCCGCGGCACTGGCGGCCCGGCCGGCTGGCGACGTGGGCGTCGATGTCATCGAATGGCATCGCCTGCGTCAGGGCGGACAGGCTGATTTTGACGCCTATCGGGATTTCCTGTCGCGCCGGCCGGACTGGCCGGGCCTGGATCTGTTGCGCACCCGCGGCGAAGGCTCCATCCCCACCGATGCCCCGCCCCAGGAGGTGCTCGACTATTTTGGCGGCGACCTTCCCGAAACCGGAACCGGTGTCGTGCGGCTGGTCGAAGCCCACCGCGCGCTCGGGCAGGACGGGGATGCGCAGGCGCTGGCGGTGATGGCCTGGCGCAGCCGCACCCTGTCGCCCGACACCGAGGCAGCCCTGCTGGAGATGTATGCAACCACCCTGACCGAACATCATTTCGCCCGGCTGGACGATCTGGTGTGGCGTGGCCAGACAACAACGGCGCGCAAGAACATGCCGCGCGTGCCCGAAGGACAGCAGGCCCTGGCCGAAGCCCGGCTTGCGCTTGCCGCACAGGCGCCCGGGGTCGATGTGCGGATCGAGGCCGTGCCCGAGGCTCTGTCTGGCGACGCTGGACTGGCCTTCGAACGGTTCAATTGGCGTGCCCGCAAGGGGCGCTCCGAAGAGGCGATTGCCCTGTTGGCCGAACGCTCGACGTCGCCGGAAACGCTTGGGCGTCCGGAAAAATGGGCAAACTGGCGCAGGATCTATGCCAGGAAGCTTCTACGGGACGGGCAGGTCGAGGAAGCCTATTCGCTCGCGAGCCGGCATTTCCTGGTGGAGGGGTCGCAATTTGCTGACCTTGAGTGGCTGTCCGGGTTTATCGCGTTACGGTTCTTGCAGGATCCGGAATTGGCGCTTCTGCATTTCGACCGGTTCGAGACGGCGGTTCAGACGCCGATCAGCCTAGGTCGGGCCGGATATTGGCGCGGTCGCGCGTTGGATGCAGCCGGGGATGCCCCAGGGGCTGCGCTGGCTTATGCGCGGGGTGCGAAGCACCAGACCAGTTTCTATGGCCTGCTGGCCGCCGAAGCGGGCGGGATGCCAATGGATCCGACCCTCACCGGAACCGAGAGCTTTCCGGCGATTGAGGAGAGCCCGTTGCGCGACAACGCGGTCCTGATGGCCGGGTTGCTGTTGCTGGATGCCGGTGACCGGGCGCTGGCCGAACGGTTCCTGACCCACTTGGTGGAGACGCTCGATCGCGAACAGGCTGGAACCCTGGCGGCGCTGCTGCTGGAGCTGAACGAGACCAACATCGCCCTGATGGTCGGCAAACGCGCGGCGCGAAACGGGGTTGTGCTGCCGGCGGCATATTTTCCCCTGAGCCCGCTGATGGAGCGCGAGTTGCCGGTTCCCAGGGAACTGGCGCTGGCGATTGCCCGCCGCGAGAGCGAATTTGATCCGGTTGTTGTCAGCCCGGCTGGTGCGCGCGGTCTCATGCAGCTCATGCCCGGCACGGCAAAGGATGTCGCTGCGGACCTGCAGATCCCCTATGACCGGGACGGGCTGACGACCGACGCCGCCTACAATGTGACGCTGGGGACAACATATCTGGCAGGCTTGACCGAGGTCTTTGGTCCGGCGCCGGTGCTGGTATCCGTGGGGTACAATGCTGGCCCGGGTCGGTCGCTGGACTGGGTTGGCGACCGCGGTGACCCGCGGTCCGAGGCCGTGGATGTGATCGACTGGATCGAGCTGATCCCGTTTCGGGAGACCCGCAACTATGTGATGCGGGTGTCGGAATCGGTGATCGTCTATCGCGCGCGCCTCGGCCTGCCGGTTGGATCGGTCTCCATGATGGAATTCCTCAAGAACGGGTAGCGCGGGCAGGTCACGCTCCCCCCATGCGCCCTTGACGGGGCTGCTCGCGTATGGCGTGCCGGTGGGTCTCAGAACCCGCCTCGAAACTCGATCAGCTTCTGCAATTCCTTGCGGTACATCTGGCCATGAGGCGAATGTGCGAGGCCTCGATTCATGCCTCGGCCGAGGCGATGGCTTTCTCCCAGTTTTTCCCCAACAGCAATTCCCCAACCTCAGCGTTTTTCCCCTGGTTGACGATCACGCTGGCGCTCGGCAGGGCATTTCGCTCGTCGAGGCGACGTGCCAGTGGGGCAAGGTCTAAACGGATAGTTTTCCACGGATCACTATCCTGCCAATCGTGGAACTAGATCTGTGCCGCCGGCGGAGGGCATCCCTTCGGGAACTGTGTCTACCGACAAGGCCGCCCAGTGCGTATGTCAGGAGGCATGAAGGGCGGTCTCAACACAGAGCATTTGTGAGCCCGTTGGATCCAGAGAAGGTGCGGAAACACACCCCTCGATAGCCGCGCGGCAGGCGCGGCCCGGCCCAACCGCGGGTCAAGCGCGTCAGCGCGAGACGCCGTGGGCGGGAGCCCCTCGGAGCCGGTCCGGACCGGATCAGCCGGAGCGGCGTTCGCGCAGGACCGTGAATAGGCCGGCCAGGATCACGATGGTGGCCCCGAGGACGACATTCGTTTTCAGGGTTTCTCCGAACACCAGAACCCCGATCGTGGCGCCAAAGACCAGCTGGAGATAGGCAAAGGGTTGAACCGCGCTTGCCTCTGCCACGGCATAGCACTTGATCAGGAACCAGTGGCCAAGGGCGCCGAACACGCAGAGCAGGCCCATCCATGCCCAGTTGCCAGGGCTCATGGGCTGCCAGTGCCAGATGCCGATCGCCGTCATGGTCACGGCACCGACTGTGCCGGTCCAGAAAAAGCTGGTTGCAGCGCTGTCGAGTCGTGCGGCATAGCGGGTCAGAAGGCTGTAGAGCGCAAACAACGTTGCGGCCGTCAGCGCGATCAGGGCATAGGGGGAAAAGACTGCGATCCCGGGTTGCAGGATGATCAGGATGCCGATGAACCCGACCCCGATGGCGATCCAGCGTTTCCAGCCGACGTGCTCGCCCAGAACCGGGCCGGACAGGGCGGCGATGATCAGCGGGTAGCTTGCGAATATGGCATGGCTTTCGACCAGTCCCAGCAGGACGAAAGCCGTCACCATGACACAGATTTCCAGCGCCAGCAGGAAGCCTCGGAACGCCTGCAGCGCGGGTTGCCGTGTCGCCGCGGCGGCCCGCAGGCTGCCGGCTTGCCGGGCAGTGACCGTCATCACGAAGGCGGCAAAGAACCAGTAGCGGATCATGACCACCATGTAGACGTTGTACTCGCCCGCGAGATGGCGCGAGATGCCGTCCTGCAACGCAAAGACCAGCGTCGTTGCCACCATCAGCAAGATGCCGAGCCGGGTATTCTGTTCGGTTGTCATGGTTTGTGCCCAACGCTCATGTGCCGTTTTCGGCCAAACCCGGTGCGGCGTTCCACCTCGAAACCGCTGGCCTGTAGGGCGCGCCGGACGAACCCTGCCGCAGTGTAGGTCGCAAAGCTGCCGCCCGGGGCAGTGTGGCGGCCCACCTCGGCCATCAGGTCGTCCTGCCAGAGCTGCGGATTGCGGGCCGGGGCGAACCCATCCAGGAACCACGCGTCCGCCTGTTGGTCCCACCCGGGCAGGGTGTCACGGGCATCGCCCAGGATCATCCGGACAGTGACTGGACCGACCCGGCCATGAAACCCGTCCGGGGTCCAGATCGCCAACAACGCGTCGGCCAGATCCTCCAACGACAGGAACGGCGCAAGGGCCCGGGCCAGGTCTTCGCGCTGCAGGGGATAGGCCTCGAACCCGGTGTAGAAAATGTCGGCGGTTCCGATGTCGGCGGCGCAGCGGGCCAGTGCCAGCAGGTTCAGCCCGGTTCCGACGCCCAGTTCAGCCACGTGAAACCCTGGCCTCAACCGCGCGGGCAGGTCGTTTCCCTCCAGAAAGACATGGCGGGTTTCGGCCAGCCCGTCCTCCAGCGAGTAATACGGGTCGTCGAACCGGGTCGAGACCGGCACATTGCCATCCCGCCAGGTCACGCTGCTGCGCTCGCTCTGGTGCGTCTTGTTCACTTGCCATAGACCCTTGATGAAACGCGCGGAGCATGAGCGAGAGGTGAGGTCTTGGCAAGGATCGACGTGACTGTGCGGGGGGCTGGTATTTTCGGGCTGGCCTGTGCCTGGGAGATGTGCCGACGCGGGGCAACCGTGCGGGTGATCGAGACCGCCGGCATCGGGGCCGGGTCATCGGGTGGGCTGGTCGGCGCGCTGGCGCCACATGTGCCGGAGCGCTGGAACGCCAAGAAGGACTTCCAGTTCGAGAGCCTGATCATGGCAGAGGATTTCTGGGGTCAGGTCGCCTCGGTGTCCGGCAAGGACCCGGGGTATCTGCGCAGTGGCCGGTTGCAGCCGATTCTGGATGCCGCCGGTTTGGAGCGCGCGCGGGAGCGGGGCCAGGAGGCAGAGACGCTCTGGCAGGGCAAGGCCGCTTGGAATGTCGTGCCGGTCGAGACCTTTGGCGACTGGGCGCCGCTCAGCCCGACAGGGTGGCTGATTCACGACACGTTGACAGCCCGCCTGCACCCGAGGCAAGCGGCAGCAGCATTGGTGGAGGCGATCCGTCTGTCCGGGGGCGAGGTCGTGATTGGCGATGCCGAGGAGATTGGCCCGGTACTCTGGGCAACCGGGCATGCCGGTCTTGCCGAGCTGGGGGAAGCTGTTGGCCGGGCGGTCGGGGCACCGATCAAGGGGCAGGCGGCCTTGCTGAAGCTCGACCGGCCCGATGCGCCACAATACCTTGCCGACTCGGTGCATGCGATCCCGCATGCGGACGGCACGGTTGCAATCGGCTCCACCACCGAACGGGAGTTCGATGCGCCTGATACAACGGATGCCCAGATCGATGCGGTGGTCGAGCGCGCCCGCGCGGCCTGCCCGGCGCTGGCCGCTGCGCCAGTGATTGCCCGGTGGGCTGGCCTGCGCCCGCGCGCGCGCAGCCGGGCGCCGATGTTGGGAACATGGCCGGATCGACCGGGGCATTTCGTGGCCAACGGCGGCTTCAAGATCGGCTTTGGAATGGCCCCCAAGGTGGCCCGGGTAATGGCCGACCTGATCCTGGACGCGCGGGACGGGATCCCCGATGGGTTCCGGGTCGAAGACAACCTTTGATCCTTGATCTCGCGGAGGTGGCGGATCGAGTCTGTGGCCGCTCTCGCGCCATTCTGCCGTCGAGGGGCACGCCACGCTGGTTGATGGCGCTCCGGGAGGTTGGGGGAGAGGCTACGCCCGGACGCGCTGTTTCTCGCGGTCGCGCCGGTGCTCCTCTCCGTGACGGCAGGCGATGGGCTGAAGGCAGGCCGTCGTGATACGGTGATGCCGGCGAAGTTGCACCATGGGGCGTCGATGCTGTCGGGGGGGGGGCATGTCATCAACGCCGCGCGAGCGTGCCGCGAGAAATCCCGTCCTCGCAGGCATGGCGTCGGTGCACCAGCAGGTTTCCGTTCAGCCATTCGACCCAATGGAGAACGAGGATAGTCTTTTCGGGTTCAAGGCCCGCAAGCCTCTCTGACAGCCGTGGATGCCTGACGGTTTCGCGGTTCGGCCCGTCCACCAGAACATTGTTGGGGCAACCTTCAAGTGCCTCATGGCGCTTCGACCGACACAGTGGCCGTGTCATGACAACCTCCTTCGTCTGACGCTTCTGTTGGTGAGCGTTGCGAAGGCCATGATCGTCGCCAGGAGGATCGAACCGCTGACCAAACCGTGAGGCGGCGGAGACACTCCAAATGCGCCAAATGCCTGAGGAGGCGCAAAGACCGCCTCCATCGTCAGGATCTGCGCCGCTGTTCGGCCATCGTATCCCTGGTCTTGGATGGTCTCCTGTGCGGAGGCCGACGGTTTAGACCAAGAACTGCGACCAACCCGGTGCCCCGAACCACTCGACAGACCCGCAATGCCGAGGTCGGCTTCAGGGACAAGAAGCGGTCCAACGCCACACATGCCTCGACCACCCATCCGGTCGTGCGCCTTTTGCGCGTGACGTCGTCTCCCGGTCGATCCTGTTGTTGGCAGACTCGACTCTGCGAGCGGGAAAATCTAAAATGGAACATAACATGAACATTTTATTTGTGTGCCGGAAGCTGCCCAATGTCTGCTCGACGGATTCTCTCGCTTTGGTTCCCCCGCCTTGCGGCCGAACGGGTGCTGCGCCAGGAGCGCGGCACCCTTGACGTGCCGTTCGCCGTCGTGCGGGACAATGGCAACATGCAGCTCCTGTGGTCGCTGTCGGTCGCGGCCTCGCAGGCCGGACTGGTTGTGGGGCAGCCGCTCAGGGATGCGCGGGCGATGTGCCCAGATCTGGTCACGCGACGGTTGAACGACCAGACCGAGGCGGCGTTTCTGACCGTGCTGCGACGTTGGGCGGGCAAGTTTTCGCCCTGGGTGTCGGAGGAGCTGCCGGCCTCGTTGTTGGTGGATCTGACGGGCTGCACGCACCTTTTTGGCGGCGAGGCGGCGTTGCTGGCACAGGTGGAAGCGGAGTGCAGTGACCTGGGGCTGAGCGTGCAGGCCGGGGTTGCCGACACTGTGGGGGCTGCCTGGGCGCTGGCGCGCTTTGCCGGGCAGGGCAGCGAGGCGGCGCGGTCCGGTGATGCCATCGATCAGGAGGCGCGGGCGACACGGTCGCGGGCGGCCAAACGCCGGCACTGGGAGCGCGGCGGCGCGGCGCCCAGGCAGGTACAGGCCGCGGCACCGGTGTCTCGGATCGCGCCGTTGGGCCAGACCCGCAGCGCGTTGGGCCCGTTATCGGTGTCGGCGCTGCGCCTGTCGCAACCGGTTGTCACCCAGCTGACCCGGCTGGGCCTGCGGCGAATCGACGAACTGGCGGGGCAGCCCCGGGCGGCGCTGTCGCGGCGGTTCGGCCGGGAGCTTGTGTTGCGGCTGGATCAGGCGCTCGGGTTGGTGCCGGAACCGGTCTCGCCGGCAAGACCGCCCGCCCATTTTGCCGTTCGCCTGACGTTGCCCGAACCCATCGGGCTGGAGGAAGATCTGCGGGCCGGGCTGGACCGGTTGCTGCCGGCGCTCTCCGAACGGTTGCGGGACAAGGGCCGCGGCGCGCGCCGGGTTCGTCTGCAGGCATTCCGCTGCGATCACACGATGCAGTCGGTCGAGGTTGGGCTGGCGCGCCCCTCGGCCGACCCGGACCGGCTGTGCCCGCTGTTGCTGATGAAGCTGCACGAGATCGACGCGGGGCCGGGGATCGACGTGCTGCGGCTGGAGGCGCATGTGACCGAACCGGTGCATGCCACCCAGCACCGTGGGCACTTGGGGGCGGCGGCTGATGGTGTGTCCCGGACCAATCGGCAAGGCCCTGCCGCAGCGCTGGACGACCTGATCGGGCGCCTGGGCGCGCGGGTGGGGTTGGAGGCGATCCTGCGCCTGCATCCGGCTGACAGTCACATCCCCGAAAAGACCACCAACGTGCTGGCGGCGGCCTGGTCGGAACCGGCCAACACTTGGCCCAGCCGTCCTGCCGCACCACGGCCGCTGGTGTTGTTCCGACCCGAACCGGTGCATGTGAGCGAGCCGGTCCGGATGCCGCCCCGCCCGCCCGCCCGGTTTCGCTGGCGACGACGGGACCTGGTGCTGAGCAGCGGTTCGGGGCCGGAACGGATCGCGCCGGAATGGTGGCTGGACGACCCCGAATGGCGCTCGGGCACACGCGATTACTGGCGCGTCGAGGTGGACACCGGCGAACGGCTCTGGCTGTTCTATGCCCACGGCGGGGCGATGTCGGCAGGCTGGTTCTGTCAGGGCAGCTTTGCGTGAGACCTCGTCGGGCCGCGAGACGGGGCGCTGTTCCCGTTTCCGCCAGCGCGCATCTTGCGACGGGCGCCCCTCAGTCGAGATACGAGCGTTGAAAGATCTTCATGATATGATCGACCGTAACCCATTTGACATGCAACTGGTCTTCTTCCCAGCACCGGTCCCGCGGTGAATTGATCGCAATCTCGTACGAGGGGAAGTAGTCGACAAAGTCATAGGTACGCTTCAGCTCTTCAGCCACCGTGCGAAGTGTTGATTTGCTGCCGCTGTTGGCCACCACGATATCTTCCAACCGCCAGGTACCACCCAAGGGCACAGGTGACACTGTCACGATGAACTTCATCTCCGGATTGCATTTCTCCCGGATGAGTTCGATGCAATACTTCATTTCATCAAGAATCGACTGGAACCCCGAGTCGACAAAGGCGTACCGCTCCCGATTCTTGCGGAGGGCTGCAACCCCGGGATGCCGATTCATCGCCAAACCTGTCTTGAGATCAATCCACCCCTCGGTCAGCCCGAGCGTGAAAAACACGACATCAGCCTTCTTGATGGTGGTCGCCGCAGCTTCGAGCTTCTTGCGGTTTCTCAACGCAACATCCAGCGGCAGATGCACCAAGCCGCTTGCGTGAGGGTCGAACCACTGATCCGGGCCAATCTCGATCAATCCCTCATTCTCGATACGTTCATCGAGAATGACACGGCGCAATTCATGGCTGAAGCTGTGGGCCGTGTATTTGTTCAGCGCTGCGCGACTGACAGCAACCGAACCATCCTTGGTCTTGTCCGAAACCCCGCCACCGATGCCGGTGTCCGGGTCATAGCTTTCGTAGTACTTTGGCTCAATTCCATGCCCGGCCAGAAGCAGGTTCATCTTGCGGGCCGACAAGACAATCTCGACATTGCGGGCAAAGCAGGAGCCCATTGTGAAAATTGCGGCATCCGGAGAAATCTTGAACTTCGGCGTATGTTCGATGTCCATAAGATCACCGGATAAAAATCTCGAGCGCGCGGATACCGGAGCCGCTCCGTACCAAGTCCGCCGTTTGTTTTTAGACGTTATTTGAAGCCCTTCCGACAGTCCAAAACTCAAGTCCATTGGTGAATCTCACATATATCTTTTTGCAACTGAGATTATGAACTCACGAAGTTGATTTTGTTTCAAGCTGGCGATTTACCGCAGGTCGGTCGTTACTCAGAACCTGCCGGAGCAGTCGCGCCAACGATCGGGCCCAGCGGGAAACCGCTGTCCGAACGACCCAGAGATGGTGCGTGCAACCGCGAGACCTTGCCGTCGAAATAGAGCGCGTTCGGCGTGTTCAGCGCATCGCGGAACAACCGGCCAAAGCTGTGGAAGTTGACCCGGTTGTCGGAAATCGCGAAATGCACCGTGACACCGTCGGTCTCGACCCCAACACCGTTGCGGATGTAGCGGCTGTCGCTGTCGACCAGGAACCTTGGGTGCAGGGCGCCGTCGATGACCAGCATAGGTCCGGACTGGCTGGCGAAATCACAGCGAGGCGGGTTGGCGGCATAGGTCCGGCTCTCGATCACCTCGGCGCTGTCATCCCGGATACAGAAAATCCCGTTGGGCAGCAGGCCGAAGTTGCCCGGTCCTTCGCGGGTGACCAGCGGGCCGCTCTGGGTGCCGTTTTCCAGATACAGGCCAACCGGGCTGCGGTCATCGTGGTACATGCCGCCATTCATCGCAAAGGCCAGCTGCTTGCCCTCGGACTGCAGGCTGCGGTCGATGGTGCTGAAGCTGCCATAGAGATTGCCGTCGGCATCGTTGTGCCAAAGGCGAATTTCGTCCTGATCGGCGCGCAGCGTGCAGACGGTGAAACGGTTCCCGTCATGGGCCAGTTTGCGGCAGTCCGGGGCGGCATCGGCCATCCCGGGCAACAGGAGCAGCAGGGCAACCCAGGCCGCCCGGCGGGCTTCAGGTCTCATCGTCATCCTCGTTGGTGGCGGCGATGTCGCGCTGCACGTCCTCCTGCGAAAACAGGCGCCGGGTCTCGTCCATCCGGTCGAACGTGTCGTCCAAGATGAAACGCAGCTGCGGCGTGTGTTTCAGCGACATGCCCTTGGACAACGCATGGCGCAATTCCCCGCGATTGCGGTTCAACGCCTCCAACGCCTCGGGAGCGTTCAACCCTCCCAGTGGCATCACGAAAGCGATAGCGTTCTTGAGATCGGGCGATGCCCGAACCTCTGCAACGGTGATCGAGATGCGATTCAGCTCGGGGTCGTGGATTTCGCCCTGCGCCAAGACCTCCGACAGCCGCCGGCGGATCAACTCACCGACACGAAGTTGGCGTTGAGACGGGCCGGAGCCGGTATTTTGAAACTTCTTCTTTGCCATTCTCTCCAACTATGGCGGCTGGGCGCGCGGTGCAAGCGGGGCTTTGCGTCTTCGGGTGGCTCGGCTAAAGGAAGCTCGAGAGCAAGGAGACAGCCAAATGAGCAATACACCGGGAATCGTGGTCATGGGAGCATCTGGCCGCATGGGGCAGATGCTGGTCCGCGAAGTTCAGGCGCACCCCGGCATGCGGCTTGTCGGCGCGGTCGAACGTGAAGGCCACGAATGGGTCGGGCAGGACATCGGCGTGGCCATGGGTGGAACCGCGAGCGGTCTGCATGTGACCGACGACCCGCTGGAGGCGATGGCCGGTGCGCAGGGGGTGATCGATTTCACCACCCCTCAGGTGACGATCGACCTGTCGGTGATCGCGGCGCAGGCCCGCGCGGTGCACGTGATCGGCACAACCGGCATGAGTGACGAGGACCTGGCAAAGCTGGACGGCGCTGCCCGGCACGCCGTGATCGTGCGGGCGGGCAACATGAGCCTGGGTGTCAATCTGCTGACTCAACTGACCCGTCAGGTGGCCGCGGCGTTGGACGAGGATTTCGATATCGAGGTTGTCGAGGCTCACCACCGGCACAAGGTCGATGCGCCTTCTGGCACGGCGCTGATGCTGGGTGAGGCCGCCGCCGAGGGGCGTGGGCTGGACTTTAGCGATGCCTATGTTGCCGCGCGTGATGGTATTACCGGGGCGCGGGCGCCTGGGACCATCGGGTTCTCGGCCATTCGGGGCGGCGACATCATCGGCGAACACGACGTGATCTTTGCCGGGGCCGGCGAGCGGATCGTCCTTCGCCATGTCGCCAGCGACAGGGCGCTGTTCGCCCGCGGCGCATTGAAGGCCGTTCTTTGGGGGCAGGACAAATCCCCGGGCCATTACTCGATGCTGGATGTGCTTGGCCTTTAGCGGAGGCCGACACGCCATCGAGTGGCGTCGTTGGCGGGGGCAGAGTCCGCACCCCCGCCTGCTGCCGCCATCATCGGGCTGACATTGTGAACATCGCGGATCGTGCGGGGCAATGCCGCGCGCGTCGGATCACACAGGTCCGACGCGGGCTCAGGCCCTTTGGGCCGAGACCAATCGACCCGGCCCAAAGGGCGAGCGATCAGAAATCGATCGCGATGCCTTTCTTTTCCCAATCGCCGTAGCGTACGGGTTCAAGGCCCTTGATGCGGCCGCCGTATTCGGTGGGCATGTCGGACGCCTCGGCTTCTGCCTGGGCGCGACGTTCTTCGGCTTCGGCCAGGGCGCGTTGTGCCGCTGGCGGAAGCTCCGTGCGGGGCTGTTCTGGTGCGTCTGACATCGTCCCATCCTTGTCGTTGACCCGGGTGTGATATACGCCGCGCAGGTCAAAGAGCAATGGGAAGGGCCGTCGCATCATGGACGAGCAAGGCGGGAAGGGCACCAAACGGCAACCGGCGAGCGGGATTCCCCCCCGGCAACTGGCACTGGATATGCTGCAGGGCGTCTGGGAAGACGGCATGCTGCTGGCCGAGATGGAGGCGCATCCGCATTTCGCCGACGCCCCCCCGGACGTCCGCGCGCGCGCCGGACGACTGGCGCGCACAACCCTGCGGAACGCCGGACGAGCCGATGCGGCAATGAACCCTTACCTCAAGCACAATCCGCGACCGGGCATCCGGGCGGTCCTGAGGCTGGCAACCGTCGAGATCCTGCTGGAGGGCGAGGCCGCGCATGGGGTCGTCAACGCCGCCGTCACCATGGCTCGGCGCGAAGAGCCAAGGGCCGCACCGATGGTCAATGCCGTCCTGCGCCGCGTCGCCGAAGCAGGTCAGGCGGCCTGGCAATCCGCACCGCCGCAGCGGCTGCCCAACTGGCTGCGCGGACGGTTGGGGTCTGCGTATGGCAACGCTCGCGTTGCGCTGATGGAGGCGGTGTTCGAACAGGCGCCGCCGCTGGATCTGACCCTGCGCGTGTCGTCGGAGACGCTGGCGGAGGCAGTCGGCGGAACGGCCTTGGCCACCGGGTCGATCCGGGTGGAGAAACCCAGGCAGGTCTCGACGATGCCGGGGTTCGACACTGGCGACTGGTGGGTGCAGGACGCAGCCGCGGCCTTGCCGGCGCGGTTGCTGGACGCGAAGGCGGGCGAACGGGTGCTCGACCTGTGTGCGGCCCCCGGTGGCAAGACCTTGCAACTGGCGGCCACCGGCGCCGATGTCACTGCGCTGGACGTGTCCGAGGACCGGTTGGTGCGGCTGTACCAGAACCTGGAGCGGACAGGGCTGGCGGCCAATGTCGTGGCGGCGGATGCACTGGACTGGCAGCCCGATGCGCCGTTTGACGCGATCCTGCTGGACGCGCCCTGTTCCGCGACCGGCACGATTCGCCGTCACCCCGATCTTCCCTTCGTCAAGGACACCGCCGGCATCAAGCCGCTCTTTGCACTGCAGGCGGCGTTGATCGACCGGGCGGTGGACATGCTGGCACCCGGCGGGCGGCTGGTCTTTTGCACCTGCTCGCTGTTGCCCGAAGAGGGCGAAGCACAGTTGGAGGCGATGTTGGCGCGCCACGTCGACCTGTCTGTCGATGGGGGTGCGGTCGAGCGGCTGGCCGGGCTCGACCCGGAGTGGAACATGGCCCCCGGCGCGCTTCGGACAACGCCCGACATGTGGCCAGAACGCGGCGGTCTGGATGGGTTTTTCATTGCTGCGCTGCGGAAGGCCTGACAGCGCCCCTGT
Organism: uncultured Tropicimonas sp.; assembly: GCA_947495685.1. Taxonomy (GTDB): domain Bacteria; phylum Pseudomonadota; class Alphaproteobacteria; order Rhodobacterales; family Rhodobacteraceae; genus Tropicimonas. Next base: position 190,033 of record CANLZY010000004.1, read on the forward strand.
CTGGGCGTAGGCTTTGACGAGGTAGAGACCCACAGGATCAAGGGGGAGCGTTCCGCTGCCATGGAACATGTTGAGGGTAAACCCAACTGGCGAGAGCGTCGAACGCGCCTGATGAACCGTGTGCATGCGCGGCGTGCCGTGCGTGCGCGCCCCGCAACCGGCTTCGTGTCGCAACCAGAGCCGCGCACCATTGGCTCGTTCGCGCGGGGCCGACAGTTGATTGCAGGAAACTTCCTGTTTGCAGGCTACCTGATCGAGGCACCGAAGACGTCGATGTGGGATCTGACGATGCCCGCCCCCCGGTTTGAACAGGCGTTGCACGGATTTCAATGGATGGACGACCTTGCCGCCGTGGGTGACATGGCGGCGCGCAGGCGGGCGCAAGACTGGACCTGGGACTGGATCGACCGGTTCGGGCGCGGCACCGGGTCGGGCTGGACGCCGGATCTGGCCGGGCGGCGCGTCATCCGCTGGATCAACCACGCGATCTTTCTGCTGCATGGACAGGATTCGGCGCATTCGAGGAAATTCTTTGCGACGCTGGGTGCGCAGACGATCTTTCTCAGCCGCCGCTGGCAGTGTACCGAGCCCGGCCTGCCACGGTTCGAGGCGCTGGCCGGGCTGATTTATGCCGGCCTGTCCCTGTCGGGGCAGGCGCAATACGTGGCACCTGCCGTCAAGGCGTTGTCACGGGAGTGCCGGACCCGGATCGACGCGCAGGGCGGCCTGCCGACGCGCAATCCCGAGGAGCTGCTTGAAGCCTTCACGCTGTTGATCTGGGCCGCGCAGGCGTTGATCGAATCCGGGCAGCGGCCAGAAAAGGCGCATGAGGAAGCCATTGTCCGCATTGCTCCAACGCTGCGCGCATTGCGTCATGCCGATGGCGCGCTGGCCCGGTTTCATGGCGGCAGCCGCGGGGCCGAGGGGCGTCTGGACCACGCTCTGGCGGCCGCGGGAATCCGCCCGGAACCCCACGATGGGCTGGCAATGGGGTATCTGCGGCTGGCGGGGGGGCGCACGACGCTGATCGTCGATGCGGCGCCGCCACCCGCCGGCGCGGCATCGGTCAATGCGCATGCCTCGACCTTGGCGTTTGAGCTGACCTCCGGGCGGCGACCGGTGATCGTCAATTGCGGCCCCGGCGCGACGTTTGGGGAAACCTGGCGGCGGGCCGGCCGGGCGACGCCCAGCCACTCGACCCTGGGCATTGACGGGCTCTCGTCGTCGCGGCTGGGGGTCGTCGGGCTGGGGCGCGGTTTGCGAGGAGAGATCCTGCATGATCTGCCGAACGATGTCCGGATTCAGAGGTCGTCCGACGACGATGAATTGAACCTGCTGCTGGGCCACGATGGCTATGTCGAGAGCCACGGATTGACCCATGTTCGCCAACTCACGCTGAGCCGCGACGGACGCACGCTGGAAGGCGAAGACACGCTGGGCGCCCTGACCGAAGCCGATCAGGCGGTGTTCGACCGCCACATGACCCAGACCCAGTTGCAAGGCGTGCCGTTTTCGATCCGGTTCCATCTGCATCCCGATGTCGATGGTACGCTGGACATGGGCGGACACGCCGTTTCGTTGGGGTTGAAGAGTGGCGAGATCTGGGTGTTCCGATACTCCGGTGACGGAGAGTTGACGTTGGAGCCGAGCGTCTACCTCGAAGCCGGGCGGCTGAAACCACGTGCGACAAAACAGATCGTACTTTCGGGCCGTGTTGTCGAATCTGCGTCGCAGATGAACTGGACCTTGGCCAAGGCACAGGATACGCCGCAGGCGATCCGCGACATCGTCAGGGATGACGATGACCACCTGACCCTAGACTGACCGAGGAATGCTGCCATGACCGAGTTCCGCCCTATCCGCCGTGCCCTGTTGTCTGTGTCTGACAAGGAGGGGCTGGTCGATCTGGGCCGCGGACTGGCGTCCCGTGGTGTCGAGCTGCTGTCCACCGGCGGCACCGCCCACACCCTGCGTCAGGCCGGGCTCGAGGTGATCGACGTGTCCGAGGTGACCGGCTTTCCCGAGATGATGGATGGCCGCGTTAAGACCTTGCACCCCAAGGTGCACGGCGGCCTTCTGGCGCTGCGCGACAATGACGAACACGTCGCCGCCATGACCGAACACGGCATTGTCGAGATCGACCTGCTTGTGGTGAACCTCTACCCGTTCGAGGCCACTGTCGCGAAAGGCGCCGACTACGACACCTGCATCGAGAACATCGACATTGGCGGCCCGGCGATGATCCGCGCGGCGGCCAAGAACCATGCCTTCGTCACCGTTGTGGTGGATGTGCAGGACTACGAAAAGCTGCTCGGCGACATGGATCAGCACGACGGTGCGACCTGCCCGAAGTTCCGCCGCAAACTGGCGCAGATCGCCTATGCTCGCACCGCCGCGTATGATGCCGCCGTGTCGACCTGGATGGCGCAAGCCATCGGGGTGGAGACCCCGCGCCGTCGGGCCGTGGCCGGCACGCTGGCCCAGACCATGCGCTATGGCGAGAACCCGCACCAGAAGGCGGCGTTCTACAAGGATGGCTCCAGCCGCCCCGGGGTGGCAACGGCCCAACAGCTTCAGGGCAAGGAACTGAGCTACAATAATATCAACGACACCGATGCCGCCTTTGAACTTGTGGCGGAGTTCGACCCGGCCGACGGGCCGGCGGTTGCCATCATCAAGCACGCCAACCCTTGTGGCGTGGCCCGTGGCGCGACCCTGGCCGAAGCCTATTCCCGTGCATTCGACTGCGACCGGACCTCGGCCTTTGGCGGAATCATCGCGCTGAACCAGACGCTGGACGTCGAGACCGCCAGGGAAATCGCGGAGATCTTCACCGAAGTGGTGATCGCCCCGCAGATTGACCCGGATGCCGCCGCGGTATTTGCAAAGAAAAAGAACCTGCGTCTGCTGTCGACCGGTGGGCTGCCGGATCCACGGGCCGTTGCCACGACCATTCGCCAGGTGTCTGGCGGGTACCTGGTGCAGGACAAGGACACGGGTCATATCTCGCTGGACGACCTGAAGGTCGTGACCAAACGCGCGCCGACCGACGAAGAACTGAGGGATCTGCTGTTTGCCTGGAAAGTCGCCAAGCACGTGAAATCCAACGCCATCGTCTATGTGAAGGACGCCGCGACCGTGGGCGTCGGGGCTGGCCAGATGAGCCGTGTCGATTCTACCCGCATCGCTGCCCGCAAGTCGCAGGACATGGCAGAGGCGCTTGGGTTGGCCACACCGCTGACCCATGGCTCCGTCGTGGCGTCGGATGCGTTCTTCCCGTTCCCGGACGGGTTGCTGACAGCAGCCGAAGCCGGCGCGACGGCGGTGATCCAACCCGGCGGCTCGATGCGGGACGACACGGTGATCGCCGCGGCCGACGAGGCCGGCATTGCCATGGTCTTCACCGGCATGCGGCACTTCCGGCATTGATCGCATGTGGTTGTTCTGGACCTCGGCCGTTCTGGCGTTCGTGCTGGATCAAGGCTCGAAGCTGTATGTCTTCAAGGCGCTTGACCTGGTGACCCTGGAACGGATCGAGGTCTTTCCGCCCTTGCTGGAGTTCCGCAAGGGTCTGAACACCGGCGTGAATTTCGGTCTGTTCGCAGACAGTTCGTCCGCCCAGCGGTGGGTGCTGATCGCGCTGTCGCTCGGGCTGTGCCTGATGCTGATGCTCTGGGCGCGGCGCAGTTTCTGCCGGCCGATCGAATACCTGTCGGCCGGGTTCGTCGTGGGCGGCGCGCTGGGCAATGCCTTTGACCGGCTGATTCACCCCGGCGTGCTGGATTTTCTGAACATGTCCTGTTGCGGTCTGAACAACCCTTACGTGTTCAACGTGGCGGATGTCTTTATCTTTGCCGGGGCCATCGGACTGGTCCTGTTCGGCGGAGACGGGCACAAACGGAAAAAGCCCTCGTGACCTATGGTGCAAGCTGCGCTAAACAAGCGCAAAGAATGCGCAGGAGACGGCAAATGCGGGTAGGAACGGTAACACGGGCAGGTGTTGTGCTTGCGCTGTTGGTCTCCGTGTCTGCGTGCACGCCCAAACCGCCCAGCATCATGCAGATCGAGCGTGGCCAGGTGACGCCGGACGAGTTCGCCATCCTGCCAAGCAAGCCGATCGAGATTCCGCAGGATATGTCTGCGCTGCCGCCACCCAACCCGCTGGGGGCCAATCGGACCGATGCAACACCGAGGGCCGATGCGGTTGCCGCTCTGGGTGGAAACCCGGCGCGAATGCAGCTGGATGGCAAGCTGGGGGCAGACGGGGCGCTGATACGGCAAGGCACCCGCTATGGCATCACGCCCGAGATCCGGACCGAACTGGCCACGGATGATCTGGAATTCCGCAGCCGCAAGCGTGGCCGCTTGCTGGAACGTTTGTTCCAGGTGCCAACTTACTACCGCGCCTACGAGAAAGACTCGCTGAACCAGCATGGAACGCTGGAATTGTATCGGCTCAATGGTCTTCCGACACCTGCGGCTCCACCGGACCCCGAGGCCAACTGAATCGGGCACGCCCCGGTCACATCCTCGTAGGGGCGCTTGATTGACCGCCCGGTCGCCGTATGTTTACCCGACATGCCTGACACGAAGGAGGTCTCATGTATCGATTTATCGGCTCTGCGCTTGCCTTGACCTGCGCCTGCGCCCTTCCGGGTGCGGCCGAAGAGGTCAGTGCCTTCACCCTGGACAACGGCATGGATGTCGTTGTGATCGAGGACCATCGCGCCCCGGTGGCGGTCAACATGGTCTGGTACAAGGTGGGCGCCGCGGACGAGCCGGCGGGCCATTCGGGCATCGCCCATTTCCTGGAACACCTGATGTTCAAGGGCACCGACGACCTGGATCCGGGAGAGTTCTCCGGCACGGTCGAGCTGAACGGCGGGTCCGACAACGCCTTCACCAGCTATGATTTCACCGGGTATTTCCAACGGGTGGCGGCCGATCGGCTGGGCCTGATGATGAAGATGGAAGCCGACCGGATGACCGATCTGGTGTTGACCGAAGAGGTCGTCCTGCCGGAACGCGATGTGATCCTGGAAGAGCGCAACCAGCGGATCGAAAACAGCGCCGGTGCCTTGTTTGGCGAACAACGCAGAGCCGTGCAGTACCTGAACCATCCCTATGGCATCCCGATCATCGGCTGGAAGCACGAGATGGAACAGCTGTCGCAGGCCGACGCGCTTGCGTTCTACGACCAGTACTATGCGCCGAACAACGCGATCCTGATTGTGGCGGGCGACGTGGAGCCTGACGCGGTGCGCGCCTTTGCCGAAGAGCATTTTGGCCCGATTCCACCCAACCCGGATCTGCCGGAGCGGGTGCGCCCGGGCGAGCCGCCGCAACTGGCTGCGCGCAATGTCACGTTTTCCGACCCGCGGGTGTCGCAGCCCTATGTGGTTCGGACCTACCTGGCCCCGCAGCGCAAGGCAGAGGCACAGCAATCGGCGGCGGCACTAACCTATCTTGCCGAGCTTCTGGGCGGCTCCGGTCCGACCTCGCTGATGGGGCGCGTGCTGCAATTCGAGGAAAAGACAGCATTGTATTCCTCGGCGTTCTACGACGGCATGTCGCTTGATCCGACGACCTTCGGGTTGATCGTGATGCCGGTCCCCGGCCGCACGCTCGCGGAGGCCGAGGCAGACATGGACCGCATGATCGCGCGGTTCCTGGAGGAGGGCGTTGATGAAGCGGCCTTCGAGCGTCTGAAGGTGCAGCTGCGCGCCGGTGAAATCTACAAGAGGGACCGCCTGCAAGGGCTCGCCCGGACCTATGGCGAGGCACTGACCAGCGGCCTAACGGTTGCAGATGTGCAGGCGTGGCCCGACGTTCTGCAAGCGGTGACCCCCGAAGACGTCATGGCCGCGGCACAGACGATTTTTGACCAGCGCAAATCCGTCACCGGCTACCTGATGCAATCTGACAGCCCGGTCGAGGTGACCCAATGATCCGCCTGATTCTTGCGGCCTCGATGGCCGTTGTCCTGTCGCTGCCCGCACGGGCCGAGATCAACATCCAGGAGGTGACCTCGCCCAGTGGGCTGGAGGCCTGGCTGGTCGAGGAACAATCCATTCCGTTCCTGGCGCTGGAGTTGCGGTTCCAGGGCGGTGCGGGTCTGGATGCGCCGGGCAAGCGCGGTGCGATCAACCTGATGACGGCCCTTCTGGAGGAGGGCGCGGGCGAGATGTCATCGCAGGACTTTGCCATTGCGGTCGAGAGCCTGGCGGCCGAGTTCCGTTTTTCGGTAAATGACGATTCCTTGTCTATCTCGGCCAAGATGCTGACCGAGAATCGCGATGCCGCGGTGGCCCTGCTGCGCGAGGCGCTGGTCGCACCGCGATTCGATCAGGAAGCGATTGACCGGGTGCGCGCTCAGGTGGTGTCCAGCATTCAGTCGGATGCCAAGGACCCGGATGCCATTGCCTCGCAGACATTCCAGGCACTGGCCTTTGGCGAGCACCCCTACGGGACGGTCAAGGATGGTACGGTCGAAAGTGTAACCGCACTGACCCGGGACGATCTGGTCGAGGCCAAGGGGCGCGTGCTGGCCCGCGACCGTCTGTTCGTGTCTGCCGTTGGCGACATCTCTGCTGATGATCTTGCGGCCTTGCTGGACACTCTGCTGACCGATCTGCCGGCCGAGGGCGCGCCGATGCCGCCGCATGTCGAGTATGCGCTCGACGGTGGAATCACGGTTGTCGATTTCGACACGCCGCAATCGGTCATCTCGTTCGGACAGTCCGGAATGACCCGCGACGATCCCGATTTCTTTCCCGCCTACGTAATGATGCAGATCCTTGGCGGCGGCGGGTTCTCGTCGCGTCTCATGGAAGAAGTGCGCGAGAAACGTGGCCTGACCTATGGGATCGGTGCCTACCTGTACCCCATGGATCTGGCCGAGATGATTGTCGGCAGCGTCTCTACCGTGAACAGCCGCGTTGGCGAGACGGTGCAGGTTGTTCAGGCAGAATGGGAGCGGCTTGCCGCCGACGGTGTCACGGCCGAGGAACTCGATCGGGCGCAGACCTATCTGACTGGCGCCTACCCGCTCCGGTTCGATGGAAACGGGCGGATCGCGAACATCCTTGTGGGGATGCAGATGGACGGTCTGTCGACCGATTACATCCTGACCCGCAACGACAAGATCCGCGCGGTCACGGTCGATGATATAAAGCGCGTGGCCTCTGAAAGGATCTTGCCCGAGCAGCTTCATTTTGTCGTCGTTGGACAACCAGAAGGCCTGAATCCGACCAACTAACGAGTGGTCGAATCCGGGCGGACGTGCTAGCCATTGTGGCATGTCCGCCCTGCACCCCTACATAGGCTCGAATACGAGCGAACCTCCGGTCATTCGTCAACTGGACGAGACGGCAATCAACCGCATCGCCGCCGGCGAGGTGGTGGAGCGTCCTGCCTCGGCGGTGAAAGAACTGGTCGAGAACGCGCTGGACGCCGGCGCCACCCGCATCGAGATCGCAATATCGGACGGCGGCAAGGGGCTGATCCGCATCACGGATGACGGCTGCGGTATCCCGGCCTCGGATTTGCCGCTTGCCCTTGCCCGCCACGCGACCTCCAAGATCGACGGTTCCGACCTGCTGGATATCCGGTCGTTCGGCTTCCGGGGCGAGGCGCTGGCCTCGCTTGGCGCGGTCGGGCGGTTGAGCGTGACAAGCCGGCCCACGGGGCACGCCGAGGCCGCCCGGATCACGGTGACCGGCGGCAAGGTCAGCCCGGTTGTTCCGGCCGCTCTGAGTCGCGGCACGGTGGTCGAACTGCGCGACCTGTTCTACGCCACGCCTGCGCGTCTGAAGTTCATGCGCACCGACCGGGCCGAATCGCAGGCGATCACCGATATCGTGAAGCGTCTGGCAATGGCGGAGCCATCGGTCGCCTTTACCCTGCGCGATGTTTCCGGAGACGGGGATGGGCGCCTTGTGTTCCGGGCAGATGCTGAAACCGGCGACCTGTTCGATGCGCTGCGGGGGCGATTGTCGCGCATTCTGGGGTCCGAGTTCACGGAAAACGCGATCGCGATCGACACCGAACGCGAGGGCCTGCGGCTGACCGGATTTGCGGCGCTGCCGACCTATTCACGCGGCTCTGCCGTGGCCCAGTACCTGTTCGTCAACGGGCGCCCGGTGCGGGACAAGCTCTTGATTGGTGCCTTGCGCGCCGCCTACATGGACTTTCTCAGCCGCGACCGGCACCCTGCGGCGGTTCTGTTCATCGACTGCGACCCGCAGCAGGTCGACGTCAACGTTCACCCCGCCAAGGCCGAAGTCCGGTTTCGCGACCCCGGTATGGCACGCGGGCTGATCGTATCGGGGCTGCGCCATGCGCTGGCCGATGCCGGGCATCGGGCCTCGACAACCGTCGCGGGGGCAACGCTGGGTGTAATGCGCCCCGAGGCCGGCGCACCGGGCCGCGTCTATCAGATGGATCGGCCCAGTCGCGGGGCACTTGGCGCGGCCCACCTCGGGCAAGCCCCGCACCCGATGTCGCAGGGGTTCCCGCCCGGGTTCGCCGAGGCCGCCACCCCGTCGGGCCGGATCGAACCCCTTGGCACCGATGCGCCTGTCGCCACACCTACGGCCACGGACCTGCCGTTGGGGGCCGCACGGGCGCAGGTGCATGAAAACTATATCATCGCGCAAACCACCGATGGCATCGTCATCGTCGATCAGCACGCCGCGCACGAACGGCTGGTCTACGAAAAGCTCAAACGCCAGATGGCCGAAAACGGCGTGGCCGCGCAGGCGTTGTTGATTCCCGAGATCGTGGACCTGTCGGAAGGGGACGCGGCGCGCCTGCTGTCGGTTGCCCCGGACCTGTACCGGATGGGGCTGGCGATCGAACCCTTCGGTGGCGGCGCCGTTGCGGTGCGCGAGACACCGGCCATTCTGGGCGAGATCAACGCCCGCGCGCTGCTGCTGGATATCCTGGATGAGATCGCGGACCTAGGCGACAGCACGACGCTGGGGGCCCGGATCGAGGCCGTTCTCAGCCGGGTGGCCTGTCATGGATCGATCCGATCAGGGCGCTGGATGCGGGGCGAGGAAATGAACGCGCTGCTGCGCGAGATGGAGGCAACGCCGCATTCCGGCCAGTGCAACCATGGCCGCCCGACCTATGTGGAGCTGAAACTGGCCGATATCGAGCGGCTGTTCGGGCGCACATGATCCAGTTTGGCGACGTGACGCTTGACCTGTCCGATCCGCTGACCCAGGCGGCGCTTTTGGGTGGTGTGCTGGCGGTCCTGCTGTTTGTGCTGCTGATCATGGCGGTTCGACGGGCCGGGGCCGCAGCGCGACTGGGTGCACCGCTGGCGCAGCAGATCGTAGCCCTTGGCCAGCGGGTGCAGACGCTGTCGGACGGACAACAGCAACTGTCTGGGGGGCTGACCCATGTTTCTGACGCGCAGGCCCAGTCGCAGGCGCAGGTCCTGCACCTGATGGAAAGCCGACTGGCCGAGGTGACCGCGCGGATGGGGGAAAGCCTCCAGGGCAGTTCGATGCGCACCGCGCGCAGCCTTGGCGACCTTCAGCAGCGATTGGAGACAATCGACCGCGCACAGGCCAACATCGAAAAGCTGTCGGGCAATGTGCTGTCCTTGCAGGACATCCTGTCCAACAAGCAGACCCGGGGCGCCTTTGGCGAGATCCAGCTGAAGGATATCGTCAGCAAGGCAATGCCGGCGGACAGCTTCACCTGGCAGGCAACGCTGTCGAACGGCAAGCGGGCCGATTGCCTGATCCACCTGCCGTACCCGCCCGGACCGATCGTGATCGACAGCAAGTTCCCGCTGGAGGCCTACGAAGCGTTGCGCAACGCGAACACCGCCTGGGAGCAGAACGAAGCGGTCAAGGCGATGCGGATCGCGGTCAAGGCGCATATAAGGGCAATTTCGGAGAAGTATATCCTTCAGGGTGAGACTGCCGACGGGGCCTTGATGTTCCTGCCGTCCGAAGCGGTCTATGCGGAGCTGCACGCGAATTTCCCGGACCTAGTGCGTGACGGGTTCGCGGCGCGGGTCTGGATCGTGTCGCCGACCACCTGCATGGCGACGCTCAACACCCTGCGGGCGGTGTTGAAAGACTCGCGCATGCGGGAACAAGCCGGTGCAATCCGCAAGGAACTGGGCCTGTTGTACGGCGATGTTGAGCGTTTGCAGACCCGGGTTGGCAACCTTGATCGGCATTTCGCACAGGCCTCTAAGGATCTGGGAGAAATCCGCATCAGCGCCGAAAGGGCCGGGAACCGGGCGCGGCGGCTGGAGAGCTTCGATTTCGACGACCTGTCGCCCGACGCGTCTCCACCGCAGGCCTCGGACATCCGCCCGCCGGTCAAGGTCATCCGTTCCGATTCCTGAAAGCACGAGGACGACAGGCTACGCAGACGGTACTTCGGTTCGATCCGCATAGGCGCAATCAAAGCGGCGCCTCCGCTGTGCGTTGGCCTATCACCAACCTTCGAACAGCCCATATCATCGAAGCCAACGTGCCCGTCCGATGCCTGTCTGCCGTGTGCGGAGCACACGGCGTGGCCCAAACGGGAATGTCACATCCATGATGTGGACATCCCGGACGGGAGACCCCACGCCCTGCCGCTCCGCTCAGATTTTCAGGAACGGTTGCGCCAACCGCGGCATCAGGCCGGAAAACTTGAGCGGTGCATCGGTCGCGGCAAGGCAGATGCAATCCTCACCCAGATCGGCGACTGGGGTATGGGTAAGATCAGCATCCGCCACCTCGATGTCACCGCGCGCAAACCGATCATCGCCATCCAGAAATGCGCCTTGCAGCACCAACGTCATTTCGACCCCGCGGTGCCCGTGGTCAGGCATCTTGCAGCCCGCCGGAATATAGAGCAACCGCACGCTTGCCTCGGGCGAGGTTGGCAGGATCGCCTGCTTCACACCCATGCCGACCGGCCGCCAGGCAACCTCGTCGATGCACCCGCCAACATAATCCTGCAACGGCGCCGGCAGAACCGAGCAGCGCCGCGACGGCGCGACACTTGTTTCTTCCGGTTGAGGGCTGGCGATCAGCGCCAACGTCGCCTCAAGACTCCCCGGAGCCATCGCAAATCCGTGGCCCTGGTCCAGAATTGCACCGCCCACGGCTTCGATCTGTTCAAGACGATGCCGTGCATCCCGACACAGCGATACATGGCTGGCTACAACCAGATTGAAAGCTTCGGCAAGGTTTCCTGCCGCATAGTCCGTCAGGATCTCGTCCCCGACTTGATGATGTACCTGGGTCATTGAATTCATACCATTGCATGGCGCAGCTTTTCCAGCGCCAGCCTCAATCTAGATTTAATCGTTCCCAGCGGCAGTCCGGTCTTCTGGACAATCTCGCTGTGGCTGAGATCTCCGAAATAGGCGGCTTCCACCAACTCTCTTTGTGATGCGGGCAGGGTGGCCAGGGCCTCCCTGAGCTTGCTGGATTCCTGCTTGCGGCTGATCACGTCGGCCTGCTCCGGTTCGGGTTCCGGACCCCACGGCAGGTCTTCGGGTTCCGGACGCCGCTGCTTGCGCAACATGTCCACCTTTCGGTTCCGGGCAATGGTGAAGATCCACGTCGCGACACTGGCGCGGTCCGGATCAAAAAGGTGCGCCTTGTGCCACAAGGTGACCATCACCTCTTGCGCGCACTCTTCCGCCATTGGCTCGCTTGCACCAGACTTGATCAGGAACAGTTTCACGCGAGGCGCAAAATGCTGAAACATCTCGGCAAACGCCTTTTGGTCACGATCCTGCGCGATTTGCAGCAGGACTGCAGCCCAATCGTCCCGTTTTCGGTCTCTGGCCGGCACGCGACGCCTCCCTAAGCGAGTGGTTCTACCCACCCGACTATAGGGGAACGCTTGCTGGATAAAACCGCTCTCTTCCCGAAAGGCTGTGTCTTGTAACATGATCGGTATACGCCGGGTATCTTCGACTGGATCAGTTTATTTCGCAATTGATCCACGCAGCCATTTGCAGCGTATGGTATTCAACAGAATTGAAAAGGATAGCGCGGATGCCATTCGACACGACTGATCGTCATTTGCCTCGGATTGCCGTTATCGGGTCCGGCATTTCCGGGCTCGGCGCGGCGCATCTGTTGGCAGACCGGCGCAGTGTTGTGCTGTTTGAATCCGCTGCCCGGCTTGGCGGCCACGCGCGCACCAAAATCGCCGGAAAACACGGCACCCAGCCGGTCGATACCGGTTTCATCGTTTTCAACCATGCTACCTATCCGCAGCTCACGGCATTGTTTGACAAGCTCAACGTTCCAACCGCGCCGTCGGAGATGACCTTTGGCGCCTCCATCGACGGCGGCCGGATCGAGTACGGATTGCGGGACCTTTCCTCTCTGTTTGCGCAGCGGCGCAACCTTGGGCGGCCGGCATTCCTGCGAATGGTTTCCGACCTGATTCGCTTCAACCGCAACGCTGACGCGGCGGCCTCCAACCCGGAGGCCAGCGTTTCGGACCTGTTGGAGACTCTGGGCACCGGCACATGGTTCCGCGACTATTACCTTGCCCCGATTTCCGGCGCGATCTGGTCCACCCCGGTCGAAAAGGTCCTGGATTTTCCCGCTCGTGCGATGATCGACTTCTTTCGCAACCACGCACTGCTGCATCACAGCGGCCAGCACCAATGGCACACTGTGCGCGGCGGGTCGGTGGAATACGTTTCGCGTCTGGAAACGGCGTTGCGACGCCAGCAGGTCGAGATCCGGCTTTCGGCTGCGGTGGTTGCGGTGCGGCGGTTGGCTGACAGAGTGGAGGTGCGCTGCGGGGGCGGCGAATGGGAGGCCTTTGACGAGGTCGTCTTTGCCACGCATTCCGATGACACCCTGCGTCTGCTCGCCGATGCCGACCCGACCGAACGCGACTCGCTTGGCGCAATCGCCTATCAACCCAACCAGGTGACGCTGCACGCGGATACGTCGGTCATGCCGATCCGCCGGGCCTGCTGGTCGGCGTGGAACTATACCGAACTGCGCGACAGGCCCCCTGGGCCGATCGACCTGACCTACTGGATGAATGCACTGCAGCCGATCCCAGAGGACGACCCGCTGTTCGTGACGTTGAACGCGGCCCGCCCGATCCGCGAAGACCTGATTCACGATCAGACAACCTTGCGCCACCCGGTCTATGACCTCGGCGCGTTTCGGGCTCAGAAGGCCCTGCGCGAACGCAATGGACACAACCGGACGTGGTTCTGTGGCGCCTGGATGGGCAACGGCTTTCACGAGGACGGCCTGGCCAGCGCGACGGATGTATCGCAGGGGTTCGACGCGCGTGATCTCGCGTTGGCCGGCGACGGATGAGCTCCATCCGGCACCTGGCCGGCCACACCTGGCACGGTCGACGCGGCGCGGTTTCGAACGCGTTCCGCTATGGCGTCGATTTCATCCTGATCGACCCGGATGCCAGCGCCCTCGCGCCCGGTCTGTTTTCCCGCAATTCGTCAAATCTGGCGAGCCTTCATGACGCCGATGCCGGTGGCCCACCGGGCAAGGGGACGGGCATCCAGTGGCTGCGCTCGGTCCTGCGCGAGGGCGGTGTGACGGTGGCGGATGGTCGGGTTCTGCTGCTGACTCAACCACGCCTGATGGGGCTGGGGTTCAACCCGGTGAGTTTCTGGCTGTGCCACGATTCCGAGGATCGCCTGCGCGTGGTGGTTTCGGAAGTGACCAACACCTTTGGCGATCGGCATTCCTATCTGTGCCACCGCGACGATTTGGGCCCGATCACCGCTGCGGACCATCTTGAGGCGACCAAGGTCTTCCATGTCTCGCCATTCCAGCCGATTTCAGGCGGGTACCGGTTCGTGTTCGATATCCGTCCCGACAAGATTTCGATCCGGATCGACCTGACGACCAATGGCGAAGGGCTGGTCGCAACGCTGGCCGGGCCGCTTCGACCGTTGACCAATCGGGGGATCCTGTCGGCCTGCCTGCGTCGTCCCTTGGGGGCCGCTCGGGTTCTCGGGTTGATCTACTATCAGGCCATAAAACTGAAGCTTAAGGGCGCGCCCTATCGAATCCGCCCCGAACCTCCCACCAGCGATGTGAGCCGTTAGCCGATGCGAACGCTTGATGGAAAACGTTATTGGCTTGTTGGTGCGAGCGAGGGGCTTGGCCGGGCCTTGGCGATGCAGATGAGCGACGCTGGTGCATCGCTTGTGCTGAGCGCCCGAAATGGCGATCGGCTGGATGCGCTTGCCCGGACGTTGTCCGGTCCGACGGACGTTGTGCCGCTGGATGTGACCGACACCGAGGCGTGTCAACGCGCAGCGGACGATGTCGGCGCGGTCGACGGTATCGTTTACCTGGCTGCGGTCTATTGGCCGATGTCCGCGACGGCGCTCGACACGGCGCGTGCGGTTCAGATGTGCGACGTCAACCTGACCGGTGCGATGCGGGTCGTGTTGCCGGTGGTGGACCAGATGGTGCAGCGCGACACCGGGCACGTTGTTCTGGTCGGAAGTCTGTCCGGATACCGCGGGTTGCCCGGAGCGGTCGGCTACGGCGCGTCAAAGGCCGGCCTCATGTCGCTGGCCGAGACGCTGCACGCCGATTTGCGCAAGACGGGAGTGGCGATCCAGTGGGCATCGCCGGGGTTCATCCGCACCCGGTTGACCGACCAGAACGATTTTTCCATGCCGTTCCTGATGGAACCTGACGCCGCCGCCGGCCGGATTGTCGCGCACATGCGATCCGGCAGCGCGTCCTGCAGTTTCCCACGGCCATTCTCGTGGGTGTTCCGCCTGAGCCAGTTCCTGCCCGACTGTGTCTATTATCGACTTTTTGCACCCTGATCGGGCCTTGTTTGCTTTCGCGTCAACGGACCCCCTTGCCACGGACGCCGCAGCACGTGAAAAAGGTTTGCAAGTTGAAGTGAAGGGGAGGGCCATGCTCGAAATCAGCACTGGAAAGATCGTGAGGGTGATCGCTCTGTCGCGCGAGTTCGGTCCGGACAGCGGCCATTTGCGCAACTACATTTCCGGCTTGAACGAAGATGAACAGGTCAGCCTTGTCGCGCTGATGTGGGTCGGACGGGACAGCTTTGATGCCGAAGAGCTGGATGAGGCGCTCAGAACCGCGCGCCGCGAGCGGTCAGCTCCGACCGAGGATTACCTGAGCGGGATGCCTGAACTGCCCGACTTTCTGGAAGACGGAATGGAAGCCATCGGGATCGACGTTGCGCATGAGGAAGACCACCTGCGCGAACGCGACTGACGCCACGGCCAACTTTTGAACGGCCATGACGCGGCCGTTCCGGTAATCCCTTCGTCAAGTCGCCTATGCGGTCAGGCGAGGTGATCAACGACCATCAGGCGCTGTGCCTGAACGTCCACCGCCTCCAGCCATGTCTTTACCAGCCGCGGGTCGCTTGGGGCAGCGGTGACGCCGGGCGCGATGGCCCGCGCGGCGACCGCATCGACTGCCAATCCGACGGTTTGCGATACCAGCCGCGCCATGGCACTGCCGCGCGCATCCCCCCAGGCATCCATAACGTAGGTCTTGTGATAGGCCGCAACGCCGCCCTTGCTGACCTTCAGGCCGACACAGAGCACGACCCGGTCAGGCTCGTCGGTTTCATATGCGTGTTCGGCCCAGAACTGGTCCGACATCTCTTTCAGGCGGGCATCGCCGCCGGGGCCGGACAGCGTTTCGATCTCGGAAAAAACCGGCGCCCAGGCATCCTGCCAGCCGTTGAGCCGCAACGTGCCGCGCACGAATTCCTTCACCCGCCAGCCGTCTTCGAACCCGTATTCCTTCATGAACGGCAGGGAATCGCGGTTGGGATAGACCTCGAAGGTCTCCGGCGTGGGCAGCGGCGCATCGTAGTGCCGGATCGCGTCCCAGGGCCGCGCCACGTCGAGCGTGGTGTAGTCCCGGATCGACCGTGACGGCGAACGCAGGGCCTTCAGCACCCCGAGCGGCGACCAGCTGAACTTGTAGCGGAAGGCGTTGGGGATCTTGGGAACCCCACCGCAATAGGAGATGAATTCGTATTCCGCGTCCGGGGTCACGTGGCCGCCCGCCCGCATGTCGGCGACCAACCAGTGCGCCATCAGGTGGTCGATGCCGGGGTCCAGCCCGACCTCGTTGACCAGGCAGACGCCAGCGGCCTTGGCTGCCCCATCAAGGGCGGCCATTTCAGGCGAGACGTAGGAGGACGAAACGAAATGCGCCCGTTCTTCGATGCAGGCCTGCGCCAATTGCACATGGAAGTCGCCCGGCAGCATCGACACCACGATGTCGCCGGGGGTCAGCGCCTCGGTAAGGGTTGGCAGATCAAACGGTTCGATCCAGTCGGTCAGGTCGCCCACCGCCTCGTGGGCCTTGGCCACCGTCCGGTTCCAGACACACACCTCGTTGTTGAATTCCAGCAACCGTCGCAGGCCGGGGATGGCGCTCAACCCGGTGCCGCACCAATGAATGATCATGTCGTTCTCCCTCAGACTTTGGCGACGTGGAGGTCGAAGTCTGCCTTGGCCCGACCCCAGACGCCAGTGTCGAGACTGTCGAGACTGCGCAGCGAGGGCAAGAGCTGAGTGGCAAAATCTTCCGAGCTTTCCACCGGCAGCATCGAGGGCAGGTTGTCGATGGCGGTGACATCCAGCACCGGATCGTCGCAGACCCGCAACGCCGGCAACGCCCAGTCCGTCACCCGGTCATAGACCTTGATCGGAGAGAAGTCGCTGGACGGGTCACAGGAGATATCGCCGATGGCCGACAACCGGCGCGGCGCGGTGAGTGCCGAGGCGGGGACAAAAACCGGCGTTCCGGGGCGGGCGAGGATGCAGTTCAGGAACAGATCGTGCTGCAGGACTTCGGGGAAGGGGCCGCCATGGGCGGTTTCCTCCATGTCCCACAGGGTCGTGGCGACACCCATCGCGGCACACAGGTCGGCGGCGCCGGTACCGACGCGGCCCTTGGCGCCTATAACGAGCGCAGTCGGCCGCGCCGGGCCGGTCGCGTCGATCTCCGCGCCCAGGTCGTCGAGCAATGCCTGCCGGCCCGGGTAGACCCCGACTGGTCCGCAGATCTCGCCGCGTTGTTGGGCGGCCCAGCATTTCAGCGCAACGGCCGCACCAGCGTACCCAGCCCAATAGCCAAAGGCCGCAACGCGGCGGCCGGTCTCGTCCACGAGATATTCCAGATCGTACAACGTGCCGCCGCCGGCCTTGAACCGTTGCAGCAGCAGGCGCCCATCGTCCTGCCCCTTGTAGGCGTGGCCAAACATGATGTGGCGGTGTGGCAGTGGTGTGCCGTCCTGTGGCAGCTCCTTGAGGCCAAAGATGATCGCGTCCCTGGGCGCCTGCCGCCAGCTGCCGGGGGCGGCGATCTCGGCGCCCAATGCGCGGTAGGGATCGATGGGAAGTGCGCGGACCGGGCTCTGCTCGACAGTGACGCGCATACCCGCATCCAGCAGCGCCTTCACCCCTTCGGCCAGAATGCCCACACGTTCTTCGTTCGGCCGTTCCTCGGCCCGCACCCACAAATGTGTCATGTGATCCCTGTCTTGCTGTTTCTTCCGTCCTAGCGCGACGACCGTGGCAGGTCCATCGACCTTGCGCGCAGCGCGACCCCCTTGCCTGCGGCTTCAACGGAAAACGGGCGGTGATGCTTTGCACCACCGCCCGCCAGATCATTGCATGTCAGAAAACGAGGTGTTTACTCGGTCTCTTCCGTGTTCTTTGCTTCTTCGCCGGTTTCCTGGTCGACAACTTTCATCGACAGGCGAACCTTGCCGCGATCGTCAAAGCCCAGCAGCTTGACCCAGACTTCCTGGCCCTCTTTCAGGACGTCGGACGGATGGTTCAGGCGGCGATTCTCGATTTGCGAGACGTGCACGAGGCCGTCACGCTTGCCGAAGAAGTTCACGAAGGCGCCGAAATCGACGATCTTCACGACCTTGCCCTTGTAGACCTTGCCTTCTTCGGGCTCTGCCACGATCGAATAGATCATGTCATAGGCCCGCTGGATGGCTTCGGCGTTCGGCGAGGCGATCTTGATCACGCCATCGTCGTTGATGTCGACCTTGGCGCCCGACATTTCGACGATCTCGCGGATGACCTTGCCGCCCGAGCCGATCACTTCACGGATCTTGTCGGTCGGGATGTTCATCGTCTCGATGCGCGGGGCGTGGGCCGAGAACTCGGTCCGGCCGGAGGTCAGGGCCTTGGACATTTCGCCGAGGATGTGCAGACGGCCTTCCTTGGCTTGCGCCAGGGCCTGCTTCATGATGTCGGGCGTGATGCCGGCAACCTTGATGTCCATCTGCAGTGACGTGATGCCTGCTTCGGTACCGGCAACCTTGAAGTCCATGTCGCCGAGGTGATCCTCGTCGCCCAGGATGTCGGTCAGAACGGCATAGGAGCCGTCATCTTCCAGCACCAGACCCATCGCAACACCTGCAACCGGTGCCTTCAGCGGAACGCCCGCATCCATCATCGACAGCGAGGAGCCGCAGACGGTGGCCATGGAGGACGAGCCGTTGGACTCGGTGATCTCGGAGACCAGGCGGATGGTGTAAGGGAAATCGGTGGGAGCGGGCAGGACGGCCTGAAGGGCGCGCCAGGCAAGCTTGCCGTGACCGATTTCGCGACGGCCCGGAGGTCCGAAGCGACCGACTTCGCCAACCGAATACGGCGGGAAGTTGTAGTGCAGCATGAAGTTGCTGCGGTAGTTGCCGTGCAGCGCGTCGATGATCTGCTCGTCTTCGCCGGTACCCAGCGTGGTGATGACCAGGCCCTGGGTCTCGCCACGGGTGAACAGGGCAGAGCCGTGCGTGCGCGGCAGCAATCCGACTTCGGACGCGATCGAGCGCACGGTGGTCGTGTTGCGACCGTCGATACGCTTGCCGTTCTTGACGACATCGCCGCGCAGGATCGAGCTTTCCAGCTTTTTCAGGGCAGAGCCAAGGTTGGCGTCGGCCAGCTGCTCTTCGGTCAGGGCGCCGGTGATCTTGGCACGAACCGCAGACACCGCGTTGGTGCGTTCCTGCTTGTCGAGAATCGCGTAGGCGGCGCGCATCTCTTCTTCACCGGCAGCCTTTACGGCAGCGAACAGGTCGGAATAGTTGGGCGGCTGGTAGTCGAAGGGCTCCTTGGCGCAGTCTTCGGCCAGATCGATGATCAGGTCGATGACCGGCTGGATCTGCTCGTGGGCAAAGACCACGGCGCCGAGCATCTCGTCTTCGCTCAGCTCGTAGGCTTCCGACTCGACCATCATCACGGCGTCCTTGGTGCCGGCGACAACCAGGTCCAGGCGCTGCTCGGGGTTGAGGCGCAGCTGGTCCATATCGGACACTTCGGGGTTCAGAACGTATTCGCCATCGGAGAAACCGACGCGGCAGGCGGCGATCGGGCCCATGAACGGAACGCCCGAGATCGTCAGCGCAGCCGAGGCGGCGATCATGGCAACCATGTCGGGATCGTTGACCAGATCGTGGCTCAGCACGGTGCAGATCACCAGCACTTCATGTTTGAAGCCGGGAACGAACAACGGGCGGATCGGACGGTCGATCAGACGCGAGGTCAGCGTTTCCTTTTCGGTGGGGCGGCCTTCACGCTTGAAGAAGCCACCCGGCACCTTGCCGGCTGCGTAATACTTTTCCTGGTAGTGAACGGTCAGCGGGAAGAAGTCCTGGCCCGGTTTGGGGGCCTTGGCAAAGGTCACGTTGGCCATGACCGCAGTCTCGCCCAATGTGGCGATGACGGAGCCGTCGGCCTGACGGGCAACCTTGCCGGTTTCCAGTGTAAGCGTCTCTTCGCCCCACTGCATGGATTTCTTGGTTTCGGTAAACATCATATTATCCTGTTGGGGAGCGCTCCCGGGCCCATCCCGGGTCTCCCGTTTGAATGGCGGCCCCATTGCCGCCGACCCCTATCCTGTAGCACGCGCCCGGGGTCCGAGGCGTCACGTCTCAGATGGGCGGCGCATACAGGAGAATGCGGGGTTTGGGAAGTAGCGGATTTTTTTGCACTCACTCCGGCGCAGTGCCGCCGAAGCTGTTCATGGCGTTCACCGTCTCTGCCAGTGAACGCCGCGCGCCGGTCTGAAGGTACTCCATCGCGTTCAACGCGGCCTCGTGCGCCGGGATGCTGGAACCGCCGACACACTCCTCGATGACCCGGCAGAAATAGTCCGACTGATGGCCGTCGACAAAGGTGTAGTGCACACAGACATCTGTCAGCCCGCCCACCAGCAGCAATGTCTCGACCTTGAGGCCGCGCAGAAGGATCTCGAAATCGGTGCCGAAAAAGGCCGAGTACCGGCGTTTGGGTACGACGTAGTCGTCTTGCCGGACATCCATCTGTTGGATCGCAAGTGCGGTGCCCAGAGCGTTTTCCAGGCAATGCGCATCCTCGGCACCATCCAGTTCGCGGCCAAAATCGATGCCGTCGGGGCGGTGAACCTCCTGAACGAAGATGACGGGAATGTCATTCGCGCGGGCGGCGTCGATGGCGGTGCGCGCTGCCAGCATGCGCTCCTTGTAGCCGGGCATGTTGTCGATGGCGCGAACCGCGCTGTCGTCGATGAAGGTGCTGGCCTGGATGTCGATCACGATCAGGGCCGGTCGCCCCTCGATCAGTTCGCGGGGCAGGGTGGACTGGTTTGCCATGGTGACGGTCTTTCTGGTGGTAACTCTGGTGCGGATTCACGGTGGGCCGTTGCCGCATGCTTGCCCAACAAGATCCGGATTGCTAGAGCCTGCCGCGGGCTGCGTGACCGCAGCGGAGGACGACCTCCCCCATCGTGGGTATCATTCCGGGACGACCCGGACAGGGAGAGGAATGTACCATGCCCTGGATCATCCTGATCGTTGCGGGCCTGTTCGAAGTCGTCTGGGCCTATTGCATGAAACAGTCGGACGGTTTCACCCGGCTGGGACCGACGGCACTGATGCTGGTGACGATGTTTGTTTCGATCTGGTTGTTGGCGCTCGCGATGCGCAGCCTGCCGCTGGGCACATCCTACATGGTCTGGACCGGGATCGGCGCCGTCGGCAGCTTTGTCGCCGGGATCGTGATGCTGGGCGAAGTGGCGAGCCCGATGCGGCTGGTGGCGGCGGCTTTGATCGTGGCCGGCATCGCGGTGATGAAGCTGGCCTCCTGAAACGACAAACGCCCGCTCGTTGGAGCGGGCGTTGCCAGTGAATTCCGCAGGAGTTAGCGACGGATGCCGAGGCGCTTGATGAGGTCCTGATAACGGGCCTCTTCCTTGCCTCTGAGGTAGTCCAGCAGTTTCCGGCGCGTGGCGACGAGCTTCAGAAGACCACGACGGGAGTGGTTGTCCTTCTTGTGGGTCTTGAAGTGCTCGGTCAGGGTGTTGATGCGCGAGGTCAGAATGGCAACCTGGACTTCGGGCGAACCGGTGTCGCCTTCCTTGGTTGCGTATTCCTTCATGACGACGCTTTTCGCTTCGACGGTAATCGACATCGGGGTCTCCTTTGCAAGGTTCAGGGTTCATGGCGCAAGCCGGGATGTCGTCCAGCAGGGCCCGTGGAGAGATATCCGCGACTCGGTAAGGACCGCAGATGGGGGCTGATAGAGGAAACCGGACGCAAACGGAAGAGGTTTTGTGAATCCTGTCTGGTCCAGCCGGGGAACTGAGGATCCGTTGGCGACAATCCCCGGTCCGGCGGGGGCTGACCTTCCCGAGTTGGAACGAGCAGATGCCCGGGTTTGACAGGGTTTCGCTCGGACGCCAGCGGAGTTGTTCGAGAGACAGGTCTTGGTCGGGCAAGCGGCCATGGATCATCGATGGCGGGTGGTATGGCCGGGATCACTGGCTTGTCCTCCGAAGAGGATCAGATCGTCGCGCCCCATGACGGCATTGCGAGGTCGGATGCGTAGGTCATGCTGCCTTGGAACGGGGTGGGGCATCGATCCGAATGAATGCTTCCGAAGGGCGCAGGTCCTTGCGGGACGCAGGCTCGCGATGTCGCATGTCAGGCCAAGGTTCGGGCCAGATCGGGCTGCCAGGACTCGGGCTGGGTGTCATAGCTGATGTAGAGCGGATGACGTGGCTGGCCGGTCCGGGTCTGCCCGAGGCAGAGCAACGGGCGACCGGTGCCGTGCAGCAGGCGCGCGACCTCGGTCCCGCGGTTCTGGTGCACTCCGTGCGCTCCCCAGGCGCAGAGGATGTCGGTGGCCCAGAGGCAACCTTCCAGCAAGACACGGTCATTGTCCGGTCCGACCGGGGCAGACGCCTTGCGCATGATGGTCGGGTCGGTTTCGCGCCAGGCAAAGATGTTGCAGGCCCGAAACCCGCCATAGCCAAGCGCACGGGCCCGGCGTTCGCAACGTTCGATCGTGGGGTCGTTGGCCTGTTCTGTCGCTTTCGACGGGTTCAGCATGATGTAGAGCAGCCGGCGCCCCGTCTTGTCCCAGGTGCGGGTCAAGGCGTAGCGATAGCCTTCGCAGTCGGAATATACCGCTGAAGACGGCGCGTCGCCCTTTTGAAAGGTGCGGGTGATCATGTGCCTTCGGGCAGGTTGAACACACGAACCGGGTGCAGCTCGCCACTGCGATAGATACCGATGGCGACCGGCTTGCCCTGGTAGGCGGCCCAGGCCGTGTCACCATACTCGACACCCGGCGCGGCGATCACCATTCCTGGGTTGCCGTTGCGCATCCGCGTGGCGCCTTCGGGGGTGCAGGGCAGCATTTGCAGGTCGACCAACCCGTCCTGCAAGGGGCGCAGATAGGCGTCGAGCTCCGGGGTGCGCGCAAGGGTCTCCAACGTTTCCCAGTCCAGTGCGCCGTCGGTGTCGAAGGCACCCGACCAGGTGCGCCGCAGGGATTCGACATGGGCGTTACAGCCAAGAACGGCGCCAAGATCGCGGGCAATCGATCGCACGTACCCACCCTTGCCACAGACCATTTCCAGAACAGCGTGGTCGGCGTCCGGCCGCTCGATCAGGGTCAGGCTGTCAACGTACAGCGGGCGGGCGGCGATCTCGAAATCTTCTTCGTCCCGGGCCAAGGCATAGGCACGTTCGCCGTCGATCTTGACGGCAGAGAACTTGGGCGGGACCTGCGTGATATCGCCGACAAAGGCAGGCAGGGCAGCGGAGATATCTTCGTCTGCCGGGCGCTGCTCGCTGGTTGCGATGACTTCGCCTTCGGCGTCGTCGGTGTTGGTCGCCTGCCCGAAGCGGACGGTGAATTCATAGGCCTTGAGCGCATCGGTGACGTAGGGAACGGTCTTGGTTGCCTCGCCAAGAGCAATGGCCAGCACGCCCGTGGCAGCAGGATCCAGCGTGCCGGCATGCCCGGCCTTGCGGGCGTCCAGCGCCCAGCGGACCTTGTTGACCACGGCGGTCGACGTTGGGCCAGCGGGTTTGTCGACGATCACCCACCCGGAAATATCGCGTCCCTTGCGTCTGCGTGCCATGGTGCCCTCTGCCCTGTTGAGGGCGGCGCAGTACCGCGCCCGGACGAGTGCGTCAATGGGTTGGCGCTGGGAAAGCAAGGGCTCCCGCCGCTTTCGCCTGCCCGGAACGGGCCGTCAAAAGCGTTGGGCCGGGCGCCCTGCGGGCGCACGCACTTCCACCGACGGGACGGTTCGCGGCAAAGCGCAGGCGATATCGAGGAGATCTGTAGACTCGGTGCCGCGGGCTGGGTGGGGGCTGTTGGTCCGCGGCACCGAGATGAGCTTTCGCTCTCTACATAGGTCTCTTTTGACGACGCTGGATGGCGCGCTTGCGGGCTTTTCTGGGAAATCCGGGGGTGATTTTGCGGCCGAAATGCGGCGAGACTTGATTTGCCGCGCACTGCGACCCAAACTCAATGCATGAATATGCAGACTCCGAACCCGCCCTCCACTGTGCGTCTACCGGAGCAGGTGGCCTTTGATCGAGCCGAGTTGAACGTGATCCTGACGCTGTACGGGCGCATGGTCGCTGCCGGGGATTGGCGCGATTACGGTATCTCCTGTCTTCGGGAGGTCGCGGTTTTCTCGATTTTTCGGCGTACGGCCGAGACGCCGCTCTACCGGATCGAAAAACGACCAAAGCTGCGACACCGACAGGGGCTTTATGCTGTGATCGGCATGGACGGGCAGATTCTGAAGCGCGGGCAGGACTTGAAGGTCGTGCTGCGTGTGCTGGAGCGCAAATTGATCCGCGCGGTCGACTAGGGCTGCGTATCAGAGCGCCACGCGCCGCCGGGCCGTGACTGGTCCGGTGTCTGTTGATGCGATGCGGGCCAGCGCGGGTGCGAGCGGTTCCTGCGCCACGGCCATGTGATGCGCATTGGCGTGGATCAGTGTCTGCTCGTCAACTGCCATTGCAACGTGGCCTTTCCAGAAGAAAAGGTCGCCGCGCAGGATTGGCGCCGTTTCAGGGATTTTGCTACCCAAGGCGTCCTGCTGAAGATCAGAATCTCCGGGGCAGGGGTGCCCGCAAGCCAGGAATGCGGCCTGTACCAGCCCGGAGCAATCTATCCCCAACCGCGAGTTTCCACCCCATAGATACGGGGTTCCGAGGAACAGACTGGCGACCTTGATCGGTTCATCGGCGGGATGTTCGATCGGGGCAATGTGCTGTGCTGGAACGAAATGGCCGCTATCGGTCTGGGCGTAGTCTGCGGACGCGCCGGAAATAGTCAGACGCGAGCCGTGGCTCAGCCAGGTTGTTTCGTGCTGCTTGAGGTCCGCTGCCGGATAAAGGTGGGTCGAGGGGACGACCACTTGATGGGTTGGCGTCGCGTCATCGCCCAGAGTTGCCGCCGCGACGTAGCCGACATAGCCGTCACGTTCGGATTGCACAAAGGCCATGTCGTCGCTGCTGTCGAACACCCGGACGCGCTGGCCATACACCACTTGCCGATCACGTGCCCCATGCGGGGCCCGCAGCAAATCGGTGACCGGCACGGTGATCCGGTGCCACGTGCCATCAACGAACCGTGGAGCGTCGATGACGCCTCGCAGTTCGCTGGCGGCAACGGAAGCGTTGGCCGCCAGAAGTCGCCGGTCGGTCACAGCCCCAACTGTTCGGGCAACGCTTCGAGGATGGCGCGAACGCCCTGTCCAACCCCGCCGACAGGGCGGGCCGGCGCAGCCGTGGGTTGCCAGCCGTAGATGTCGAAATGGGTATAGCTGCGAGCCCCTTCGGCAAACCGGCGCAGGAACAGGGCCGCCGTGATGGCACCGGCCATGCCGCCCTTCGGGGCATTGTCCAGATTCGCGATCGCGGGTTCGATCATGGTCTCGTAGGGCTCGTGGAACGGCAAGCGCCAGACAGGATCCGCGACCCGGTCCGCAGCGGTTTCGAGCCGTGCAGCCATCTGAGCGTCCGTGGTGAAGAACGGCGCGATGTCGGGGCCCACGGCCACCCGGGCGGCTCCTGTCAGGGTGGCCATGGAGATCAGGACATCAGGCTCTTCCTCGACTGCAAGAGTCAGCGCGTCGGCCATAACAAGACGGCCCTCGGCATCGGTGTTGTTGATCTCTACGGTCAAGCCCTTGCGGGAGCGAAGGACATCCTGCGGGCGGAATGCATTGCCGGCGATGCTGTTCTCGACTGCGGGAATGAGAACCCGCAACTGAATCGGCAAGCCAAGCCCCATGATCATTCGGGCCAGCCCCAGAACCGCGGCGGCACCGCCCATGTCTTTTTTCATCAGACCCATCGAGGCCCCGGGCTTGATGTTCAGCCCGCCCGTGTCAAAGCAGACCCCCTTGCCGACCAAGGTCAGCTTCGGCCCTTCGGACCCCCACCGCATATCCATCAACCGGGGCGCTCGGTTCGAGGCGCGCCCGACGGCCTGGATCAAGGGAAAACCCTGGACCAGTTCGGCATCCCGCGAGATATAGCGCGATGCGCCGAAAGCATCGGAAAGGTCGCAAAGGGCCTGTTCCAGCTGATCGGGGCCCATGTCGTTGGCGGGTGTGTTGATCAGGTCGCGGGTGAGCGCCTCGCCAGCGGCGATGATCTCGATACGATTTGCGTCAATCCCCCCGGGTGCCTTCAGATAGGCTGTTTGAGGGCTTCCGGCCTTGTAGCGGTCGAACCGGTATCCGGCCAGAAGCCAGCCGAGGGCCGCTTCGGCGGCCTCTGTCTCCGAGAGGTCGGCCTCGAGGTGGTAGGTCCCGGCTGGCAGGCTCGTCGCTGCGGTGGCAAGGTGGTACCGGGTTCGCGCTCGCGACGACGGTGTTCCGAAACCGGCGACCGCGATGGCGTCACCCTCGGCGGGGATCAGGGCAACCTGTCCGAGCTTGCCGGTGAAGCCGATCCTGTCCAGCCAGAGGTTGATCTCTGCGGTTTGTCCCGCGCGCCACTCAGGAAATGCCTCTTCGCTCAGGACGAACAGCGGAGTTGAGGCAGATTCGGGCGAAGCAAAAGTCAGGGGCATGTTATTGCTCTCATTGAGGGTGCGTCGTTCCGAGAACGATCCTAGCGTACATGCAAAACGCCGCAAGTGATATCAGACGCTGAGATCCTGCATGTCCCAGACGGCTGTCAATGAGCGGTCACCAATGCGTTCGAGTCGGCAGAGTGTGGCGCCAAGGGCCACCTGGTCGGCGATACCGGCACAATGGGAGACGTCCCGCGCGACCCGGGCGAGGGTTGGAAGGCCGACCTGATCCGCTATCCCGATGAGGCTGTGGGCCAGCTTGGCCAGATCGGTCAACCGGCCGGTCCGATGAAGGGCGGCCATGTCCGCCAGGCGAACCGCCAGTTCTTCCATCGCGCGACACACGACGTTTTCGGCTCCTGTCTCGCCCAACTGGCAATACAGGGTTTCCAGGCTGACGCGATCAAACCGAACCGGTTCGTCATGAATTAGTAAAGCGAGTTGGGCCACCGGGTACCTCTTGTTCAACCACCGCCCCCACGGGTGTGGCCATCATCCTGAGCGGGTTTGAACAAAGGGTTAGGGCGAAAGCAAAGATTGCGCTCGAATTTCGACAACTTCCATCCTACCTAACGGAAGAGATCAATGCAGGAGACCAGCCATGTCCGACGATGACAAGACCGCCTCCGAGGCCGACATCAAGGCCTTGCCGCTACCACCGTACCTGGCGACGCGCTATCGCGGGTGGAAGGCCACGACCTATACCGACAACAAGATCTGGTATCGCCGCCTAGCGGAAGACGGGCAGCGCCCGAGAATCATGGCCATCGCCTGCTGTGACAGCCGTGTGAACGTGAATGATGTGTTCAGTGCCGAGACGGGCGACATCTTCCTTCATCGCAATATCGCGAACCTGGTCCCGCCCTATCTGCCGGATGGTGATCCGCACGGGACGTCGGCCGCGCTGGAATATGCCGTGACGGTGCTGAAAGTCGCGCATGTGATTGTTGTCGGGCATTCCGATTGCGGTGGTGTGCAAGGATGCCTCAGCATGTGTTCCGGGCATTCACCGGAGATGGAGGAGAAGAGCAGCTTTGTCGGTCGCTGGCTGGAAATCCTGCGGCCGGGATACGATCGTGTTGCCGGCATCGAGGGTGAAAAGGAGCAGATACGGGCGCTGGAAAAACAGGCCGTCGTGATCTCGCTTGAAAACATGTCCGGGTTCCCGTTCGTTCGCGATGCCATTGCCGCAGGCCGGCTGTCGCTGCACGGGCTCTGGTTTGACATCGGCGAAGGTACTCTGGAGCACTACCTGCAAGATCAGGAACAGTTTGCGACCGTCTGATCTGCACGCGGGCCGACCCAAACGATAACCGCCGCGCCGGATCGGCGCGGCGTTTCAGGTTTCGGGATAGGTCGACGGAGCGGCGGCCGCACCGTCAAACCAGTTGGATCAACCCTTTTTCAGGACCCGGTTGCCGAGCAGTTCGGCGATCTGCACAGCGTTGAGGGCGGCACCCTTGCGCAGGTTGTCCGAGACGCACCACAGGTTCAGACCGTTCTCGATCGTCGAGTCCTGCCGGATGCGGCTGATATAGGTCGCGTATTCGCCAACGGATTCGATCGGGGTCACGTAACCACGGTCTTCGCGCTTGTCGATCACGATGATACCGGGGGCCTCGCGCAGGATATCCCGCGCTTCGTCTTCGTCGAGGAAATCCTCGAATTCGATGTTGATCGCCTCGGAGTGGCCCACAAAGACGGGGACCCGCACGCAGGTTGCAGTGACCTTGATCGATGTATCGATGATCTTCTTGGTTTCGGCGACCATCTTCCACTCTTCCTTGGTCGTGCCGTCTTCCATGAAGACGTCGATATGGGGAATGACATTGAAGGCGATCTGCTTGGTGAACTTGGAGGGATCGACCTCCTGACCCGGAACGTACATGCCCTTGGTCTGGTTCCAAAGCTCGTCAATGCCCTCCTTGCCGGCACCAGAGACGGACTGGTAGGTCGATACAACCACCCGCTTGATCCGCGCGCGGTCATGCAGTGGCTTCAGTGCCACGACCATCTGAGCGGTGGAGCAGTTGGGGTTCGCGATGATGTTCTTGTTGCTGTAGCCCGTGATCGCGTCGGGGTTCACCTCCGGAACGATCAGCGGGATGTTGGGGTCGTAGCGATACAGAGAGCTGTTGTCGATCACGACACAGCCGGCCGCCGCAGCCTTGGGGGCATAGATCTTGGTGGCGTCCGAGCCCACGGCGAACAGCGCCATGTCCCAGCCAGAAAAGTCGAAGGTATCCAAGTCCTTTGTCTTGAGAGTCTTCTCGCCAAAGCTCACGTCGGTACCCAGCGATTTTCGGCTGGCCAGCGCCGCAATTTCATCGACCGGGAACTGGCGCTCGGCCAGAATGTTCAGCATTTCGCGGCCCACGTTCCCCGTGGCGCCAACGACAACGACGCGATAACCCATCGGTCCTTCTCCTACTAAGTGCGCCGGCCTCATATCAGTGCGATGTACGGCAGGAAAGGCGAATCTCCGCTGGGCCCCGCAGGGCCGGTAGACTGAATGCAGCAATGCAACGCGTGATTCATCCCACGTTGAGAGGCGGCAAAACAACGATTGCGCAGTGAAGTGCCCCGCAAAGGGATGGGTGGAGCCGAACTTGGTCGTACCTTTGTATGAAACGACCTTCCTGAACTGGCGCGGGAAGCAGTGTTTCTGTGATGCGCCAACATTCGGACTGCAGCGTTTCTCGCTGGTGATCGACCTGCGTGCGTGCAGGTGCGTATATAAGTAGTATGCCGGCACGCGAACTTCGCCAGGATCGAATGCATTGCTGAGGGGCATAGGCCGAGCTGCTCGAGTTGCGTCACCAACCGGCCGTCGACAGGGTTGGGCACATAGGGTGTCGGGCCCTGCAGTTGGGTGGATCGAAGATCTATTTTAGGCGCGTTCTCTGTCTTGATCTGAGTCGATGCGTTGTTTGGATTGGGTGAGTCTGTGGTTTGGGTGGGTATTGGGGTGTGATTCTGGCTGATTCCGGGTGCTGCCGTAGGGGCAGCGTCAGTTGATTTGAGGTCGTGCGAAGTTTTTGTTCTGGTTTATCTATCTGAAAGTTATTGGTAAATTGTGGGTTTGGTGTTTTGCGGGGCGGAAACCCAAAAAAGGTCTTGCGGCTGTCGGGTAGTAACCTTAGAACCCCCTTCACCGGCGGCGCTGAGGCGCACG
>CANLZY010000005.1 GCA_947495685.1 uncultured Tropicimonas sp.
TCACAGAAGACATCGTACTTCAGTACCTCGAACAGCACATCGCCGATCCTACCGGCGTCAGCCGGTAGTCTTTCAGTCTGGCGAATGTAGAGATCCCGGTAGTGCGCCTCGTTTCCTTCAAAACAATCGACGCCGTACATCCACTTGCGCAGGGCGTTGTTGCGATTCGCGAAGTAGCCGACATAGCTCTTGATCCAGGCGTCGGGCGAACGATGGGTCAGGATGAACTTTGCCCCTGGGCAGGTCCGGTCAAGATGTTCGAACACGAACGGTGCCGGAGAATCCTGGATGCCGTCATTGGCGGCCACCGCCGCGTCGACGATGCTCAGGATCTTGGCGGTGGCATCGGGGTCATCATAGGCCACCGCGTCGTTGATCTGGTCATAGACGGGCACGACCTTCAGGCCGAGCACCCGCAGGGCGTGGGCAATGGACGTGGTGCCGGTTTTCTGGAAACCGATCGCAAAGACCTTGGAAGTTGCCGCCATCGATCCGCTCCCGCACGGGTTGCCTTAAAGTGGCATCAAGGCCCAATAGTCCAGATCGAGCAGAACGTCAGGCAGATATTTGCCGTCCTCGCCCTTGAGCTGGAACGGCGCGCCACCCTTGGTCGCGACCAGCCGCAGCCGTATGGCCCCGACGCCGGGCGCCGATGTCTCGGCCTTGTCGAGCACTTCGGACCAGGCCTTGACGGTGTCGCCCGAGAAACAGGGGTTGGCATGGGCGCCGCCATTCAGCCCGACGATCAGTTGAGCATTGGCCAGACCGTTGAAGGACAACGCGCGCGCCATGGAGATAATGTGACCGCCATAGATCAATCGCTGGCCATCGGGCCGGAACGTGGCGTCGAAATGCACCTTGGCCGTGTTCTGCCAGAGGCGCGTGGCCAGCATGTGTTCGGCCTCCTCGATGGTTACACCATCGACATGGTCGATCTGTTCGCCGATCTCGTAGTCGCCCCAGCGGTGCGGTTCGCCGGCCAGCGCAAAGTTGTAGTTGGAAAAATCCAGCCCGGCAGGAATATGAAGGTCGCCGGGGGCGATCACGGTAGCAAGCTGCGGGATTTCCGTTTCCGGCGCCGGGGCGTCGATGGCCCGCTTGCGGACCATGACCCAGCGAACATAGTCCAGTACGACCTCGTCACGTTGGTTGAGCCCCGTGGTGCGGACGTAGACAACGCCGGACTTGCCGTTGGAATTCTGCTTCAGCCCGATCACCTGGCTTTCCGAGCGCAGCGTGTCGCCGGGATAGACCGGGAGGCAGAAGTGGCCCTCGGCATATCCAAGGTTGGCCACCGCGTTCAGCGAGATGTCCGGAACCGTCTTGCCGAACACGGTGTGAAAGGTGATCAGGTCGTCCATCGGCGACCCCGGAAGACCACAGCTCCGGGCAAATTCGTCCGAGGACGCCAGCGCATGGCGGGACGGATAGAGCGCATGATACATCGCCCTTTCGCCGCCCGACAACGTGCGTGGCACCGCGTGGGGGATGATTTCGCCCAGCGTGTAATCCTCGAAGAATCGGCCCGGATTGGTTTTGGCTGTGGTCGATAGGGCCATGGCTATTGCTCTCCCAGTTTGATGTCGGGGTTGTAGGTGCCGGTCACGTCCTTCACCACCGCCTGCCCGCAGCGCATGATTCCCTTCGTGGCGTCAAAGGCATAGGTGGTATTTCCTTCGAGGTGCCAGCCCTTGTTCAGCGCCTCGGTCACCTTGTGGCAGAAGGCCGAGGTGTCGTCCTCGGTCAGAAAACGATAAAGCTTCATGTCAGCCTCCGAAGGGGTTGTAGCCAAGCCAACTGTGGATCAGGCCGATCACGATCAGCAGAACCACACTGGCAGCCAGGAACATGCCGTCCTTGGCCAACGTGCCAGGCTCGCCCGGGGTCCACGCGGGGTCTGCGCGGTTGATGATTCCGGGGGTCGCCAGCGACCAGCCCAACAGGCCGCCGAACAGGACGATCGACGCGACATCGCCATTCACCATCAGGTGGGCGATCGCCCAGAGGCTGAATCCGGCCAGCATCGGGTGGCGCATGCCGGTGAGCAGTTTGCCCTTCTTGGGGGCCGGGCTCATCATGTAGATGGCGATCAGAATTAGAAGGTTGTTGATGTGGGTAAAAAACGTCGGCGGGTTCCAGACCTGCACGACGGGCGCCATGCGGTAACCGATGACCATCAGGATGATCGAGCCGGCCAACGCCAGCGCGACCATGCCCTTGCCCTTGTCGCCAAGGTTCGCGCGCGCCGCGGGGGCGACGCGTTTGAAAAGGTGGGCGCCCCACCAGAGCGCAACACCGAGAGTAAGTAGAAACCAGCCCATGAAAATCTCCTATGCGAGAGCAGCAATGGCCTCCGCTTTCGCCAGCGTGGCCTTCGCGGTCACGATATGCAGATTTTCAACGATCTTTCCATCAACAACGGCCACGCCCTGTCCTTCCGCCTCGGCAGCCTCGAAGGCTGCGATCTGGCGGCGGGCCAGATCGATCTCGGCCTCGGACGGCGCAAAGGCGGCATTGGCGATGTCAACCTGGGCCGGATGGATCAGCGTCTTGCCGTCCATGCCCAGGTCGCGGCCCTGGTCGCATTCGGCCTGAAGCCCCTCGTCGTCCTTGAACGCGTTGTAGACGCCATCAATGCAGACGATCCCGGCGGCGCGAGCGGCCATCAGGCAGGTCTGCAACGCATTTTGCATCGGCAGCCGATCCGCCCGGAAGCGGCAGTTCAGTTCCTTGGCCAGGTCATTGGTGCCCATCACGATCCCGGCCATACGATGCGCCGTGGCGATCACGGGGGAATTGAGGATGCCGCGCGGGGTCTCCATCATCGCCCAGATCTGGGTGTCGGCGCAGGCCGGATGTGCGTCGAGCCTTTCGGCGATGGTTTCGACCTGGGCAATGCTTTCGACCTTGGGCAGCAACACTGCCTGCGGGCCGATTTCCATGATTGCCTCCAGATCGTCGGCCCCCCATTGCGAGTCCATCCCGTTCAGCCGAACGATCTGCGCGCGCTGGCCATAGCCACCGGCGGCCAGGGTGCCTGCCAGCAGCTTGCGGGCATTGACTTTTTCGTCCACGGCAACCGCGTCTTCGAGATCAAATATGATCGCGTCCACCGGCAGGCTCTTGGCCTTTTCCAGGGCGCGTTCCTTCGAGCCGGGGATGTACAGAACGGAGCGGTAGGGGCGGGCGGCAGTGTCCATGGACTCTCTCCTATCGATTTTCTGCAGAGCAGAGACCATACCTTCGCTGCGCGCGCAAGATATGAAATGCCGCACTGCGGAAAAACGCAAGATATGTGCGTGACCGGGGTGTCTGTCGGGGCCGTGTCGGCCGTCAGGTCAGAGCATCCCAGATCAGTTTTGTCCCAGTGCAGGCCAGCAGTACATATGTGATTCCGAAGAACACCCTTTCAGGCACGATGTGATGCGCCCGCACACCCAGCAATGCCCCACCGACTGCCACCGGTGCCAACCACAGGTCGAGGACAAGGGTTTCGTGCGTGAACAGGCCCAGCATTGCATAGGGCACGGATTTGGTCAGGTTGACGGCCCAGAACACCAGAACCGAGGTCGCCTGGTAGGTCGTCTTTCCCATGCCCTGCGCCAGAAGGAAGATCGCCGCTGGCGGGCCACCGGCATGGCTGACGAAACTGGTGAAGCCCATCACGCCACCGGTTCCGATTCCGGTGCTCCAGCGAAACGGCAGGTCCGGAATGCGCAACCAACCGCGGTTGCGGGCGATCTGGTAGGCCAGAAATGCCAGCGCGATGGAGCCGATCAGCAGCCGGAGCATGTCGGGGTTGGCTTGCCGGAAAAACCATGCGCCAAGGGCGATTCCCGGTAGCGATCCGAGAATCAATGCGGCTGCGGACGGCCCGTGCCAGCCGCGCCAGAACGAGCGCAACGACACGGCGTCGATCAGCATCAGAAGCGGCAGCATCATGCCCACGGCAATGGCCGGATCCATGACAATTGCCAGAATCGGTGCTGCGGCAAAAGCGGCGCCGGAGCCGAAGCCACCCTTGGAAATACCGGCAAACAGAACGGCGGGGATCGCGAACGCGAGCATTGTCAGGTCTGGAATCACTCTTTTTCGTCCATTTTTCGCTTGTTTGCAGGCCACATCCCGCACGTGCAACCTTGTGCCGCGCTGCTGCACGCTTGCACGGTGCCGGGCAAATGGCTAGGCACAGCGCCGAACTCAACCAATCCAGGGAACACGAAACAATGGCCAGACCCAAGATTGCCCTTATCGGCGCCGGGCAGATCGGCGGCACGCTCGCCCACCTCGCCGCGATGAAGGAACTCGGTGACGTCGTTCTGTTCGACATCGCCGAAGGTACCCCGGAGGGCAAGGCGCTCGACATCGCCGAGTCCGGCCCGTCCGAAGGCTTCGACGCCACACTCAAGGGCACACAGGACTATGCCGACATTGCCGGTGCCGATGTCTGCATCGTGACCGCCGGCGTCCCGCGCAAGCCGGGCATGAGCCGCGACGACCTTCTGGGAATCAACCTCAAGGTCATGAAGTCCGTTGGCGAGGGCATCCGCGACAACTGCCCCGACGCCTTCGTCATCTGCATCACCAACCCGCTCGACGCGATGGTCTGGGCGCTGCAGCAGTTCTCGGGTCTGCCGACCAACAAGGTCTGCGGCATGGCCGGTGTGCTGGATTCGGCCCGCTTCCGTCACTTCCTGAGCGTTGAATTCAACGTCTCCATGAAGGACGTCACTGCCTTTGTTCTGGGCGGTCACGGCGACACCATGGTACCGTCGGTCCGCTATTCGACCGTTGGTGGCATCCCGCTGCCCGACCTGGTTTCGATGGGCTGGACCACGCAGGAGAAACTGGACGCCATCGTCCAGCGGACCCGTGACGGTGGTGCCGAGATCGTTGGCCTGCTGAAGACCGGCTCCGCCTTCTACGCGCCCGCCACTGCGGCGATCGAGATGGCCGAAGCCTTCCTCAAGGACCAGAAACGTCTTCTGCCCTGCGCCGCCTATTGCGATGGCGAGATCGGCCTCAAGGACATGTACGTGGGTGTTCCGACCATCATCGGGGCCGGTGGCGTCGAGAAGGTGGTGGACATCAAGCTGTCCAAGGAAGAGCAAGCAATGTTCGACAGCTCGGTTGCTGCCGTGCGCGGCCTTGTCGAAGCCTGCAAGGCGATCGATCCGTCGCTGGCCTGACACGGCCCTTCGACCTAGACCAAGACGGCCCGCGATTGGTTTCGCGGGCCTTTTTTGTCCGGGGCAGGGCCTCGCCCTTTCTTGCATCGATCTGACCTGTTGCGCCTCCTGACCTCTGCGGCTGCTCCCGTCGGACGCGCAGATAGACCTGTTCACGGACCTTCCCGCTTCCGCCTCCATCATGCGGATTTGAGAAAACTCCCTGAAATTCGTGCTTTTCGACTTTGGCGAGGGGGTGTTCACTGCCGTGGTGTCGGGAATGATTCTCTGAACTGCCGCGGATGAGGCGGCTCGCGGGCGACTTTTGTGATCACAGGAATTATTGGTGTGATCACAAAAGTCGCTTTTTTCCGTGAATCCCTCCGATGCGACAAGAAAAGTATTTGAATGCATCGTCCAACATGCCAATCAGGCAAAAATCGCAGCTAGACGGGACAGTTTCATGAACATCCATGAATACCAGGCGAAAGCCCTCCTTCGCGACTATGGCGCACCGGTCAGTGATGGCCGAGTTGTCATGAAGGCCGAAGAGGCCAAGACCGCAGCCGGTGAGATGGACGGCCCTCTGTGGGTGGTCAAGGCACAAATCCACGCCGGTGGTCGCGGCAAGGGCTCCTTCAAGGAACCCGATGCTGGCGAAAAGGGCGGTGTCCGCCTGACGAAGTCGGTCGCGGAAGCCGCCGAGGAAGCCCGCAAGATGCTTGGCCGTACGTTGGTCACCCATCAGACGGGTCCCTTGGGCAAGCAGGTCAACCGCATCTACATCGAGGATGGCTCCGGCATCGAGCGTGAACTGTATCTCGCGCTGTTGATCGACCGTGTGACCTCGCGCATCTCGTTTGTCTGCTCCACCGAGGGTGGCATGGACATCGAAGAGGTCGCCGCGTCCACGCCGGAAAAGATCCTGTCGTTCTCTGTCGATCCGGCCACCGGCTACCAGGCATTCCACGGTCGCCGCATCGCCTTCATGCTCGGCCTTCAGGGCCAGCAGGTAAAGCAGTGCGTCAAGCTGATGGGCATTCTCTTCAAGCTGTTCACCGACAAGGACATGGACATGCTGGAGATCAACCCGTTGATCGTGTCCGACAGCGGTGATCTGAAATGCCTCGACGCCAAGATGGGCTTTGATGGCAATGCCATCTACCGCCATCCGGACATCGCCGCGCTGCGTGACGAGACCGAGGAAGACCCCAAGGAACTGGAAGCTTCCAAGTTCGACCTGAACTACATCGCCCTTGACGGCGAGATCGGGTGCATGGTCAACGGTGCCGGCCTCGCCATGGCGACGATGGACATCATCAAGCTCTACGGCGCGGAGCCGGCGAACTTCCTGGATGTCGGCGGCGGCGCCACCAAGGAAAAGGTGACGGAAGCCTTCAAGATCATCACCTCGGACCCACAGGTCAAAGGCATCCTGGTGAACATCTTCGGCGGCATCATGCGCTGTGACGTGATCGCCGAGGGCGTGATCGCCGCGGTCCACGAGGTCGGCCTGACCGTTCCGCTGGTGGTGCGCCTTGAGGGCACCAACGTGGAGCAGGGCAAGAAGATCATCTCCGAGAGCGATCTCAACGTGATCGCTGCCGACTGCCTGAAAGACGGCGCCCAGAAGATCGTCGCTGCCGTCAAGGGCTGACACACATGAACCCGGTCTGCTCCCTCGCCAGCCTTCGACCGACCGCACAGGTCGGTCCGGAGAGCCGTGCGGGAGCAGCCATCTTGATACCCCTCGCGCGAAGGCGGAGCGAAGAAGAATGAAGGCGGTCTTTCACCTCGGCCTGCCCAAGACGGGTACGACGTCGATCCAGCACTTCCTGCTGGCCAATGCGAATGCGCTGTCTGCGCGCGGGGTCGCCTATGAACAGGTCCCGAACGCAACGGTCGAACCGCAGGACAGCCAGCTGGAATTCGGCATCTGCCAGTTTGCCCGGGCGGGCGAGATCGTGCCCTTTGAACCCACGGTGCGCGGCTACGGGTTGACCAGCCTTGAAGCACAAGAAAAATTCGCGAAGCAGTTCGAGGCGACCCTGCTCAAGCATGTCTCCCGGCGCACGGAAGATGTGTACGTCATCTCGAGCGAACATGTCGGAGCCTGGACCCGGACTCCGAAACATGTTGCCGCGCTTGATACCTGGCTCAGCTCGATCTTCGACGAGGTCCGCTATGTCCAGTACATACGGCGGCAGGAGGACTGGCTGATGAGCCGGTATTCCCAGGACCTGCGGACCGGGCATCCGGTGCATCTGTTCAAGTACCTTGAACGTCACGGGAAACACGATTTCGCGACCAAGGCAGACCTCTGGAGCGATGTGGTCGGACGGGATCGTTTCGACCTGCGCCTGATGGAACGCGACGCCATGGTCGATGGCGACCTGATCGCGGATTTCGCATCCGCTGTCGGTTTCGACGCGTCGGGGCTTCCGATGCCGCCGCGCGAGAATGAATCGCTCACCCCACAGGCTGCGTTCTTCCTGCGCAAGTTGAACGGGCGGTTGCGCAACCGGGAAGCCGGATTTGACCATGACCTGCAATTCAAGGTGGAGCGGCGGCTGTCGTCCTGGTCCGAAGGAAAAACGAAACTGCGGATGCGGCCGCAACAGATCGACTGGATCCGCAAGCGCAATGCCGAGGTCAACGAGGCGGTGCGTGCAAAGTATTTTCCCGACCGGGAGGAGCTCTTTCCTGCGCGTCCGCATGTGACGGGCGAGGATGGGTTGATTACCAATATCACCCAAGAGCAAGTCGCGGGCATCGGGGTCGAACTCCTGCTTCAACTCCTCGGCGAGGAGAAGCGGAGTGCGACGGCATCTGGCAAGGATGCGAAACTGGAACCACGGAAAAAGCAATAGAAGAGGGACAGTCGGCATGGCCGTACTCGTAAACGAAAACACCAAGGTCATCTGTCAGGGCTTCACCGGTAGCCAGGGCACCTTCCACTCCGAGCAGGCCATCGCCTATGGCACCAAGATGGTCGGCGGCGTAACGCCGGGCAAGGGTGGCATGACTCACCTCGACCTGCCCGTCTTCAACTCGGTCCACGAGGCCAGGGCCGTGACCGAGGCGAATGCCACTGTTATCTACGTGCCGCCGCCGTTTGCCGCCGACTCGATCCTCGAGGCGATCGATGCCGAGATGGAGCTGATCGTCTGCATCACCGAAGGTATCCCGGTGCAGGACATGATGCGCGTCAAGCGCGCCCTGATCGACAGCAAGTCGCGCCTGATCGGCCCGAACTGCCCGGGCGTCATCACGCCCGACGCCTGCAAGATCGGCATCATGCCCGGCCATATCCACCGTCGCGGCTCGGTCGGCGTCGTGTCCCGTTCGGGCACCCTGACCTACGAGGCCGTGAAGCAGACCAGCGACCTTGGCCTCGGCCAGTCGTCGGCAGTTGGCATCGGCGGCGACCCGATCAAGGGCACCGAGCACCTGGACGTGCTGGAAATGTTCCTGGCCGACCCCGAGACCCATTCGATGATCATGATCGGCGAAATCGGCGGTTCGGCCGAGGAAGAAGCCGCCCAGTTCATCAAGGACGAAGCCAAGAAGGGCCGTTCCAAGCCCTGCGCTGGTTTCATCGCTGGCCGCACGGCGCCTCCGGGTCGCCGCATGGGCCATGCCGGTGCCATCGTTGCCGGCGGTGTCGGCGGTGCAGAGGACAAGATTGAAGCCATGCGTTCCGCTGGTATCATTGTTGCCGAAAGCCCGGCCACCCTTGGTGAAGCCGTGCTGAAAGCCATCGGCTGATAACGCTTCGGGGAGGGAGCAAGTAATGGGAATCATCGAAGCCACACGAACCTGCTTCTCAAAGTACGTCACGTTCTCGGGCCGCGCATCGCGGCCCGAGTTCTGGTGGTTTCTGCTGGTCTATGCGGTTGCCATGGGCATCGCTTCCTACCTTGACCAGACCATGTTCGGTGGGACAGTGACTGAAACGGTTGCCGCGTCCGATGACGGTACTGTCGTGGCGGCCGAGGTCGTGCACCGAAAACGGCCGGCCGAGACCTTGGTCTGGCTGGTGTTTTTCCTGCCGGTGCTCGCTGCCGCGTGGCGCCGGATGCAGGACACCGGGCGACCGGGGGCAACCCTGTTGGTCCCACTCCTTATTTCAATTGCCGCCGGTGTGTTCCTGTTTCTGGGTGTCCTTGGCTTCAGCCTGCTGGAGATGGTCGGGCTGGATGGACAGGTCTTGCGAACCATGGCGGCTTCGTTGGGTGTGGCCGGTCTGATCGTGTCGGGTGGCCTGTATGTCGCTATGCGGATTCTGATATTGTGGTGGCTGACCCGTCCGGGTACGCCGCAGGCGAATGCCTTCGGCCGGCGGCCGTAGCAGCAAGGGAACGTGGCCCGGCGCTGCCCCGGGGACAGGAACAAGAGACGGCCAGGAACTGTCTGGCAAGGACCATGGTGAAGACACCAGTTAGGACAACCTGATGACGCTCGTAGGCTCTGAGCACGGGTTCATTTCTCACAAACCTGGACCGATTCCGGGTGCTTCTGTCGGGAGGACGTCTCGACCGTCCCGTGTCCCGCCGGGCAGCAAGATGAAGACGCGCGTTTCATCCTGTGCGTCGGTTGTTTCGGTCGCTGCCGACCCCGGGGTCAAGGATGTTGGACTCACGAGAATGGCGGTTGGAGTGGATGCACTGCGCACCTCGCCGCCATTTGTGAGGAAAGCGGCCCACAGGCGGCTGAAGATTCCCTTGGCGGTACATCATGACACCGCGACCATCGACACGGCGCGAACGACATTCAACGGGGGCCACGATCGGTTCGATCACCCCGAAACACCTTCGGAAGGCGAGGCGAGAAAATGACTGAACACTCACCCAACGATATCTACCACGCCTCGAGCTTTCTGCAGGGGCAGAACGCTGAATACATCGAACAGCTGTACGCACGGTATGCACAGGACCCGTCTGCGGTCGATGCCGCCTGGGTTGAGTTCTTCGAACAGCTCGGCGACGCGGAGGCAGATGTTCGGGCCGAGGCAAGCGGACCAAGCTGGAGCCGCCCCAGCCTTTTTGTTGCCGACGAGCTGACTGCCGCGCTGACCGGCGAGTGGCCGGAGCCCGAGGTCAAGGAAGCTGGCAAGAAAATCAAGGCAAAGGCCGTCGAAAAAGGCGTGTCTGTGTCTGACGATCAGATCAAGCGCGCCGTTCTGGATTCCATCCGGGCGCTGATGATCATCCGCGCCTACCGGATCCGGGGGCATCTGGTTGCCGATCTCGATCCGCTGAAGATGCATGAGCGGACGCCACATCCGGAGCTGGACCCGGCGACCTATGGCTTCACCGACGCCGACATGGACCGGCCGATCTTCATCGACAACGTGCTGGGCCTGCAGGTGGCCTCGATGCGCGAGATCCTCGATATCGTGAAGCGCACCTATTGCGGCACCTTTGCACTTCAATACATGCACATCTCGGACCCCGAGCAAGCTGCCTGGCTGAAGGAGCGGATCGAGGGCTTCGGCAAGGAGATCCAGTTTACCCGCGAAGGACGCCGCGCGATCCTGAACAAGCTGGTCGAGGCCGAGGGCTTCGAGAAGTTCCTGCATGTCAAGTACATGGGCACCAAGCGCTTTGGCCTGGACGGCGGTGAATCCCTGATCCCGGCGATGGAGCAGATCATCAAGCGCGGCGGCGCGCTCGGCGTCACCGACGTGGTGATGGGCATGCCCCACCGTGGGCGCCTGTCGGTGCTGGCCAACGTGCTCAGCAAGCCCTACCGCGCCATCTTCAACGAATTCCAGGGCGGCAGCTTCAAGCCCGAGGACGTCGACGGTTCCGGCGATGTGAAATACCACCTCGGGGCCTCCTCTGACCGCGAGTTCGACGGCAACACGGTGCACCTGTCGCTGACGGCCAACCCCTCGCACCTCGAGGCGGTGAACCCGGTGGTTCTGGGCAAGTCGCGTGCCAAGCAGGACCAGAACAAGGACGCCACGCGCACCAGCGTTATCCCGATCCTGCTGCACGGAGACGCCGCGTTTGCCGGCCAGGGCGTTGTCGCGGAGTGCTTCGGTCTGTCGGGCCTCAAGGGCCACCGGACGGGCGGCACGATCCACATCGTCGTGAACAACCAGATCGGCTTTACCACGGCGCCGCATTTCTCGCGCTCTTCGCCGTACCCGACCGACAACGCGCTGGTGGTCGAGGCGCCGATTTTCCACGTCAACGGCGACGACCCCGAAGCCGTGGTGCATGCCGCCAGGGTTGCGACCGAGTTCCGTCAGAAGTTCCAGAAAGACGTCGTGATCGACATCTTCTGTTACCGCCGGTTCGGTCACAACGAGGGCGACGAGCCCATGTTCACCAACCCGTTGATGTACAACAACATCAAGAAACACCGGACGACGCTGGCGCTCTACACGGAGCGGCTGGTCAAGGATGGCCTCATCCCCGAGGGGGAAATCGAGGACATGAAGGCGGCGTTCCAGGCGCATCTGAACGACGAGTTCGAGGCCGGCAAGGAATTCAAGCCCAACAAGGCGGACTGGCTGGACGGACGCTGGTCGCACCTGAACCGTGAAGGCGACCAGTACCAGCGCGGCCAGACGGCGATTGCGGCCGAAACCTTTGACGCGGTTGGTCGCTCGCTGGTCTCCGCCCCCGATGGATTTCCGCTGCACAAGACGGTGGGCCGGCTGCTCGACGCCAAGGCCACGATGTTCGAGACCGGCAAGGGGTTCGACTGGGCCACGGGCGAGGCGTTGGCGTTCGGCTCGTTGCTCACCGAAGGTTACCCGGTGCGCCTGTCCGGTCAGGACTCGACCCGCGGCACCTTCTCGCAACGGCATTCCGGAATCATCAACCAGGAGACGGAAGAACGCTATTACCCGCTCAACCACATTCGGGACGGTCAGGCACAATACGAGGTCATCGACTCGATGCTCTCCGAATACGCCGTGCTTGGTTTCGAATATGGCTATTCGCTGGCTGAACCGAACGCGCTGACCCTCTGGGAAGCTCAGTTCGGCGACTTTGCCAACGGTGCACAGATCATGTTCGATCAGTTCATCTCCTCGGGCGAAAGCAAGTGGTTGCGGATGTCGGGCCTCGTGATGCTGCTGCCGCATGGTTTCGAAGGGCAGGGGCCGGAGCACTCATCCGCCCGTCTGGAGCGGTTCCTGCAAAGCTGCGGCCAGGACAACTGGATCGTTGCCAACTGCTCGACGCCGGCGAACTATTTCCACATCCTGCGCCGCCAGTTGCATCGTTCCTTCCGCAAGCCGCTGGTTCTGATGACGCC
This sequence comes from uncultured Tropicimonas sp., assembly GCA_947495685.1. Taxonomy (GTDB): domain Bacteria; phylum Pseudomonadota; class Alphaproteobacteria; order Rhodobacterales; family Rhodobacteraceae; genus Tropicimonas. The sequence continues at coordinate 12,444 of CANLZY010000005.1, forward strand.
GAAATCGCTGTTGCGTCACAAGTTCTGCATTTCCGACCGGGAAGATTTTGTCGAAGGATCGTCCTTCCACCGGGTCCTCTGGGACGACGCGGAGCGTGGCCACTCCGACACCCAGCTGAAACCGGACGCCGAGATCAAGCGGGTCGTGATGTGTTCGGGCAAGGTCTACTACGACCTGCTGGAAGAGCGCGATGCCCGCGGCATCGACGATGTCTACCTGCTGCGCATCGAGCAGTTCTATCCCTTCCCGGCGATCTCGCTGGTCAAGGAGCTCGAACGCTTCAAGGGGGCCGAAATGGTCTGGTGTCAGGAAGAACCCAAGAACCAGGGTGCCTGGACCTTCATCGAGCCCAATATCGAGTGGGTCCTGACCCGTATCAAGGCCAAGAACAAGCGTCCGTCCTACGCCGGGCGCTCGGCCTCTGCCTCGCCGGCGACCGGCCTGGCCTCCATGCACAAAGCACAGCAAGCCGCGCTCATCGACGAAGCGCTGACCATCGAAGGAAAGTAAGACAATGACCATTGAAGTCCGCGTCCCCACCCTGGGCGAAAGCGTCACCGAGGCCACTGTTGCCACATGGTTCAAGAGGCCCGGCGATGCTGTCGCTGTCGACGAGATGCTCTGCGAACTGGAAACCGACAAGGTGACCGTCGAGGTTCCTGCGCCGTCTGCCGGAACCCTGGGCGAGATCGTTGCCGCCGAAGGCGAGACCGTTGGCGTTGATGCCCTCCTGGCGACCATCGCCGAGGGTGCCGGGGCAGCTGCCGCCACGCCGGCACCGGCCTCCGCCAAGGCCGCCGCGCCCGCGCCGACCGCTGCAGGTGGCGCGTCTGTCGACGTCATGGTCCCGACCCTGGGGGAAAGCGTCACCGAGGCAACCGTCTCCACCTGGTTCAAGGCCGTTGGCGATGCCGTTGCCCAGGACGAGATGCTCTGTGAACTGGAAACCGACAAGGTATCTGTCGAGGTGCCCGCCCCGGCGGCGGGTGTCTTGACCGAGATCGTGGCCGCCGAAGGTGCCACTGTCGATGCCGCGGCAAAACTGGCGGTGATTTCAGCTGGCGACGGCGCGGTTGTTGCAGCCGCGGCGCCCGCACCGGCGGTGGCAGCGGCCGCTCCGGCTGGCAAGGACGTCGCCGATGCGCCGTCTGCCCGCAAGCTGATGGCCGAAAAGGGCCTGTCGTCCGATCAGGTCCAGGGCTCCGGCCGTGATGGCCGCGTGATGAAGGATGACGTGCTCAAGGCACTGTCCGCGCCTGCCGCCGCGGCACCGGCACCTGCCGCCCCGCGCGCCCCGGTGCCAGCCGAGGACGCCGCCCGCGAAGAGCGGGTCAAGATGACCCGCCTGCGCCAGACCATCGCCAAGCGCCTGAAGGACAGCCAGAACACCGCAGCCATGCTGACCACTTACAACGAGGTGGACATGACCGAGGTCATGGGGCTGCGCAATCTCTACAAGGACGAGTTCGAAAAGCGCCACGGCGTCCGTCTCGGCTTCATGTCCTTCTTCACCAAGGCCTGCTGCTACGCGCTGAAGGAAGTGCCCGAAGTCAACGCCGAGATCGACGGCACCGAGGTTGTCTACAAGAACTTCGTGCACATGGGCATTGCCGCCGGTACGCCCACCGGCCTGGTTGTTCCGGTCATCCGTGACGCCGACAAGATGGGCTTTGCCGAGATCGAGGCCGCCATCGCCGAGAAAGGCCGCCGCGCCCGCGACGGAAAACTGTCGATGGCCGAAATGCAGGGTGGCACCTTCACCATCTCCAACGGTGGCGTCTACGGTTCGCTGATGTCCTCGCCGATCCTCAACCCGCCGCAATCCGGCATCCTCGGCATGCACAAGATCCAGCAGCGCCCGATGGTCATCAACGGCGAGATCGTTGCCCGCCCCATGATGTACTTGGCGCTCAGCTACGATCACCGCATCGTCGACGGCAAGGGCGCGGTGACCTTCCTCGTGAAGATCAAGGAATCGCTCGAGGATCCGCGTCGCCTCCTGATGGACCTGTAATCCGGACAGCGGCCGCCGTGATGGCGGCCGCGCCTTCTTCTTGGTGAAAATACCCTCGGGGGGAGGCGCCGAAGGGCGCCAGGGGCAGACAGCCCCTCCATGGCACCTGCCGCCCGCCCGACACAAAGGAGCCTCCCATGGCAAGCTATGACGTCATCGTAATCGGCAGTGGCCCCGGCGGCTATGTCTGCGCCATCCGTTGCGCCCAGCTGGGCCTCAAGACCGCATGCGTCGAAGGTCGTGACACCCTCGGTGGGACCTGCCTCAATGTCGGGTGTATCCCCTCCAAGGCCCTGCTGCATTCCAGCCACCTGCTGCACGAGGCAGAGCACAACTTTGCCGCCATGGGGCTCAAGGGCAAGTCGCCTTCGGTCGACTGGAAGCAGATGCTCGCCTACAAGGATGACGTGATCGGGCAGAACACCAAGGGCATCGAGTTCCTGTTCAAGAAGAACAAGATCGACTGGCTCAAGGGCTGGGGTTCAATCCCCGCTGCCGGCAAGGTGCAGGTGGGCGACGAGGTCCACGACGCCAAGCATATCATCATCGCCTCCGGTTCGGCTGCGGCGTCGATCCCCGGCGCAGAGGTCGAGATCGATGAGAAGATCGTCGTGACCTCCACCGGTGCGCTTGAACTGCCCAAGATCCCCAAGAAGATGGTCGTTGTCGGTGGTGGCGTGATCGGGCTGGAGCTCGGCTCTGTCTACAAGCGCCTCGGATCCGACGTCACCGTGATCGAATTCATGGATGGCATCACGCCCGGCGCCGATGCGGAGGTCGCCCGCAGCTTCCTGAAGATCCTCAAGAAGCAGGGCATGGAAATCATCACGGGTGCCGCCGTATCCAAGGTCGAAACGCTCAAGACAAAGGCCAAGGTCAGCTACAAGATGCGCAAGGACGACAGCGAGCATCAGATGGATGCCGATGTTGTACTGGTCGCCACCGGGCGCGTGCCGTTCACCGACGGGCTTGGCCTCGCGGCCTTGGGCGTGGCGATGTCCAAACGCGGTCAGATCGAGGTGGATGCCAGTTATCGCACCAACGTGCCGGGCGTCTACGCCATCGGCGACGTGATCGATGGCCCGATGCTGGCGCACAAGGCCGAGGACGAGGGCGGTGCCGTGGCCGAGATGATCGCGGGCCAGAAGCCGCACATCGACTACAACCTCATCCCTGGCGTGATCTACACCACGCCCGAGGTCGCGTCCGTCGGGGCCACCGAGGAACAGCTGAAGGAGGCTGGTCGCGCCTACAAGGTCGGCAAGTTCTCGTTCATGGGCAATGGCCGGGCAAAGGCGGTGATGCAGGCGGACGGTTTCGTCAAGATGCTGGCGGACAAGGACACCGATCGCGTCCTCGGCTGTCACATCATCGGACCTGCTGCTGGCGACCTGATCCACGAGATCTGCGTTGCGATGGAGTTTGGTGCATCGGCCGAAGACATTGCCCGGACCTGCCACGCGCACCCGACCTTCTCCGAAGCCGTCCGCGAAGCGGCCCTGGCCTGTGGAAGCGGTGCAATTCACGCCTGATGCGTGCCGTGCGTCCGGGGCGGATACCGCTCCCGGGCCAGCCTGGAATACTCCTGCGCAACAGGGGCTCCGAAAGTGACGCCTCCCTTGTCGTTGGGCAGGATGCAGAACGGCCTGTCGCGTTTTCGCGACAGGCCTTTGTTTTTGCTCCGGAAATGGCCGTCATCCATGACGCCTCGAACTGCAAGTGCGCGAAAAGCTTTCTCGCAGAAGCGCATTCGCCCCTGTTGTGGGGGCACTTTCGAACATCGAAAGGTTTTCTTCTGGTGTTGGAATTCGAACCAATATCGCCGCACCGCAAACTTGAATGCCCTCCCGAGCAGGGAATGTGGAAAACGAAAGTCAGATCGTATCCGTCACTGTGAGCTCCAAGTCTGGCGGCTCTTTTCGGAGCGGGTCCCTGGCAGGAAGTCATCCACGCCGGTGATCCTGTGGTCTGGAATGCGGGTGAGCCTTTCGGCATCTACTGGGTGGTCCGCTTTGTTCCCCCTGTTCTGATCCCCCATCCGTTCTGACGCGACAATGTGGGCGCTTTGTTGGGGGCAGTCAGCGCGTTTTCAAGGCATGGTCGGAGGAGGAGAGTGCCGGGCAATTTCCTCATCCTGCGGTCTTCCTCGGATCAGCCCGCGTTTCGCAGGGCGGCGATGAGTTCGTCGGCATGTGCGGGGTCTCGATACAGAGAACGAAACAGTGCATCTATCGGGAAGCTCGGCCAGGCTGCGTCAAGCAGGTTCAGCATCTCCTCTGCGCTGTTGGCATCACCGAGCCTTGAATGGATCGCGATCAGGTAGCCGAGCGAGATCGGGCTGATCGGATCGCCTTCAAGAATGGACTCGTTGATCAGGCCGAGTGCCTCGGAAAAGTTCCCGAGGTGGAACTCGGCCGAGGCCTGAATGCTCTTGTTGGGAAAGTAGTCGCCGGGCACCATGATCTCGGCAGCGCGCCGAGCCATTTCAATGGCTCTTTCGAAATTGCCGTCGAACAGGGAAATCAGGGCGTCCATGTTCAGGGCATGGACATCGGCCGGATCAAGTGACGTCGCGCGTTCGGATTGCTGCCGCGCACTTTTGAAGTCCCGTTTTACCTGAGCGACAAGGGCCGCGGCGGAGTGGCTCCAGCTCTGATCGATCCCGAGTTCGAGAGCGCGCGACGCCATGGCATCCGCCTCCTGCAACAGTCTGTCGCGTTCGTTGCCCGGCGGGCGCGTGATCGCGATGAGTGCCTTGCTCTCGGCGGCCCCGGCATAGCCCGCGAAATAGTTTCCATCCATCTCGATGACCAGTTCAAACATGAGCAATACCGCGTCCTGCCACTTTGGCTCGAGCGCCGGGAACTGAAGGCCACGCGCCTCATTTGCCAGGTTCGATGCCTGAAGGCGCGCCGGAGAGTTGGAGAAGAGCGCATTCCGCACCGCCCGCGCTGTGGCATCGCCCGGATCTGGGGAGGTTGCTTCGGTGTCCGCGTGAACGGCCTCTCCGGGAGGATCCCCCGGGATACCGGCCAGCCACCAGAACAACACTGTCGCGATCATCGCCAGTGCCAACAACGCAATCAGTCCGACCGAGACCCGCCCCTTCGTTCCTTGCTGGACCGGCGCCACTTCCGGTCCCGGTTCCGCCGGCGTCGGAGCCTTCTCCCGACGGTCCGTGAAACGTGGTTCATAGCTTCCGGGCTGGAAGTTGATCCGCAGCTCGGCCTTGGCCCCAGAGCCTTCGTAGTATTTCTCCAGTCGTCGGCGCAGACGCCCGGCATCGACCCGGACCACAGCGACAGGGTCCCGCCCTTCGAGCGGAGACCGGCCGTAGACATCCTCGACAATCGTCTTGCCGCGAATACGATCTCCGCGCCCCTGCAGGGATTCCGTGACGACGTATTCAAGGAACGCCTGAACACGGCCTGCACCTGTGAATTCCGGGCTGTCGAGAATCTCTCGCAGAGAGGCCAGGACCACCGTCGATTCCGGGGTAACATTTCTGCTTTTCAGGGGCGTTACGTCTTGCTCATCCGGGTTGGTCACGATCGCCCCCTGAAACAGATTTCTCCGATAACCTACTGAAAGAAAAAACACGTTACGTAACTAACTACCCTAAGAAACCTATAATTCAAGGGAAAGCCGATCAATATCCTTGGGGAGCGCCGCCGATGCCTACCGCACGGCGCAAGTCATTCCGGAACGAGATCGGGGAACCCAGATGAACAGTTTCAAGCACAATTTCGGCGACCATCTGGATCAGATCTGCCGGCTGCGTTCGAAAGATTCCGCCTTCGCGGAGATTTGCCGGGACTACGAGACATTGATGGAACTGATGCCGCTCGATGCGGATGACCCCACGAGCGAGGACGTCAACGAGAGCCTGGCAGGTCTCGAACAGGAAATCCGATCCTACCTGGGGCCGCCGGACAACCGCACATCCGACGCTTCCTCCACACGATAACCCGCCATTCACAGACAAGGTCACTGACAATGCTCGCAAACATCCTCTTCTACGCCGGCTTCGTGGTTTCGCTGGGCATAGCCCTGCTCTACTTCCGCGATTTGGGCGACATCCCGCAGATGATCATGAAGACCAAGCGGGCCAATATCGATCGCTTCATCCGCAACGAATACACGTTCCTGGGCGTGGGCTTCGGCGGCTGGCTGGTCATGGCCGTCACGCATTTCGGGTTCGGCGCCGGCCCGGGCTGGCTGTTCTGGATCTCCACCGTTCTGACGGCGCTTCTGGTCGCGTTCACCTGGATCTACGTCCATATCGGCCTGCGCAACCAGAAAGAGAGCGCACAATACTACAGCATCGAGGAGGCGAAAGAATTCGTCAGCCCGACGACACAGGTCATCGTGCTCGAAAAGAACGGCGTCGCACGGGCGCATCCGCAATCGCAGATCATGCGGCCCCACCTGGCCGGCACCGAGGAAGGGCTTGAAGGCTCCAACGTGGTGATGACTTTCTGCGCCATCGCCAATCTCGGGCTCGGCATGACACCGGAGGTCGAAGGCGAGAAGGTCGAACTGCAGGTGCTGGCCCAGCACGGCAACAACCTCGTGCTGCGGGACAACGTCACTGGCGAGCCGATCCAGCAGATCTATGGCTTCCGCGCCAAGGATGCCGATACCACTGCGGATGGGCCGGCCTGTCCGCTGCGCCAAAGCCTGACGATGCAGCCCTGGCCGACTTTCCGAATGACCTTCCGCGGCTTCCAGAAGGCCTATCCAGAGGGAACGGTCTTCCTGAACAAGCCGCCGAAAAACCCGCTTCTGTGGCTGCTCGACTTCGCAATGGAAATGGCCTTTGTCGGGTCGATCCAGAAGCACCACACCGAGGCAAAGCCGATCATGCAGAACCTCGAACACCCGATCGACCCGCGCCTGCCGACCAAGAGCTATGTCTGGGGCGTGAATGTCGGCTCCGACGCGAGTTGCTGGACCGATGATTTTGTCGTCGCCCAGGGCAATACCGTGAATGCGGTCGTTGGAGGACAGCCGCTGGTCGTCTCCTGGAGCCCGCTTTTCGAGAGCATGAATGTCTGGGTCAACGACACCGGTGCGGATGTCGCGGAGGTCGATGTCTATGGCAAGACGCCTGACGGCCATCAGCTCGTCCGCTCGTCGGACGTGAAAGCCGGCCTCTTCTGGCATGTCTGGGCAGAGTTCTTCCCGCATACCGACATCAACCGGGTTGGTGATGTCGCCGCCGCTTCGACCGAGGAGGCTGCCGCGTGAGCGCGACTTCCTCTCCCACCCGGCGGCCCCTTGCAGCGTGCGAGGTGTTGCCGGCGATGGAGCGCGAGGCGCCGGCGAACTGAACACCGCCGGATCCGGACCGTGGCAGACCAACACCCATCGAAACCTCGGAAAACACTGGCCCACGTCAACTCAACAGTGACTGGAAAGACAATGAACACCAACGCCATGAAGGCAGTTGTCGCTACTGCGTTTCTTTTCGCCCTCCCCGGGTTTGCCTCCGCCTGTACCGGCGTCGAGGACAACGCGCCCGAGATCTCCGAAACCTATGTCGATGACACCGGTCAGTTCCACGCCGTGGGTGCTGACGGTTGGCTCAGCTTCGGATTGGGTGATCAACTCGTCTACTTCGTCTGTCTTGTGGACAACGAGAATGACTACCTGATCGCGCAAAACGGGTCAGCCAACGACGTCGACTACGAACTCTACAGCCGTTTCGAGTGGTTTGTGGAAGGAGACCAACTCTACTTCTGCAACCAGGTGACCGACGCCGGCAGTCAGCCCGATGCGTTGGACTTCGCCGCGCTTCCTGCCGCCGATCAGGCGAAGCCGACCATGAGCGGATGCGGTGTCGACAACCAGGCGTGGAGCGCGCTACGGGTCGTTAATCCATAAGATACGGTCCAAGGCATCGAAAATGATCCTGACATTGCCTGCCGCACGTAGTGTCAGGAGAGCGATCAGAAGAACAGCAAACTCAGTGTGGCAGCTGACACTGAATATCTCAGCTCGAGACGACCTAACAAAGGGACGAAGACAACACATGCAGCGACCTCTCACAGCAGTTCTTTTTGTGCTGGCCACCTCGGCACAGGCACAGAACACGCCGATTATCCATGATGCCGAATTCTACATCCTCGAGGCTCAACACGCCGCGCAATGGGCCGAGGACGACGCGGCGGTGGATGCGAAGCTTTCCGAATTCCGTGAGGTCAATGCCGGCAAGCCGCCAAACATCCTCAGCATCCTGATTGACGACCTTGGTTTCGGCGACATGGGCATTCCGGAACTGAACGCCGTGCGTGGCTACTCCACCCCCAGCATCAACGCCTTCTCCGACGAGGCAATGCGGATGGTTCGAATGTATACAGAACCCTCCTGCACGCCAACGCGGGTGGCCCAGATGACTGGGCGCCTTCCGGTGCGGATGGGTATGGGGGACACGACAGTCGATATTGCAGGCTTTGGCCTGCCCGGCGACGAGGTGACCCTGGCCGAGGTATTGAAGACCGCCGGTTACGCCACAAGCCATGTGGGCAAGTGGCATATGGGGGATATCGAGGAAAGCTGGGCAATGAACCAGGGCTTCGACTATGCCCAGCACGCCATCCACCAGCAGGGCCAGCTGACGATCTTCCATGATGATGCGATCCGCGAGCAGGTTTCGGTCGGTATCGCCGATTTTGACGCGGCCTACACGCTCGACCACATGTTCCGCCCCGATGCCTCCGCCATGGCGACGGTGATCGAGGGCGAGACCGGAGGCCCGATCCAGGAGATCCGCATGGAGCCGGGCGAGCGCTGGAACACCGCCAAGTATGACGAGATGAACCAGGCCTTCCAGGACAAGACGCTGGAAGAATTGCGCCGCCTGTCGCAGGAGGAAGAGCCCTTCTTCCTGCAATACTGGCCGATGGTTCCGTTGCACAACACCCGTACGGGGCGCGACGGCCCCGAAAGCCCCAATGGCGGGCTCTATGTCGACAAGATGCAGATGCTCGACGGCTGGCTGGGTGACATCTTCGCCGAAATGGAGACGCTTGGCGTGGCCGACAACACGATCGTCGTGCTGATGGGCGACAATGGGCATTTCACCAAGTATTCGCCGCAGTCGGGCTTCACGCCGATGATCTTCCGTGGCGGAAAGGGCGACACGACCGAAGGCGGTATCCGGGTGGATGCCTTCATTCGCTGGCCGGGGATGATCGCGGCGGATTCCCTCGTCAACAACATCATCCATGTGTCCGATCTGTATACGACGCTGGCGCGTTTTAGCGGTGCAAGCGACGCCATCCCGCGGGACCGTCTGGTCGATGGGGTGGATCAATCGGCCTCGTTGCTGATGAAGGACGAGTCCAAGGGGCGCCGCGATCATGTGATCGTCTATTCGGTGGCCACGCCCAAGGCGATCGTGAAGGACAAGCTGAAGCTGAACCTTCCCGGTGCCGGCGAAAGCGCGATCCTCGCCGATTTCTTTGACATCTTCCGCGACACTCACGAGAAATACCCGGTTTCCACAGAGGTAGGCGCCTGGGGCGGGCAGGAGTTCGTTCGCATCCTTGGCCGTCACATGGCCCGCAAGAAGGTTTTCCCTGACACGGGTCCGGCCCGCGGAACCCCTTACGAGGGGATCGAAAACTTGCGGCCTGAAACGGTGGCCGCCGTCGACGTTTTCCTGCTCAAGCAACAGTCGGTGGTGGCACCCTATCCGGATGGGCTGGGCCCGCTCGGGAAGCTCAAGCTGAAGAAGACGATGGAAGCGGACAACTAGGCTCCACATGGCACTGTGAGGCCCTTTCCGGGGCCGCACCTCTGCCTAACAGAACGGATCGGACATCATGAAACGCCTTGCCCTCATCGCCTTTGCCACGCTTGCGCTCGCCGGCTGTCGGGAAGAGGACACATCAGAGTCAGGGAAGGCCGTCCGGCCGGTCCGAACGATCTCTGTCACCGAGACCAGCGCGCTGCACGAGCGTTTCTTCGTCGGCGTCGCACGGGCCGCGCGGGAAGCGACGATGTCCTTCGGGGTCCCGGGCACCGTCCGGACCTTCGACATGCGGCTTGGTGAGACGGTCCAGGAAGGCAGCCTTGTGGCAGCGCTCGATCCGGCCCCGTTCGAGGCCGAGGTGGCACGCCTTGAGGCCGAACTGGAAAACGCCGAGGCCACGCTTGCCAGTGCGAAGGCGCAGACAGACCGCCAAAGGGTTCTCGTCGAGAGAGAGGTTGCCGCAGAGGCCAAGCTCGACACGTTCCTCGGCCAGGAAGGATCGGCCATTGCCGCGGTCAAGGCGGTTCAGGCGGGGTTGGAAAAGGCGCAGCTGGACCTCTCCTACGCCACACTGACGGCGCCCTATGACGGGATCGTCGTGGCAACCTATGTCGAGACCTATGAGGAAGTGGCCGGGCAAACACCGATCATCCGGATCGTCGATGCCGACCGGATCGAGATGGTGATCGACGTGCCCGAGCGATTCATCTCCATCCTGCCGCAGATCGAGGACATTTCGGTCAGTTTCTCCGCACTCGGAGACGTCGCACTTGCGGCCGAGATAACCGAGGTCGGCACGGAGGCGTCGATCACCACGGGCACCTTCCCTGTGACGGTGCAGATGGATCAGCCGGACGGCGCGCCCGTGCTCCCCGGCATGACCGGCCGGGCACGCGGCATACCAAGGCCCGGTGCGATCCCGGGGGTCGGGCTTCACGTTCCGGCGCAGGCTGTTTTCACGCCCGAAGGCAGCGATGCCCCCCATGTCTGGGTCGTCGATCAGGCCAGCATGACCGTGACGGAACGGCCCGTGACGCTCGGCGGGGCCGGGTCCCTCGGGATTGCCGTCCAGGGCGGGCTGGACGAAGGAGAGATCGTCGTCGCCGCCGGCGCCAATTCCCTGCGCAGCGGGCAGGAAGTGACCTTCCTTGACGGCGGAGAGAACTGATGGATCTCGCCAGCTTTGCCATCCGGAACGCCAGGTTCACCTGGTTCGCCATTGTGCTTCTGACGCTTGGCGGGATCGCGTCGTTCTTCTCGTTGGGCCAGCTCGAGGACCCGGAATTCACCATCAAGACCGCCGTTGTCGCCACCCCCTATCCCGGCGCCAGCGCCCGGGAAGTCGAACAGGAGGTGACCGAGAAGATCGAGCGCAAGCTGCAGGAGATCAAGGAGATCGACACCCTGACCAGCGAAAGCCGGGCGGGCATGTCGACCGTGACGATCGAGATCAAGGCGAAATACTGGTCCGATGCACTGCCGCAGATCTGGGACACCCTGCGGCGCAAGATCCGCGATATCGAAACGCAATTGCCGCCGGGCGCCGGCCGGCCGATCATCAATGACGATTTTGGCGATGTCTCGGGTCTGCTGCTGGCCGTCACCTCGGACGGGTTTGCCTACAAGGAACTGCGGGACTACGCCGAGGATCTGGAGCGCCACCTGTCGCTGGTCGAAGGCGTGGGCCGGGTGGATCTCTGGGGCGAGCAAGAGCGCGCGATCTATATCCATGTGCGGGAAGAAAAGCTCGCCGCCATCGGAATCTCCCCTCAGACCATCATCAACACGCTTCGGACACAGAACGAGGTCGTGGATGCCGGTCGCGTGGATATCGGCGACTACCGGATGCGGATTGCCCCCTCGGGGACGTTCACGTCGCCGCGCGATATCGACGAACTGGCCGTGCGCCCCACGGTTTTCGACGCGGTGCGCCTCGGGGAAAACCCGGAGGATGCGCTGCTGCGCATCGGTGACATTGGCGAAGTGCGCGAGGGCTATGCGGAACCGGCCACGACGCTGATGCGCTACAACGGCCTTCCGACCATCGGGATCGCTCTTTCCTTCCAGCCGGGCGTCAACGTGGTCGAGGTCGGCCAGGCCGTCGACGCGCGGGTCAAGGACCTGGCGGCAACCCTGCCCATCGGCATCGAGATCGAGCGCGTGCATTGGCAATCCGATGATGTGGATCTTGCCGTCTCCTCCTTCCTGATCTCGCTCGCCCAGGCAATCGCCATTGTGCTGGTCGTCCTCACACTGGTGATGGGGCTCAGGATGGGGATCATCATCGGCAGCGGGCTGTTGCTGACAATCCTTGCCACCTTCATCCCGCTGGCCATGCTCGGCATCGACCTCCAGCGCATGTCGCTCGGGGCGCTGATCATCGCGCTCGGCATGATGGTGGACAACTCCATTGTCGTGGCCGATGGCGCGGCGGTTCGGATGGCCGCTGGCAAGAGCCGGATCGACGCTGCCATCGAGGCCGCCCGGCGGCCGGCCATATCGCTGCTTGGCGCAACCTTCGTTGCCGTCATGGCTTTCTATCCGATCTTCGCATCGGTCGAGAGCGCGGGCGAATACTGCCGCACGCTGTTCTCGGTTGTGGGCATCTCGCTGCTGGTCAGCTGGTTCCTGTCGATGACGGTCACGCCGCTTCAATGCGTTGCCTTGCTGAAGGCCCCGAAGGCCGACACGGAGCAGAAGGATGGAGCGCTGCTCAAAGGGTATCGCTCAGTCCTCGAGACTGCTGTGCGGTTCCGCTACGTGACGATCGGTGGCGCAATTGCGGCACTTGCTGCGTCCTTTGTTGCCTTTGGGGCGGTCACGCAGCTCTTCTTTCCGACCTCTGCGATGGACAAGTTCATGATCGATTTCCACGCGCCCGAGGGCACGCGGATCGAAACCGTGGCAGAAGCCGTAGAGGGCATCGAGACGATTGTTCAGCCCATGGACGGCGTCACCGCCGTTGCGAGCTTCATCGGTGCCGGCCCGCCGCGTTTCTACTTGCCGGTGGACCCGGAGCCGATCAACCCGGCCTATGCGCAGGTCATCGCCAATGTCGAAGACTACCGGATGATCCCCGAGATCGCTGCGGAAGTCTCTGACTGGCTCGACGCGAACCATCCCGAGGCCACTGCCTTCACCCGCCGCTTCGGCGTCGGGCCGGCCAATACCTGGACCTTCGAGGGCCGGATTGTGGGCCCGGCGGATGCCGACCCCAACGTGCTGCGCAGCTATGGCGACCGGGCGCTACAGATCCTGGAAGGCCATCCCTGGACCAAGGTGGCCCGGCATGACTGGCGCAACCGGGTGCTGGTGCAAGTGCCTGCCTTCGACCAGAACATCGCCCGCTGGACCGGAATCACCTATGAGGATCTCGGCAATGCCACGCGGCGCGCCTATGACGGGCTGACCGTCGGTCTTTATCGCGAAGGCGACGAGATGATCCCGATCATCGCGCGCCAACATCCCGATGACCGCGCTTCGGTCGACAATTTCGAGCTGGTGCAAGTCCAGGGGCCGACATCGGTGGAATCCTTGCCCATCGGTCAGGTCGTCACGGGCATCGGCACCGAGACCGAGGACCCGGTCATCCAACGCCGCGATCGGGCGCGCATGCTAACCGTTCAGGCAAACCCGATCGACAGCGTGACCCTGCCCACCTATCGCGCCGATGTGCTTGAGGAGTTCGAGGCGCTGATGGCAGACTTGCCGCCGGGCTACCATTTCGAATGGGGGGGCGAATACGAGGATACGGTCAAGGCGCAGGCGGGTCTCGTGCCTGGCCTTGTCCCTGCGATGGCGGTCATCACCCTGATCGTGGTGGCGCTCTTCAATGCCTATCGCCCGCCGCTGGTGATCTTTGCCACCATCCCCTTCGTCTTCATCGGCATCGTCCCGAGCCTGCTGCTGACAAACACGCCGTTCGGCTTCGTGGCGCTGCTGGGGGCGATGAGCCTGTCGGGGATGATGATCAAGAACGCTATCGTGCTGATCGACCAGATCAACGACAACCTTGCCGCGGGTCAGCCCGCCTATGACGCGCTTATCAATGCCGGCGCCTCGCGGCTGCGCCCGGTTGCGTTGGCGGCGGCAACGACTGTGCTCGGTGTCGTGCCGCTCCTGCCGGATGTTTTCTGGGTTGGGCTTGCCGTTACGATCATGGGTGGCCTGACGGTCGGAACGATCCTGACCATGATCCTCGTGCCGGTGTTCTACGCAACCTTCCACGGCATCCGCGAAGAGAGACCGCTCCGCATACAACCGGGAGAACTGGAGGCGACATGAGAAAGACGACAAATCAATCATTGCGCCCCGGTGCCGTCGCCGTGGTTCTTGCGCTGGTTGCGGGCTCCCCGTCCCTGGCGCAGGAAACACAGGCGGCCGAGGACAACGAGGAACTGACCTTCGCACGGCGGTTCACAGGAGCCGTGGAAACCCCTTCCGGTGTCCTTCCCCAACTGGGTGTGTTGCTGCGCCTGCCGGACGGGCTGCAACTGCGCAACCCCAGATCGCCTTCGCCGCCTGACGAACCGATCCCCTACAACCGCGTGTTTCCCCTGCTCGGAGAGGAGATGATCAACCGCGGTTACGCCCTGCCGCTCCCCATCGGAGCGACGTTGTTGGGCGTGAACAACATCCAGGAACAACACCTGTCGAACCTTTCAGTCGCGCTCGCCAAGGGGGGCGACCCGTCGAAGGACGATCTCAAGGAGACGCCCTTCGTTTCCTTCGACAACGTGCGCAGTTACACCCGGTCAAAGCAGCTCAAGGCGGACCTTTGGGTGCTGCCCTTCCTCAATCTCTTCGCCACGGTTGGCAAGCTCGATGGAGAGGTCGACCTCGACGTGCTGCTCGATCTGGCCGACATCGGCCCGCTGCCGCCCGGTGCCGGGTTGCCCGATGACATCACGCTCGATTTTACGGCCAATATCGATGCGGTCACGACGACGGTCGGGGCGATCGCGGTATATGGAATCGACGCCTGGTGGGGCTCGCTGAACGCTTCCCACACGGTCACGGTGTCATCGAATTCTGAGACGGACATCAAATCGACCACGGCGGGACTGCGGCTTGGGCGGCGGTTCGAATTCGGCAACGGCCACATCGTCTCCCCTTATGTCGGGACCTCCTATCTCGATGTGGATACGGTGATCGAGGGTGTCTACAGCCTTGAAGATGCCTTCGACGACGGGGACGACCTGAGTGTTCGCTACAAGGTCCGGCAGGAGAACGTGCACAAGTACTCCGCCATTCTTGGTCTGAACGTGGGCTTCCGGAACGGCACCGCCCTGCAGGCCGAATACAACCGAAATGGCGGCGGGGATGAACGGGTGGTGCTGTCGGCAACATATCGGTTCTGAGCCGGAACGTTGACACCGCCCGGCACGACGTTCCGGAGAACGATTGTCATGATCGAGAAAGGATGGACATGAAAACGGGTATAGTCGCGTGTTTCGCGTGATTGTTGGCATGACGCTCTCGCCTCCGGCCTCCGCCGACGACACGTCGGACGAGATCGCGATCCTGACAATCCGTGACAGGTTCGAAGACATCCGCTTGGCCTGCCGCGCCGAAGGCAGGTCTGATGAGCTTTCCGCGAGACAATCATCCCGTTTGATGACGTGAGAGCAGGATGAGATCGACCATGCCGCTGGGGATGGAGCCCCTCCCAACTGCACAATCGCCCCGCCATCCCGGGCTCGAAGACACCGTCCCGCGCTTACTCGAAGGATCATCCCGTCATGCCGATATCACGGCCAACCCGCCTGATTGTTATCGCATCCACTTTTGCAGTGGGGGCCGCCCTTGATCCGGCTCCGCCGCAATGGTCCGGAAGTGGCGCGATTTCGACCGCAGACGCCGAAATCGGGCGCCCGCTCACGCCCGGAAGCGCCGCCGGCGTCAAGCGTCGGGTGAAATCTCGCACGATCCGTCGGACAGGCAGTTCCGTCGCGACCCTGTCAAACGAGTGTACGACTGTCATTGTCGAAGGCGAGCAACTGCACGAATGCGGGGGGATCTACTATCAGGAGGTCGGCGGCCAGTACGCCGTTGTTGTGATCGAATGAGCAGCCTGCATCATTGGAGTTGCCCAACGGGTCGAGCATCCCGGATCCGGCCTTGCAAAGCCGGCTTCCGACAATGGTTCCCTTCCGGGAAATCGAGGTGTCTGACGGCGGCACTTGCAGCTGTCTGGCTGCCGAATGTGGCACTTGCCCAGTCTACCCAAGAAGAAGGGCAACCCTACGACGTGCAGCGCCCGGACGAGGACGAGGAGAGCCTGGGGTTCGGGAACGGTTCCTTCCTTGCGCTTCCAATCCCGTCCAACGACCCCAATTTCGGTACCGGGTTGCTCCTGGCGGTTGGCTACCTGTTCAAGGCCGACGCGGAGTCGAAATCGTCGTTCATCGCCGGCGGGGCCTTCAAGACGTCGAATGGAAGCCTCGGTGGCGGTTTGGCGGCAGACCTTTCGTTTGCAGCCAATCGGTGGCAGGCGTCAGTTTTTCTTGGCAAGGTAGAGGCATATTATGATCTGGATGCTTTCAGAAATCCCATCCCGCTGCGGCAGGACGGGACGCTTGGCCTCCTGAAGCTGGGATACGGGATCACACCCGACACCACCATTGGGCTGGGCTTTCGATATCTGGATACCACGATCACCGCGGACGGAGAGCAAGCCCTGCCTGGCGAGATTGCCGGGGACGCCAATATGGAAATCGCGAGCGTTGGTGCTCTGGTCGAGCACGATACACGCGACGACAACTTCTATCCGACGACGGGCCGGAAACTGTCTTTCGATGTCTATCAAAACGAGGTTCTCTCGACGTCGCGCGAGTATCACAGGGCAATCCTGAAGTTGGATGCCTTTGCGTCGATCAACGCCAATTCCGTTCTGGCAGGGCGCTTCACGGCATGTTCGGCCTCAGACACATCCCCCTATTTCGACTCATGCTCCATCGGGGGGACCGACGGTTTTCGCGGATTTTCCATCACGGAGAACATCGGTGACCAGTTGGTTTCGGTTCAGGGATCATGGCGCGGGCGACTGGGCGATCGGTTCGGCTACGAGGTTTTCGGCGGCGCTGGCCGGATATGGTATGAGCGGTTCCAGGAGGATGACAGATCGGTTCGCTTCGCCGGCGGGGTTGGGCTGAGATACCGACTGACCCGGAATTTCCCGATCGACCTTGGAATCGACGGAACCCTGAACGACGCCGGTGAAGCCACGGCCTACCTCCGGGTGGGGCAGGCTTTCTGATGTTGGACCGAAGGAACGGCATGTTGGAAAACAAATCGTATTCGTTGCAGGCATTACTCCTGTCCATGGGGTCGATCCACCTCGCGACGGCGGCACTTGGAACCTTGGTGGCACTCCGGATTGCCGCAATTGGCGGCTCGGCGGAACTGGCTTCGCTGGTCGCGGCAAGCTACTCGCTGGGGTTCCTGCTGGGGTGTTTCTACACATACAAACCGCTCGCAGGTGTCGGCTACGTCCGAGCCTTTGCCGGCGCCGCAGCGCTCTGCGCGATGTTTGCCCTGCTGATGTCACGCACTGACAGCGCAGGCGCCTGGATTGTCGCCCGATTTGTCATCGGTATGGCGACCGCCGGCCTCTATTCGGTCGGAGAAGCCTGGATCAACGGTTCAGCCTCGGCGTCGTCCCGCGGCCGAATTCTTGCCGTCTATTCGACCGTGCTCGGGGTCGCCTCCGTCGCGTCGCAAGCCGTGGTTGCGCTGGTTGCGGAGGATGTTTCCGGCGGTTTCGTGCTGATGGCCGCTGCCTTCTGTTTCGCCATCGTCGTGCTCGCGCTGACCAATATGAAGCAACCTGTGGTGAAGGGGCATGCCACCGTTCGTCTTCTGCCGGTGTTCCGGTACTCGCCCACGGCTTTCATCGGCACTTTCGTCACTGGCATTGTCGTGACCGTGTTCCTCTCGATCCTGCCCTTCCAGGCTTCTACAGTCGGGATCAGTTCCACGACCATCACGGTCAGCATTGCCATGGCCTATGCAGGACGCATCCTGTTTCAGTACCCGCTCGGGCGCATCTCGGATCACATGGACCGTCGGATCCTGATCGTTGGCGTCTCGTTGATTGCGTCGGTTGTCCTGCTGCTGATCGCGCTGTTTGTTACGGGGGATGGGTCGGCCTTGCAGGGAGACCCCGGGATGGGTGTGCGGCTTGCCGCGATAAGCATCTCGATCGTGTTGGGGGGAACGCTTCTGCCGCTCTACGCGATCCTGATGGCCCACGCGATGGACCGGACAGATCCGGTCTATGTGCCGTCGACCGCCATCACCTTGCTGTTTGTCTATACGGTTGGCGGGGTCGCGGGGCCGGTTCTGGTGGCCGTGATTTCCGCGCTGTTCGGGGATACGCTCATGGACTGGGCGATGTTCTGCCTTCTCTTTGGCTTCAGCCTCTTTGCGGCATGGCGAATTCGCCACCAGGCGCCCGTCCCACCGGCCGAACAAGCTGTCATGGCGCCAGCAACGGCGACCAGTGTTGAAACCCTGGCAAGCGAAAAGCGCCATCCCTCGGTACAGAGAGGATAGCAAGGGAACGGATTGGCTGACCATCGGCCTTTCAGGCACAAATCGGTGCCGAGGGTCGAAACGTCGAAACCTGTTTGTCCGCATCCATCTGGGGCAAAGACCAGGTCCGCAGGTGCCATATCGGTCGGCAAACCGCCCATTCGGACGAATGCTGCGAAAGCCACACTTTCAAACCTGAGAGGGGGCTACCCGTCTGCCAAACGCTCACCTTTGTGTGCAAGAATTTGGTCGATGTGCAATCTCTTGCTCGAACCTACACCCAAACGTTCAGGTCGGTGTAGACTCGCTGCAAGGCGACGGTTTTCCCCTAAAGGGGAATCCTGGCAAACCTACGCTGGCCTGGGCGCAGGAATACTCCCGTGCCCATCGTCTGCGTTGGTCAGTTGCTGGCACCAGATTTCGACGGAATTTGCGCCCTCAGGTAAAATACGGCCCAAACCTTTCTGATCGTGACCACCTTGTCTCGATGCGTCAATGAAACAAAGGTATTCGATCAATGACTCACCACGCGGAAAGGGTCCCACCGAAAGGGGCCGTCTTTGTCGTATCGGGTCAGACGAACGGAACCAGGGGAACGCCGCAGCCGGTGAGCAGCAGAAGCACGGCGAGCAGGACGAGGTGACGGCTCATGTGTTGGCCCCTTTTCGTTCGACGATGACGGACCCGACGGAATACCCCGCACCAAACGAACAGATCATTCCGATCTCTCCGTCTTTCAGGTCGTCGGAGTATTGGGAAAAGGCGATGATCGAGCCGGCGGAGGACGTGTTGGCGTAGTCGTGCAGGATGTTTGGTTGTTCGTCCTGATCGGGCGTTCGTCCGAGCACCTTTTTCCCGATGAAATCGTTCATCGTCTTGTTCGCCTGGTGCAGCCAGATCCGCTTCAGGTCGTCAGCGGTGATCCCGTCGTCCGTCATGTGGCTGGTCATATGATTGCACACCAGCGGCAGCACCTGCTTGAAGACCTTGCGGCCCTCCTGGACGAACAGCATGTCGCGGCGGTCTTCCATGTGGCCGGGGCGAGAGCGACGCAGGAAACCGTTGTTGTTTCGGATGTTGTTCGAAAACTCGGTCGCGCAACGGGTCGAGCGCACGGCGAAATGCGGCCCTTGGGCATCTTCTTCGCGTTCCAGCAGAACCGCCGTGCAGACATCACCAAAGATGAAGTGACAGTCCCGGTCGCGCCACTCCAGGTGAGCGGAGCAAATCTCGGGATTTACCACCAGCGCCTTGCGGATGGATCCGGATCGGATCATGTCGGCGGCAACCTGAATGCCAAAGGTGGCGGACGAGCAGGCAACATTCATGTCAAAGCCAAACCCGCCACAGCCCAGGAGCTGCTGGATCTCAACCGCGATGGCCGGGTAGGCGCGCTCGTGGTTGGAGGCGGCGCAGATCACGGCATCGACATCGGCCGCATCGACCTTGGCCTGTTCCAGCGCCTTGGTGCAGGCGTCGATGGCCATTTCGGCCATCACGCCGGGTTCGTCGTCGGACCGCGGTCGCAGGATCGGATGCATCACGTTCGGGTCCAGCACTCCGGACTTGTTCAGCACGAAGCGGTTTTCGATGCCCGACGCGTTCACAATGAACTCGGAGGAGGAGTGGGGAATTGGTGCCATGTCACCGGCTGCGATCGCGTCGGCGTTTTCGGCGTTTACCCGGTCGGCATAGGCGTTGAAGGCAATGACCAGTTCGTCGTTGGTGATGACCTCAGTGGGCGTGAAGACCCCGGTTCCCGTGATCGCTGGCTGATGCATCCGTCCCCTCCTTGTGGGTGACCGTGAATGCACCCGAGCCAAGGGAAACGTCAAGGGGGGCTGGCATCAATGGATGCGGTACCGGATCCTTTGCCGTCAGGAAATGGCGATTGAAAACCTCTGCATAGGAGCCGTATCGATACCCCTTGTTCCGTGCCAGAAAGGCAGAACGCCGCGCCCGGTACACGGCCGGTAGCGCGTACCAGGGCACCCCGGGGTGCGCGTGGTGCACGACGTGCAGGTTGTTGTTCAGGAACAGCAGTGCCAACAGGCCACGATCTTCAACAATGACCGTTCGGGCGGCACAGTCGGGGTGGGCGCGATGCTCAAGGAATGTGCGGATCTTGAGGATGGACAGCGCCATGTAGGCCGAAATCGCATAGGCCCAGAGCGGCATCGGTGCCATCGCGACGGCCCAACAGACCAGAGCCACGGCCGGAACATGCAACGCCCACGCGGTCCAGACCGCACGGTTGCCGGTGCGGATCGCGCGCCAATCGCTGTTCATGAACGCAACCTGTGAAACGAGCGGCCCGATGGTGATGCGGCCAAGCAATGTGTTGTTGAACCTCAGGGTGGCCTGCGCAAACCTTGACAGTGTCGCCCAGACGACCGGGTCCATGTAGTTGCTTTCCGGATCGTCATACGGGTCCGTCAGGGTTTCGTCGGTGTGATGGGCGAGGTGCGTGTCACGGAAGCGTCGGAACGGGATCAGAAGAGTCAGCGCCGGGGTGACCAACGCTTCGTTCAGCCGATCATTGCGAAAGGGGTGATGGTGGATGACCTCGTGTTGCAGCGAGGACTGCAACGCAGCCGCGACGGCGGCAACAATGAGACCGAGCGGCAACCAGAGGGAGGACAGGACCGTGATCGCGACAAACCAGAGGGCGTAGCAGATCGCCAGCAACCCGAGGGTCGGCCATTCAATGCTCGTCCGTGTGCTTGCCATGCGGCGCCTCGCTGAAGTGTAACGTTGGTGTGTCACAACTTCGTGAGTAGCAGCCGTGGGCTGGATCCCGGAACGTGGGAATGGGCGACAAAAAGCCGGGAATGCGGACAAACATCACCAATTGCTGCCCAAAGTAGCCGGAACGAGGTGTTTCAGTGCAGATGCAGGAGCCGGGCGGACAAAGCCTCGGTCAGGGCCGCTTCCGGGATGTCTTCTCCCAGCCAGTGGAGCAAGGGTTGCAGCCCGGCAGGGGTGCCGTCGAATTCGCTGTGGTCGATCAGGAACGTCCGTCGGGGAAACGCTGCATGTGCGTTCCTGAACCGTTCGTTTGTCATCTCCAGAACGTCGATCACCACATCCTGATCCCGATCCTGCCACCAACCCGACTTGCACGCCTCTGCGGGATCACGGGTCAAAAAGATCACATGAGGGTCGTCGAAATTGTCGAGCAGGAAGCGCAGGACACTTTCGAACTGGCGGTCATTCAGCACTTCGTCGGTATAGCGGATGTCCTTGAACCCCGTGATCCGGGTTCCCGGCGGTGGTGCCAGAACGTTGCGCTCAAAAGCTTCGGCAAGCGACTTCGCAAACCCCTTCACGTTCACCTCGTCGATGCCATACCACGGGTTCCCGGCGCCGGGCTCCCCACGACCGACCTTTTCACGCTTGTGCTCGCGCAGGGATTCGACAGATTCCGCCACGTACCGCAGGATTCCGCCGTTCTGACCGCGGATGCAGGCGCCATCGATGGCGTTCAATGCCTTCAACAGGGCGGTTGAACCGGTACGGCCGAAGGTGATGATAAAGACGTGTTTCATGGCAGGTTGCATCGTTTTGTTGTGATCGCCTTGCCCTAACACGGTTGATCAGGGGCGAACACCGGACACGCGTCCCCCCGGCAGAGGAAGGGGCGCCGCTGGCCCCTGTGCTTGCCGGGCGAACATGCTAGGAATCTGTCATACCATTCATCAGCATGGAGGCGATTGCATGGAAACCTTGGGAACTGCGGACACAATGGTGTTCTCCGGCTTCTTTGTGGCCGTGATCATTGGCGGGTTGGCCGGCTGGCTGGCTGGAAAACTGGTCACGGGTGGTGGCTTTGGCCTGATCGGAAATGTCATCCTGGGCATCGGTGGTGCGATTCTGGCCAACTGGTTGTTGCCTGTTGTCGGCATCAACCTTGGTTCCGGCTTTTTCGGATCAGTTCTGTCGGCCATGATCGGCGCGGCAATCGTGCTGATCGCCGTGCGGATCATCAAGAAGGTCTGACCCGGCGCTTGATGTGCTGCGCTCGCGTGGTGAACCGGCCCGGGCCCTGCAATGGGCCCGGGCCGAACGGTTTCACCTGTTTTGCAGTGCCTGCACGCCGATCTCGCCGGTGCTGCGGGCCAACATGGCCAGCGCTGCGGCGTGCGCTGCGGCAAGCGTGGTAAAGTACGGGATCCGGTCCATCAAGGCCACCGTCCGCATCTCGCGGCTGTCCTCGACCGCCTGCGCACCCTCGGTGGTGTTCATCACCAGGTGCACGCGCTTGTCCTTCATGACATCCACGATGTTCGGACGGCCTTCGTAGACCTTGTTCACGGTATCCGCCGGAATGTCCTGTTCCTTCAGGAAGACCGCCGTGCCGCGCGTGGCGATGATCGAAAAGCCAAGCTCGTGAAGGGTGCGCGCAGTCTCGACCAGTTGCGGAGTCTTGTCTTCCGACTTGATGGACAGGAACACAGTGCCCTCTGTCGGCAGGTCAGCCCCGGCGCCGATCTGCGCCTTCAGGAACGCCAGGTGGAAGTTTGCATCGCTGCCCATGACCTCGCCGGTGGAACGCATTTCCGGTCCAAGCAGCGTGTCGACGCCCGGGAACCGGGCAAAGGGCATCACGGCCTCCTTGACCGCGTAGGTGTCGATCTGCGGATCGATCAGCTCAAAGGTCGAGAGCTTTTCGCCCGCCATCAACCGTGCGGCAATCGAGGCGATGGGCGATCCGACGGCCTTGGCCACGAAGGGCACGGTCCGCGAGGCGCGTGGGTTGACCTCGATCAGGTAGATCTCGTCGTCCTTGATGGCGAATTGCACGTTCATCAACCCGACCACGTTCAGCGCCAGCGCCAGCGCTTCGGTCTGCTGCTTCAGCCGCGCGATCATTTCGGCCGACAGCGAATAGGGCGGCAGCGAACAGGCGCTGTCGCCGGAATGCACGCCGGCTTCCTCGATGTGCTGCATGATCCCGGCCACGTGGACCTGTGTGCCGTCACAAAGGGCATCAACGTCGATCTCGATGGCGCCCGACAGATAGCTGTCCAGCAGCACCGGGCTGTCGCCCGACACGACCACGGCCTCGGAGATATAGCGCTCCAGTTGAGCGTGGTCGCGCACGATCTCCATTGCGCGCCCGCCCAGCACGTAGGACGGGCGGATCACCAGCGGGAAGCCGATGTCGGCGGCAATCTTCAGCGCCTGGGCGTCCGAGGAGGCGATGCCGTTGTGGGGCTGTTTCAGTCCAAGGTCATTTACGAGTGTCTGGAACCGCTCGCGGTCCTCGGCCAGGTCGATGGCGTCCGGCGTGGTGCCCAGGATCGGGATGCCGGATTCTTCCAGCGCGTTGGCCAGCTTCAGCGGCGTCTGGCCACCGAACTGCACGATCACCCCGTGCAAGGTGCCGGCGTCCTGCTCGACCCGCAGAACCTCCATGACGTGTTCGAAGGTCAGCGGTTCAAAATACAACCGGTCCGAGGTGTCGTAGTCGGTGGACACGGTCTCGGGGTTGCAGTTGATCATGATCGTTTCGTAGCCGGCCTTGGTCAGCGCGTAACAGGCATGACAGCAGCAATAGTCGAACTCGATCCCCTGGCCGATCCGGTTCGGACCGCCGCCTAGGATGACGACCTTCTTGGCGTTCGACGGACGGGCCTCGCATTCGGCATCGCCCATCGCAGGGGCCTCGTAAGTCGAATACATGTAGGGCGTCTGGGCTTCGAATTCCGCCGCGCAGGTGTCGATGCGCTTGAACTGGGCAACGACGCCAAGGTTCATGCGGGCGCGGCGGATGTTTGCCTCGTCCCGTCCCGACAGGACGGCAAGCCGGGCGTCGGAAAAGCCCATCATCTTCAATTCGCGCAGGCCGCGCTCGTCCAGGGGGATGCCCTCCTTGCGGACGCGGGCCTCCATGCCGATGATCTCGCGGATCCGGGCCAGGAACCACGGATCAAAGGCGGTGATCTCGTTGATTTCCTGATCCGAGAACCCGAAGCGCATCGCATGGGCGATCACGCGCAGCCGGTCCGGCGTCTTGAGTGCCAGCGCACGTGTCATGGCCTTGTCGATGGCCATCTGGTCGCTTTCCTCGCGCCCGACCAGGATCTGCGGAACCACCGGGTCGGTGCTGTCGGCAAAGACCATGTTCTCGTCGCTGGGCAGGCCATCGATCTCGACCTCGTCAAAGCCGGTCAGACCGGTTTCCATCGAGGTCAGCGCCTTTTGCAGCGATTCATGGATGGTTCGGCCGATGGCCATCGCCTCGCCAACCGATTTCATTGCGGTGGTCAATTCGGGCTTGGAGCCGGGGAACTTCTCAAAGGCAAAGCGCGGGATCTTGGTGACGACATAGTCGATGGTCGGCTCGAAGCTCGCCGGCGTGACCTTGGTGATGTCGTTGTCCAGCTCGTCCAGCGTGTAGCCCACGGCAAGCTTGGCGGCGATCTTGGCAATCGGGAAGCCGGTGGCCTTGGAGGCCAGCGCGGACGACCGCGACACCCGCGGGTTCATCTCGATCACGACCATGCGGCCGTCTTCCGGGTTGATCGCCCATTGCACGTTGGAACCGCCGGTTTCGACGCCAATCTCGCGCAGCACGGCAATCGAGCCGTTGCGCATGATCTGGTATTCCTTGTCGGTCAGCGTCAGCGCGGGCGCCACTGTGATGGAGTCACCGGTGTGTACGCCCATCGGGTCGACGTTTTCGATGGCACAGACGATGATCGCGTTGTCCGCCTTGTCGCGGACGACCTCCATCTCGAATTCCTTCCAGCCCAGCAGGCTTTCGTCGATCAGGATCTGGTTGACCGGCGAAGCGTCCAGGCCCGATTTGCAGAAGTGCTCGTAGTCCGCCCGGTTGTAGGCGATGCCGCCACCGGTGCCGCCCAGCGTAAAGGCAGGCCGAATGATCGCCGGAAGCCCGACAAAATCGATCGCGGCCAGGCACTCCTCCATCGTCGTGGCGATCGTGGCCTTGGGGTTCTCCATACCGATCCTGTCCATCGCCTCGCGGAACAGCTTGCGGTCTTCGGCCATCTCGATGGCCTCGCGGTTGGCACCGATCAGTTCAACCCCGAATTCTTCCAGCACGCCCATGTCGGCCAGCGCCAGCGAAGTGTTCAGGCCGGTCTGGCCACCCATCGTCGGCAGCAACGCATCGGGGCGTTCCTTTTCGATGATCTTGGCGACAATCTCCGGCGTGATCGGCTCGATATAGGTGGCATCGGCCATGTCCGGATCGGTCATGATCGTGGCCGGGTTGGAGTTGACCAGCACGACCCGGTAGCCTTCTTCGCGAAGGGCCTTGCATGCCTGTGCGCCGGAGTAGTCGAATTCGCAGGCCTGTCCGATGACAATCGGCCCTGCGCCAATGATCATGATAGTCGAAATATCGGTACGTTTGGGCATGGGGTCTCTCCGGGCAGCGGGCGTCGAGGCAAATCGACTGCG
Source organism: uncultured Tropicimonas sp. (assembly GCA_947495685.1). Lineage (GTDB taxonomy): Bacteria > Pseudomonadota > Alphaproteobacteria > Rhodobacterales > Rhodobacteraceae > Tropicimonas. Next base: position 38,184 of record CANLZY010000005.1, read on the forward strand.
TTATAGACAGCGCTCGGTGGCGCGCAAGCCCTGACCGTCACCTTGTCGTCGACACCGGTGCGCGTGGCCTGTCGGGCCGCACCGTCAATAGGACCACACAGACGAGCCCAAGCATCGTCGCCACGCCCACGCTCACCAGCAACAACGCTCCGTCGGCAGCGTTGAGCAAGGTCTCGAACAGCATGGTGCTGGTGAGGGCCCCGAACAACGCAACGAGCGCATATCCGCGCTCGGGCGTCACCATGGCCGGAAGGGCCGGCAACAGCAGGAGCGGCAGAAGATAGTAGTGGATCCATCCCAATGGCCCAAAGAGGTTCAGCAGAACCGACAAGGTCAGCAGCTGCACTGGCAGGCGAATGGCGGGGTCCAGGCGATGCGTTCGCAGAATCATCCAGGCGAGCATGGCGATGAACAGGCCCTTGCCGATCCATCTGGATACGACGAGGCCCTCGGTGATCCGCAGGTTGCTGCTGTTCAGGTCTAGCGGCGACAAGATCCCGAGCCAATCGCCCAGCACCGGAAGCAGGGGGGTGATCGAGTAATTGGCCGGACTCAGGAACAAAGCCTCCTGCAAGACATCGACGGCATCTCGGAACGCCAGGTGCAGATCCATTCCGGCCAGCATCAGGCCGACGCCGCCCAACACACCGCAGGCGATGGTGAACACGCCAAGCGCCCGCCAGTTCCGGTCCAGCAGGAAAATGAGCGCAAGCCCGGCGGGCGCCAGTTTCAGGGCGGCGGCGATGGCAAGCAACGCCCCCGCCCAACCCGCCCGCCCGGTCGAATAGCGTTCAAAGGCCCAGAGGATCAGGAAGACGACGACGATCTGTGGTTGCAGTTGGATCAGCGCAAACGTCGTGATCGCGGAGGTGCGGATGAGCGCGGCCGACATCAGGAGCCAGATCCAAAGGGCAGGCGCGCGCGGACCTGTAAGCCGCCAAGCCAACAGGACGGAGGCAGCAAGCAGCAAGACCTCCAGTATTGCAACGCCATTGAAGAAGGTCTGCGGAGACACGGCCCCCGCGATCGGGGCCACCAGAACGGCCCACATCGGCGGATAGACATAGGGTGTCACGAACGCATCCTGCAGCCCGAGTTCGGCTATGTACGGGGCCCACAGCGGGGGCGGGCGCAGAAAAAAACCCTCTGGCGCGTCATAGATCAGGTCCGGTCGACCCAGATCATGCAGGTATCCGGCCATGTAGACGGCAGACAGGTCCGGTGGAATGGCGCCCCAGACCCTGAGCAGCCCGAAGCAGCATACTGCCAGCAATGCCAACGCGGCCAGAATGGTCCTTGGGTCGATCCCGCTGCGTGCGGACTCCGGTGTGCCGGATGTCATGCCTGTCACTTTCCTTGAGTGGGGTGCTGGCCCTGACGGTCACCCTCGTTCGCTCGCGCCGCAGGGTGCAGGCTGCCACAAGGCCCGTCAATCTTGCGAAGGTTGCAGGTGCCGCCCTGTGTCTTTTCGGCAGGGATTGGCGGCCTAGCCCCCTTGCGGGGGCGGGGGGCGCCGGTTCAGTAACCTTGGCCGCGATCGACCACGTGCAGATACGGGGCGCCCGATTCACCCCGGCGGATATTGTCGACAATCACCTGCGCCGCGGTCTCCGTACGGGTTTCCGACGCGATGTGCGGCGTGACGGTCACATGGGGATGCGCCCAGAAAGGGTGCTCTGGTGGCAGCGGCTCAACCCGAAAGACATCCAGCGTCGCGTGCCCGACCTGGCCGGTGTCCAGCGCGGCCAGCAGTGCTGCGTCATCAATCAACGGGCCGCGTCCCGGGTTGATGATCACCGCGCCGGCGGGCAGTTGGGCCAGGTGCGCGGCATTCAGAAGGCTGTCGGTTCCCGCGGTCAGCGGCAGCAGCAGGATCAGGATCTCGGCAGACGCCAGCGCCTGCTCCAGCCCTTGAGGGCCGGACAGGCAGGTGATCCCCGAGACGTCGCGCTGGCTCCGGCTCCAGCCGGTCACCCGGAAATTCAACCCGGCAAGCGCCTGTGCGCAGGCGGCACCCAATTCCCCCAATCCCAGGACTGTCACGTTGCGATGGCGGGCAAGGGGTGGAACGTGGCGGACCCAGTCGCCGGATTGGTGCGTCAAGGCGTGATCGATGTTCAGGTGGTGGCGCAGCGTGTGACCAACCACCCATTCGACCATGCCTTCGGTCAGGCCGGTGTCGACCATACGGGCCAGCGGCACCGTGAGTGTCTGGTTGCCGACAATGGTCTCGACCCCGGCCCACAGGTTCAGAACAGCCTTCAGCCGGGTAAAGGGCGTGAAATCCTGCACGTCGGACGATGGGGAATAGACGATGTAATCGATGGTCTCGGGCGGGCCGGCCTCTGGCGAGATCTCTGCCGTGATCCCGGCCTCGGCCAGCCAGTGCCGCAGGTGGGGTTCATAGTCGTCCCAGGCCTCAGGCCCGGCGGCAAACAGGATGTTCGTGGTCATGAGCGTCCCCTTGGACGGTGGACATGGGCCGATTGCACCAGCCCGAAGGCCGCCAGCAACACCAGCATCGCCGACCCGCCATAGCTGACCAGCGGCAGCGGTACGCCGACGACGGGTGCCAGGCCCATCACCATGGACATGTTCACCGCAAAGAACAGGAAGAAGGTAGCCGCGATGCCGATGGTCAGCAACGAGGCAAAGCGGTCCTTGTTGGTCATCGCAGAGGCGAGGCAGAAAACGATGATCAGGGCATAGAGAGTCAGCAATGACGCCGCGCCGACAAAACCGAATTCCTCGGCCAGCGTGGTGAAGATGAAGTCGGTGTGTTTTTCGGGCAGGAAGTTCAACCGCGATTGGGTGCCCTGCATGAAGCCGCGCCCCGTCCAGCCGCCGGAGCCGAGCGCGATCTTGGACTGGGTGATGTGATACCCGGCCCCCAGAGGATCGGATTCGGGGTCAAGAAACGTGTCGATCCGCCGATACTGGTAGTCCTTGATCAACTGCCACGCAGTGCCGCGCGATTGGAACACCGCCGTGACCAGCCCGACACCAGCACCGATGACGGCGGCGAAATAGGCCCAGTGGACCCCGGCTGCAAACATCACGAGGCCGCCACCCGCAACCAGCAGGATTGCTGTGCCCAGATCGGGTTGGCGCAGCACGAGGAAGGTTGGCAGCAGGATGATGATCACCGGCAGGATGACCCAGAAAACCCGGCTGACCTTGCGAATGTCGAGCCAGTCGTAATAGGCGGCCAGGAACATGACGAGCGTGATCTTCATCAACTCCGACGGCTGCAGCCGCATGAAGCCGATGTCGATCCAGCGTTGCGCGCCCATGCCGGTCGTACCGATCAGTTCCACCGCAACCAGCAGCAACACCGAGGCGCCGTAAGCAAGGGCCGCAACGTTGCGCCAGAAATAGATCGGCACAATCGCGATCACCAGCATCCCGACCATGCCGAGCGCAAAGCGCTTCATCTGCGGTTCCGCCCAGGGTTGCAGCGACCCGCCGGCAACGGAATAGAGCATCAGGAACCCCACCGACGACACCGCCGTCAGCAACAGCACCAGCCCCCAGTTCAGGTGCAGGATCTTGGAAAGCCCGGTCGGGACAGTCTGAACGCGATACTCTAGATAGGACATCGCCGCTCCCTAGGCCCGATCATTTCCGGTGCCATCGGTGTCGTCGCGCCGCAGGGGCATGTTCTCCCAGATCTCGGCGATCTTGTCGCGCTCGCCCGACGGAAAGACATCCATCGGTGGCAGGCTGCCATGCAGCGCCCGCGCCACGATATCGCGCGCCACAGGGGCTGCGGCCGTGGAACCTCCGCCGCCATGCTCGACAACGACAGACACGGCGATCCGGGGCTTGTCGTAGGGGGCAAAGCACACGAACAGGGCGTGGTCACGCTGTTCCCACGGCACGGTCTTGTTGTTGACCACGACAGACCGGACCTGACTGGTGCCGGTCTTTCCGGCCATCTTGTATTCCTCGGGAAGAAGGCGCGCCCGATAGGCGGTGCCACGGCGCGAGTTGGAGACCGAGTACATCGCCTTTTGAACCTGTTTCAGCGTTGTCGGGCTGATCCCGATTGGGCCATCCGTCAAGATCGGCTGTTCGACGGCGTCGATGGATTTCACCAGCCGGGGCCGGATGCCCTCGCCGGTGGCAATCCGTGCCGTCATCAGCGCCAGTTGCAGCGGCGAGGCCAGCACGAACCCCTGGCCGATGGAGGCGTTCAGGCTGTCGCCGACCATCCAGCTTTCCTGGCGGCGGGATTCCTTCCACGCCTTTGTTGGGGCCAGCCCTTCGGCCACGGCCGACATCGGCAGGTCATGCCGGATGCCGATGCCAAGCTTGCGGGCCATTTTCGAGATATTCTCGATCCCGACCCGCTCCGCCAGTTCGTAATAATAGACGTCACAGGAGCGCATCAGGCTGTCGTGCAGATCGACCCAACCGTGCCCGCCGCGTTTCCAGCAATGGAACCGCCGCGTACCCAGTTGCTTGTAGCCGCCGCAATAGATCGTCTCGCCTGCGGTCACCACGCCAGCCTCGTGCGCGGCCAGCGCCGTCACCATCTTGAAGGTCGATCCGGGCGGATAGGTGCCCTGAACCGACTTGTTTGCCAGCGGGCGGTGGTCGTTTTCGGTCAGGTTCCGATAGTCCTTTATCGAGATCCCGCGGACAAAAAGGTTGGGGTCAAAGCTGGGCGAGGATGCAATCGCAAGGATGTCGCCATCGTTCACGTCCATCACGACGGCGGCGGCGCTTTCGGTGGACAGGCGCGCGTTGACGAAGTTCTGAAGCCCGGTATTGATCGTCAGCTGCAGGTCGGCGCCCTTCTGGCCCTCCTGCCGCGACAGCTCGCGCATGACCCGGCCACCCGCGTTGACCTCGATCCGCTTGGTGCCGGCAGAGCCGCGCAACAGGTCCTCGCTCTTGGCCTCCAGCCCGACCTTGCCGATCTGGAACTTCGGGATCTGCAACAGCGGGTCCGGGTTTGTCAGCTTGCCCAGATCGTGGTCCGAGACCGGACCGACGTAGCCAACCACGTGGGCAAAATCCTCGCCCAGCGGGTAATGCCGCGTCAGACCCACTTCGGGGGTGACGCCGGGCAGGGCAGGGGCATTCACGGCAACTTCGGCCACGTCTTCCCAGGCCAGCTGGTCGGCGATCGTCACGGGCACAAAGGGGCTGCGGCGGCGGATCTCGCGCAGGGCGCGTTCCACGTCGTCGTCGGACAGCGGCACCAGGCTGCGCAGCTTGGCAAAGGTCTGCTCCAGGTCCCCCGCGTCCTCGCGGACAATGACGATGCGATAGTTCTGAACGTTCTCGGCGATCTCGACGCCGTTGCGGTCAAAGATCAGGCCGCGGGCGGGTGGGATCAGCCGGATGTTGATGCGGTTCTCTTCGGCCAGCAGCCGGAAGGTATCGGCCTGGTCGACCTGCATATAGCGCATCCGGCCCGCCAGGACCCCCATGAAGCCCAGCATCGAGCCGCCAAGGATCAACCCGCGACGCGTGATGCGGCGGGCGCTTTCTTCGGTATCTCTTGGCGCGCGTCTCACAGGCGGTTCCCCAGGGCATCGGCTTCATTGGGGGCAACGGCGCTGACCCCGAAGGCAAAATGCGACACAAGCACCACAATTGGATAGGTGGCGGCAGAAAACAAGGCCCGCAACAGATCAAGCCCGAGCGGCGGACGGTCCAGCATGACCAGCGACAGGACGATCTGGTTCAATCCGACCAGTGCGAGCATGACCATCGTCACCAGCGCCCATTCGATTGGAAAGGGCAGCGAGCGCGAAATGTCCTTGCGCGCGCGCAGGATTTCACTGCCCAGAAGGACCAGCGCAGCCCCAAGCCCCGGGGGGCGTTGCAGCAGCATGTCCAGAAACAGGAACAACACCATCAACAACAGGACCGGCACATAGGACGGCCGTCGCAGCACCCAGGCGAAAGTCAGCGCAATCGTCAGATCGGGGCCGGGCAGCTTTCCGGCGCCGGGGCCGAGCGGCAGAAGCTGTACGAAGGCCAGCAGCAGGATCAGTGCGATGAACAGCGCGCGGTAGCCCCAGGTCCGGGTGGTAATCGGGTCAACCATCGCCAGCCTCCGCCGGTTGCTCCGCCTCGGCAGTGGCATCCGGATCGACCGGAACAGGTTGCGGCGGCACGATCAGGCCGCCGGTGTCCGACACGACCTCTCCGTGATGGCTGCGCAGCACCCGCAGGAATTCCAGTTGCTCATAGTCGGCGGCCAGCCACACCCGATAGCGTCCGTCCGGCCCGAGCGCCAACTGTCCCACCAGCATGCCCGGTGGAAAGACGCCGCCGTCGCCGGAACTGACCACACGGTCACCCGGTTTGATGCTGTCGAGATCTTCGAGGAACTCGATGGCTGGCGCGGCGGTGTTGTCACCGGACAGAATGGCGCGTTGTCCGGAAGGCTGGATCGTGACCGGCATCCGGCTGGCCGCGTCGGTCAGCAGGAGCACCCGGCTGGTGTTGTTGCCAACGCCAGAGATCCGCCCGACCAGCCCAAGGCCATCCATTGTCGCCCAGCCGTCCATGATTCCGTCACGCTGCCCGACGTTCAGCAACACCGACTGGCGGAACGGCGAACCGCTGTCGGCCACGACCAGGCCAGAGACGGAGGTCAGCTTGGGGTCCAGCCGCACCTTGTTCAGGGCCAGCAACTTGGCGTTTTGCTGCTCCAGTTGTACGGCGGCTTCTTTCCATGCCTTCATCTGCTGCAACTCGCGTCGCAGGTCCTGATTCTGGTGATAAATCCGCTGGTAGGACTGAAAATCCTCGACCATGCCGGCGAAATGGGCCAGTGGCACGCTGGCCCATTCAAAGCTGGGCACCACCCTGTCGACAAGGTTCGCGCGGAACCGCTCCACGCGCGGGCTGTCGATCCGCCACAGCAGGAAGAGTGCAAAGCAGAATAAGATCAGCCCGCCGACAAGGATCCGGCGAACCGGTTTGCCATAATCCACTTCGGAACTGTTCAGGTGTCGTGCCACGCGGCCTCACTCTTGCCAGCCAGTCGGCAAGCGTCTGGCCGGGTCTTCAGTTTAGCTATCGTAGTCTATCGCATGCCGGAGCTGTTTTTCATACTCCAGAGCCTTGCCGGTGCCGAGCGCCACGCAGTTCAGGGACTCGTCCGCGACCGAAATCGCCAGCCCGGTCTGCTCGCGCAGGGCCAGATCGAGTTCGCCCAGCAGCGCGCCGCCGCCGGTCAGCATGACGCCGCGGTCGACGATATCGGCGGCCAGATCCGGCGGTGTTGCCTCCAGCGCGGCCATGACGGCCTCGACAATGGCCTGAACCGGCTCGGAGAGGGCCTCGGCCACCTGTGCCTGGTTGATCTCGGTTTCCTTGGGCACACCATTCAAAAGATCGCGACCGCGGATCTGCATGCTGGCGCCGCGACCGTCGTCGGGCATCCGGGCGGTCCCGATGGATGTCTTGATTCGCTCTGCCGTCGAATCGCCCACCAGGATGTTCTGCTGGCGCCGCAGGTAGGAGACGATGGCGTCGTCCATACGGTCGCCACCAATCCGTACAGAGCGGGCGTAGACGATGTCGCCCAGCGACAGCACGGCCACTTCGGTGGTGCCCCCGCCGATGTCGACGACCATGGAGCCGGTCGGATCGGTGATCGGCATGCCGGCGCCGATGGCAGCGGCAATCGGTTCCGCGATCAAGCCAGCACGACGGGCACCTGCAGACAGAACGGATTGGCGGATCGCCCGTTTTTCCACGGGGGTCGCGCCATGGGGAACGCAGACGATGATCTTGGGCTTGGTGAAGGTCGTGCGCTTGTGAACCTTGCGGATAAAATGCTTGATCATCGCTTCGGCGGTGTCGAAGTCGGCGATCACGCCTTCGCGCATGGGGCGAATGGCCTGAATGCTGCCGGGGGTCCGGCCAAGCATCATCTTGGCATCCTCGCCGACAGCCAGCACTTCCTTGCGGCCGTTCTTGGTATGATAGGCAACGACAGAAGGCTCATTCAGGATGATCCCCTTGCCTTTCACGTAGACAAGGGTATTCGCCGTGCCGAGGTCGATCGCCATGTCTGAGGAGAACAATCCACCAAACAACGCCATGCTTTATTCCTGCTCTTGTCTTGCCAATGATGTGTTTTGCCGCGTCGGCTTGCCGAGCCGTGTGACGTTGGTTCTATAGTCGCGCCGCCGGGTTTGCGAAAGGGGCAAAGCCGATGCCATCGGCGTTCATTCGCCGGTTGAGGCATTGGCGGTCAAAATGTGCTTTGATCGCAGCCTGTGTGCCAGAACGGGGCGAAACGGAAAAGTGGGAGGTTTCGGGATGCTGGAAACCGCGAAGATGCAGCAGTTTCAGGATCGCGCCATCCTGCACCTTGTGGATCGCTGGGTGCGGAATCGATATCCCTACGTGGTCCAGTTTCCCCGGTGGGTCGAACCCGCGCCCCCGCGCGAGAGGTGCCTGGCGGTTCCGTTGGCCGCAAATGACAAGTTTGTCTGGCGCAAGGTCTTCGACCGCGACCCCCGGTTCACGGTCGCCTCGGACAAGCTCGCCTGCAAACGGTTTGTGGCCGAACGCCTGCCCGAGGTGCCGATGGCCCGCATCCTGTGGGAGGGGACTGACCCGGCGCGCATCCCCAAACGGTTGCTGAAGGGTAACGTGATGGTGAAGGCCAATCATGGTTGCAGCACCAACATCGCCGTCCGCAACGGCAAGCCCGGCAAGCAACGCGTGGTCGAACGGATGCGGCGGTACCTGGCCGAGGGGCACGGCGGATCGACCCTGCAATGGGGGTATTTCAATGTCCCACGGAAGGTGTTTGTCGAGGAGTTGCTGGTTGATGGCGCACCGCTGCAGGAGTTGAAGTTCTACATGTTCGGACGCCGGATCGAACGGTTGTTGCATATCAACGACCGTTTTGGCGACCTGTCGGCCAATGGACGGGAACCGGATGACGAAGGGCGCCTGCAACTTCTGGACTACCCCACGGCGATCGGCGAGGACAATGTGCTGCAGATGCCGCTGCCGGAGTGTTTTCCCCAGGCGGAACGAATCGCCCGTAGGCTCGGAGAAGAGTTCGACCACATTCGGGTGGATCTGCTGACCGATGGGCCGAACCTGTGGATGGGCGAGTTGACGGTCTATAACCTTGGTGGACAGATATCTCACACGGGCCATGACCCGACGGCGCAGATCAGCCGCGCCTGGGACATCCGGAAGAGCTGGTTTCTGACGACGCCACAACCCGGTTGGCGGGGGCGGTATGCGGCCGCGCTTCGGCGCCGGCTCGATCAGCTTGCCGAGACCGCCCCGCCCCTGCCGCCGGCCTGAGGGCTGCGCGGCGAGTTGTCAGGCACATGCCGGCGTTGGCGCGCAACGACAGGGCACAGGCAGAGGGTGGCATATCGTCCGCCGCTGCTCCCTCCGCATCGCGGCAAAGCGCGGCCGAAGAGTCGTCATTCACTCCCTGCCGGGAGAAATCGGACGCAACGGTAATCGCCAGTGGGTATTCGCGCGCATCGTGCACATGGTCGAACCGGTGCAGTGCCCTGGTGTTCCGCAAATCGGGATGCAGATCCGCCGATAGCTTCCCTTGCGTCGCCGGATCAATGGGCGCGCGGCAAGAAGCGATCGCTGCATCCATCCTGGCCAGGTCAGGAGCCATCATTTCAGACACAGACGACAAAAGCCCGCAGCGCATTGGCGCTACGGACTTTTGCCGTGTGCAACACATCATGTAAGGGGCCAACCTGTCGCCCAAGGCCCTTGTGCCCCTGCTTCCGCAGCTGTGCTCGCTTCAGCTCACCACATCGCGGTAGTCGATTTCCTTCTGGTCGGTGCCGGTCTTCTGGCGGCGCACGATCAGGCGGTTCAGGGCCGCGACATAAGCCTTGGCCGAGGCGACAACCGTGTCAGTGTCGGCAGACTGACCGGTGACGATCCGCCCGTCCTCTTCCAGTCGCACGGTCACGGTGGCCTGAGCGTCGGTTCCCCGGGTCACCGCGTGCACCTGGTACAGCTTCAGCTGGGCGTTGTGCGGGAAGATTTCCTTCACGGCGTTGAAGGTCGCATCGACCGGGCCGTCGCCCATGGCCGAGACCATGTGATCCACGCCGTCCACCGTCATCGTCAGGTCCGCCGATTGCGGCGCTTGGGTGCCACAGATCACCCGCAGGAACTTCACCTTCAGGTGCTCGCTGGCCTCTTCCGAGCCAGCGTCGCGCATCAGCGCGATCAGGTCGTCGTCGTAGACCTCCTTCTTGCGGTCGGCCAGCGCCTTGAACCGCACGAAGACGTCCTTCAGTTGGTTGTCGCCCAGATCATAGCCCAGGTCGTGCAGCTTGGCGCGCAGCGCGGCGCGACCCGAATGCTTGCCCATGACCAGGTTGGTCGCGCTCAGACCGACGTCTTCGGGGCGCATGATCTCGAAGTTCTGCGGGTTCTTCAGCATGCCGTCCTGATGGATGCCGGATTCGTGGGCAAAGGCGTTCTTGCCGACGATCGCCTTGTTGAACTGCACTGCAAAGCCCGACACATCGGCCACACGGCGCGAAATGTTCATGATCTTCCGGGTGTCGATACCAGTGGTGTAGGGCATGATGTCGTTGCGCACCTTCAGCGCCATCACGATCTCTTCCAGCGCCGTATTGCCGGCCCGCTCGCCCAGACCGTTGATGGTGCATTCCACCTGGCGGGCCCCGGCCTCCACCGCCGCCAGGGAGTTCGCCGTCGCCATGCCCAGATCGTTGTGACAATGGGTGGCAAAGATGATCTCGTCGGCACCCGGAACCCGCTCCAGCAGCATCCGGATCAGGTCGGCGCTTTCGCGCGGGGCCGTGTAGCCCACCGTGTCAGGAATGTTGATGGTGGTGGCGCCGGCCTTGATGGCGATCTCGACCGTGCGGCACAGGTAGTCATGCTCGGTCCGCGTGGCATCCATTGGCGACCACTGCACGTTGTCGCACAGGTTGCGGGCGTGGCTGACGGTCTCGTGGATCTTGTCGGCCATCTCGTCCATCGTCAGGTTCGGGATGGCGCGGTGCAGCGGCGAGGTGCCGATGAACGTATGGATCCGCGGTCGTTCGGAATGGCGCACGGCCTCCCAGCAGCGGTCGATGTCCTTGAAATTGGCGCGGGCCAGACCGCAGATCACGGAGCTTTTCGTGACATCGGCGATGTCGCGCACCGCTTCGAAATCACCCTCGGATGCGATCGGGAAACCGGCCTCGATAATATCGACGCCCATCTCGTCCAGCATCTGGGCGATTTCCAGTTTCTCGTCATGGGTCATTGTGGCGCCGGGCGATTGTTCGCCGTCACGCAGGGTCGTGTCGAAAATCACGACGCGGTCTTGAGCGTTGGTATCAGTCATTGGTTTGGTCCTTGGTGTCCTTCAATCCCAGGCGCGGTAGCCATGCCCTCTGAGCGGACGCGCCGGATGGCACGCTCAGAGGCGGGTAAGGAGAAGGAGGAGGCCGGCAAGCGGACGCGCCCGCGAAATCGCGGGGGTCGAAGGGATATGCCGGTACATCGTCATGGCGGCGACTATACGCAGGGAATCACGAAAGGGAAGGTGAAAAACGGAACAGGCAAAGAGCTTCGCCTGCGGCCAACTTGCGCGCGCCGGGGGCAGGGAGGGCGGCGGAGAACGGCGCGCTGCGGGGGCATGGCGGTCTGGACGGCATCGGCGTCCAGACGAGAGGTGCATCCCGACAAGTCTGGTTGGGCCTCGCAGATGGGGTGCGATCAGTTTGCGGGCGGCTCGGTTTCTTCGGTATCTGCCGCCGGCGATTGAACCTCGGCTTGCACCGGAGCGGCAGTTTCGGGGTCCGATCCAACGGCGGTTGTGTCCGGGGCAGGGGTGTCGACCCGTACCAGTTCGCCCTTGTCCCAGTCGCCGGTGCGTTCCTCGCCGGTGGCGTATTGCATCAGGCCCTGGCCCTGCGGCATGCCGGCCTTGAACGTGCCCTCGTAGACATCGCCGTTGACATAGGTCGCGCGGCCCTTGCCCTCGATCTCGCCCGATTTCCAGGCGCCGACATAGACAAATCCGGCCGAGGTCGTGAGCGTGCCTTGGCCCGACCGCTGGCCGTCGACGAAATCGCCTTCGTAGACGCTGCCGTCGGTGTAGATCGCCTTGCCCTTGCCGTTGCGCACGCCGTCGACCCACGCGCCTTCGTAGCGATAGCCATCGGGATAGGTCATCGTCCCGGTGCCGTGGTACTTGGCACCCTTGAACTGGCCTTCGTAGACGCCGCCATCGGGGTACCGGGCGACGCCAGTGCCCTGCATGACATTCTCGACCCAGTCGCCGTCGTAGGAATTGCCGTTCGGATACAGGATGCGTCCGGTGCCATGGGCCATGTTGTTCAGGCTTTCACCCTCGTAGACCGAACCATCGGGATAGATGACCTTGCCCATGCCCTCCATTCGGCCCCGCACCCAGCTGCCAGCATAGATATAGCCGTCGGTGCCGGTGAACGTGCCCTCGCCATCGCGTTGGTCATCCTTGAACCCACCTTCGTAGGCATCACCGTTGGGGTAGGTCGCCTTGCCGTGGCCTTCGCGCTTGCCCTCGACCAGAAGCCCCTCGTAGGTCTCGCCATTGGGTTGCTTCAGCCGGCCCAGCCCGTTGATCTGGCCGTTCTTCCAGGAGCCGTCGTACTCGAACCCGTCGGTCTTGGTCAACGTGCCCTGGCCCGACCGTTGGCCGCGGCTGAGATTGCCCTCGTAGATCGTGCCATCCGGGTAGGTGATGGTGCCCTTGCCTTCCTTGACGCCGGCGACCCAGGATCCCTCGTACCGGTAACCATCAGGTGAAATCATCAACCCCTGACCACTGTGCAGCGCGTTCACGAACTGGCCTTCGTAGCGCACGCCATTGGCGTATTGGGCCAGACCCTGGCCGGTCATCTCGTTTTCGAGCCACTCGCCTTCGTAGGTACCGCCATCGGCAAAGGTGATCTTGCCGAACCCATGCGGCTTGCCCTTGGCGAAACTGCCTTCGTAGACCGAGCCGTCGGGGAAGCGGGCGATGCCCTGGCCCAGGATCTCGCCCTCGACCCAGTCACCGACATATTCATACCCGTTTGGAAGCCGGTAGGTGCCCTGGCCGTGCTGCAGCCCGTCCTTGAACGTGCCTTCGTAGACACCACCGTTTTCGTACTGTTTTGTCTGGACGCTGCTGTCCTGCGCGACGGCCCCGGTCGCCAGGGCGGCGGCGAGTGCCGCGGACATCAGAAGGTTTCTTGCCTGTTGGGTCATGACTGCTTCCGTTGCAGGCCGGGGGCATGTGCCCCGGCCCGTTCCGGGCAACCCTAATTGCGGCCCGGAACGGGGGCAACGCTTTTTGCCCATGCCGCTTTCAACTGCGCGTCAGTCTGCTAAGAGATCCGCGGCCCATCCGTGAAGCAGACCCGAGGAGCGCGCCCATGACCCGTTTTCGTCTGACGCTGGCACAGTTGAACCCGACTGTGGGTGATTTGCGTGGCAATGCCGCCAAGGCGCTGACCGCCTGGCACGCAGGCCGAGAGGCCGGGGCCGACATGGTGATCCTGCCCGAGATGTTCCTGGCCGGATACCAGCCGCAGGACCTCGTGGCAAAGCCTGCCTTTGTGGCCGACTGCAGGGCAGTGCTGGATCAGTTGGCCATCGATTGTGCCGATGGGCCGGCGTTGGGCATCGGCCTGCCATGGTTCGAAGGGGCGGAGCTGTTCAACGTCTATGCCGTGCTCAAGGGCGGCAAGATCGCGACCCGGGTGGTCAAGCACCACTTGCCCAATTTCAACGTCTTTGACGAGCAGCGGCTGTTTTCCAGCGGCGATGTGCATGGCCCCACGGTTGTCGGGCCGGTGCGGCTGGGCCTGCCGATCTGCGAGGACGCCTGGCACCCGGATGTCTGCGAGACCCTGGCCGAGACCGGGGCCGAGATCTTGCTGGTCCCCAATGGCTCGCCCTATTTCCGCAACAAGCGGGATTTCCGGATGACCCAGATGGTCAGTCGTGTCATCGAGACCGGCTTGCCGCTGGTCTACCTCAACATGTGTGGCGGGCAGGATGACCAGGTCTTTGACGGCGGGTCCTTCGTGCTCAATCCGCACGGATCGCTGGTGGTGCAGATGCCCGTCTTTGACGAGGCGATTGCCCAGGTGGATTTCGAACAGGGCGCCGATGGCTGGCTGGCCGTCGCGGGCGAGATGGCGCACCTGCCCGACGAGTGGGAGCAGGACTATCGCGTCATGGTCGAATCCCTGCGCGACTATCTGCGCAAGACGGGCTATTCCAAGGTGCTGCTGGGGCTGTCGGGCGGCGTCGATTCCGCCATTGTGGCGACCATCGCCGCCGATGCCATCGGGCCGCAGAACGTGCGCTGCGTGATGCTGCCGTCCGAATACACCTCGGCCCATTCGCTGGAGGATGCGCGCGCTGTTGCAACCAACCTTGGCTGCCACCTCGATACCGTGCCGATCTCGGGGCCGCGCGATGCGGTCACGCAGGCGCTGGAGCCGATGTTTGCCGGATTGGCCCCGGATGTCACCGAGGAAAACATCCAGTCGCGCCTGCGCGGGCTGTTGCTGATGGCGATGTCCAACAAGTTCGGCGAGATGCTGCTGACCACCGGCAACAAGTCCGAGGTCGCGGTCGGATATGCGACGATCTATGGCGACATGGCGGGCGGCTACAACCCGATCAAGGATCTTTACAAGATGCGGGTCTTCGAGACCTGTCGCTGGCGCAACGCCAACCACCGCGACTGGATGTTGGGCCCGGCGGGCGAGGTGATCCCGCCACGGGTGATCGACAAACCGCCCTCGGCCGAACTGCGCGACGACCAGAAGGACGAGGACAGCCTGCCGCCCTATCCGGTGTTGGACCGCATCCTCGAAATGCTGGTCGACGAAGACGCCAGCATCGCCGAAATCGTCGCCGAAGGATTTGCCATCGAGGATGTCCGCCGGGTTGAGCACCTGCTCTACATCAGCGAATACAAGCGCTTCCAATCGGCTCCGGGCGCACGCCTGACCCGCAAGGCGTTCTGGCTCGACCGCCGGTATCCAATCGTCAACCGCTGGCGCGACCGTCTGGACTCGTGAGCCGGGAAAGCCGACCGGCGTCTTGGCATCTGGTAGCTTTAAACGGTCGTCACAGGACAGATCTGACATGATCGAATCTGCCTGTGTGCCGTGGCCCTGGAACCGGATCACCCGGCATCCCAAGTGATACAGCCACGTCCGAAGATGCGAAGGCCCTTGGCCCCGATGTTTTTCCGCTGCTGCTCGGATAGTCTTCTCTGAGCGGCAATCGACATCGCCGCCAAAGAAAGGCAGGCACGGATCTGACATCCGGTTCAGGTGTCGTTGACAACTTCGACCCGCTGTAGGAAAGGTGCCGGACAGATCGCGGGCCGTTAGCTCAGCTGGATTAGAGCAGGGAACTTCTAATTCTCAGGTCGGGGGTTCGAGTCCTCCACGGCCCGCCACCAAAACTCACCATTGCCAACGGAGCATAAGAGTACGCAAACGGCCGTTTTGCGTGCGCACCTGGCTCAAGACAATTCGACCCGTGCAGCACGATTTTCTTTTATGTGACCAATTTTGGGTGACTTTTGATGTGTGCCGCCGTCCGATCCAGATCTCCCGGAAATTCGCGATCATGATCGCGCCAGAGCGTTCAGCTGACCGGAAAGCCGCTATCGCAGAGCCCGGGCCGCCTCGTTGCGGAGGAAAACCGCCCCGAAGTCCTGGCCATCCGGCGTGAACCGCGCGACACGGGTCGCATCGAGCAGGCCCTTCAGGGTGTTGCGATGCAGCCCAGTTTCCTCACAAAGCGTGGTCAGCGTCACGAAACGCCGATGAAACGCAGAGATTTCCTCTGCGGTGACGAAATACCATCTTCGCCCGGTCCTGCGATTCATGTGAGGCGTTGCCGGGGTGTGGCCCGCCTCGATCAAGGCCAGGAAATACCCGTTGTCGCGCAGCCCGACAGACCGACCGAAACACGCCGCGCTCATCGCGCCAGCTGGCGCGGTCGGCGCATGTTCCATCGACCGTGATTTCAGAAGATGATCTACATTACGCTTCGGCACGACAAACCCGTGGAACCCCGGCACGCCCTCGCGCTGGCCAAGGGCCAACCGGTCACCGCGTATCGCCTCGACCTGTTCTGACAGGGCCATCCCGCTCCGCTTCAGGGCCAGCAAAAGTGTTTCCCATTCATCATCATCTTCGCCGACCCTCTGCGCCTTGGCAGAGAGCTCCGCGATCAGCGCCTTGCCATCGCTTAATCGCCAGGGATTCTTGACCTTGGCAACCTGCGTGCGCGGCCGCAAAATCCCTTTTTTTGTCCAGCGCCTCCAGCTCGTGCCGCGTTGCCCCGATTGCCTCTCGCATGGCGATTGGCCCGACAAGCGTGGGGATCTCCGCCAGGAGACCAGCGTGGATCTTGGCGTCGAACACGCGGCGCGCAGGGGGGTACGTGTCATCGGCGGAGAGCGCCCGGCCTCGACAAAGAAATGCTCGATGACCTTCGGCCCGATGCCGATCTCCTGCGACGCCGTCTTCAGGGAATGCATCCGGCGCTCCGGAACTCTCTCCCCCAGAAGCTCCTCTCCCGCACCAATTGGCCAGTGATCCTGGATCACGTCCAGCAGGATCCGGCGGTAGACTTCAAAATCCTCGTTCTCCGTATAATCGCGGTTCAGCGCGACGAAGACTGCGCCATTGGCCTTGGACGGTTCGGCATCGCAATAGAAAGCGATTTTGCCAAGCGCTTCTCGCAGGGCCCGCTCCCCCATTTCAGCGAGCGCGAAGCCTACCGAATGGGGCGGATTTTCCGGGCCATGCTCGCCCCGATCCAGCAACAGCGCCTGACCCAACACGCGGCGGAAGGTCGTCGTGGCAAACAGGGAGTGGCCTTTGAACCATGTTTCATCCCGACCATCCTGAAGCCGACCGTCGAGCCACGTGTCGCAGGCGGTTGGCGCCACGCTGGGCTGATCGAGCGTCCCGGCCATAATTTCATTTTCGATTTCCGCGAGGCGTTCCGCGATATCGAAGCGGTCGCGCGGTGCCGCGCATGTCCAGAGCTCCACGAACGGATGGTCGTGACGGATGCAGATATTGGCCTCGCGCATCAGCCAGCCGCCCCGCATCACCATGGCCGCCGTCGCCGGTTGGTCCGAATTCCGCGCGTCTTCACGCAGGCAAACCGGACAGCCGCGCATCACGGGATTGCGCAAGGCCCTTGAAACGAAGAGCTCGTTGCGGAACTCCATCCGGACGTTCCCCGCCCGGGCCCCGGTCCAGGACAGCAATTAATCCATGTCAGTCGGGTCGAGGTTTGCCCACTCCGCCAGCAATCGAATGCTTCAGGATCATGGTTGAGAAACCGCTGGAACGGCGCCCCCAGGTCATAGGCCAAATCCGGGACGCCTGACTGCCATGCCGCAGCGACACGGGAGAGATAGGAATAGACCGTTTCCTGGGCAGCGGGACGCGGAGTGGAGATTGGAAGTTCAGTCATTTGGCCGTGGAATTTGGGGGAAGCGCTCCGGGGGAGCAGCCCATCTGACTGGAGAGATGTCAGCATTCGTCTTGGCGGCTGCATAGACCGCAGGGGCCTCAGAAGCGCCTGTGCCATGGCAAATGAAACCCATGATTACGAGAGCTTGTACACGTCTGCCGACGATGCTGGAGCGGCTTCTCCACACTCTTTCTTGGCGGAGACGGAATAGTGTGCATCCAGACCCCCGCCACGAATGCGTCGGGGCGGGGGCCGCATCCGTGGAGCGCCACGGCGCATCAGGTTTCGGGATCACCGGGTGTGACGGAACCGGGACAGGAGCTCGCTGTTGCGGGCGCCATGCCAACAGGCCAGCTCCGCGACTTGCATGCCCCGCTGTTGGGCAAATTCGTCGAAGGCCGACGGCGCTTTTTCGGCGAGCATGTTATGGATGACCCACAACGCTTCCTCCATGGCGTCCGGATCGTGGAATACCTGACCGAAGGTGGCGTGCAGGTCGCGGGTGGCCTCGAACGCGGGATCGCTGTCGAGCACGTGGATCAGGGTGCACAGGCTCTCCATGGCGCGCCAGGTAGGCCTTCCAGACAGGCGGCATGAGCGAAGGCACAGGCAAGCCATGTTTTGCCTACTGCGCCGGACGCGGTGATCATCGGGTTACGGCCATGCTTTCTGCTCCAGCATCAGCGGAGATGCGGCGCACAGGACGAAAAATTACGCGACGTTTCTGATCAGCCGGGCTCAATTGTCCTCCTGCGCAAGTTCTTCTTTGTCAAAAGGCAGCCCGATACCGGACCCGCGATTTGGCTGTGATTGCGCGAAGGCTGAGCACATCTCTTCTCTCAGAAGCTTCTGAAACCGGGCTACACCTTCGATCTTCCGATGCGCCGACAACTTGGATGTCGTCGCAATGATCTCTGTCATGATGTCTTCGGCCTTTGCCGACAACCCTGACCTGCCATCGCTGTAAACCACAGCGCCAACAAAGGGGGGACAAGGATCTCGAGGATCACCGAACCCATAGGGAACGTTTATCCAGATTTCGACATGGTCAATCTCGACTTCGGCAGAAATATAGGCGGCGATATCTGCCGCGTCGCGGTCGGCCCATTTCCAGGGGTCCATGGCACTCTCCACTTTGTCCTGCCTCCGCTCTCACATCATGAAAAACGGTCAAGCGACCGGTTACAAAGCCAGTCCACCTCCAGTCTTCTGCATTTCCTGGCGCAGTTCCTTGTCACGGTCGCTTGATTGGCCCTTTCGAGGCATTGGGGCCACACCGACCGTGACAGCGCCTGATCGGTCCATTCCCCGAGAGACGAGTTCAGCCGTTCGCCAACTCGTCCTGCAAGCGGGCCATGGCCGCGTCTGCTTCGTGGGCTCGGTACACATTTTCCGACTTCGCGATGTATGCCGCGAGCGGCCGGTGAATGGCTGCCAGCCTGTGGCTTTCATCCGGTCCTCCAACCCAATATGGGTCACCCTCCTCGGTGTGTTCCAGACGCGGTGCACCGCCCTTCGCTTCAACATGGTGTCTGAGGCGCTCGCACGGATCACGAGCATGAAACATGTTGCTCGGATTGAACTCCTGGCACTTGCGTGTCTCTGCGATGAACCGATTGAAGCTCTGACGCAATTGCGTCGGCAGGAGATCAAGTTCCAGGTGCAGTGAGGTCGCAAACTGTTCCAGATGCAAAACCGCAAGTCGAGCATCTCTGACAATTTCCGGGTCGTTGACCCTTCGGTTCCTCCAGTTCTCGCGCTGGCACCGCGCCAGCACGTCAAGACCGGTGCCCCTCGGGGCACCGAGGAGATCGTCAAAGTCACATGAAACCGTGATCCTTTCACGCGGCTTGAAGCCGATCAAGCAGGCAGCAAATCATGTCGACCTGCGGCGAAACCGGATCGATCGCGATGAAGTAGGCAGTTTCATCCCGGTCAGGATTGTCCACGTGTCGCAGCGAGAGCAAATCCTCGAGGGCATTGAGTTCTCGATTCTGCTTCGCAGCGATCGGTTGCCCGAAAGAAAGGTCGTTGATCAGGCGGATCGCTCGTCTTTCACTCTCCGGTCCCCCCAGCAGTCGAGCCGACTTGATGAACGCATCCGAATTCTGATTCACAAACGCCGCGCAAGGAGAACCAGATATCGTGTCCTTTGGCATTCGATAGCCTCCAACATCTATACCACTCCACAGCGGAGAGGTTTCGAAGTCGGGGAGCGGCGCCGTGTTCTCCCTGACAACCTGAATGTTGGCCAGGCGTGGAAAGGGCAAATTTTTTTAGTGGCCAATTGCAAGGCCGCAGAGTGTCCGATCTTCTGTGTATGACTGATCCGGTTCATGCTTCACCGAAAGGAAGTATGAATGACCATCTCGAAAGAAATTTTGGACGAACTGCTGAAAGGCGTTGAGCGCCCAGAGGATCTGCTTGGCGATGCCGGGCTGATGAAAGAGCTAAAGATCAAGCTCATGGAACGGATGTCTGGCGCCGAGCTGACCGCGCACATTGGCTACGAGGAAGGCAACGACGCCGCGTCGGGCCAAGCCAATCGTCGGAATGGCACCTCCACCAAGGTGCTGAAGGGGCAGGATGGTGAATTGCCGGTCGCTCTCCCCCGAGACCGCTACAGCAGTTGCGAGCCGGAACTGGTGAAGAAGGGCCAGACCCGGATCGACGGGATGGACGACAGGATCATAGGGCTCTGCGCCGCTGGCCTGACGGTGCGGGAGATCCGGGCCCATCTGCTCGATCTCCATGGCCTGAAGGTCTCGCCCGACCTCCCTCTGGTCGATTGCAATGCAATCGCCTGCCGGGCAATGAATCAGCCGCGTCACCGACGCGGTGCGGGATGAGGTCCGGGAATGGCAGAGCCGGGCGCTGGAGCGGTTGTATCCCATTGTGATCTTCGACGCGCTGCGGATGAAGATCCGCGACGCCGACAGCCGGACGGTCAAGAACAAGGCTGTCTACGTGGCCCTCGGCGTCAGCCGCGACGGCCAGCGCGAGGTCCTAGGGTCAGGACACATAGCCCGAAAATGACTGTTGCCGCGAGAGCGATGGCCGAGAGGAAGACCTTTGGGCATCTGTCGTAGCGTGGTGCCACTCGTCGCCAGTCCTTGAGGCGACCGAACATGCACTCGATGCGATAGCGGCGCTTGTATCGCTGCTTGTTGTATTTGATCTTTGTCTTGCGGGACGTCCTGGGCGGGATGCACGGGTGAAGTCCCCTATCTGCCAGTGCGTTCCGGAACCAATCCGCATCGTGGCCCCTGTCGGCGAGCAGCCAGTCGGCATCCGGCAGGGAGCCAAACTTGGCCGCGGCGCCCGTGTCGTCGCTCGCCTGGCCGGCTGTGACGAAGAAGCGGATCGGACGCCCAGTGTGATCGGTGACGGCATGAAGCTTGGCGTTCATTCCCCCCTTCGTTCGACCGATCAGGTGTCCACGCCCCCCTCTTTCACGCTCACGCTCAGGCTCGATGCCGTGCGGTGTGCCTTCAAATATGTCGCGTCGATCATCATGGCCCGCGGATCGTGAGCTGCTTCTGCCAGGCCGGTCATGATCCGGGCAAAGACACCCATTCGGCTCCAGCGGACCCAACGGTTGCAAAGGGTCTTGTGAGGGCCGTGTTCGACGGGAGCATCACGCCACCTCACCCCATTGCGGTTGATACATATAATCCCACTCAACACCCGCCGATCATCGACACGGGGACGCCCGTGAGACTTGGGAAAGAATGGGCGCAACCGCTCCATCTGTTCGTCGTTCAACCAGTATGGGTCACTCTTACCACACCCCCAGGGAGGTGCCGTGAATCATGGTCCAAGATCCAAATCAATGGGTCCTGACCCTAAGGAAGTGGAGGAAATGGATTGGCGAAGAAACGACACAAACCCGAGGAAGTTGTTCAGAAGTTACGGCAGGTTGATGTGCTTGTCGGGCAAGGAATGCTGCGCGTGGATGCGGTTCGCGAGATTCGCATGACGGGGCAGACCTATTACTGCTGGCGGAAGACGTATGGCGGGATGGGCGCTGACCAACTGAAAGAGCTCAAGCGGTTCCAGAATTGAGCCTGTGAACGCCATTGGTTCGAGAGAACAGGCGAACAACGAGCGCCTTGGGAAGGCGCTTTCGGACCTGACGCCGGACCAACTGATACTGAAGGAAACTGCACGGGGAAACATCCGAGCCCCGCACGCCGTCGGGCTTGCATCGAGCAGATCCGAACCGGGTTGAAGGTATCGGAGCGCCGGCTCTGCCGGGTGTTGGGGCAACATCGATCACCTCAGAGGTATCACCCACGGGGCCGGGCCGATAAGGATCGGCTCGTCGCGGACATGATCCAGTTGACCAGGTGTTATGGTCGGCACGGTTATCGTCGTGTCGCTGCATTGTTGAGGGATGCGGGTTGCCCCCTCTAGGGCATGCAAACATGCCCTGCCGGGCAAGGGGTCTTATGATTGCGTCCACTGCCGGCCAGACGATGGGAAGCCGTTCCGGACCCTGAACATCCTCGACGAGTTCAGTCGGGAATGCACCCTTTCGGCGAGCCGCGCAATCGCCCGTCGGGCAACCGACGATCCGGGTGTAGCGGAAGCTGAACTCGACGGATGTGATCGACGCGCTTGCCGACCTGTTCCTCTTGTGCAGGCTCCCCGCTTACGTCCGAAGTGACGACGGTCCGGAGTTCATCGTCAAGGACGTCCGCGCCCGGATCGAAGCGGTTGGGGCAAAGACCGCCTTCATCAAGTTTCAACGGGCGGATGCGGGACGAGCTGCTGAATGGCGAAATCTTCTACACCCAGCGAGAGGCTCAGATCATCATCGAAGGATGGTGGAAACACGACAACACCAGGCGGCCCCACAGTGCATTGGGATACAGACCACCGGCATCCGAAACTACCGTCCCGAGGGAACCAAGGTCCGTCATGCACTCACAATCAAACCGGACCAGTCAGATCAGGCTCCCCAAGAGCGCCCTGATTGCCTCATCCCTCAGAAAGACGAGCCCGAAACTCTGGCCACTTGGGCCGAAGCGAGGAACACGGAACGCCCAGAATTGCCTCTCAGAGCATCGCGCCGAGGACCTTTTGCGCCAACAGAACAAGGGGATTCATGGCGCGAGTCCGGGTGGGAATGGACCCTGCAAAAGCAACTGGAAGCCTGCGTCCGACAAGACGGGATGCTGGTCGGACGATCGAGCCCAATGGCGCGAGTGACGCTGGCGCAGTGAGGATTTTTACGATCCATGCGACCGGCAAGCGGTGCCTGCAGGAACGAGAGGTTGGTTCAGTCCCGAGATGATCTGGGAGGTCGGGCCTGCGGGCAGGCGTGGCCGTCAACAGACCTGCAGCGACGCTGCGCTCCAGGATTGTCTGGTGACGCGTTGGCGCGCCTTTTGCCGGGATGACTTTGGTGCAATTTCCGATCCGCGGCTCCCGGTGCTTCAACTGCGCCCCTCGATCGGATAGGCCATGGAGAGAATTCCAGCAAAGGAGTGCTGCATGCTTTCATGGGTACATCTGGCGACGGCGAACGCTCCGCAAGGAGGCACTCTCAGGTTGCTGCGACGGGGCGATGAGTTTTCGATCCGGCTGGAAGACGGAAACGAACTGATGAACAGCCGCCTTGGCGGGTCGGAAGAGGCGCTTGCCACGGTTGCCCTGGAGTGTCTGGGCAACCGGCGCGCGCCGCGCGTGCTGATCGGGGGGCTTGGCATGGGCTTCACGCTTCGCGCCGCGCAATCTGTCACGCCGCCCGATGCGGGTCTGGTCGTCTCGGAAATCGTTCCAGATCTTGTCGAGTGGGCATCGCAATATATGGAGCCGGTGTTCGGGACATGCCTGTCCGATCCGCGCGTCGACGTCAGAACAGGGGATGTCGGCGACGTGATCGCCGAGGCGGCAGACGCGTACGACGCGATCCTGCTTGACGTCGACAACGGCCCGGACGGCCTGACCCGCCCCGGCAATGACGCGCTCTACGGTGAGGTCGGCCTGCGCTCCGCGAGGCGGGCCTTGACCCCCGGCGGTGTGCTCGCCGTGTGGTCTTCGGCGCCCGACCAGAACTTTTCGAAGCGGCTTGCCAAGTGCGGATACCGGGCAGATGCCAGAACCGTTCGCGCCGGACACTCCAAGCGCGGCGCCCGGCATACGATATGGACGGCGGTCCGAGGCGACATTTGATACCAGGAAACCCCTGACGGGTCTCTTCATCTCGCGGCAGGACGAGGCACGCGACGCTCTGCCGGGGGCGAGCATCGACCCGATACTTGCCCACGACTGACCCACATTGGCTGACCTGTTGGCGGAACGCCATTGCGCCGTCGCCACCCCGCAGAGGCACAGGAGTACAGGCAGGAAATTGCACACAGATGCCAATCGGCTTCACAGATCGAAATCCGTGTGGTGGCCCGGGTCATCGCCTTCGGCGCCCACGTTGTGAAGCTCCACGGCGATACTGGGTTGATCCTGAAATACCGGGCCCTTCCCACTGGTTCCGCGCCGGTCGAGGGGAGTGATATCAAGCATCCGACCATTGCATTTGGCGACACGCTGATCGCCATGAACCAGACCCGGCCAACGCTTTTCAAGCAGCAGGCGATCCGGAGTGACGCTTGTCTGGAAACGGTCTGTCCGTGTTGCCCATCCTTGAACCCATGAACTTCAACACAGTGTTGAGCCGATGCCACGATGGGCGTTTCTGCTGTATGAAAGACGAAGGCTCTATCGTTCTGCAACCGCTGCCGGCCCGTGACCCTTGATAGTCCGATTCCCCCCCAACCAGGTTCGGAAAAAACCGACATCATGGCACACCGACAGCTCCTGGTCCTGGCGGTGACCGCGACCATTGCCGGGGCAGCACCGGTGCGCAGCAGGCGACAACTCCGGGCGCAATCGGCAACGCCCCGCACACCGTTCAATGGCCGAAGTCCCGGAATATGGTCCTTGAGGCTCTGGAGGCGGAGTTCACGCTGGACGATCTCGATACGCTCGACGCGCCGGTGACATCCTTGCCAGCGGGCCGGAATTGGCGCGCCCGCCGGTTGCACAGGGAGCGCTGCTCGACCTGAAACAGGCAGATTGCAGGATGGCCATCGGCAATGAAAGTCACCCGTATCATACGTTGGAGCATGCCGTTGAGTGAGGGTGTCATGACATGCGGCCCAAAACTGGGACGAGAGAATTGCCATGGCGGATGTGTCAGTGAGCCGGACCGGACGGAGCGTGATTTTGCGTGTGGGCCGGTCGTCTGCCACGCTGTTGCGATTGTCCGCACTGGTGTTGAGAAACGCTCGTCGCGCGGCACGTTCCGGCTTGGATCGAAAAGCGGCCCACCCGGTATTTCCGACTTGGCGGTTCAGACTATGTGTTGGGCGTAGCTTGCAGGGATCCGGATCATGAAAACTCTTCTACCTCTCCTGATAGCATGCAGCCTGGCTGCAGGAGGTGCCTTTGCCACGCCATTTGGCAACTGGACGGAACAGCGGTTTTCCGTGTTCTCCGCCAACACCTGGACGCAGTCAGGGCGTGGCGTGAAGGTGGTTTCGGACGACGCCGTGTCGCTCATCTGGTCCCGGCTGCCGCCGTCAAAGGGGGATTCTGCCAAGGCGACATGGACATGGTCGGTCGACACCAGCGTCCCGGCCACCGCATTGAACCGGAAAGGGGGCGATGATCGCAATCTCTCGCTCTATTTCGTGTTCATGCCACCGGACGCGGCGCAAGCGAACCGGGATGCCGGCATTCGCACGTTGCTCAAGGTGAAGGAGGCGCGCGTGCTGATGTATGTCTGGGGCGGAAATCATGCGCGGGGCAGTGTCCTGCCGTCTCCCTATCTCGGGGAGCGCGGAAAAACCATCGTGCGTCGGCCCGCCGGTGTCGGAGCCTTCAGCGAAACCGTGGATCTGGCGGCCGACTATTCCCGTGCGTTCGGGGCGCAGAAGACCGTTCTGGTCGGCCTTGCCGTCTCGGCAGACAGCGATGACACCGGAACGTCGATCCGGGCGCAATTGCGGGACCTTGGTCTCGACTAGGCCGCGCCAGTTTCCTCTGCGACCCCGCATGAAGGCCGCAGCGCCAGATGGACATTCAAGGCCCCTGCAATGTCCTGAACGGGCTCCCTGGGCGTGCCGCACGACGATACAATCCTTTGTCTGGAACCTCGCTCACTCAAAAAAAACGCTCCAGGATGATCCGATCCGACAGGCGCCACGTAATATTCATATTCCGCACAACGCGGGGCCCAAAGCACCGGAGTTACCATGTTTCGTAGAACTTTCCTCGCCGCCTCGACCGCAGTCGGCATGCTTGCTGCGACGTCCGCATTCGCCGACGGTCATTCCAAGGATATCGTGGACACGGCCGTCGGCGCCGGGTCCTTCGGCACGCTCGTTGCCGCCGTGCAGGCCGCCGGCCTCGTCGATACCCTGAAGGGCGACGGCCCGTTCACTGTGTTCGCGCCCACGGATGACGCCTTTGCGGCGCTTCCGGCCGGAACCGTCGAGGAACTGCTGAAGCCCGAAAACAAGGACCAATTGACGGCGATCCTGACCTACCACGTCGTTCCCGGCAAGGTGATGAGCGGCGACCTGAGCAACAACATGATGGCGACGACTGCTCAAGGCGGCGACCTGATGATCATGACCGAGGGTGGGGTCACCGTGAACGGCGCAAATGTTGTCACCGCGGATGTCGAGGCCTCAAACGGCGTCATCCACGTGATCGACGCCGTCATCCTGCCCAAATAATCCGTTTGGCCACAAACGGAGCCGTCCCGGCCTGTGTCGCCGGGGCGGCTCCCTTATGAGCCACCAGCCGCAGACACCAAAGCTTGTGGCATCGATACCTGAAATTGATTGGAACTGACGTGAAAACATTTGCCGCCATCGCAACAGTCTGCCTGTTTGCCACGCCCGCGCTCGCCGACCTGAACGTGGCGTTTCTTGAAGGAGCGCCCAAGGACAGGTTCGTGCTGACGAACGCCGGTGCCTGTGATCTCGCCGCGCTTGAGGTCACACTGGATCTGGCGGAGTCGGAGGCTGGCCTGATCTTTGATGTCACCGGCAGCGGGCCGGGCGTCGAGGTGTTCCAACCGTTTCAGGTTGTGTCTGGCCAGGAGTTCATCGCAAGGACCCCGGTCGTCTCTGACGGTGACAGCGCCGTCTCGCTTTCGCTGGGCGGGATCTCGAAGGGGCAGATCGTTGCCTTCACCATTGACGTCGATGACACCGGCGGTGCCCGTGAAATCACCGTCTCGGACAGCGAACTGCGCGGTGCAACCGTAACCGTGACAACTGCCGACGGCAGTTTCTCGTCGGCGTTTGGCGACACGTCCGAGGCCAAGGTGACGCTTCCCGACTGCCCGGCCTAATTGGTTTTTCTAAGCCTGCGACTACCGGGCTCGAGCAACAGGATTGGACGGGGCGGATTAAGACTTTTCCGCCCTCTCCTCACGAAGACGGACCCAGCCATTGGGCCGTCGACGGTGCGGTGGCCTCGTCCGGGCCGGAGGCCGCTATCACCAGCGCGCGGATCGGCATCGTCGTGCTTTCGCCCTTCGGCAGAGTAGGCAACTACCACGACGGAGCGCATATCCGTTGCGCCTAGCGGGCAATTCTGTTGCTCGCCGGGCGAAAAAGACAGCTCAACCGCTGTTCGACCGGGCATGTCGTTCCCTGTTCATGGCCAACAGATCTCGCGCGCCTACTGTTTCAGATTCCCACGATGCTTCTGTTTCCGGTGGAGTTTTCAATCGGGTCGCAACGACGGACCCGCCCCGGGGTTCAGCTTCAATTATACGGAACTCCCTCTGCGGCGCGCCGGTTATGGCACCTCCGGTGGGAGGCCCGAAACCCAACAGCCGATCCAGGCAAGAGACGCATTCGAAAAACTCTGCTAGAACCGGTCGAACTGATCCTCCGGAACGTGGTCGCCGACCACCGGGGCAGGCGCGTCGGGACCCAGGAGGATTTCATGAAGACCCTGAAAGACTGGACGCTGGTGCAACGGCACGACAACGGTGTGGACCTGCGTGTGGATCATTCCCACCTGCTGCGCCTGCGGGTATTGGAGCCGACACTGGTCCGGGTGAGCCTGTTGCGCAACGGTGCCTGGCGGCTGGACCGCACGTGGTCCATCGCGCCCGAGGCCGATGTGCCGTGGCAGGGGCGGTCGCGCGATGACGACAGCGGTTTTTCCCGTCCCACGTGCGAGGTCGTGGCCGCGGAGGATAGCATTGTCCTGGCCACGCAAAACCTTCGCGTCACCATCGACGCCCCGCTCGCCCTTCGGTGGGACTGTCGTGCCAGCCCCGAGGCGGACTGGACACCCCTGATCGAAGATCGACCGACCGGCGCCTACATGCTCGGTGTGCGGGACAGTCGCAATGCGCATTTCCTGCTGCGCACTCCGGGCGAGCTTCACTATGGACTGGGCGAAAAGGCCGGGCCGCTGGAACGCAGTGGCCGCCGCTACGAAATGCGAAACCTCGATGCGTTGGGGTATGATGCTGCCCACACCGACCCGCTCTACAAGCACATCCCCTTTACCATCACCGACCGTCCCGGAGCAGGGGCCCTGGGCCTGTTCTATGACAATCTGTCGACCTGCTGGTTCGACATGGGCAACGAGGTAGACAATTACCACGCTGCCTTTCGCGCCTATCGCGCCGAAGACGGCGACCTAGATTACTACCTGAGCTGGGCGCCCGACGTCCTGAACGTGGTGAAACAGCACCATCGGCTGATCGGCGGCACGGCGTTCATGCCACGCTGGGGGCTGGGCTATTCCGGCTCTTCGATGGCCTATACCGATGCCGGGGATGGGCAGGCGCAGGTCGAGGGGTTCCTGTCCCATATCGGGGTGCATGACATCCCCTGCGACAGTTTTCAGATGTCCTCCGGCTATACCGCAATCGGGCCGCGCCGGTATGTCTTCAACTGGAACGTCGACCGTTTCCCCGATGCCCGGTCCATGGGCGCGCGCTTCGCTGCCGCTAGAGTCAAGCTCATCGCCAACATCAAGCCGGTGCTGCTGGACGACCATCCGCTGTACGAGGCGGCGGCGACCATGGGCCTGTTTGTTGCCGACAGCGAAACCGGCGCACCGCAGACCTCGGCTTTCTGGGATGGATATGGGTCGCATCTCGACTTCACCAACCCCGAGACAATCGCCTGGTGGCAGGACAACGTCGCCCGCCAGCTGCTCGACGTCGGGATCGGCTCCACCTGGAACGACAACAACGAATACGAGGTCTGGGACGACGGCGCTCAGTGCAACGGCTTTGGCGCGGCCATCGACATCGGATTGATCCGCCCGTTGCATGGAATGTTGATGACCCGTGCCTCGCACGAGGTGCAGTCCCGCAATGTGCCGGACAAGCGGCCCTATCTGATCTCGCGGTGCGCGGCACCGGGCACCCAGCGATACGCCCAGAGCTGGACCGGGGACAACCGCACCGGCTGGGACACACTGCGCTGGAATATCCCCATGGGCCTCGGCCTCAGCCTGTCGGGGTTCTACAACATCGGCCACGATGTCGGCGGGTTTGCCGGCCCCAAGCCGGGGCCGGAGCTGTTCCTGCGGTGGGTGCAGAACGGCATCTTCCACCCGCGCTTCACCATCCATTCCTGGAACGACGACGGCACGGCGAACGAGGCCTGGATGCATCCGGAGGTGACCGATCACATCCGCGACGCAATCCGCCTGCGGTATCGACTGTTGCCTTATGTCTATACCGCGCTCTACCGGGCGGTGAGCGAGGGCGAACCGATCCTGCGGCCGCTGTTCCTTGATGCGCCGGACGACGTGGCCTGCCGTGGCAGGGAGACGGAGTTCCTGTTGGGCCCCGATCTGCTGGTCGCCACCGTGATCGAAGAAGGCGCGCAGACCCGCGCGGTCTACCTGCCCCGGAATGCCACCGGTTGGTGCGATTTCCACACAGGCGCCTGGCATGCACCGGGCACCTTGCTGTCGGTCCCT
This sequence comes from uncultured Tropicimonas sp., assembly GCA_947495685.1. Taxonomy (GTDB): domain Bacteria; phylum Pseudomonadota; class Alphaproteobacteria; order Rhodobacterales; family Rhodobacteraceae; genus Tropicimonas. The sequence goes on from CANLZY010000005.1 coordinate 67,653, forward strand.
GTCACGATGTCATCCATTCCGTTGTTCGTGCGCGCGGGTGCCGTTCTGCCGCTGTCAGGGCCCGTGTCCCGCGCGGGCGGTGATCAGGACGGGCAGCGGACATTCCGGGTCTATCCGCAACCCGCAACAGCCCCGGCCATGCAGTCGCTGGCCTATGACGATGACGGCGAGACGGTCGAGGCGCTGTCGGGCCGGCACCTGAAGACCATGATGACGTTGGGGTGGCAGGGCGGAGAACTGCATCTGGACTGGTCGCAGAGCGGCCAGTGGAGGCCGAAGTTCGACCATGTCACCATTGAGCTTCCCGACGGCGGCGTCAGCTCCATCCGCGTCAACGGAGACCGGGTGCGCAGCGGTCAGGATGTGCCGATCTGACTGACGGGTGATCGGTGTCATCCGGCCTATCCGGTCAGACCTTCCTGCGGCGCTCGCGGCTCCAGATGATCAGCCCGGATGTGACGATGATCGCCGCGCCCAAGAGGGTCCAGCCATCCGGAAGCTGGCCGAAAACAAGGAAGCCAAGGACAGACATGTAGATCATGTAGGAATAGGTATAGGGCGTCAGCGTATTGGCGGTGGCGAACCGATGCGCAACGGTCAGCAGCTGATGGCCAGTCCAGGCGAAGACGCCAAGGCCGATTAGCAGGGCCCAGTCCAGCGTCGTCTGCGGTGTTTGCCAGGTCGCCAATGCAAGGGGCAACATGACCAGTGCCCCGACCGCCCCGGTATAGAATTGCTGGGTGTCGGTCGCGACAAGACCGGCCAGCTTGCGGGTCATCACGAAATACAGGGCCATGCTGAAAGCACTGCAGATCGACAGCAGCATCGCGGGATGGAATGCCGCGCCAAACGGGCGGACCACGGTCACGACGCCGATGAACCCCAGGACAATCGCGAACCACCGCCACGGTCCGACCCGTTCGCCCAGGACCGGCCCCGACAGGAAGCAGACGATGACCGGGCTGGAAAACATGATCGCCGAGATCATTGTAAGCGGCAGGTAGTTGAGGGCGAAGAAATTGCAGAGCGTCGCAAAGACCAGCAGCAACGAGCGAAAGATCACCTGCATTGGTCGGTCGGTTCTGAACCGTTCGGGATCGATTCCGCCCCGCCCGATGACCACGAGCGAGATCGCCAGGTGACCGGCATAGCGCATGAACGCCAGCTGGAACGCCGGAACGCCCAGCAGGACCAGCCACTTGGCAGAGGTATCCACCAAGGAGAACATGCACCAGGCCACCAGCATCATCAGGATGCCGAGGTGCGGCCTGTCAGAGATCTCCTTGACGGAAAGGGCCATCCGATCAGCCCTGGAACCGACGGGAGAAGTAATCGACCATCTGGCCAACCATCTCCTCGCCATGTCCGGTGTCACGGGCATCGCTCAACGCGGTCAGGGCACCCTTGGACATGACGCTGTCGACCCCTGCATCTTCGGTCATCCGGGTGTAATAACCAACGTCCTTGGCGGCGTTCTTGATCGCAAAGGCCAGCTGGTTGGGGTCGCCGTCCACGGCATAGGCCTTCACGAAGTCCATCATCCCAGAGCGCAGCGGACCGGCCGACATGACACTGTACAGGGCGTCCCGTTCGATGCCGGCAACGTCGGACATGGCAAAGGCCTCGGACATGGCATTGGCAATCGTCATGGCGAAGAAGTTGTTGATCAGCTTGATCGTGTGCCCGGAGCCGAGCGCCCCGAGGTGAAAGACGTTCTCGCCCAGGTCCTTCAGCACCGGCTCCACCCGATCAAAGGCGGCCTTGTCGCCAGAGCACATGATGTTGAGCAACCCGTCCACCGCGTGGGCCGGTGTGCGGCCAAGCGGGGCATCCAGATAGGTGCCGCCAGCCGCGGCAACCTCTGCACCAAGGGCCTTGGTCGAGCCGGGCAACGAGGTGCCGAAATCGATGACAACCGCGTCCGGGCGCAGGCCCGCAATCACGCCGTCGGCCCCCCGCATCCGCGCCTCGACGCTGTCGGAGGTGTCCATGCACAACATCACGATATCGCTGGCGGCGGCCACGTCCCGGGCGGTGGGCACTTCGGTTGCGCCACGCGCCACGGCGGCGTCGATCCTGGGGCGCGAGCGGTTGGCGGTGATCGTGACGGTGTATCCAAGCGCCTGCAGCCGCTCGACCATAGAAGCGCCCATCAGGCCGAGTCCGATAAATCCGATTGCTGGTTTGGTCATGTCAAAGTCCTGTTGTTTCGAGTGACAAGCGTCTGTGCCCCGGGCTTGTGCAGCCCCTGACGGATCGCCCGCGGATGCCGGAAGGACCGTTGGTCCGTCCTGCCGGAACCGGATGGAAGGGGGCGTCGCGGAGTGGGGTGCGGATGGCCGTCGGCTGTACGCTTATTGAGACGTTCCTAATCCGGGCGCAACTCATCTAGCAAGGGCAACAGAGAGTCGCAGTCCAGATTCAGGCCAGTCCCCGCAGCAAAGGTCCGTGTCGCCATGGCACGAAACAGGTCGAACCCGGTGATGCAGGTCAGGCCCGCGGCGCGGGCGGACAGCAGGAAAGGTGTGTTGGTGGGGGTGTAGACGGCATCGAATGCCCAGGTCTGTGGCCCGATCAAATCCGGATCGAAGGCCGCGCCAGGGTATTCGGCCATGCCCATCGGGGTGGCGTTGACCAGCCCCTGCGCGTTGCTGACGGCGCTGGCGACGTCGGCTTCCTCCAACGGGCGGGCCTGAGCGCCGACCCGCTGGCACAGTGCCGCGGCGCGACCAGGAGCCGGGTCGTGGATCGCGAGCATATCGCCGGCTTGCTGGCGCGCGGCAATCGCCGGGGCCAACGCCTCGGCAACGCCGCCTGCGCCCAGCAGGACAACATCGCCCGGCGTCGCCAGCCCGGCCAGGTCGAGCGCGGCCAGAAATCCCGAATGGTCCGTGTTCACCCCCGTCACCGGCGGGCCGAACAGGATCGTGTTGCAGGCCCCCAACCGGGCCTGGTCGGCGGCCATGCCGCTTGCCACCCAGGCCCGCGCGGTGGTCTTGAACGGATGGGTGACAGAGACCGAGTGACGTTCGTCCGCCCGCATCCGGAGGACCGTCGCCTCGAAATCGAAGTCGACCGTCCCGGCGCAGTCGATCAATTCGAAGTCGAGATCCCACCCGACATGATCGCACAGAATCCGCAGTGCCGCCGGCAACCGGGTCCGGCTGATGTGTGCGCCGATCAAGCCAGTCCGCAGTACAGGCATCATGGCGCCTCGCCGGCAAGCTGCGCCTCGATCCGCAAGGCCACCTCCAGCGTGCGGGTGGCGTCGGCGACGTCGATCAGCGGCTCAGCATCGCCGTTCATCACCGCGAGGAAATGATCGAGTTGGGCGTCCAGCGGAACTTGCGGCGATGGCTCGGCCTCCAGCGGCAGGGGGCGTGCCGGGCTGGACCAGTCCGTGCCGCGCCAGTGGGTCATCGAGGGAAAGCTGATCGCGCCGTTCGTGCCGGTGATCCACAGCATGTCTTGCCCGGTGGTGCCAATGTTGGGGTTCTCGCCGGTCGCGGCCTCGAAGCCCCAGGGGCTGGGCGCGGTGTCGGCGAAACTGATCGTCGCGGTGGCGCCGGAGTGGAAGCGCAACGCGATCGCGCCGCTCTCGATCCGCGGGGTTCCGCGCAGGCTGGCGCCGCGCAGGCTGACAACGTCTGCCACCTCGCCCAAGGCAAATCGCAGAAGGTCGATATCATGCACCAGGTTGATCATCACCGGGCTGCCGCCAGCGGTGCGCCAATTGCCCTCGAAATAGGCGTCGGGTTTGCGCATCGCCCAGATCAGGCTGGCGGTGATCGGCGTGCCGATTGCCCCCTCTGCCAGAAGCCGCTTCAACTGCTGGATCGAGGCGTGATAGCGCCGATGGTGGCCGACCAGCGACGCCACGCCCCTGCGCGCCACGGTTCCAGCCAGAGCCTGTGCACCGGCCAGATCCGCCGCGACCGGCTTTTCGATCAGGATGTGCCAGCCCCGGTCCGCGGCAATGATCCCCTGTGCGCTGTGCAGGTGGGTCGGGGTGGCGATGATGGCCGCGTCGACAGGCTCCGTGATCTCCTCCATCGCGGCGAACCTGCGCACACCCGGGACCGAAATGGCCGGGTTCGGATCGGCCAGCCCGACCAGTTCGCAGCCGGGGTGGGCCATCACCGCCTGCACGTGGCGGATGCCGATCAGCCCGCCGCCAACAACCAACAGGCGTTTCATGCGCAACCTCCGGGACCCGAAACGAGGGCTGCGGCAGCCGTCGGCTCCGAGTGCGCGGACGTCGCCGACGATTGATCGGGTTCGGGACGCCTCATGCGCAGAAGGGCGAGTCCGAGGCCCAGCGATGCAGGTCAACGTGCGGCGCAGCCGCCAGGCGACCGCGCGCGCCCTCCCACATCGCCTTCCAGGCCGTCCAGTCGTGCAGCTCTGCCTCCGGGTTGGAACGCGACCGCGCGACGAACTCGGGGAAATGGCTCCGTCCGGTCGGCTGGCCGGTGACGTTGAACCGGATGTCGAACGACCAGCGGAACCCGTCCGTCCGGTTGACCAGCGAGGCATGCGGAGTCAGCGGATGGAACAAGACCACCCCGCCGGCCTTGACCGGCAGCGGAATGGCCTGCGCCTCGTCGACGAAACCGTCCGCGATGCCTGTCTGGGTACGGGCACAATGGGGCAGCATGTCCTGATCGGAGGCCTTGGGTTGGACCTGCAGACAGCCGTTCTGGACCGTCGCGTCGGTGATCGCCAACCAGACGGTGACCATCCGGGTCTGGTCGGCTTCGTCGAGGGCAACCGCACGGTCCTGATGCCAGTCCGTGGCGGTGATGTGGGCGCGCACCTCGTCGGCCTGAAGATCCGTCGCGGGCGGTTTGAGGCGCACGTGCTGGATCGGGTTGCTGGTGATCTCCGGCCCGATCAGGGTCTCCACCACGTCCAGCAGGCCGGGGTCTGTCAACATGTCAAAGACAGCAGGGCCGAAGTGGAACGGCGTGTCAGCCTGGATCCGGTCGCCGGGCAGCGAGATGTCCATGGGTTGAAACCAGTCGCACCCCGCCTTGTAGGCCTCCAGCAGCTTGCCCCAGAAGTCGAGCTGATCGGGCGGCGTGTGAACCCGGCCCTCGGCAAGCCAGCCTGCATAGAGCCCATCCATGAGCGTGCTGTATTCGGCCCGCACGCGGTCGAGCACATCGGCGGGCACCACATCGGGCACCACGAGGTATCCGTCGGTTTCGAACGCCCGAACTTGATCCGCAGTCAGCATGATACCCCTCCGTCGGTTACAGCAGGATGGTGATGATCGGCGGCCAGAGCAGCAGGACCGACAACGCAAGCAGCTGGATGCCGATGAATGGCAGGAACCCCTTGAAGATGTCCGTCAGCTTGATGTGGGCCGGCGCCACGGATTTCAGGTAGAACGCCGCCGGGCCAAACGGTGGCGACAGGAAGCTGACCTGCATGTTCATGCAGAACACCACCCCGAACCAGATTGCGACCTGGCTGGGCTCCAGTTGTCCAAAGACACCGATTTCGTCGATCGGCAGCCGCAGGACGATCGGAAGGAACACGGGAATGATCAACAACACGATCCCGACCCAGTCCATGAAGGCACCCATGAACAACAGGATGAACATCATTGTCAGGATGACCAGCATGGTGGGCAGGTCGGAACTGACGATCATGTTGGCCACGTATTGCGGCCCGCCGGCGATGGTATAGGCCCCGGCCAGCGCTGCGGCGCCGATCGTCACCCAGATGATCGTTCCGGTTGATTTCAGTGTGCGCATCAGGCTGTCCCAGACCAGGTCGAAGGACGCCTCGCCGCGCAGGATCGCGATGACGAGAACGGCAAATGCGCCCATGCCCGCGGCCTCGGTGATGCCGGTGATCCCGCCATAAATGGAGCCGAGCACGACGCCGATCACCACGATTGGCGGCACCAGGCCCTTGCCCATCGCCCAACCGGTTTTTGTCCGGTCCCGGCCAAAGGCAAAGAAGATCAGCAGCAGCATCAGGATGACGGTGCCACCGAACCACGGCAGGTAGTCGGCGGTGCCAAAGGCGACAGGGTCGCCGTCGTTGGCGGCATTGGAGCCGGTCACTTCGAGGAACAATGCCCGCAGGAACAGAACGGACGAGAACCCGGCAACCAGAACCGCCATGAAGGCGCCGAACAGGGCCAGTTTCTCGCGCCCGACCGGGTCGCCCGGCTGGGGGTCGGGCAGCGGCGCATCCTGCGGGCGCAGCTGCGTGCGCACGATGATGTAGATGATGATCATAGAGGCGAGCATGAAGCCGGGGATGAAGGCGGCGGTAAACAGCGCCTTGATCGAGGTCTCGGTGATCAGCCCGTAGATGATCAGCACGATCGAGGGCGGGATCATCGTTCCAAGCGAGCCGGAGGCACAGATCGTGCCGATGGCGAGGTTCTGGTTATAGCCAAGCCGCAGCATCTGGGGCAGGGCGATCAGGCCCAGAAGCACGACCTCGCCGCCGATGATTCCGGACATCGCCGCCATGATGACGGCCATGATCGATGTGACGATGGCGATGCCGCCGCGGGTCCGGCTCAGCCAGACGTTGAGCGACGAATACATGTCCTTGGCGATCCCCGAGCGTTCGAGCAGGGAGGCCATGAAGATGAACAATGGAATGGATATCAGGACGTAGTCGGTCAGCAACCCGTATACCTTTTGCGCAAGGATATAGAGTGGCCCCGTTCCTGGTCGGCTGGTCAGCATGCCCTCGCCAAAGCTCAGCGGGTCAGTCAACAGCGACGGCTCGAATTTCATCACAAGGACCAGCACGGCCAGCACGGCCGAGGCCAGCCCGAGCGGCATCCCGATTGCCAGCAGCAGCATCAGCGCCAGCATCAGGACCAGAGAGATTGTTCCAATGTCCATCAGTCGGCTCCAACACTGCGTTTCAGGGTTTCAAGTTCGTTCTGGTCTATGTCGTCGGCGGCGGAATGTGTCACCGGCTCGGCATTCCAGTCGGAGATCAGGTTCAGGACCGCCTGCACGGCCACCAGCGTGACCACGATCAGGATCAATGGTTGCAGAATGGCAGGTATCGGCGGATCGAATGCGGTTCCGAAGGTTTCCCACCGGTAGAGCTTGTTGACGAAGACCTGCTTGTAGCTGCCGTAGACGAGAAAGAAGGCAAAGGTCGCGATCAGCAGGGTCGAGATGCAATCGAACAGCCTCTGCACCGGGCGGGGCATGACGTCATACAGCAGGAATATGCGGATGTGGCTGCGTTGCTGCATGGCGTAGAGACCCGCCATCAGGAACACGAAACCGGCGATCCAGAGAGTCAGTTCGTTGGCCCAGAGCGTCGGCTTTTCAAGCACGTAACGCAGGAAGACCTCGTAGAGCATGACCGAGGTCATGATCACGATCAGCATCATGGTTACGCGACCGATGAAGACCGAGGTCCGATCCACCGCCCGCCAGCTTTCGAACTCCATCGGCGCGCGGCGCACCGTGCGGGCGCCAATGACGAACAGGACCGGCAGCAAAAGCACAGCGAGTGCGTCCACGATGTCGATGAAGTCGCCGTACACCGGGGGAAGGTTCGGTGTGACATCATTGCGCACGAAAATGGAACTGACCTGATCAAAGAGCGAAGGATCAGAATAGGGAATGAAGGTGAGCATATAGGCTGGCAGGTGCCAGATCGCCCAGCCGGCACATGCAATGAAAGCCAGCGGCACAAGCCACTCGATCAATCCGCCCGATGTCCTTTCCATATCGTCCCCTTTCACGCGTCCCACGTGTAGTGCTTGATGAAATCCCGGTCAGGCGCGACGCCCAGACCCGGCCCTTGCGGAATCGTCACCGTGCCATCGCAGACCCTGACCTGGGCCAGGATGTCCAACGGTTCGGTCAGAAGGTTGTCTCGAAACTTGTTGTCCGTCGTGTCGAACTCCAGCATCGGTTCCCACGGATGCAGGCCACCGGGCAGGGGCGGCATCGCCGCCAAAAGGTGCAGGTTGGTCGCCACAGCGATGGCCGACCCCCAGACGTGATTGACGACCGGGGTGAAATGGGCGTGACACAGCGCCAGAACCCGCAGGTACTCGCTGATGCCGCCAAGGGCGCAAACTTCGGGCTGCGCGATGTCCAGGCCCCGCGATTCCAGCAGCGACCGCCACCCCCATCGGTTGAACTCGGCCTCGCCACCGGAAATGTTCACCCGCAGACCCGCGCGCAGTTCGCGGTATCCGTCGAGATCTTCTGGGGCGATCGGTTCTTCGAACCAGTAGGCGTCCAGGTCTTCCAGCGCGCGCCCGACGCGGAAGGCATCGCTTGTCGTGTAGCAATGGTTGGCGTCCACCATGAACCGGAAGTCGTCGCCCACGCCCCGGCGCACCGCCTCGCACAGACGGATGTCTTCCCTGGGGCCAAGCCCGACCTTCATCTTGGTCGCGCAGAACCCCATGGCCTTGATCGCGGCGGCCTCGTCCTCGAAACGGGCGACAAGCGAATCCGGCGATTCCGGGCGGAGCATCATGCCATAGCCGTACACCGGGACACGGCTGCGATGTGCGCCGCCGATCAACCGGTGCAACGGCATGCCGGCCACCTTGCCGGCGATATCCCACAACGCGATATCGACCCCGGACAGCGATTGCATCGGCATGCCCTTCTGGCCGTGATCGCGCATCAGGTTGTAGACCTTGTGCCAGATCACGTCCCGGTCCAGCGGGTCCATTCCCAGCGCCATTGGCTGGATGACACGCTCGACGATCCCCTTGTTGGCCAGCGCAATCGTGCCAGGGCCAAAGCATTCGCCCCAACCGGTCACGCCCTCGTCGGTCTCTACCTCGACCAGGTGCGCGGTGCGTTGATCATAGAATTGCTGCGAATACCCGAGGCGCTCGGGCATCGCGTAGCGAAGCACATGGCTGGTTATGCGGGTGATCTTCATCTGTGCTGGATTGCCTGAACAGTCGGGGCCACGCGGGGCGTGGGTCGCGCCTTGGTCGCCCGTGCGGGCAACCAAAAGGATGGCAGGGCCCGCGATCGGGGCCCTGCCGGAGTTTCAGGATGCAGGATGGATTATTCCTGAACCAGACCCAGTTGCTTCAGGTAGGCGACATGGCTTTCGACCAGCGCCTTGGCTTCCGGCGTGGTGGCAAACTCGGGCCAGGCGGCCTGGGCTGCATTGCGGAACGCCTGGCGATCTTCGTCGGACCAGTTGTAGAGGGTCACACCCTTCTCGCGCAGCATGGAAGCGGCTTCGGTGTTGAGCACTTCGTTGTTCATTGCCGTGCGCAGGGCCAACGATTCCATCGCGATCGACATGATGCGGCGATGCTTTTCGGGCATCGCGTCCCACACGGTCTTGTTGCAGGCGAGGTGGTCGGACGGCTGCGAGTGGAAGCCCGGATAGTTGGTGTGCTCGACCAGGTCATACAGACCCAGGCCCACGTTGTTGGCCAGACCCGAGGCATCGGCCCCGTCGATGATGCCGGTTTCCAGCGCGGTGAAGATCTCGGTGAAGTCCATCACGATGGGCTTGGCGCCGAGGGCTTCGAAGATCTTGGTTTCCATGCCGGGAGGCGAGCGGAATTTCCAGTCCTTCAGGTCGGCAACACCGCGAATCGGCTTGGACGAAGACAGCGATTCCTGACCCGGAACCCACCAGCCGATGAGTTGCATGTCGTACTTGTTGTAGAGCGCCTGCGCCGCTTCAAGGCCACCGCCGTAATAAAGCCAGCTGAGCTGTTGATAGGGGGTGTCGTAGCCGCCCATGATATCGCCGACGAACTGGAAGGCCGGGTTCTTGCCGGTCTGGTAGCCACCGCCCGTCATGTCGCAATCGAGGATACCGGTTGCCGCGGCGTCGAAGGTTTCGACCGATTTCACGACCGAGGAACTGTAGAACATCTCTACCTGGATCTCGCCGCCGGACATTGTCTGGATGTTGTCGATGTATTGCGCGGCAAGCTTGCCCGACAGCTGCTCCGGCGAGAAGTGCGTCTGGATGCGCAATGTGGTGGTGTCAGCCGATGCCGTCAGCGCCGTGGTCGCCGCAAGCGTGGCAATAGCAGCGACGCTCGCCGCTTTCTTTACGATATTCATGGAGTCCTCCCAAAAATTGTTGGCGCAGTTTCCGGGGTGCCCGTTTTTCGGGTCTTGGTCGCCGCGCTTGGTCAACGTTATGGCGAGGGTCCGCGCGCATCAAGAAATATGTCAATTTTGTTTAAAAATTCTCGGATGAAGCGTTTCCGGGCCGAGTCCATGGGCTGGCTCGCCCCTCCCCGAGGCTGCCAGGGGTGGGGCGCTCAGGTCGGGCAAGCTGATTTTTGCGGCTTGTCGGCCGTCACGCGTTCGGCGCTTGCAGTTCGTCCTCGACATAGATCCGGATGATCTCGTCGAAATCCGCCTCTGCCTCGAACCCGAGACTCAGAGCGCGGTCCGGCTGGAAATCGCGCGGCCATCCCGCAACGATCGCCATGATGACCGGATCGGGCTGGCGTCGGATCAGGTCAACGGCGTCGTTGCCGGCATACCGACGAAGCGCCTCGATCTGTTCGGCCACCGTGCAACTGACGCCCGGCATGCTCAGGGCCCGTCGTCCTTCGAGTCGGTCAGTGTCCAGCGTTGCCGCGTGCGTCAGGAACCGCGCCGCCGAGCGGGGCGAGGCGTGCCAGTGTCGCACGCTGTCAGGCACCGGCAGGATCGCTTCCAGTCCGTTGAGCGGCTCGCGGATGATGCCCGAGAAAAACCCGGATGCAGCGGCGTTCGGTTTTCCGGGCCGGACGCAGATCGTCGGCAGGCGAATGGCGATGCCATCGACGAATCCCTTGCGGCTGAAATCCGACAGCATCAGCTCGCAGGTGGCCTTTTGCGCGCCGTAGCTGGTGAGCGGTGCGTTCAGGAACGTGTCGCTGATCTTGTCCGGATAGGGCGCCCCGAACACGGCAATGGACGAGGTGAAAACCACGCGCGGCACGTAGGCCCCACCCGACGCAACGTGCTCGGCCCGCAATGCCTCCAGCAAGGTCCACATCGACATCATGTTGATGCGCCAGCCCTTGTCGAAATCGGCCTCGGCCTCGCCCGAGACAATTGCCGCCAGGTGGAACACGACATCGGGTCGGCTTGCCGCCATGCGGTGGATCACGTCAGGGTCGGCGATGTCGCCGGTCTGGCAGGTTCCGCCCGCCCCTCCGTCCGGCGGGAAAGCCATGTCGACAAGGTGCAGGTCAGCGACCGGTTTGCCATCCAGACCGTCCGACAACAGCCGGGCCGTCAGTTTCTGGCCGACCATGCCGCCGCCGCCAATGATGAGAATTTGCGTCATGTGTCCAACCCGTTGCGTTGCCGGAGCTCCAGGTACAATCCGGAATGATCCTGATCGGCCCCGTCCATCGCCTCGTTGAAATGCACAAAGCGGTCGCGCACGGCCTGTGTCTCGGGCAGCGTCAGGCCCAGGGACGCGGCCTCGGCCAACGTGTTGTCGAGGTCCTTGACCTGGAATTTCGACAGCCCGCCCGGGACAAAGTTGCCCTCCGTCATCCGCTTGCCGTGCTGTTGCAGGATCGTGCTGTCGGCGAATCCGCCCTTGAGCGCGGCGCGCACGGCCGCAGGGTCGGCCCCGCCGCGTTCCACCAGAAGCATCGCTTCGGCAACCGCCGCGATCGTCACGGCGACGATGGTCTGGTTGGCGAGCTTGGACAACTGCCCGGACCCGGACGGGCCGACATGTACCGGGCGGCCCAAGGCCTCGAACACCTCGCGTGCGGCATCGAACGTTTCGGGCGCACCGCCGACCATGATCGCTAGGCTGGCAGCTTCGGCGCCAGCGGTGCCGCCAGACACCGGCGCGTCCAGGTGTCGAAGACCCAATGTGGCGAGTTGTTGCGCGTGTTGGCGGGCGTGCTCCGGGGTGGTGCTCGACATGTCGATCCAGATCAACCCGGGGTCCAGTGCTGCCTGTACGGCCGGATCGTTGAGCAGTTCGCCGGTGGCAAAACCGTCCGACAACATGGTGATCACGACCTCGGCGCCCTTGATGGCCTGTGCGGGCGTCTCGGCCAGCGTCGCGCCATTTTCGACCAGAGGTTCGGCGCGATGGCGCGACCGGTTCCAGACCGTCACCGCGTGCCTGGCGGCCAACAGGTTGCGCGCCATGGGCGCGCCCATGAGGCCGGTTCCGATCAAGGTGATCCTGCGTGTTTCCGTCATCCGGACCTGTCTCCCCCAAGGTTGATTGTCATATGTGTCGGCAGTGTGCCGCCCCGTGTCACAGGCTACGCCGATTTGCGCGGGATTCCACCCGATACCCGCGACCCCGCCGGATCGCGGCGGGGGGCAGGCAGGCCAAGCTCAATGGGTCAGAGCGAGGCGGTAATGCCGCCATCGACATACAGGATGTGCCCGTTCACGAAACTGGATGCCGGCGAGGCGAGGAACAGGCAGGCCCCCACCAACTCCTCGACCTTGCCCCAGCGACCCGCGGGGGTGCGCTTTTCCAGCCATGCGCTGAAGTCCGCGTCGGCGACAAGCGCGGCGTTCAGCGGCGTGTCGAAATACCCCGGTGCTATGGCGTTGCATTGCAGCCCGTATTTGGCCCAGTCGGTCGCCATACCCTTGGTCAGGTTGCCGACGGCCCCCTTGGTCGCGGTATAGGGCGCGATTCCGGGCCGGGCCAGCGCAGTCTGGACCGATGCGATGTTGATGATCTTGCCGGCTCCGCGCGCGATCATGTGGCGCGCTGCGGCCTGTCCGACATGAAAGACCGAGGCGATGTTGGTCTGGAGCAAGCGTTCGAACGCATCTGCCGGAAAGTCCTGCAACTCGGTCCGGAACTGCATCCCGGCGTTGTTCACCAGGATGTCGATCTGGCCGACCGTTTCTTCGAAACCGTCGATGGCCGTGCGCGCGGCATCATGGTCGGTGACATCGAAGGGCAGCAGGTGCACCGGCGACGTGAAGCTCCTGGCGGCTGTGGCGAGCTTCTCGGCGTCACGACCGTTCAGAACGATCTCGGCGCCCGCCGCTGCGAGCCCCCGGGCCAAGGCCAGGCCGATCCCCTGGCTGGAGCCTGTGATCAAGGCACGTTTGCCGCTCAGGTCGAACATCTGGATGCTCAAGGCATTCTCCTCCGGTGTCTGGTGGTCGTTTATCGCGTCATCTTGCCGGTCTGTATAGACGTATCCAGACCCGCTGCATCGGGGCTCGTGTCTTGCCGTCTGTCCGGCGTCGTTCCGACGGGCATTCGCCGTGGCAGGGGCGGTCGATGTGGACCTGCCACCGGGCCACCATGATCGTGTCCCGTGATCGCTTCTCCGAGGTTTGCCCTTGCCGGATCTGTCCGGGCGGCAGTCGCGGGGTGGTCAGCGCACGATGGTCTCCAGGGCATCATAGGCAAACCCGTCGCCCCAGGCCGTCCGTGCGAGCGCCCCGGGCTTGACCCGCAGGGCCTCGATCTCGCTCTGGCTGACCCAGCGGCGGCGGCTGACCACGCCTTCGGGATCCTGCCACGATTCCGTCAGCGTTCCATCGGTCACACGGCAGCGAAAGAACACCTCGACCTGATGGAACCCGCTCGACGGATCGTGGAACTCGTTCACCAGGCAAGGGTCTCCGACGGCAATGGTCAGCCCTGTTTCCTCGTGCACCTCGCGCGCCAGATTGTCAGGCAGTGACTGGCCCGGCTGCACACCGCCGCCGGGCGCGCACCAAAGGTCACTTTGCACACCCGGCCAGGCATTGACCAACAGCAGCCTGTCGTCGTGCAACAGGATCGCCCGGACCGCCAACCGTGGTGTCGGCTGTGCAAGCGTGGACAAGCTGCTCGGCTCCGGAGCGGGTTTATCGGTGGATGGCACCAGATTACCTAGGCGCGTTGCGCAATCGGTAGATCCCTTCGGGCAGGTCCAGAGCGGCGGACAGATCCGCCAGTTGGACCATCGACAGCGTGACCGTCTGAACGGTCTCGGTGCGAGGGTCCAGTTGCTCGATCGTGACGCAATCCTCGAAGGCGTTGATGGTGATATCTTCCGCCGTGGGGGCCGGACCCTCGTCCACGAGGGTGATGACTGTGCAGTCGAATTCGTGCTCGATGGTAAACATGGGGCCACACTAGCTGTTGCTGCGGCGCCTGTCAGCCATATCCGACGCCCCTGTCAAAAAGCTGGCGCCAGTCTGCGGCGCTGATAGGTTGCAGTGAAAAACGATCGGAGGCCACAATGCTACGCTTCGCCGGGCTGTGCCTGTTGCTTGGGCTTGCGGCGTGTTCGACCGCCACTTCGCCAGTGGTGCAATCCCCCCGCCAGGGAACCGTTCAGGCGGCGGCCGACCGCGCGGCCCGCAACTTCGTGACCGTGGTCGAGCGAGTCGCTCCGGTGGCGGAGCAGGAGTGCCGTCGGCGCGCGCCGACCACAAACTGCAATTACATGATCCTGATCGATGATCGGCTGGATGAACCCTCGAATGCCTTTCAGACCGTCGATCAGACCGGGCGACCGATGATCATCTTCACGCTGGCGTTGATTGCCGAAGTTCGGAATCAGGACGAACTGGCCTTCGTACTGGGGCACGAGGCCGCTCATCACATCCTGGGGCACCTGACACAGACCGCCCAGAACGCCCAGCTTGGGGCGCTGGTGCTTGGCAACCTTGCGGCGGCCTCGGGGTATTCGGGGGCGGTGGTCGAATCGGCGGCGGCGCTTGGCGCCGAGGTGGGCGCGCGGCAGTTCTCGAAGGCGTTCGAACTGGAGGCCGACGCGCTCGGGGCGGTGATCACGCGGCGGGCCGGGTATGATCCGGTTGTCGGGGCTGCCTTTTTCGCCCGGATTCCGGACCCGGGTGATGAGTTTTTGGGCACTCACCCGCCCAACGCCGAACGACAGGCCACCGTGCAGCGTGTCGTGGCCGGGCAAATCCCGTAGATTGACCTGCATCAAGGCGCTTTGGGCGACTGCATGCGACCAGTGCGCCGAGAAAAAGCGACGGGATACAAAGATGAAACCATTGGGTCCGACACAGGATCATTACTGGTTGGCGCTGAGCATGGCCAAAGCCATGAGCGTCGATCTGCAAGCGGCAATCGACGAGGGTCGCTTCAGCCAGGACAAGTGGGCAAAGACCGTCGAGAAGTGTCGGGGCTGCGAGTGGGGAGGCGATTGCCCACACTGGTTGCACGAACACCCCGAGATAGAGAAGGCACCAGACGCCTGCGTGAACGCCAAGCTGTTTGCCGCGCTCAAGGCGGGCCAGAAGACACCCGCGTCCGGCGCACCGGGAGACATCTGAGGCATGGAGAGCCCAATGACCGAACCGGGCGACACTGACTTGCATTTCTGGCTGACCCGCAGCGTTGGCCGCTGCATCGGACTGAATTTCCGAATGGCGATGGACGAAGGGCGCCTCAGCCCCGAAGACTACCGAAACCTTGTCCACGCCTGTCAGGGCTGCGGCAAGGTGACGTCGTGCCAGCATTGGCTCAGTGGTCAGCAGGGGCGCGTGGCAAGCACCCGGGCACCAGAGTTCTGCCCCAACGCCGAAGCGCTCGATTCCCTCAAACCGCACTGACACCGTTCAGTTGCGCTGGCGTCGTCGCCGGGTCTGTGATTCCCTGCGCAGTGTGATACGCAACAGGGGAGCGGCGTGGAGGTTTTTGACGGAATTCTGACCGATCGCGGATCGAAATACGCGGTTTCGGGTGGTCCGGCTGGCAGTCGCGATGCCGCGCTGGCGTTTCTGAAGACCCTGCGCAAGCGCAAGAAATTCGCCAAGGCCACGCACAACACCTGGGCGGTGCTGCTGCCGGACGGACCGTTGAAGAACGACGATGGTGAATCCGGGGCCGGAATGGTCATCCTGCGGATGCTGGAGCGCGAGGGGCTGGAAGGCCATATCGTCGTGGTGACACGCTGGTATGGCGGGGTGAAGCTGGGCGGAGACCGGTTCCGGCGGGTGCAGGATTCCGTACGCTACTATCTGGATCATCGCAGCTGAGGGCACTGAGGCCCGGTTTCGTGCTAGGGTGGGGCATTCGAGAGGAGATATTCCCATGCGACATCCCGTTCTGCTTGCCCTGCCGGTCCTTCTGATGGCCTGCGATACGCCCCCGCCCGCATCTGGCGATCTGCCATTGTTCGGCAACGGATACCGCGCTGATGGCGACCAATGTCGCCGGGTGGGCGAAAGCGCCTACACGAACCAGTTCCTCGATGATGCCGCCGATCTGGTCGCCTGTCCGGAAGACTACGAAGGCGTCGGCGTGTTCGAGACCGAGACCGGCGCGGTGCAGGTGGCCTTTTATCAAGGGTATTTCCTGTATTCGGTGCCCCGGTACTGAGCGCCCCGAGGGGTGGCGGGCCTAGACCAGCCGCCCCCACAGGTCGTATTCGCCGGCCTCGTCGACCTCGACGGTGACGATCTGGCCGGGCTGCAGCCCGGTGTGCCCCTCGTCGATGAACAGGTTGCCATCGATTTCTGGGGCATCCGCCTTGGTGCGGCAGGTGGCGGCGTCGTCCTCGACCAGATCGACAATAACCTCAATCCGTTTGCCGACCTTCGCGTCCAGCTTGGCTTCGGAGATTGCCTGGGCCTTTTCCATGAAACGCTCCCAGCGGTCTTGCTTCACCTCCGCCGGCACATGGTCGGGCAGGTCGTTGGAGCGGGCACCGTCGACGTTCTCGTATTGGAAACACCCGACGCGATCGAGCTGTGCTTCGTCCATCCAGTCCAGCAGGGTCTGGAATTCCGCTTCCGTCTCGCCGGGGTACCCGACGATGAAGGTGGAGCGCAGGGTGAGGTCCGGGCAGATCGCGCGCCAGGCAGCGATCTCGTCGAGCGTCTTTGCGGCGGCGGCAGGCCGGGCCATGCGCTTGAGCGTCTCGGGATGGGCGTGCTGGAACGGGATGTCGAGATAGGGCAGCACCAGCTTCTCGGCCATCAACGGGATCAGGTCGCGCACATGGGGGTAGGGATAGACATAGTGCAGCCGAACCCAGGCACCCAGTTTGCCCAGTTCGCGCGCCAGATCGGTGATATGGCTGCGCACCTCGCGCCCTCTCCAGGGGTGCAGGTCGTGCTTTCGGTCGACGCCATAGGCCGAGGTATCCTGGCTGATGACGAGCAGTTCCTTGACGCCGTTGTCCACCAGCCTTTCGGCCTCGCGCAGCACCGCGTTCACCGGGCGGCTGGCAAGGCGGCCCCGCATGTCCGGGATGATGCAGAACTTGCAGCGATGATTGCAGCCCTCGGAGATTTTCAGATAGCTGTAGTGGCGGGGCGTCAGTGTGACCCCGCTGGCCGGCATGAGATCGACGAACGGGTTCGGATCAGGCGGCACGGCCTTGTGCACGGCGTCCAGCACCTGTTCGTATTGATGCGGCCCGGTAACGGCCAGAACCTTTGGATGAACGCCGGTGATGTATTCCGGGTCGGCGCCCAGGCATCCGGTCACCAGGACCTTGCCATTTTCGGCCAGTGCCTCGCCGATGGCCTCCAGGCTTTCGGCCTTGGCGCTGTCCAGGAAACCGCAGGTGTTGACGATCACGGCATCCGCGCCGGCATAGTCCGACGAGATCCCGTAACCCTCGGCCCGCAGACGCGTCAGGATGCGCTCACTGTCCACCAGCGCCTTGGGGCAGCCAAGCGAGACCATGCCGATGGTCGGTTGGCCCGGACGGGCGGTTTCGGTCACCTGCGCGCGGGCAAGGTCGGGGCGGAGGTTGGGCGGATTGTTGGACATGGCCGCCATATAGCGGGCCAATGGCCCGGTCGGAAGCGGAGATTGGGATCTCGTGCGGGAACCATTGGGCCGAATTCCGCCGTTTCTTGGGATGGCGACCCCGGCAGGGGCATTTTCGCCGGGAGGAATCCGGGTCAGGCCTTGATTCGCCACCCGGTCCGGAAAATCACCCAGATCACCGCCAGCCCGGCGGCCAGAAACACGCTGATCGCAAGCAGCGAGATGACGACCGGAACATCCGAGACCCCGAAGAAGGACCAGCGGAAGCCCGAGATCAGATACACCACCGGATTGAAGAAACTGACCGTCTGCCATGCCGGCGGCAGCATCGACACCGAGTAGAAGGCACCCCCCAGAAACACCAGCGGGGTGATGACCAGCAGCGGAATCAACTGCAACTGTTCGAAGTTCTTTGCCCAGATGCCGATGATGAACCCCAGCAGGGAAAAGCTGATGGCGGTCAACAGCAGGAACGTGACCATCCAGACCGGATGCGCGATGGTCAGATCGACGAAGAAGGCCGAGGTGATCAGAATGATCACGGCGATCATCAGCGCCTTGGTGGCCGCCGCCCCGACATAGCCGATGACGATCTCGATGAAGGACAGAGGCGCCGACAGGAGTTCGTAGATCGTTCCGATGAACTTGGGAAAGTAGATCCCGAAGGAGGCATTGGTGACCGACTGCTGCAACACCGTCAGCATGATCAGACCGGGCACGATGAAGGCGCCGTAGGGGATGCCGTCCACGGTGTCGATCCGCGAGCCGATGGCCGAGCCGAAGACGACGAAATACAACACGGTCGACAGCACGGGGGAGACGATGGATTGCGCCAGCGTCCGGAAGGTGCGGTTCATCTCGTAGCGATAGATCGACAGGATCCCTTGCCAGTTCATTCCCCTGCCTCCTCGTTTGAATGTCCGTCCTGGACCAGTTTCAGGAACACATCCTCCAGCGAGCTTTGCCGGGTCGACAGGTCCTTGAGGCTCAGGCCGGTTTCGGCGATGGCGCCAAGAAGGCGGGTCATGCCGGTGCGTTCGGCATGGGCATCGAATTCATAGGTCAGGTGCTGGCGATCCTCGGACAGGCTGAGGTTGAACCCGGCAAGGCTCGCGGGCAGCTCGTTCAGGGGGGCGCCCAGTTCGAGGACAAGTTCCTTGCGCCCGAGGTCATGCAGCAGCCGGGCCTTTTCCTCGACCAGCAGCAGCCGCCCCTTGTCGATGATCCCGATCCGGTCAGCCATTTCCTCGGCTTCCTCGATGTAATGCGTGGTCAGGATGATCGTCACGCCATCATCGCGCAGGCGGCGGACAAGCTCCCACATCTCCTTGCGCAGGGTCACATCAACCCCGGCCGTCGGCTCGTCCAGGAACAGTACCCGTGGCTCGTGGCTCAGCGCCTTGGCGATCAGAACCCGGCGCTTCATCCCGCCCGACAGGGTCTGATTGCGGGCATTCCGCTTGTCCCACAGCGACAGCGATTTCAGCACGGATTCGATATGGGCGTCGTTGCGCGGCTTCCCGAACAACCCGCGCGAGAACTGCACGGTGTCGATCACCTTGGCGAAGGGTTCGATCGTGATTTCCTGGGGCACCAACCCGATCAACGAGCGGGCGGCCCGAAACGCGTGGATGATGTCGTGCCCGCCAACGGTCACCTGCCCGGACGTGGGCGTGACCAGGCCGCAGATCGTCGAGATCAACGTCGTCTTGCCCGCGCCGTTGGGGCCCAGCAGGGCGAGGATCTCGCCCTCGGCAATGTCGAGATTGATGTCCTTGAGGGCTTCGAACCCGCCATCATAGGTCTTGGCAAGGTTCTGGATCGAAATGATGGCGTCCACGGGTGGCCCTCCTGCCTGTCTGGTTGGTCCTACTCCAGTCGTGCCGGCAGGCCAACGCTCAGCCCTCTGCAGAACTGCACAGTCTTCTGTTCGGGGGAAATTCGCGGACAGTCATGACGCGGCGGGGTGGGCCCCGCCGCGGGCAGGATCAGCGGCGACGGTCGCGGCGCGAGGACATCGGCTGGAACGCCACCCCGACATGGGCCTCGCAATAGGGTTTTCCGGCCTGAACGGGCAGCCCGCAGAACCAGAAGTCTTCCTTGGCCGGATCGCCGATGGGCCATTTGCAGGTCCGCTCGGTCAGTTCCATCAAGCCCAGCTTCTTGGCCTTTTTCTCGACCTCGCGCACCGAAGCCAGGGCTTCGGGGCTGATCTCGTTGGCCGAGGGCTGCGGCGGCAATGGCTGGCCGGCCGGGATGATCTGCCGCCGGGCCGGAACAACGACGACCTCTTCGACCGGCTCCGGCTTGGGGGCGGCTTCGGCCTCGACCTTGGCCGGCTCCGGCTTGACCGTGGGCTTTGGCTTGACCGCCTCGACGGGCTTGGGTGCGACCTTCTCCGGTGCGGCCTCGGCCTTGGGTTTTTCGGTGCCGCCACCGCCGTTGCGATTCGACAGTCCAAGGCGGTGGACCTTGCCGATCACGGCGTTGCGGGTCACGCCACCAAGCTCCTTGGCAATCTGGCTGGCGCTCTGGCCTTCGCCCCACATCTTCTTCAGGGTCTCGACGCGTTCTTCGGTCCAGGACATCAGCCACTTCTCCAATGCACAAAGGCGCCCCCGAGGTCCGTCCCCGGCGCCGCCTTCATTTTCAGGTTTCTTCTATTCTATGTCGCGGGCAGGGGGGTTACAAGCGGCCCCGAACGCGGCCCGCCAGGGTCCAGTTACAGGAGCGCAGCGTGACAGATTTCACCGACATGGGCGAACGCCGCTTCGGGCGCGTCAACTGGCTGGGTCTCTATACCCTGACCCGCCGCGAGATGATGCGGTTCCTGAACATCTGGATGCAGACCATCATGGCCCCCCTGGTCACCGCGGGCCTGTTCCTCGCCATCTTCTCGATCGCCATCGGTCCGGGACGGGGCGATGTCATGGGCTTTGCCTACCTGCATTTCATCGCGCCGGGCATCCTGACCATGACCGTGGTCCAGAACGCCTTTGCCAATACGTCTTCCTCGATTCTGGTGTCCAAGGTTCAGGGCAACATCGTGGACACGTTGATGCCGCCGTTGTCGGCGGGCGAACTCGTGGCCGGGTATGTCGCTGGCGGCATGGCGCGCGGGCTGTTCGTGGCGCTGCCGATCGGGTTGGTGATGATGCCGGTGCTGGGGATCTCGATCCAGTCGCCTCTGATCGCACTGCTGTTCGTGGCACTCGGCGCGGCGATGATGGCGGCGCTTGGCATGGTTGCGGCGATCTTTGCCAACAAGTTCGACCAGGTGGCGGCGATCGCCAACTTCATCGTGACGCCGCTGTCGTTCCTGTCGGGCACCTTTTACTCGGTCGAGGCCGTGCCCGCCACGATGCAATCGATGCTGCACTGGAACCCTATGTTCTACCTGATCGACGGCGTGAGGTTCGGCGTCCTGGGGATATCCGACAGTTCACCCTGGCTGGGGTTTGCCGTGCTGGTCGGAACGACCTCGGTCATCATGGCGCTGTGCTGGTACTGGATGCGCACCGGCTACCGGATGAAGCCCTGATCCTCAGGCGCTGCGCCGACGCCCCTCGCGCCAGGCCAGCACTGCGGCACCGCACAGGATGGTGCCCGCGCCGAGAAACGACACCGCATCGGGGATGACCCCGAAGATCACGCTGTCATACAGTGCGGCAAACACCAGCGTCGCATAGGCAAAGGGCGCGACGAAACTCGCCTCGGCCCGGGCCATGGCGTTGATATAACAGGCCTGCGCCATCGCCATCGCCGTCCCCAAACCGGCAAGCGCGATCCATTGGCTCGAGGTCGGCATCTGCCAGAATGGAATCACGGCGCAACTGGCGATGACAAGGCCAAGCGCATTGTTGATCAGCAGCACCTGGAACGGGCGTTCGCGGCCGGCCAGTTTCTTGATGAAGATCACTTCCAGCCCCATGATCGCGGCCGACCCCACGGCCAGAAGCGCGGCGGGCTGAAAGCTCGACGGCCCGGGGCGCAGCAGGATCAGCGCGCCGCACATTGCGATGGCCGCAGCCGACCAGCGCACCCGGCCGACGCGTTCCCCCAGCAACGGGATCGCCAGCATCATTGCAAAGACGGGGTTGAGAAAGGTGATCGCGGTGGCGTCCGACATCGGGATCCGTGCCACCGCCGCAAACATCAGGGTCACGCCAGCAAAGCCGAAGGTCGTGCGTCCGATGTGCAATCCCCAGTGCGGGCGCGAGATGCGTGGCTGCAGCACTGCCGCCACGCTCGACAGCGCCAGCAAGGCAAACAGGAACCGCCCATGCGTCACCTGCACCGGGTGCAGGGCTGGCCCCAGCACGTCGGTTCCGAGCGCCTTTGCAAACAACGTGGTGACCGCCACCAGCGCCGACGCCGTCAGCATCAGGAGCATCGCCAAGGGTCTGTTGGAGGCCGGGGCCCGGAAGCTGTCTGACATGTGGCCCGGCTACCGCACTGTGGATCGACGCGCCAGATAGAACTGGCGAACCGCCCGGATTCGCGCTAGGCGGGGCCATGGCGCAGCACGACATCCCTTGTCCCAGCCGACGCATCCGACGTCGCTCCTGACCTCCGGCCCTTGCCGGTGGCGGACCTGTCGTGGCCTGTCGCCCATCCCTCATTGACACTCTTCTGGCCCTCGGGCACTTCTTTCTCTCCTGACGTGAGGACGTTACCATGATCCCCTCCATCCTGCCGACCTACAACCGGGCACCGCTGAATTTCGTCAAGGGCGAAGGCTGCTGGCTTGTCGAGCGGGACGGTCGACGTTTTCTGGATCTGGGCGCCGGCATCGCGGTCAATGCGCTTGGTCATGCCCATCCGGCGCTGGTTCGCGCGCTGAACGAACAGGCCGGGGCGCTGTGGCACACGTCCAACCTGTACCACGTTGACAAGCAACAGGTGCTGGCGGACCGGTTGATCGACCTGACCTTTGCCGACACGGCCTTTTTCACCAATTCCGGCACCGAGGCCTGCGAGTTGGCCGTGAAAATGGCGCGCAAGTACTGGCACGAGAAGGGACAGTCGGATCGGATGACGATCCTGACCTTCGAAGGGTCGTTCCACGGGCGGTCGTCGGCGGCCATCGCGGCGTCCGGCTCCGAAAAGATGACCGCCGGCTTCGGCCCGCTTCTGCCGGGGTTCCGGACCCTGCCGTTCGGGGATCACGAGGCCTTTGCCGAAGCGATCAAGGCGCCGGATGTCGGCGCGGTCCTGATTGAACCGGTCCAGGGCGAGGGCGGCATCCGCACGCTGAACGACGCGTGCCTGAAAGGCATGCGGGCGGCCTGTGACGAGACCGGCGCGCTGTTGATCCTGGACGAGGTGCAATGCGGCATGGGCCGGACGGGCAAGCTGTTTGCCCATGAATGGGCTGGCATCGAGCCGGATATCATGATGGTGGCCAAGGGTATCGGCGGGGGCTTTCCGCTCGGGGCTGTGCTGGCGACCGAAGACGCGGCAAGCGGCATGACGGCCGGCACCCACGGGTCGACCTACGGTGGCAACCCGCTGGGCTGTGCGGTGGCGTTGGCGGTGCTGGATGTCGTGGCCGACCCCGCGTTCCTCGACGAGGTGAACCGAAAGGCCGGGGCGCTGCGGCAGGGGCTCGAAGGCCTGGTCGCAATCCACCCGGATGTTTTTACCGGGGTTCGAGGCGAAGGGCTGATGCTGGGCTTGAAGTGCAAATGCCCCAACAGCGACGTGGTTCAGGCGGGCTATGCCGAGGACCTGCTGGTGGTGCCGGCGGCGGAAAACGTCGTGCGGCTCTTGCCACCGCTCAACATCACCGACGAAGAGATCTCCGAGGCGTTGGTCAGGCTCGACCGCACCGCCAGCCGCGCCCTGGCCTCCTGAGGTCGCGCCGCGCAGTCTTCTGTCCTGAATTATCCTCGGGGGGGAGCCCCCGGATGCATATCCGGGGCGATGGGGGGCAGACAGCCGCCGATTGCCCGAAAACGAAAGATCGACCGATGAACCATTTTCTCGATATTCACACAACGCCTGCCGACGATCTGCGCGGGATGATCGATGCCGCCCGCAAGATCAAGGAAGCCCGCGCCGGGCGCCCCAAGGGCACGCTGGACGACGACCTTCCGCTGGACGGGCGTATCGTTGCGCTGATCTTCGAGAAGCCGTCCACCCGGACGCGCGTGTCCTTCGACGTGGGCGCGCGGCAGATGGGCGGGCAGACGATGGTCCTGTCGGGGACCGACATGCAACTGGGCCATGGCGAGACCATCGGCGACACGGCCCGGGTCCTGTCGCGCTATGTCGACCTGATCATGATCCGGACCTTTGACGAGGCGACCTTGATCGAACTGGCGGACAACGCGACGGTTCCGGTCATCAACGGGCTGACCAACCGGACGCACCCCTGCCAGATCATGGCCGACATCCTGACCTTCGAGGAACACCGCGGCCCGATTGCCGGCAAGAAGGTGGTCTGGTCCGGCGATGGCAACAATGTCTGCGCTTCGTTCCTGCATGCGGCCGGACAATTCGGTTTCGACCTGACCTTCACCGGCCCGGAAACGCTGGACCCCGAACCCCTCTTTGTTCAGGGCGCGCGCGCCAAGGGCGTCGAGATCAAGATCGAGCGCGACCCGTTCCGGGCCGTGGACGGGGCTGACCTCGTGGTCACCGACACCTGGCTGTCGATGCACGATTCCCAATCGGCCCAGGAGCGGCGCCACAACCAGTTGCGCCCCTATCAGGTGAACGAGCATCTCATGAAGGCGGCCGGCCCGGACGCGTTGTTCATGCATTGCCTGCCCGCCCACCGTGGCGAGGAGGCGACAAGCGCGGTGATGGACGGGCCGCAATCGGTGATCTTCGACGAGGCCGAAAACCGTCTGCACGCGCAGAAGGCGATCATGCGCTGGTGCCTGCAGGGGTGAGACGGGACAACGGGGGCCGTCTGCCCCCGTGCGCCCGTCAGGGCGTTGCGCCCGAGGGAATTCCACCGAGAGGAAGCGGCAGCGTCAGGCGCGGGGCTTGGCCCTGAGCGTCGGTGGTTCCCGCGTCGGGTCCTCGGGCCAGGGGTGGCGGGGGTAGCGGGCGCGCATGTCCTTGCGCACATCCGCATAGGAACTTGTCCAGAACCCGGGCAGATCCATCGTGGTTTGCACCGGTCGACCGGCGGGCGACAGGAGCGTCACCCGCAACGGAAGGTGTTTCGGGCCGACGGTCGGATGGCGGGTGACGCCGAACATTTCCTGAACCCGCAGGGCGATTTCGGGTGCTTCGCCGGAATAGTCGATCGGCACCTTGCGGTTCATCGGGGTGGTGAAGGCGCCGGGAATTTCCCGGTCCAGGCGCTGCATCGGCTCCCACCCGATCAGAAGTCGTAGCGGTTCCAGCAGGTCCAGCCGGCGAATGTCATCGGCGGTGCGAATGCCGGTCAGGTGGGGCAGGAGCCAATCCTCGGCGGTTTCCAGCAGCGTTGCGTCGGTGAGGTCGGCGATGTCACCGCCCTGGCCTCGGTAGAGCAGGGCGCGGGCTTGCAGCCGTCGTGCCGCCGCCGTCCAGGGCAGGCCAAGCTGTCGGACGCCCTCCAGCGCCGCGTGGGCGAGCGTTTCGGGTGGTGCGTCGCGCCAGATGCGGTCTGCCAGCACCAGCGCGCCGAACCGCTCCCGTTGGCGCGCCTCCACCCGGCGATCCCGGCGCGACCAGGTCGCGTGATCTTCCCATTGAATCCTGTCGGAGAACAGGCCGCGCAGTTCGCTTTCGCTCAGCGGCAGCGCGAGCCGGATACGTGCCTCGCGGGCGTCGCCGTCCAGATCGGTCGCCACCAGCAGGCGTTGCCCCGCCAGCGGATCAGTTTCGTGCATCGTCGCCCCCTTGCCACCGGACAACAGCCACCTGGGGGCCTCGCCGGGGCGCCGCAGGCCGATCCGGTCGGGATAGGCGAGCGCCACGGTTTCGGCGGCTGACAGGCCGGACCGGGTCGCTGGCGCCAATCGCGCAAGGCGTTTGGCCTCGCTTCGGATCCGTTCCAACGCGGCCCGGTTGACCTCGCCCGACACATCGCGCGGCGCGGCGAGGGCCCTGAGCCGGAGCCCAAGGTCCGCCGGGGCGCCACGCAGAGGGTCCCGGTCCGCCAGCAGCGCGGCCAGCGGCGCGGCATCGCGTCCGGCTGTCAGCAGCAGGTGGGCCAGACGCGGATGCAGCGGCAGGCGTGCCATGGCACGACCGTGCTCGGTCAAGCGCCCGGCCGGGTCCAGCGCGCCCAGATCGGTCAGCAGGGCTTGTGCCTCGACCAGCGCGCCCTCGGGCGGCGGGGTCAGAAACGGCAGATCCGTTGTTCCCCAGAGCGCCAGCTCCAGCGCCAGTCCGGTCAGGTCGGCGGCCTCGATCTCGGCCGGGGGGAAGGCATGCAGACCGCCTTCCTCGCCCTTGGTCCAAAGCCGATAGCAGGTGCCGGGCGACAGGCGGCCGGCCCGCCCGGTGCGCTGCGTGGCCTCGGCGCGGGTGACCCGTTCGGTCACCAGCCGGGACATGCCGGAATTGGGATCGAACCGGGCACGGCGGGCCCGGCCCGCGTCCACCACGCAGGTGATGCCATCGATTGTCAGCGACGTTTCGGCAATCGAGGTCGCCAGCACCACCTTGCGCCCATCGCGGGCGGGGGCAATGGCGGCGCGCTGCGCCTTGAATTCCATCGCGCCGAACAGCGGGTGCAGGGCGGTGTCCAGGGGCAGACGGGACCTGAGCAGGCTTTCGGTGCGCCGGATCTCGCCCTCACCGGGCAGGAACACCAGAACGCTGCCGCTGGTCTGGGACAGCGCCTGCAGGACCAGATCGGCGGTGGCCTGTTCCAGCCGCATGCGTTTGTCCAGCGGCTTGTCCAGGTGGTGAATGTCGACCGGATAGGCGCGGCCCTCGGCGGTCACGATGGGCGCACCGCCCATGAGCGTTGCGACCGGAGCGGCCTCCAGCGTGGCGGACATCGGCAGCAGGATCAGGTCTTCCCGCAGCGCCTCGCGGACCTCCAGGCACAGCGCCAGCCCAAGGTCGGCATTCAGCGAGCGTTCGTGAAATTCGTCGAACAGCACCGCGCCGATGCCCTCCAGCGACGGGTCCGATTGCAGTATCCGGGTCAGGATGCCTTCGGTCACCACCTCGATCCGGGTCGCCCTGGAGGTGCGGCTTTCGCCTCGGATCCGGTAGCCCACGGTCTGTCCCACCGGCTCGCCCAGGGTTTCGGCCAGCCGCTCGGCGGCAGCGCGGGCGGCCAGGCGGCGCGGTTCCAGCATGACGATCCGGTCGCGGGTCAGGTCGGCCGAGAGCAGGGCCAGCGGGACGCGGGTCGTCTTGCCCGCGCCGGGTGGGGCCTGCAGCACAGCCTGACCGTTGACACGCAAGGCGGTGATCAATTCGGGCAGGACGGCATCAATGGGAAGGGCATCTGCCACGGGCATTCAGCGGCGCGTTATGACCATGGTGCCAAAACTCGTGCGGGCGCGCAGTTCTGCCATCGGCCACAGATCGCCCCCTGATGTGTCGTAGATCAAGGAGAACTTCTGGAACTGCGTATCGGCCAGATCCTTGGGCCGATACCCGTCCACGCGGATGTAGCGGCCCGAACACACGAACCGGTCGCCATCCTGTTTGCCGCCGGTCAGCCGGATGCGGTGCACCTCGCGTCCGTCGAAGGTGGAGATGTCCAGATCACAGGCCAAGGCGGCGGGGCGGCTGCGCAGCAGGGCATAGAGCCCGGTCATCGGGTCCAGGACCCCCGGGTGATCCTTGCCGTCTGCATGCCAGGATTTGCGTTTGGTATCGGGCGGGGTCTGGGTGACCTTGGCAATCCTGTTGGAAAACCGGATCTGCTTGGACTTGGTCTTGCTGCGCTCTTCGCTGGTCTCGTCGTAGCGCGCGGGCACGTAGCTGTTGCCGGAGACACGGCCGCTTGCCCGCGCCTCGACGGTCAGCCGATACAGCCCGCCGACCAGCCCGCTGCTGGCCGCGCGGCCCACGGTCTGGTACTTTCCACCATTCTCCACGCTGCTGATTGACAGCTTTCCACCGCGAATCCCCGCGAAGCTGACGTTGAAACTCGCCGATTCCTCCTGCGCGTGCACGGCAGGGGCAGAGACAATGGCCAGCAGGAACGGGATCACTCGCAACAGGGTCATGGGGCGCATGGCAAAACACTCTTTTGGTCAATGGGTCAGTGATTGCACATGCAGGCAGTTTTCCGGTCACGTCAACGCCGGGGTGCGGCCATTGACCCGGACGGGCAAAGGTTTGCCGTACGGTCTGGACAATCGCCTGCGCTCCGAGGCACATCGTGTCCGAGATCTGAGCGGGGCGCAGGAGGCCAGTCATGGATATCGATAATCTTGCAGATCGGGTGATCGCCGGAGAACGACGTGCATTGGCGCGGGCGATTACGCTGGTCGAAAGCAGTCGGGCGGATCACCGGGCGCTGGCGGTGGAACTGGGCCGCAGGCTGGCCGGAACCGAACGCCAGGCGCTGCGCCTCGGGATGTCCGGCACGCCGGGTGTCGGCAAGTCGACCTTTATCGAAAGCTTCGGGATGCTGCTGACCGCCAAGGGGATGAAGGTCGCCGTGCTGGCGGTCGACCCCTCGTCGGCCCGCTCCGGCGGCTCGATCCTGGGCGACAAGACCCGTATGGAACTGCTGTCGCGCAACCCCGATGCCTTCATCCGGCCGTCGCCCTCGCAAACACAATTGGGCGGTGTCGCCCGCCGTACCCGCGAGGTCGTCACCCTGTGCGAGGCTGCCGGGTATGACATCGTGCTGATCGAGACGGTTGGCGTGGGCCAGTCCGAAACCATGGTGGCCGAGATGTCGGACGTGTTCCTGCTGCTGCTGGCTCCTGCGGGGGGCGACGAGCTGCAGGGGGTCAAGCGCGGCATCATGGAGATCGCCGACATGATCCTGATCAACAAGGCCGACGGTGCGTTGAAACCCGTCGCGTCGAGGACCTGTGCCGATTACGCCGGTGCCCTTCGGTTGCTGCGCAAACGGGCGATGGACCCCGAAGGCTTCCCCAAGGCGATGACCGTTTCGGCGGTCTCTGGCGACGGTCTGGAAACCGCCTGGGACGAGATCATGACCCTGGCGCAATGGCGCCGCGAGCACGGTCATTGGGACGGCCGACGGGCGGAGCAGGCCCGGCACTGGTTCGAGGAAGAGGTCCGCATGGGTCTGCTTGCCCAGCTGACCCGCTCGCCCGAGATGCGCGACCGGATGTACGCGCTTGGCAGCAAGGTGGCGGATGGTCGGATGGCACCCGCAGTTGCGGCCTACGAGATCCTGTCAGCCCTCGGTGCGGTCGACTGAGGTGATCCGAACCTCCGAAAACCTGCGCGGCGCGCTCTTCATGGTCGCGGCGATGGCGGGGTTCGGGTTGGAAGACATGTTCCTGAAGTCGGCGGCGGCCTTTCTGCCGGTGGGCGAGATCGTCATCCTGTTCGGGCTGGGTGGGCTGGTCTTCTTTTCCGGGCTGGCAATGTACCGGGGCGAGCCTGTCCTGCATCCGTCCATGCTGGCGCCGTCGATGCTGTTCCGCGCGATGTTCGAATCTGTGGGCCGGATCTTCTACACGTTGTCCATTGCCGTGATCCCGCTGTCCAATGCCTCGGCCATCCTGCAGGCGACCCCGTTGGTCGTGGTGGCCGCTGCGGCGCTGCTCCTTGGGGAATCGGTCAGCTGGCGTCGCTGGGCGGCGATCCTGTTGGGGTTCGCCGGCGTGTTGATGATCCTGCGGCCCGGTTTGAGCGGGTTCGCGCCGGGCTCGATCCTCGCCATCCTCGGGATGCTCGGGTTTGCCGGGCGCGATCTTGCCACGCGGATGTCGCCGGTCGCCCTGTCGTATGCGCAACTTGGGATCTGCGGGTTCGCGGTGTTGGTGCCGACCGGAGCGATCGCGCTGGCGGTGACCGGCGGGGCCGTTGTGCCCGATCTTGCCGCCCTGGTGCGGGTGGGCGCGGGCGTTCTGGTGGGGGTTGGTGCCTATTCGGCGCTGACCATGGCGATGCGCACCGGCGAAGTGTCTGTCGTAACGCCGTTTCGCTACAGTCGGCTTCTGTTCGGGGTGTTGCTGGGCATGCTGATCTTCGGCGAACGTCCGGATGCGATGACGCTGTCCGGCAGTGCCGTGATCCTCGCGGCCGGGCTTTACATCATGCTGGGCCGTTCCCGCGCCCGCCCGCAGGAAGGCAGCGGGTGATCCAGGGATCTGGGGGAATCGGCTTGACACCGTCCTTCGCATGCTCTTAAACGCGCGGACGGAATTCGGGGTGCACCGGTTGGACTAACAGACCGGCATGCGCTCAATTTGTCATACGAAGTCGAGGATAACCCCATGTCGCGTGTCTGCGAACTGACCGGTAAAGGTCCGATGGTTGGCAACAACGTCAGCCACGCCAAAAACAGGACCAGGCGTCGCTTCCTGCCGAACCTGCAGGATGTAACTCTGATCTCGGATGCCCTCGGGCGTTCTTTCAAGCTGCGCATCACGTCGTCGGCGCTGCGGTCCGTCGATCACCGCGGTGGTCTGGACGCATTTCTGGCCAAGGCCAGCGATGACGATCTGTCGACGACGGCGCTGAAGATCAAGAAAGACGTTGCCAAGGTGCAGGCTACCGCCTGATCCATTGTCGACCGACAAAGCTTTGCACGGCCCTGCCATTCGGCGGGGTCGTGTTTCTTTGTGCGTTGCCTTCTTTGCGATGTTGCCTATGGTCCGCCGAATGACGTGCCTGCGCCCCATCCTGACGTGTGTCGTGATCCTCACCCTTGGTCTTGCGACCATCGGGGCCGGAGTCGCGCGCGGTCAGGCCAGCGCCGTGGGCGAGATGGTCATTTGCACCGGTTACGGAATTGTCACGGTCTCGTATGATGCCGAGGGCAATCCTGTCGAGCGTCCGACCCTGTGTCCGGACGCTGTTGCGACCCTTCTGGCGGCAACGGCGTTGACGGAACCGACGCCGGCTGTGATCGAAGCGTCGATCTGCTGGCGCGACTGGCCCTGCAGGACGGTGGAGACACCGGTCCAGCGGCTGCGGTCGCGCGGGGCGCGGGCGCCTCCGGCCTGAAACCTGTCGGATCGGCGCGCCTGCACGGTCCAGTCCAACAGTTTTTCAGATTCCAGACGGAGACGACAGATGTCCCTCAAGACGCACTTTCTTGCGGCTGCTGCCGCCCTTTCCATCGCCAGCCCCGCCCTGGCCGATATCGAGATCAAGGACGCCTATGCCCGCGCGGCCATGCCGACGGCGATGGCTGGCGCGGCGTTCATGCAGATCGTGAACACCGGATCAGAAGATGACCGCCTGATTGCGGCGGCTTCCGATGTGGCGAAAAAGGTCGAACTGCACACGCATATCGCCAAGGGCGACGGCATCATGCAGATGGTCGAGGTGGAAGAAGGCTTTCCGGTCGCGGCCGGCCAGACCCACATGCTGAAGCGCGGCGGTGACCACGTCATGTTCATGGGGCTGAACGGCCCGATGAACGACGGCAACACCGTGACCGTGACGCTGACCTTTGAAAAGGCGGGCGATATCGTCGTTGATATCCCTGTCGATCTGAAGCGCTGACACAGCGAGGCCGAAGTCGCGCGCCATCAGCGATGGCTGGCGGCTGAGGTTGTCGGGGCCGGCCTGCTCGGGCCGGTCCCACCCGCCCTCCCACCGACCCTCGCAGGCCGGGCGAAGGCCATTGGCCTCCGCGTCTCAGGATCCGGCGAGCAGCCTGTTCACCCAGGCCGGGACAACTTCGCTGGCCAGGCCTTCATGCCGTTCGTCGAACATGCCGCTCAGCTCTGACGGCTCCAGGTTGAGCTCCACCGTCCTCGCATCGGCCGCGTTGGCCTGCATGACGAACCCGGCAGCGGGAAAGACCTGCCCGGACGTGCCGATGGACGCAAAGAGATCGGCGCTGGTGATGTGCTGTTCGATCAGGTCCATGTCATAGGGCATCTCGCCAAACCAGACGATATCGGGGCGGGTCGCATGCTCGCCGCATTCGGGGCAGGCATCGGCGGGCAACATCTGGAGCGGCGCCTCCCAATGGGCGTCGCAGGCTTCACATTTGGCCTCCATCAATTCGCCATGCATGTGGATCACCCGTTGATGTCCGGCGCGTTCGTGCAGGTCGTCGATATTCTGGGTGATCAGGACAACTTGCCCAGGCCAGTCACGCTCAAGACGCGCCAACGCAATGTGGGCCGCGTTTGGTTCGGCGGCCTTGGCGTTCGCCCGCCGAGCGTTGTAGAAACCGTGGACCTTTGCCGGATCGCGGGCAAACCCTTCGGGCGTGGCGACCTCCTCCAGATCGTATTGCGACCAGAGCCCCCCCGCATCGCGAAAGGTTCCCAATCCGCTTTCCGCCGAAATACCGGCGCCGGTCAGGATGACGATCTTGTTGCGCATGAGCGGCCTCTTGCTGTGCGGTCGAAAGGTCTATTCCAGACCATGCAGATTCCGCGCGGGAGTGCCAGAGCCGTTAGCGCGATCTGTGCCAAACGACCTTGCGTTCGCCGGTTTGCGCCCACCGGAACATGCCGCCCCGGCAGGCATCGGGCAGCGCGCAAGGTTGGTGCCCATGGGGGAGATCAGGGCAGGTGGCGCCAAGCCGACCTGTGCCCAGACGCGGAAAACATGTTGACCTGCGCAGACCTTGCGCGCACCCATGTCTCATGGATACGCCGACACCCACACCGCCATCTCGCCTCCTGTTTGTCTGCCTGGGAAATATCTGCCGCTCGCCGACAGCGGAGGGCGTGACGCAGGTGCTTGCTGCCAGGGCTGGTATGTCGGTGGAGCTGGACAGTGCGG
This sequence comes from uncultured Tropicimonas sp., assembly GCA_947495685.1. GTDB lineage: Bacteria > Pseudomonadota > Alphaproteobacteria > Rhodobacterales > Rhodobacteraceae > Tropicimonas. Next base: position 100,161 of record CANLZY010000005.1, read on the forward strand.
GCACCGGCGCGTGGCACGTCGGGCAGGCGCCGGACAAGCGGATGCAGGCGGCCGCGCTGGAGGCGGGCTATGACCTGTCAGGCATCAGGGCACGTCAGGTCGAAGCCGCCGACTTTGGCCGATTCGACCGGATCATCGCGATGGACCGCCAGAACCGGGTCGATCTGGAGGCCCTGCGTCCGGCTGGGTCGGCGACGCCTGTGCAGTTGTTGCTGCCGTTTGGTCCAACCGGGCTCATGGACGTCCCCGACCCCTACTACGAGGGTCGTTTCGACGAGGTGGTTCGGCTGATCGAACATGCGGTTTCCGGGCTGCTGGCCGACATCAGGTTCGGCCAGGGCTCCTGACGTGGATCAGCGGCAGATGTTGCCCGCGCTGGTGCCGAAGGCCTTGTAGCGCTTCCAGAACGCTTCGTTGTGGTTGCCGTCGGACTGACGCAGGTCTTGTGCCTTCTGCGGATCGGTGAAGAACTTTGCCGCCTTGCGCTGGTCTGAGCGGGTCAGCATCTGGTCTGCCACACGCTGGATGCAGCCACACAGCGGCTTGGTCGCGGCGCGCCGGTTGGACTTCATGCAAGCGCGCTCGATTGTCGATGCTGCCGACGCTGACGGTGCCGTTGCGATGGTCGTCGGCAGGGCGAACGCAAGGATCAGGGCGGTTGTCGTGATGAATTTCATGGTACTCTGCCTCGTTGAGTAGGAACCTGCCGTCTTTGCGCGGCGGTAATCCGGTGCCCCATTTGTGCCAGATTCGGCACCGGATTCCAAGGTTTCGAGACACAGTGGGACGAATGCGCGGTTTGACGCGCATTCACGGCAACACCTGTTCCCCATTTTCGCACCGTCCAGAGGCATGGAGGCGCCGGGGACACGGGGCGCGCACCCGGCGCGCCGACACGTCTCCGCCGACACGCCCGATGCAGCCGTTGCTCTGCCTATCGCTTCGTTTTGCGCGCTTCGGGGTGCAGAGATGTGCCCAGGATGTGATCGGTCTGGTGCAGGACGTGGCTGGCGTGCCCGACGATCAAGGGATCGGGCGCAACGGCCACGCTGAGATCCTTGTCCGGGTAGTCCAGGGTCGACAGGAAGTGCCGCATGCAGTTCAGCCGCGCCCGCTTCTTGTCGTTGGACTTCACGATCGACCAGGGGGCGTCGGCGGTGTCCGTGTAAAAGAACATCGCTTCCTTCGCCTCTGTGTAGTCGTCCCACTTGTCGAGGCTGGCGCGGTCGATGGGCGACAGCTTCCAGCGCTTCAGCGGGTCGTTGCCGCGGCTTTCGAACCGGCGCCGCTGTTCGGCCTGTGTGACCGAGAACCAGTACTTGTAGAGACGGATGCCCGACCGCACCAACATGCGCTCCAGTTCGGGCGTCATCCGCATGAACTCCAGGTATTCGTTGGGCTCGCAAAACCCCATCACGCGCTCGACTCCGGCGCGATTGTACCAGGAGCGATCATAGAACACCATTTCGCCGCTGGTGGGCAGGTGCTCGATGTAGCGCTGGAAGAACCACTGACCTTTTTCCTGTTCCGTGGGCTTGTTCAGGGCGACCACCCGAGCGTGGCGCGGATTCAGGTGCTCCATGAACCGCTTGATCGTTCCGCCCTTGCCGGCGGCGTCGCGGCCTTCGAACAGAAGAACGAACTTCTGGCCGGTTTCCTGGGCCCAGAGCTGCACCTTGAGAAGTTCGGCCTGAAGGTCGGCCTTTTCTGCTTCGTAGGTGCGGCGGGGCATCTTTGCGCGATAGGGGTAGCGTCCGGTCTCGAAGGCTCTCCGGACTTCCTCGGGGGAAGCAGGGCGCTTGGCGGTCGGTTGACGCACGACCGGTTTTGCGGCCGGGCGTCCGAGGGCCTCTACATTCGGCGGGTCGGCCGGGGCGGCGACGGCATCGGCGTTTTGTGATTTCGCTGTCGAAGATGAGGTCATTGCAAATCCTTCCTGTATCTCGTCGCCGGATGTCAGGTTTGCCGGTGCCTGTCTTTGAGATGTGTCAAACGACCACCTATCGCGCTCAGGGCATCGTGTGCGGGACGGCGCACGTGCTTTTGGGGCACGGGGAGGTGATCGTGCACCCCCCTTGCCGGGGGGGGCCGAGTTTGCCTGTGAGGCAGTGTTCTGCGCCCCTGGCCGGCGGTCTTGACCCGAGGCAGGTGCCTCGGAGCGTTCAGGATCTTTCAAAAGGCGCGTCTGTGATGTGTAATTTGGAACTTGCCAGGGCACCGGCACGGCGGCCGCCGATCGGGTCCGGCGAGCGGTTGCCGACGCGGCGGTTGGCGGCTTGTGGATGCCGGGTTGCCACCCTATGTTGAGCGCCGCTCACCTGTCCTGTCGGAGGCCCGAATGACCCGTCTGATCCTGCCCCTCTTGCTGCTAACGTTGTCTGCCTGTGCCACGGTTGATGGTGCCGGACAGGACCTGTCCAAGGCGGGGGACATCGTGTCTGACAGCGCGCGCAAGGTTCAGCAATCGATGTGACCCGCGCGGGTGTGGCTTGCGTGGCTCAGGAGAGCTTTCCGGCGACGACATAGCTGATCGGGACCGCAGCGACGAAGCCGATGGCGGCGGCGATCATGATCGGGGTCTTGGTGTCCAGGCCGGCGACCAGGGCAGCAACGATCAGGATGCCGGCGACCGAAGCGCCGATCACGACAAAAAGAAGCAGGGCAAGGCGAAACATGAGTGTCCTTCTGGCCATTTGGCTGGTTGGGGCGTTTTGCGAAGGTGTATTTTCAATGACCTTTTGCTGTCCTTGATTTGGGTCAATGTTCGGGACGGCGCGGGATGTCAGCGTTTCTTGACGAATTCGGTGAGGATCACGATCCGCTGACCCTCGACACGGCCCTCGATGTGGGCGGGGTTGTCGGCGACGAGCGAGATGCCCCGGACGGCGGTTCCACGTTTGGCGGTGAAACCCGCACCCTTGACCGGAAGGTCCTTGATCAGCGTCACGGAATCGCCCTGGGCGAGGACCGCGCCGTTGGAATCACGGTGCACGACGGTGGGCTGAGCCTGCCCGGATCTGGCCCAGTCCAACACGGAATCCTCTATATATAGTGTCTCGGAGAGGTCCCGAGCCCAGTCCTCGTCTGACAGGCGGTCGAGCATCCGCCAGGCGAGCACCTGAACGGGCGGGTGCTCGGACCACATGGACGTCGACAGGCAGCGCCAGTGGGCCGGGTCGGGAGGGCCGTCGATCTGGCTGCGGCAGGTCGCGCAGAGCCATGCGGACATGGCCTCCGAGCCGTCGGGATCGGGGCCGACGGGGAAGGCGGCGAGCTCCGTGGTGGCGGCGCACAGCTCGCAGGCATTTGCGGAGCGGGCGATGAGGGTGTCGTCGGGCATGGGGGCCTCCGTTGGGATCGGCCTGCCGTAGCGAGGATTGCCGAGCAGGGGAAGGCCTGTCGCGGGATTGACCGAAACAGCGGTCGAAACGGTCGGACGCGAGGGGCGGGACGACCCAAAAACCGGGCGATTCGACCAAAAGTCCGGTCGTTTGGGCGCGGCAGGTTTGGCGAGGCGTGGCGATGAGGCCGGTTTGACCGGTTTTCGGGTCGTTTCGACCGAATGTTTTGACCGGATTGCGGAGCGGGCGGGGGAACGTCTGGGGCAGTGGCCTGCCGACGGGCGCGCGGGGCAAGCAGCGCTGCCGACCGGGGCGCGCGGCCTGACGCTGCGAACGGCGGGTTAAGGCGGGCGAAAGGCGTTTGAGGCCAGATGCCGGCATGGCTGACCTGACCCCGACCCCGCACGTGAAATCTCATCTGATCCCGCTCAGCGACTTTCGCACCCATATCGCCAAGCTGCTGCCGCGCGTGGTGCATGTGCCGGAACGGCTCGTGCTGACCAAACATGGCCGGCCCTATGCCGCCGTGGTCTCGATCCGCGACCTGGACATGATCGAACGGTTCGATGCCCGCTCGGGCGCGCAGGTGCGGCGCGAGCTGTCGGACGTGGCGCAGCGGTTCGAGGCCGCGCAAGAAGAAGGGCGACAGGTGTCGCCCTTGATCCGCATCCTGGAATGACCGGGGCGGGCACCGTCGTCCGGCCCGCCCCACTTCGCGTGTCGCTGACGCGATCAGCCGACGACGTTGTAGCCGCGCTGGCGCATGCAGTTCTTGATGATGGCTTCCTTGTTCTTCTGCTGGTCGAGCGCACCGGCGGTGAGGCCGACAGCGGCGCCGACGAGAGCGGCGTCGCGCGCGTTGGTGCCCTTGTTGTTGAAGACCGCGGTGGTGCCACCGGCGACGGCGGCGCCGGCAACGGCTTTCTGACCGGTGGTGCTGTCAAACGCGCCCTGCTGGGACGCGAGCGCCTGACACTGGGCCAGATCGTTGGAATAGTTCGGGCTGACCGCACCGTCGATGACGGGCTGGTAGTTGGCGCCGGAGGTGGCGCAGGCGGCCGTGAAGCCGACGAGTGCGATGGCGGAAGTGATCTTGACGAGGCGCATGAGAGGCCCTTTCGGCGCTGAGAAACTATAAGGTGCGCGGTCTGGCCGGGACCGGACCGCATCCATATCGATTCTACCCTAAACCTCTGAGAGAAAACAACGCACACGTTGGCGGGGCGGCGTAGTTGCGCCGCCCGCGCACCTGTTCTGTCGGTCCTGCGGTGTCGCGTGCTGCCTCTGTGGCGGCTGCGAACGCCTGTCCTGCGCGGATGGGGTGGGCGCCGGGTGGCCGGCGCCCCGGAGCGGGATCGTGGTGCGCAGGATCAGCCGGGGGCGGTATAGGCGGCGGCGAGGCCAGCGGCCGATTTCTGAAACTCGAGCAACTCGGCCGAGGTGAAGGCACGCTGGGTCTGCATGTTGCTGACCGCCCCGGAGGCGCCGGCAACGATCAGCGCGGCCATGACGCCGTCGATGTCGGTGCCCGACACGATGAGCATGAAGTCGCTGGGACCGGTGGTGGCATAATAGGCCTCCATCGTGCCCCCGGCCGCGGCGACAAGCGCGCCGGTGGCAGCCCCCCGGTCGCTGGGGTTGGCGATCATCCCCTGTGCGGCGGACTGGGTGTAATTTCCGGTGATAATGAAACGTGGCATTCTGTGTCCTCCCTGAAAAACGAGGCATCGGCTGGCCCTTTGCACAATGCGGTTGGCCTTTGGTCCGATGCTCCCAGGGGAACACGGTAGCACGTTTGATTGACGTAAGGGAAGTTTGTGTTGGGCGCGTCAGGTCGATGTGGGTCGGCCCAGGCACCGGGTGCAGGGCCTGCCGTTGGCGGCCGGCAGCCTTCGGGTCAGGGACGCGTCGGGGGCGCGTTTTTGAGTGTGTTGCTGGTACAATCGGCCTGCGCATTGGGGGTGCCCGACCCGTCATTCTTGTTGTCACGGCAAAGAGCCGGGAGGGCAGGCCGGGGTGGCATGATCAGTTCGTGGGGCAATCCGGGGGCTGATTCAAGAAGGGGCTGATCGGCTCGGGATTCTCACAAATGCAGGACGCCTGATTGTTTGGGTTCTGGCTGTTGCCACAGCATTGCACAACGCTATCGAACAGATCCAGGAAAACGGGGTCATCCGGGTTGGCATCGTTCAAACCGACCACATAGAGGCACGCCGCCTGGGAGTTGATATCGCTGCCACCGGTCTTGCATACATCACAGTCCGCGGGGACGGGTTGGGCAACAGCGCCGCCGACGCTCAACAGGATGACACAGGCAAGCGCTGAAACGACCTGTAGCGCTCTCAGGGATGTCATTTTGATGCACATAACCGTTAACCTTGTGTGGATGGTCAAGATTTATATCAGTATTGTGGCAAAAATATAGTTGCCCAAATGGCCAACGGGACGCGTGCAGTCGCCTTGTGTGCGGCTGTGGACCCGGTCAGGCGGGCCGGGCGATATCCGGTGGTGAGGGTGGTGTGTGGACGGAAACGCGGGGGCGTCATCCGTCCATCTTGAGCGCGTTGATGAAGGCCTGCTGCGGGATCTCGACCTTGCCGAACTGGCGCATCTTCTTCTTGCCGGCCTTCTGCTTTTCCAGCAGCTTTTTCTTGCGGGTCGCGTCGCCGCCGTAGCATTTGGCGGTGACGTCCTTGCGCATCGCCGAGAGCGTTTCGCGGGCGATGACGCGGCCCCCGATGGCGGCCTGGATCGGGATCTTGAACATGTGGCGCGGGATCAGCTCCTTGAGCTTCTCGCACATCGCCCGGCCACGCTGTTCGGCGCGGTCGCGGTGGACCATCATCGACAGCGCGTCCACCGGCTCGTCGTTGACCAGCACCGACATCTTGACGAGGTTGTCGGTCCGGTAGCCGTGCAGCGTGTAGTCGAAGGAGGCGTAGCCCTTGGTGACCGACTTCAGCCGGTCGTGGAAGTCGAACACGACCTCGTTCAGCGGCAGGTCATAGACCACCATGGCGCGGGACCCGGCATAGGTGAGGTTTTCCTGGATGCCGCGACGGTCCTGGCAGAGTTTCAGCACGTCGCCGAGGTATTCGTCGGGCACCATGATGGTGGCCTTGATGCGCGGCTCGTCGATGTGGTCGATGGTGGCCGGATCGGGCATGTCGGCGGGGTTGTGCAGTTCGATGTGGGAGCCGTCGCGCATGTGGATCTGGTAGATCACGCTGGGCGCGGTGGTGATCAGGTCGATGTCGTATTCGCGCTCGATGCGGTCGCGGATCACTTCGAGGTGCAGCAACCCGAGGAAGCCGCAGCGGAAGCCGAAGCCGAGCGCGGCGGAGGTTTCCATCTCGTAGGTGAAGGAGGCATCGTTGAGCGCCAGTTTCTCGATCGCGGTGCGCAGGTCCTCGAACTCGGCGTTGTCGACCGGGAAGAGGCCACAGAACACCACCGGCTGGCTGGGCTTGAAGCCCGGCAGCGGCGTTTCGCAGGGGCGTTTCTGGTGGGTGATCGTGTCACCGACGCGGGTGTCGCGCACCTGTTTGATGGAGGCGGTCAGGATGCCGATCTCGCCCGGGCCAAGCTCGGCGATGTCCTGCATCTTGGGGCGCAGCACGGCCAGCTTGTCGACGCCGTACCTGGCGTTGGTCTGCATCATCAGGATGTTGTCGCCCTTGCGGATGACGCCATCCATCACGCGGATCATCACGACGACGCCGAGGTAGGCATCGTACCAGCTGTCGACCAGCATCGCCTTGAGCGGCGCGTCGCGGTCGCCCTTGGGGGCGGGCAGGCGGGTGACGATGGCTTCGAGCACCTCGGGGATGCCGACGCCGGTCTTGGCGGAGATCAGGCAGGCGTCGGAGGCGTCGATGCCGATCACGTCCTCGATCTGGGTGCAGATGCGCTCGGGTTCGGAGGCCGGCAGGTCGATCTTGTTGAGGACCGTGACGATCTCGTGGTCGGCCTCGATCGCGGTGTAGACATTGGCGAGCGTCTGGGCCTCGACGCCCTGGGTCGCGTCCACCACCAGCAGCGAGCCTTCGACGGCGCGCATGGAGCGGGACACCTCGTAGGCGAAATCGACGTGGCCGGGGGTGTCGATCAGGTTGAGGATGTAGGTGTTGCCATCCTTGGCCGGGTATTCGATGCGGACCGAGTTGGCCTTGATCGTGATGCCGCGTTCGCGCTCGATGTCCATCGAGTCGAGCATTTGCGCCTGCATGTCGCGTTCGGCGACGGTGCCGGTAAGCTGAATCAGCCGGTCGGCCAGGGTGGATTTCCCGTGGTCGATGTGGGCGACGATGGAGAAGTTGCGGATGTGCGAAAGCTCGGTCATGGGCGGGATATGATGGGGATTGGGGGAGCGGTCAAGGTGGGATGAACCGGCTTGGCGTTGTGGGCCCCGTTGCGGGGGCATTGTCGGCGCCCGCCCGCCTGCGGCCTACCCTGTCCGCCCGATCGATCTGCCGGCGATTGTGACAGGTCAACGACCAGGGCCCCCAACTGTTGTAAAATTGCACTATTTCGAATTCGGAGGGGAGACCGATGGCAAATATCTATGTGTACAGCGATGCGGGCTACGCGTTCGATGCGAAGAACCTCGACTTCTACCAGATGTTCGACACGGCCTTCGACACCATCTTCCGCAAGGGCGGGGGCTTCAATGTCGAAGACGCGACGTACAGTGCCGTGTTCCGGATGCCCTGGGGGTACTGGGAAACCGAGAGCACTGTCGGTGACCGGGAATATCGGGACACCGGATATACCCAGACCAACTTTCACGGGAACGACCTGACCGGCACGCAGGCTGGGATGACGGGCGGGACGGTCGAGGCGCTGGTCGAGCAGCAGGTATGGACCCACACCGTCAGGACCGACACCGCCCTGTTGTCGGGGTCGGGCGAGGCCCGGCTGTGGACCGCCACCGGCCTGTCGATCCCGGTCGGTGACATCGACGCCGTGGCCGCGACGCCGGGCACCCGGGATGACAGGGCGCTGTTCCGGGAGTCCCTGACCGGGAACGACCTCTTTGATCTGAGTGGCGGGGATGACATCGCCTCGGGCCACGCCGGGGAGGACCGGATTCTTGGGCGTGCGGGGAATGACACCTTGTCCGGCAACCGGCACGACGATCTGCTGCGCGGTGGCGACGGCGATGATCTGGTCCTCGGTGGGTACGGGCGGGACGCGCTCTTTGGGAATCGCGGGGCGGACACGCTCCTTGGCCACGGGCACGCCGACGTGATGCACGGTGGCCGGGGGAATGACGCCCTTCACGGCGGGCTGGGGGGCGACAGGCTGTTTGGCGACCGGGGCAACGACGTCCTGTACGGAAATCGTGGCGACGACGCGCTCTTTGGCAACACCGGCAACGATACGCTGTTCGGGGGTGTCGGCAACGACAGCCTCAGCGGTGGCGCCGGGGTGGACAGCTTTGTGCTGAAGCAGGGGACTGGCGTCGATGCCATCGAGGACTACGAGATTGGCGTGGACCGTCTTGTTCTGGCGTACAACCTCCACGATGTGCCGTTGCGCTTTGTCGAACGCGATGCCGATACGATGATCGAGATCGCCGCCAGCGGGGAGGACCTCGTGCTGGTGCTGGGGGTCGAGCCGGCCCAGATCATCGATGATCTCGTGGTGTTCTGACCGGAGAGGCCAAGGTCGGCGGTCCGGTTTGGAATGTAGCGTGGATGGTTTCGCGCGGGGCGGCGGAACGCGGGTTCAGGCTTCGTGTGCCGGAGGACTTTGGGGAGGACGTGCCCGATCACGTCGGATTGCGCGGGATCGACGATCTGGCGCAGCACGTCGGGCGAGGCGGGGCAGCGCACGCGTGATCGGCCGGACGGGTGGGTCACGTCCGACCTTCCTGCACAGGTGCTGCGCGCGGGGCGGTGTTTGGCCCGGCGGCGGCAGGGGGTACACAGGGGAAATGCCAAGGGAGGGGACCATGCGGAAATTGCAGGCACAAGGGGTGCATCACATCACGTTGACGGGGGCCGACCGGCAGACGTCGATCGATTTCTGGGAGGGGCTGCTGGGGATGCCGTTTGTCTTTGACCAGCCCAACCTGGACGACCCCGACGAGGGGCACCTGTATTTTGATCCCGGCGACGGGCGGCTGATCACCGTGTTCACCAACGAGACCCGGGTGCCGAACGGGCGGCGCGCCCCGACCGAGCCGGGATGCGTGCATCACCTGGCGTTCAACGTCAGCAAGGCGGTTTTCAGCCAGGCGGTGGAGCGGCTGGAGGAGCGCGGCATCGGGCATTCGGGGCCAAAGGACCGTGGCTTCATGGATTCGATCTATTTCAAGGACCCGATGGGGCTGTTGATCGAACTGGCCTGTTACCGGTTCGAGCCGCCGGTGGGCTGCACCCATGCAGACGTGATGATCGAGGCGCACCGAATCCGGGTGGCGCGGGGCGATTACAACATCGCGGAGATTCACCTGGCCGATGCCATCGAGGCGCTGGTGGAGCGGCAGCAGGACTCGTTGTCGACCAGTCGCGCCGCGGCAGATCCGTATCGGAAGGGCTGAGGCCGGTGGCTGTGTCAGACCCGGCCCGACATCACCAGCCAGGTGACGAAGATGGCGAAGAGGATCAGGATGTTCAGCATCAGCGGCCCGAGGATGCCGATGATGCGCCCGATCCGGCGGTCGCGCGGGTCGATGGCATTGAGGAACTTGCGCAGCTGGGTCTGGGCGCGGTCGACATGGGCCATGTCGATCTGGCGGCGCAGCTTGGGGTTCTGCCACAGCTGCTCCATCTGGACCAGGTAGCGGGCCTCCTTGCGCAGGGCGCGGGGCAGGGTGCCGGGGGCGCGCCGCAGCTTGACCGCGAGCGTGTCGCGCCCGCCCACGCCAAGCTGTTCGCGCATCAGCACGGCAAGGGCGGCGTTGGTCTCGGGCAGCGGCAATTGGCTCATGGCGGTGTTCTAGATCAGATCCCGGGCGGGTTGAAACGGATTCTGCGTGGGCCGGTCGGGGGCGTGGCGGGCTGCGGCGGTCGGGGTGGCGTTGGCGGCGGGTGCGGGGCGCTGGCCGGTTGAACGCGGGCGCAAAACAGGGGATCAACGCGCACGCCATGTGGGCGGATTCGCGAAGGGAACATGCCATGCTGACCACCTATCACCTTGGTCCGGAGATCGGCCCGCAGAGCCCGACGCCGTTGTTGATCGTGCACGGGCTGTTCGGGTCGGCGCGCAACTGGGGCGTGGTGGCCAAGCGGCTGAGCGCGGATCGGCCGGTGTTGACGGTGGACATGCGCAACCACGGTGAATCGTTTCGCGACGGGGCGCATGGTTACGAGGACATGGCGGCGGATCTGGCGCGGGTGATCGCGGCCAATGGCGGTGTGGCCGACGTGGTGGGCCATTCGATGGGCGGCAAGGCGGCGATGCTGCTGGCGCTGTCGCAACCGGAGATGGTCGGGCGGCTGGTGGTGGCCGATATCGCGCCGGTTGCCTATGCCCACACGCAGTTGCACCTGGTCCAGGCGATGCAGGAGCTGGATGTGTCTGGGGTGACCCGGCGCAGCGACGCCGATGCCGCGCTGGCCGAGACGGTACCGAACGCGGGCACGCGGGCGTTTCTGCTGCAATCGCTGGACCTGAAGGCGCAGCCGCCGGAATGGCGGCTGAACCTGGACGTGCTGGCCGCCGAGATGCCCAAGGTGCTGGGCTGGCCCGGAGCGATGGGAACGTACACGGGCGCGACGCTGTTCCTGTCGGGCGCCGATTCGGATTATGTGCAGCCGGAGCATCGGGGCGAGATCAAGCGGCTGTTTCCCAATGCGCGTTTTGCGAAAATCCCCGGTGCCGGACATTGGCTGCATGCCGAAAAACCGCGCGAATTCGAAGCTGCGGTGGCGGCCTTCCTGTCGGCGTGAGCCAATATTGTTGACCTCCGTCAAAGTCCTGACATTCCCGTCATGGTAGAAATCCGCAGTGGATCAACCGACAGGGGAGGATAGGATGATCACGCTTGACGATATCGAGGACATGAACTGTCTCGACCGGGACCAGATCGCAGCCATCGCGGAGCATGAGCACATCGGGGATTTTGATGCCTCGATGCTGGCGGAATACCTGATGCACATGCCCAAGGGGCCGCAGAAGGTGCAGCAGATGATCTGTGACGACATGCGGGTCGCGATGCACAGGGACGACGTGGTGCACGCGAAAGAGCTGTTCCGGACATTGCAGCATTTCATGAAAGATCACCCCGAGGCCGCGCGGGGATCGGCGTGATGCCGGGGATCAAGTTGTTCCAGAACGATTTCCCGGGGGCGGATTCAGCCCTCGTGAAGTTTCTTGGCAATCAGCCAGGCCACCGGTACGCCAAGCACAAGCCCGGCGATGATGGCGGCGATGATGGCGGTGCCGGACACGTAACCCATCACAAGAACCGCGACGATTCCCACGCCCATGATGACCGTTGAGGCCAGCGTGTGGATCAGAAGGGTCAGTCGCAACATGCCGGGGTCTCCGCGGGCGTGACAGGATGCGGCCCGCTTAGGGCGCGCGGCTGGGCATGTCGTTGATCGGGATCAATCCGGATCGGACCTGAGGTGCGCGCAGGCCTGTCCCCCGCGATGGTGGGGCGGGGCGGCGCGTTGGTATCCTGCATCCACGGGGGCGCAAGACATTGCGCCGTGCGGACCTGAAGCGCCGCGCTGACCATCGCTGCGCCCGGCGCGGCGGTCTGGTGGTGGGGCGGGCTGCCGACCCTTGGCTGGCAGCCCGCCCCGCGCAGGGGCGTCAGAGTCGGACGGGTGCGCCGCCTTCGAACAGGTTCTCGTCGCTGTAGTTGCAGGGCGCGTCCTGCATTTCCAGATGCAGGCCGGTGCCGGTGTAGGGGTGGGCGCGGGCGAGGGCCTCGTCCACCTCGATGCCAAGGCCGGGGCCCTCGGGCGGGATCAGGTAGCCGTTGTCGAAGGTGATGGTGTCGCCGATCAGTGCCCGGTGGAACGCGCCGCCGGTTTCGATGGTTTCGACCATCAGCAGGTTGGGCAGCGTGGTGGCCAGGTGCACGTTGGCGGCCCATTCGATCGGCCCGGCATAGAGATGCGGCGCGACGTGGGCGTTGTAGACCTCGGCCATGGCGGCGATCTTCTTGGCCTCCCACAGCCCGCCGACCCGCCCGGTGGCCGGTTGCAGGATCGTGGCGGCGCCGTTGCGCAGGATGGGGGCGAACTCGGCCTTGGTGGTCAGGCGTTCGCCGGTGGCGACGGGGATCGAGGTGGCCCCGGCGACGCGGGCCATGGCCGCGACGTTGTCGGGGGGCACGGGTTCTTCGAACCACAGCGGCTGGTAGGGTTCCAGGGCCTTGGCCATGCGCACCGCGCCGCCGGTGGAGAACTGCCCGTGGGTGCCGAACAGAAGGTCGGCGCGGGTGCCGACGGCCTCGCGGATCGCCGAACAGAAGGCGACCGAGCGGTCGATGTCGAGCAGCGAGGGCTGGTGGCCACCGCGGATCGTGTAGGGGCCGGCTGGGTCGAACTTGACCGCCGTGAAGCCCTGTTCGACGCGGGCGACGGCGGCGCGGGCGGCGGCCTGCGGATCGTTCCAGAACGCCGGCAGCACGTCATCGGGGCCGGGGTAGAGATAGGTATAGGCGCGCAGGCGGTCGTTTGTGCGCCCGCCAAGCAGCGCCCAGACGGGCCGGTCGCGGGCCTTGCCGAGGATGTCCCAGCAGGCGATCTCCAGCCCGGAGAAGGCCCCCATCACGGTGGGGTCGGGGCGCTGGGTGAACCCCGAAGAATAGGCGCGGCGGAACATCAGCTCGATGTTCTCGGGGTTTTCGCCCTGCATGTGGCGGGCAAAGACGTCCTCGGTCACCGCGCGCATCGCATCGGGGCCGACGGCGGCGGCATAGACCTCGCCCCAGCCGGTGATACCGCAGGCGGTGGTCAGCTTGACAAAGATCCAGTAGCGCCCACCCCATCCGGGCTTGGGCGGGGCGGTGACGATGATGTCGAGGTCGGTCAGTTTCATGCGGGCCTCTTTGGCGGGCAGGGCGGGGTGCGAGGGCCGGGGGCCACCGGGCGAAGGGTCGTCGATGCGGCAGCATAGCGACAGGCGGGCTTTGGCCGCAATCGCTTGCGTTGCGGTAGCGGGCGCGCGCAGTCACTTGAGCCGGACGGTGGCGCATGATTGGATGGCCGCAGGAGGAGGAGCGGAACATGAGTTTGCACGACATAGCGCGACGCGCACTGGAAGAAATCAAGGCGGTCGAGGGCACCGGCGTGACGGATGGCCACGAAGCCGAGATCCTCGCGGCCATCGACAAGGCGATGCACGCCGCGATGGAGGTCTGCTGCCGGGAGCAGGCGGACGTGGTGGAACAACACCTGTCGCATGTCACCGGGGTGGCCGAACGGATCAACCAGGAAACCGAACGCCGCCAGGAGCTGTTGATCGCGAACCTGACCGCGATGCGCTAGCGGCGGATGAGACTGGTCCGGGCGGGGGAGGCTCGCCGGATCTGGCAAAGGGGCAGGCCGCGTGAAAGCGGGGCCTGCCCGGACAGGCGCAGCATCGGCTGACCGCCGGATCGGGGCGGCCACGGTGCCGTGGGGCGTGCGCTGCCCGAGGGAGGGCGTTGCGCGATCAGAACAGGATCACGTTGCGCCGGGCGCCACCGCCGCGCGTGTCGTCGAGCGCCTCGTTGATCTGCTCCAGCGACCAGAGCCCCGACACCAGTTCATCAAGCTTGAGCCGCCCCTGCTGGTAGAGGTCGATCATCCACGGGATGTCGCGCGACAGCACGGCGTCGCCCATTTTCGAGCCGACGATGCCCTGGCCGAGGGCTGCGAGCATCACCGGTTCGTATTCGGTCATCTGGCCGGAATGGGGCATGCCGACCAGCACCGCCTTGCCGCGATTGCCGAGAAAGCGCAATGCGCCCTGGTAGGCCTGAATGGCGCCGGTACAGATCAGCACCGCATCGGCGCCGGTGGGGGCGATGTCGCGCAACCTCGCCCAGGGTTTGTCGGCGGTGGCGAGGATGCCGTCGGTGGCGCCGAATTCGAGGGCGGCGTCCAGTTTTTCCTGCGACATGTCGATGGCGACGATCCGGGCGGCCCCGGCGATGCGGGCACCCTGGATCGCGTTCAGCCCGACGCCACCGGTGCCGATGACGACAACGGTCTGGCCCGGGCGGATGCCGGCGGTGTTGACCGCCGCGCCAACGCCGGTGATGACCCCGCAGGACAGCAGGCAGGCGGCGGCGGCGGGGATTTCCTCGGGGATCCTGACGACCTGGCTGGAATGCACGGTCACGGCCTCGGCAAAGGCGCCGCAGTTCATCGCGCCCAGCACCGGATCACCGTCGGCATCGGTCAGCGGCCCGTCGTGGGGGGGCGGGGTGGTGGCGCAATGGGCCGGGTGGCCGGTGGAGCAGCTGGCGCATTGCTGGCAGGCGCGGATCAGGGTCACCAGAACCCGGTCGCCCGTGGCGATGCCGCTGACCTGGTCGCCGACGCCGGTGACGCGCCCGATGCCCTCGTGGCCATAGACCGCCGGAAGCTGCCCGCCCCAGCCGCCGTCGATGTAGGAGATGTCGGAATGGCAGATCGCGCAGGCCTCCATCTCGACCTGCACCTGCGCCGGGCCGGCGGGCGCGAGGGTGATCTGTTCGATTGTCAGGGGCGCGTCGAAGGTGCGGCAGACGGCGGCTTTGATTGTTGTCATGTCATTGAATCCAGAGGGGGGGTTGAAGCGAGTTCACTCCGACGAGGACGCGGGTTCTTGCGCCCCGGCGACATAAAGCACCACGCAGACGACCATCAGCGCGGCGGCCAGAAGAAACGCGGCGCCCGGCAGGTGGATCGCGGCGTCGGAGCGGGTGGACAGGTAGAAGACCTGGGTCATCACCAATGGCGCGAGGATGGTGGCCAGAGAGATGGTGGAGGTGATGACGCCCTGCAGTTCGCCCTGGGCATCGTCGCCGGCCCGGCGGGACATCACGCCCTGCAGCGCGGGCACGGCGACCGAGCCGAGGGCGCTGATCGGGGTGAGGATGAGGGCGAGGGTGCCGGAGGTGACAAAGCCGAGCGCGGTGAGGATCGCGACCTCGAACACCAGTCCGAACAGGATCGTGCCGTGTTCCCCCAGCAGCCGCAGGAACGGGCGCACGAGCAGGGCCTGCACGATGGTGTAGCCGATGCCGAACAGACCGAGCGACAGGCCGACCATCGCCGTATCCCAGCCAAAGCGCACCGGGGTGAAATAGGCCCAGATCGCCGGGTAGACGAAGAGCGCGAATTCGTAGATCGCCAGCACGGTCAGCAGGCGGCCAAGGCCGGGCAGGTTGCCGACATGCAGGATCGCGCCGAACGGGTTGGCGCGTTTCCAGGTGAAGGGGCGGCGGATGCGGTCGGTCACGGATTCGGGCAGGACGAAATAGCCCAGGCACATGTTCAGCAGCGCGAGCGCGGCGGCGGCATAGAACGGCGCGCGCGGGCCAAGCGTGCCGAGCAGCCCGCCCATCAACGGCCCGAGCACGAAGCCGACCCCGTAGGCGGCGTGGGTCAGGGCAAAGCGCGGGGCCTTGTCCTCGGGGCGGGAAATGTCGGCGACAAAGGCCATCGCGGTGGAGTGGGTGGCGGCCAGGATGCCGCCGAGGATGCGGGCGGCGAGCAGCATCCAGATCGACCAGGTCAGCGCCATCACCAGGTAATCCGCCGCCATCACCCCGAGCGAGATCAACAGCACCGGGCGGCGCCCGTAGGCGTCTGACAGGGAGCCGAGCACCGGGCCGAACAGGAACTGCATCACGGCAAAGCCGGTCGCCAGGATGCCGCCCCAGATCGCCGCCTGGCCGAGGCCGCCGCCGTTCACCTGGCGGATCAGGTCGGGCATCACCGGCAGGATCAGGCCGATCCCCATCGCGTCGATCACCAGCGTGATCAGGATGAACGCCAGCGGCAGCCGGGAATCCGCCGGGGGGGCGTCAGCGAGGGGTGTCTCGGTCATCTCGGGGCGTTCCTTGGCCACCGGTGGGGTGCCCGGCGGGCCGGGCCGGTGTCAGTGGCCGATGGCGGAGAGGAAGTCGGTCAGCCGGGTTGCGTAGGCATCGGGTTTCTCGACGCAGGGGATGTGGCCCGCGCCGCGGATCAGGCAGAACTCCGACCCCCTGATCAGATCGGCGGTTTCGCGCACCAGATCGGGCGGGGTGGAGCCATCCTCGGAGCCCGCGACGGCCAGCGTCGGCAGGCTGAGGCCCGAGGTGGGGGTGTAGAAATCCGTGCCCGCGATGGCGTGGCAGGTGCCGATGTAGCCCTCGATCGGGCAGCGGATCACCATGTTGCGCCACAGGGCGAGGTCGGGCGTGGCGCGGAAGGCGGCGGTGAACCACTTTTCCATGATGCCATCGGCCAGCGCCTCCAGGCCGTCGGCCTTGACGGTGGCGATGCGGTCCTCCCAGGTGCCCTTTGTGCCGATCTTGGCGGCGGTGTTGGACAGCACCATCGCCCGCACCAGGTCGAGCCGTTTCACGGCCAGCCCCTGGGCGACCATGCCGCCGACCGACAGGCCGACAAAGGCGGCATCGCGGACCTGAAGGTGATCGAGCAGCCGTTCGGCGTCGCGCACCAGCGCGCCCATCGCATAGGGCGCGGGCGGACAATCCGACAGCCCGTGACCGCGCATGTCGTAGCGGATGATGCGATAGCGGGCGGGCAGGCGGGCGACGACCTGGTCCCAGATCCGCAGGTCGGTGCCCAGCGAGTTGGCAAAGACGACCGGCGGGCCATCGGGGGCGCCGTCCTCGCGCCAGTGCAGGGCGATATCGCCAAGATCTGCCATGTGCATGTCGGTGTCCTCCGGTTGGGGTCTGGGCGCTTGGGTAGCGCGCGGGGGCGTGTGGGGGAAGCCCGGATCGTCAGCCGGGCAGGGTGTCGAGCGCCTGTCGGAAGACCGCCGGATCGACGTTGCCCCCCGAGGCGATGGCGATCACCGGGCCGTCGGCCAGCGCATCGGCGTGGAACAGCGCCGCCGCCAGCGCCACGGCGCCACCGGGTTCCAGCACGATCTTGAGCCGCAGGAAGGCCAGCGCCATGGCCCGCAGCGCCTCGTCGTCGGACACCAGAAGCCCCGGTCCGCACAGCCGTTTCAGGATCGGGAAGGTCAGGTTTCCGGGGCAGGGCGTGACAATGGCGTCGCAGATCGAGCCGCCCATGCGCGCGTTGCGGCAAATCTGCCCGGTGGCGAGCGAGCGGGCGACATCGTCAAAGCCGACCGGCTCCACCGGGCGCACGGTCATTCCTGGTGCGCGGGCCTCCAGCGCCAGCGCGACCCCGGCGGTCAGCCCACCGCCGCCGCAGCAGGTCAGAACGGTTGCGGTGTCGATGCCGGCCTCGGCGGCCTGGGCGGCGATTTCGAGCCCACAGGTGCCCTGACCGGCGATGACCATCTCGTTGTCGAAGGGTTTGATCAACACCAGGCCGCGGTCCTCGGCGAGCCGTGCGCCAAGGACGTCGCGGTCTTCGGTCATCCTGTCGTAGGTCACGACCTCGGCGCCAAGCGCGCGGGTGTTGGCGAGCTTGAGCGCGGGCGCGTCGGCGGGCATGACGATGACGGCCGGAAAGCCCCGCAGGCCTGCCGCCATGGCGATACCCTGCGCGTGGTTGCCGGAGGAATAGGCGAGCACGCCGGAGGTGTCGGCGGGCAGGGCCGAGACGGCGGACCAGGCACCGCGAAACTTGAAGCTGCCGGCGCGTTGCAGGCATTCGGCCTTGACCAGCACCTGCCGCCCGGCGAGGTCGTCGAGAAACGGCGAGGACAGCATCGGCGTGACCCGGGCCTGTCCCTGCAAGCGGCCTGCGGCGGCCTCGATATCGGAAATGTTCACGCGACGGCCTCCAGGTACGCCGAGATGACGGCCAGAGAGTCCGGCTCGTCGAGGAAGGGAACGTGGGCGCGATCCGGAACCTTGCCCAGGATCATGTCGGGGCGGCGGCGCTGCATCTCGGCCACGGTGTCGGCGTTCAGCAGGGTCGAATTCTCGCCCCAGATCAGGCCCAGCGGAAACGGCGCGAGGGCGTCGAACAGCGGCCAGATCTCGGGCAGGGCGCCATCGGTGGCCTGATCGAGAAGCGCCTGTCGCAGTTGCGGATCATAGCGGTTTGCCAGCCCGTCGGGCGTTTCGTCCCAGAGCGCGCGGGCATGGGCCAGCCAGGTGTCGCGCGCAACGTTGGCGAACCCGGGGGCCATGGCATGGGGCAGGCGGTCGGCGGCCTCGGCGTGGGTCTTGTAGGAGGGCTGGTGGCCGATATAGCCCATGATGTCGGACAGGCCGCGGGTGTCTATCACCGGGCCGATGTCGTTCAGGATCACGCCGTGCAGGCGGTCGGGCAGCCCGAAGGCGATCTGCATCGCGATCAGCCCGCCGCGCGACGTGCCAAGGATCGACACCTTGTCCAGCCCGAGGTGCTCCATCAGCGCCAGCATGTCCTGGCCCTCGCGGATCAGGTTGTAGTTGCCGTGATCGGGGTCGAAGGCGGACTGGCCGCGACCGCGCGTGTCGAGCCGGATCACCCGGGCGCGGTCGGCGAAGTGGTCCACGACGGGGTCGAAATCGGCCATGTTGCGGGTCAGCCCGGCCATGCAGAGCAGCGGGTGGCCGCTGCCGCGATCGTCATAGGCGAGGCGCAGGCCATCGTCGGCGGTAAAGAATTGGGTCATGCGGTCAGGGCGAGCTCCGGCAGGGTCGACAGGTCGGTCAGGGTGTGGGTCGGGGCCCAGGGCAGGCGGTCGACGGGCAGGCCGGACCGGTTGACCCAGACGGTCGTGAAGCCAAAGCCGGTGGCGCCGGCGGCGTCCCAGCCGTTGGACGAGACGAACAGCACCTCGGAGGGATCGCAGGCGAACTTGTCACAGACCATGGCGTAGACCCGCGCGTCGGGCTTGAAGACGCCGACATCCTCGACGCTGAGCACCGCATCGAGCGCGTCGCCGATCGCGGCGGAGGAGACCGCCGACAGCAGCATGTCGGGCGAGCCGTTCGACAGGATGGCAGTGGGCAGGCCGTGCTGTTTCAGGGTGCGCAGCATCGCGGCGACCTCGGGAAAGGCGTCAAGCTCGCGGTAGAGTGCCAGCAGCCGCGCGCGCAGGGCGGTGTTGTCGGCCAGGCCCTGCAGTTCGAGGGCGTAGTCCAGCGCCTCGGTCGTGACCTGCCAGAAATCGGCATGGGCACCGGTGATCGCGCGCAACCAGGTGTATTGCAGCTGCTTGTCGCGCCACAGGACGGCCAGGTCCTGCCAGTGGGCGGCGAGCGCGGCGCCGCCGGGTTCCTGGGCGGCGCGCCGGGCGGCGGCGGCGACATCGAACAATGTTCCGTAGGCGTCAAAGACGGCAACCTTGGGTGTCATGGGCTCCTCCTGCGGGGGGAGACTGGCACAGTGGCAGGGCTATTGGAATGCGGGAAATCCGGTAGAGGCGGCGTTAGGCGCCGGGGCGCAACGGTGCTAGGATGAGAGCG
The DNA here is from genome assembly GCA_947495685.1 of uncultured Tropicimonas sp. Taxonomy (GTDB): domain Bacteria; phylum Pseudomonadota; class Alphaproteobacteria; order Rhodobacterales; family Rhodobacteraceae; genus Tropicimonas. The sequence goes on from CANLZY010000005.1 coordinate 119,994, forward strand.
GCGCGAACCAACCCGAATGTCTGGGAGGGAATGATGAGTCTCAATCACGGAGCTGTCTGGTGGAGCGAGTTGATGACCCGCGATGTGCCGGGCGCGCTCGACTATTACCGAAGCGTCTGCGGCTGGTCGATCGATACGGTGCAGATGGAGGATGGCAGCGACTACCACGTGGCTGTCGCGCATGGAAAACCGGCGACGGGGATCATGGACATGACCGGCCTGCCGGGGATGGACAAGGTGCCGCCGCATTGGTTCACCTACCTGGCGGTGGATGACACGGACGTTGTCGTGGAACAGACGCTGGCCGCCGGTGGCACCATCCTGCGCCCGCCGTTCGACGTGGCCGAGGTGGGGCGGATTGTCATGGTCACCGACCCGACCGGCGCCGCCGTGGGGTTCATGACACCGGTGTTTCCGGGGGATGCGCTGGTGGAGGCGGATGCCGCCGCGGGCCCTCCGCCAATGGGCGATGACGACGATCTGGACGACGACAATTTCCCGGTTTGAGCAGACGCGCCGTGTTTGGCGCGCCTGACACACTACAACCGTCGCAGCCTCAGAGGTTCTCGGGCTGCGGCATGCCCAGGACGTGGTAGCCGCCATCGACATGGATGATCTCGCCGCTGGTGCAATTGCCCGCGTCCGAGGCGAGGTAGACCGCCGTGCCGCCGACGGCGGACAGGGTGGCGTTGGCGCGCATCGGGGCGTTGGCGTCGGTGTGGCGGAAGGTGGCCCGTGCGCCGCTGATCGCCGCGCCGGCCAGGGTCTTCATCGGGCCGGGCGAGATCGCGTTGACCCGGATGCCGTCCGGGCCGAGATCGTTGGCCAGGTAACGCACCGTCGATTCCAGCGCTGCCTTGGCGACGCCCATGACGTTGTAATACGGCGTCACGCGGTTGGAGCCCTGGTAGGTGAGGGTCAGCAGCGTGCCGCCCTCGGACATCAGCGGCGCGGCGCGGCGGGCCACGTCGATCAGCGAATAGCAGGAGATCGTCAGCGAGTTGCGGAAGTTGTCGCGGCTGGTGTTGATGAAGCGGCCGCCAAGCTCGGTCTTGTCCGAGAAGGCGATGGCATGCACCACGAAATCGAGCTTGCCCCACTGCTGCTTGAGCAGCGCGAAGGCCCGGTCGAGCGACGCGTCGTCGGTGACATCGACATCGATCAGCAGATCAGAGCCCAGTGACGCCGCCAGCGGCTCCACCCGTTTGCCGAAGGCATCGCCCTGATAGGAAAATGCCAGTTCCGCGCCCTCTTCGGCCATCGCCTTGGCAATGCCCCAGGCGATGGAACGTTCGTTGGCCACGCCCATGATGAGGCCGCGCTTGCCCTTGAGAAGATTCGCCATTCAGTCCTGCCCGTTATACTTGGACAACAGCATCGAGCCGTTGGTGCCTCCAAAGCCGAAGCTGTTGGTCATCACCGTGTCCAGGCCTGCGTTTTCGACCAGGGTGGTCGCGATCTCGTCCGGGTTCAGGGCCGGGTCGAGCGTGGTCACGTTGATCGAGGGGGCGATGAAATCGTCTTGCAGCATCAGCAGGCTGAACACGGCCTCCATCGCGCCGGCGGCGCCCTGGGCGTGGCCGGTCATCGACTTGGTCGAGGAGACGGGAGGCGTGGAGCCTTCGCCAAAGACCCGGCGCACGGCCTCTATCTCGCCGACATCGCCGACCGGGGTCGAGGTGCCATGCGCGTTGATATAGCCGACCTTGCGGCCCTCGGGCAGCGTTTGCAGCGCCAGCCGCATGGCGCGTTCGCCACCCTCGCCGGACGGGGCCACCATGTCGTGACCGTCGGAGGTTGCGGCAAAGCCGGTGACCTCGGCATAGATCCTGGCGCCACGGGCCAGCGCGTGGTCGAGCTCTTCCAGAACGACGATGCCGCCGCCGCCGCCGATGACAAAGCCGTCGCGGGTTTCGTCAAAGGCCCGCGATGCGGTGGTGGGGGTGTCGTTGTACTTGGACGACATCGCGCCCATCGCGTCGAACAGGCAGGACAGGGTCCAGTCGAGTTCTTCGCCGCCGCCGGCGAACATCACGTCCTGCTTGCCCATCATGATCTGTTCGGAGGCGCTGCCGATGCAGTGCAGCGAGGTCGAGCAGGCCGAGGTGATGGAATAGTTGATGCCCTTGATCTTGAACGCCGTCGCGAGGTTGGCCGAGATCGTCGAGGACATGCATTTTGGCACCGCGAAGGGGCCGATCCGCTTGGTCGCGCCGGTTTTCAGCACCGTCTGGTGGGCGGCCAGCATGGCCGAGGTCGACGGTCCGCCGGAGCCTGCGATCAGGCCGGTGCGTTCGTTGACGATATCGCTTTCCTGCAGGCCGGAATCGGCAATGGCCTGGGACATGGCGATATGGGCGTAGGCCGCGCCGGGGCCCATGAAGCGCAGGGTGCGCTTGTCGACAAGCTCGGCCGGCTTGATCTTGAGCTGACCGGACACCTGGCTGCGAAAGCCGTGTTCGGCCATCGTTTCGTCAAAGGCGATACCGGAGGTGCCGGCCTTGAGGTTGGCGGTGACTTCATCTGCGGAATTGCCGATCGGGGACACGATGCCCAGACCGGTGACGACAACGCGACGCATGAGGGATCTCCTTTCCAGAGTCCGGTGCGGATCAGGATTCGGCTTCGGCCAGACCGACCTTGAGGCCGGTCACATTGTAGATTTCTTCGCCATCGGCGAAAACCTTGCCGTTGGCCACACCCAGCTTCAGCTTGCGGTCGATGATGCGGGTAAAATCGATCTTGTAGGTGATCATCTTGGTGGTCGGGCGGACCATGCCGGAGAACTTGATCTCGCCAGCGCCCAGCGCAAAGCCCTGGCCCTTCATGCCGCGCCAGCCCAGGTTGAAGCCGGTCAGCTGCCACAGGCCATCAAGGCCGAGGCATCCGGGCATCACCGGGTTGCCGGGGAAGTGGCACTCGAAAAACCAAAGGTCGGGGTCGATGTCGAATTCCGCCACGATGTGGCCCTTGCCGAATTCGCCGCCATCGGCCGAGACATCGGTGATCCGGTCGGCCATCAGCATCGGCGGCAGCGGCAGCTGTGCATTGCCCGGGCCAAACATCTCTCCGCGGGCACAGGCGAGCAGATCCTCTTTTTCGAAACGTGTCGGTCTGTCGGTCATTCCGCCCATCCTCCCAGCGCAATTCGTGTGTCTTTGCCGCTCTGTATCATTGCGTGTTCACGCGGCGCAAGGGTCGCAAGGCGACGCGCGCCCGGGGTTTTGCGACCTGTTTTCAATTGAATTCCAGAAATAATGCCGCATATATGGTGGATCAGGCAGGATTAGCGGACGCATCTTAATGACCAACCCGGAACTCCAACGCGGCTCGGACTGGCTTGCTCAGGGTGGGCTCAGGCCCACGCGGCAACGGCTGGCGCTGGCGACCCTGCTGGTGGGCGATGGTCAGAACCGTCATGTGACCGCCGAAAGCCTGTTCGAGGCGTCGCGCCAGTCCAACGAGCGCGTGTCGCTTGCCACGGTCTACAACACGCTGCGGGCCTTTTGTCAGGCCGGCATCATGCGCGAGATCACGGTGGACGGCACCAAGAGCTATTTCGACACCTGCACCGCCGACCACCCGCATTTCTTCTGGGAAGACAGCCTGCAACTGACGGACGCCCCGGCGGAGCAACTGGAGATTGCACGGCTGCCCGAGGCGCCGGACGGGGCCGAGGTGGCCAGTGTCGATGTGGTGATCCGCTTGCGGCGGGTCTGAGCCGAGGCCGCCCCGCGCAATCGTCCCTCGCCGTCTTGCCGTCGGATGTTTTCACCCGATCCGACTATCTGTCGGTGGCGCAGCGAATGGCGCGATCCAGCATCGCCCTGAACCCGTTGGACGGAAACGTCGCGATCAACTTGCCCCGATAGTCATGGACCTGAATATTGCCGGGCTGGCCCGCTATGGCTTCGAGGGCCGAATACCCGCCGTTCTTGGCCATGGTTATGTGGTCGATGCAGGCGTCCCAATAGAGCGCATCCTGCAATGTCAGGGTGGAGCCACCGAAAACGAGGGCCGCGTCGCGTTCGATGCCGCGCCAGTTCCAGGCGGTGGCACAGATCTGTACCACGGCGCTTGAACCACGATCTCCGATGACAACGGCAAGCTGGGCCTTTTCATTGCCTGTGACCGCCATGCAGAGGTCGTCCGCATAGAGGACCAAACCCTTTTCGAGCCCGATCTCGAGGCCACTCACCATGGCGACCCAACTGCCGGACCGCGCCAGTTCCTGTCCGGTCGCGGGACCAATGGCACCAAGAACGATGACAATCGCGGCCAGAAGGCCGGTGCCCGCGCGCAGAATCCCTGAATGTCGTGACATTGACCTTCCCCCAAACCTCATGCGGGTGGGGTGGCGCCATCGTCTGGCCCGATTTCGGGAGCCAAGCACCCGCCCCGGGCCCTGTGCCGACCCGCGTGCAGTGCCATACTGGCAACGCGACAATGATACTTGCTACGGTCGACCGCCGCCATGATCGCGGTCAAGCCGCTTGCCGCCGGGGCGCGGGATCACGCGGGCGATCTGTTCAAGGCTCTCGGATGAATGCCGTTTTTGTTGCAATCAAAGCCGAATCCGGGATCACTGGGGGGTGTTTGTCGAGTGTGGCACCGGTTTTTGTGTCTTTGCCGTGGGGGAGTTCGCCTGACCGGGCGACGTAAAGGGACAGTACGGATGCAGGGAGGCCTTGGCACGCCCGCCGATAGGGCGCGACTGTGTGTCAGACATTCAGAGATCGGTTTGCTGCCAGTCTGGGCACCGGTTGCGAGTGGGCTTGTCCGAGGATCCATGGCGCGCGCGGCGTCCGGGGCGCAGACCCTGACCTCACCAGATCTCATCAAGGAAGCATCTTCATGAACCGTTTTACACTTCTTCTTGTTCTTCCGCTGGGCCTTGCCGCCTGTGTCGAGGAAACATCGACAGGCATGTCCAAGACGCCGAACGCGGCAGAACAGGCGTGCCTGCGCGATGTCACCCAGGTCACCAACAACCCCGATGTCGCCCTGTTGGGGTCGGAGTTCTCGGAGGCCGGCACGTTGGTGCGCGTTGGTGTCGGTGACACCCGGGCCCCGTGGCAGTGCATTGCCTACAGCGACGGCACGACCGATGGCATTCAGTCGTTGACCAACGAAGGCACGCTGTGATGCGGCGGGTGGCGGGCGCCTTGGGCGCGGCATTTCTGGCCAGCCTTGTGGCGACGGTGCCTGTATCGGCCCAGATGACGGCGGCGGTGCATTTCGACACGGGCAGCAATCAAGCAAACCTCAGTGGAACGGTGACCGGGAACGAGTATTTCGACTATGTTCTGGGGGCCGCCAAGGGGCAGAGCATGTCGGTGGCGCTGACGGTCGGCGGGACCAACGGCAACGGCACCGCCTATATGAACATCCTGCCGCCGGGCAGCACCGGCGAGGCGATCTTCAACGGGTCGATGAGCGCGGACGGGAGCGGCACGGTCACGCTGCCCAAGGACGGTGACTACACGATCCGCGTCTACCTGATGGGCAATGACCGGGACACCGGCAAGACCGTCGGGTACACCGTCTCGGTCAAGATCCAGTAACCGGTGCCCGGGGCAGTGCAGGTCCTAGAACCACTGCCCCGGCTCCATCAGCCCGAGATCCATGAGCTGCCTCGAATTCCATTCGAACGGCAGCGAGTTGTACCACCAGAAGCTGGGAATATCGAAGGTCGATCCGGGGTTGAGCTTTAGCGCCTTGGCGGTTCGGAACGAACAGACCGCCGCCGTCAGGTTGTTGTGCCAGGGGCAGGCGTAGGTGTTGTATTCCTCGTCGTCGAACGTGTGGTCGGGGCGCAGGCGCAGCCCTGGTTTGGCGCGGAACAGCGAGATCCTGTCGATCCGGCGGCGGTCCTTGGGGACGTGTTCCTCAAAGCGCCAGCGCAGGCCGCCAAAGAAATCCAGTTGCCGGTCCTTCGGGCCATCCTTGCCGTCGCGGGACAGGGCGAAATAACCGGAGCGGTCAAGGTGCGCGGTCTCGCGAGAGACGGCATTCGGGTAGGTGCCGAGGTCGGCGGCATAGAGATCCACCACATAGGTCAGCATCGCGTCGCGGCGTTCCTCGGCGTGGAAGGTCAACAGCTCGACGATGCTGCGGTGTTCGCAGAACGGGAAGTGCAGGTATTCGCCATTGTAGCAATAGTACAACCACGTCCCCGGCGGCACGGCCGCGATCAGGCGGTTGACCGGCGTCGTCAGGGCGTCTTCCCGGTGCGGATCGTGGGGGATGAAATAGACATGATCGTGCAGCACCGTCGGTGGCCGCACGTCTGGCGGATGCAGCATGACAAGGCTCTTGAAGCCGAGTCCCAAGTGGTGATCGAGGGTCGAGACAAGCTCCACATCGTCCTCTGCCAGCACCAGGCCGATGGGGCCGTTGGCCAGCACCGCCGGCTGGTCGGACAGGAAATGGTCGAGGTCGCGAAAGTTCATGCCGAGCCTGCTGTCGTTTGGGCGGCGCCTGCCGTCTTTGTGGCAAGGTAAGGTTAACGCGGGGTTCCGCGCAACCGGCTGTCGCATCGTTGCGGTTGCGGCCCGTCTGCGCTATGCCGCCCGCCAGCGGACAGGAGGCCCGGGCCAATGAGCGAAGCGCCGAAGAAGCTTTATATCAAGACCTACGGCTGTCAGATGAACGTCTATGACAGCGAGCGCATGGCCGAGGCCATGGGCGGGCAGGGGTATGAACAGGTCGACAGCCCCGAGGGCGCCGACATGATCCTGCTGAACACCTGCCACATCCGCGAAAAGGCCGCCGAAAAGGTCTATTCGGAGTTGGGCCGCTACAAGGGGCTGAAGGCCGCGAACCCGGACCTGAAGATCGGGGTGGCGGGCTGTGTGGCGCAGGCCGAGGGCGCCGAGATCATGCGGCGCCAGCCGTTGGTCGACCTGGTCGTCGGACCGCAGAGCTATCACCGCCTGCCGGAGCTGGAGCGACAGACTCGCGGCGGAGGCAAGGCGATGGACACCGATTTTCCCGAGGAGATGAAGTTCGACCACCTGCCAAGCCGCCCGAAACCGAGGCGCGGGCCGACCGCGTTCCTGACGGTGCAGGAGGGCTGCGACAAGTTCTGTGCGTTCTGCGTGGTGCCGTATACCCGGGGTGCCGAGGTCAGCCGACCGGTGAGCCGCATCCTGCGCGAGGCCGAGGGGCTGGTCGAGCAGGGGGTGCGCGAGATCACCCTGTTGGGGCAGAACGTGAATGCCTATCACGGCGAGGAGGCCGGCCACAGCTGGGGGCTGGCGCGTCTGATCCGGCGGCTGGCGGAGGTCGACGGGTTGGAGCGGATCCGGTTTACCACCAGCCACCCCAACGACATGGAAGACGACCTGATCGCGGCACATGGTGATTGCGCCAAGCTGATGCCCTATCTGCACCTGCCGGTTCAGAGCGGCTCGGACCGGATACTGAAGCGGATGAACCGCAGCCATACCGCCGAGCACTACCTGCGGCTGGTGGAGCGCATCCGCGAAGCGCGCCCCGATATCCTGATGTCGGGCGATTTCATCGTCGGGTTCCCGGAGGAAACCGAGGCCGATTTCCAGGCGACGCTCGACCTGGTCGAGGAGGTCACCTACGGGCAGTGCTATTCGTTCAAGTATTCCGCCCGGCCCGGCACGCCCGCAGCCGAGCGCCCGTTGGTCGATCCCGACGAGGCCGACGACCGGTTGCGCCGGTTGCAGGACCTGCTGACCCGCCAGCAACGCAGTGTTCAGGATGCGATGGTGGGGCGCGAGGTTGGTGTGCTGTTCGAAAAGGCCGGCCGACTCGACGGGCAGATGGTCGGCAAGTCGGACCACCTGCACGCGGTGCACGTTGCGTGCGATCTGCCGGTGGGAACGCTTGCCCGGGTCAGGATCGTGGAAAGCGGCCCGAATTCACTTGCCGGTGTGCTGATCTGACGGGCGCAGGGGTGCCCGTGCGCGCGGTGGCGCATCGCATCAGGCGTGCCAATGGCGCCGCTGGGGCAGCGGCGCCGGCAGGACGAATTTCTTTCAGGATCAGCGGCGCGGCGGTGTTTCGCGCAGGATCTTCTTCAAAAGGTTGATCTTGTACGCGCCGTCATCCACGCCGTATTCGTCGCGGCAGACCCGCTCGCCGATCACGTGCGCTTCTTCGTAGGTGTAGCCGAGCTGGCGCAGATCCTCGATGAAGACGGCGTTCGGGCGGTCCCAGGCGACGGTCTTGAGCAAGCCGCGATAGCAGCTGACGTTGATCCGGTTGGGATCGTTGTCGGCAGGTGAGGGGGTATCCCCGGCGGCAAAGGCCGCGGTTCCGAGCGGCAGTGCAAAGCCCGCAACAAGGGCCATGATCACGGTTTTTTTCATTGTCTCGTCCTTCCGGTTTCTTCGATGCGCCAATGTCGCAGCAATAGTTGCAGCTCCGCCCCACCGGATCAGCGCGTCAGTTCCACATCGTGTCACTCAACAAGATACCGATTGCGGCAGAAATGTGAAGAAGCGCTTATGGAAACGATCTATTTCGGTTTTATTTTCAAACTGTTCCAGTTTTTTTCGAAAGACGATGCGGTAACCATGAAATGCCGGCTGACATGGCGATAGAAACACCATTCGTGCACACCACGGGGCGCTCATCTACCACATCTATGGTTAAACCCCTTCACAGGCTTGCCAATTTTGTTAGACTTTCCATATCTAGCGGTGAGTCCCGGCAAACCGCTTCGGGTCCGAACCAGGGGGCAATGTGCCGAGTCGGTCGATCGAAGACAGCAGAGCGATCACGGTCGTCCCTCCAGCGCCCCTGTGCCGGCCATGGCGGAAAGTGTGTCAGGGACGTGAATTATCGACGCCTGCGCTTGCCACTGTGCCCGTCCGCGGGCAGCATGCATCAACAACAACACGAGCAGCGGAGCCGCGTATTTGGGAATCAGCGCCCTGACCCCCGAGTCAACACCCGACGAGATCCTCGAAGCCCCCCTGGAGTTTCAGGACAATCGTCTCCTGGTCGAACTGTGCGGGGAGTACGACCGCAACCTGTCGCAGATCGAACATCAGCTTGGACTTCAGATCATCCGGCGGGGCAACCAGCTGGCCCTGATCGGCGACAAGGAGTCCCGCGCCCGTGGCACGGTGCTGTTGCAGGAGTTGTACCAGCGGCTGGAGGCCGGGCGCCCGCTGGACCCCGGTGATATCGACGGGGCGATCCGGCTGGGCACCCTGGAAGACGATGCGGCGCCCCGACAGACGGACCAGCTGGAGATGTTCCAGGGCGGTCGGATCGAGATCAAGACCCGCAAGAAGATCGTCGAGCCACGCACCGAGGCACAGCAGGATTATGTCCGGGCGCTGATGTCCAACGAGATGGCCTTTGGCATTGGCCCGGCGGGCACTGGCAAGACCTACCTTGCGGTGGCGGTCGCGGTGAACCTGTTCATTGGCGGGCACGTCGACAAGATCCTGTTGTGCCGGCCCGCGGTGGAAGCCGGCGAGCGGCTTGGCTTCCTGCCCGGCGACATGAAGGACAAGGTCGATCCCTACATGCAGCCGCTGTATGACGCGCTGAACGATTTCCTGCCGGGCAAGCAGGTCGCGAAGCTGATCGAGGAAAAGACCATCGAGATCGCGCCGCTGGCCTTCATGCGCGGCCGCACGCTCAGCAACGCCGCCGTGGTGCTGGACGAGGCACAGAACGCGACCTCGATGCAGATGAAGATGTTCCTGACCCGCCTGGGGCAAGGCAGCCGGATGGCGATCACCGGCGACCGCACCCAGGTGGATTTGCCGCGTGGCGTGACCAGCGGGTTGTCGGAGGCCGAACGGCTGCTGAAGGGGGTTCAGGGCATCTCGTTCAACTATTTCTCCTCCAGGGACGTGGTGCGACACGCGCTTGTGGCCCGGGTCATCGAGGCGTATGAAGCCGACTCTCCGCTGGGGTGAGCCGTCGCCGCCGCGGGCGCACTCATTCCGGGGGGCCGCGTGGCCGACATCGTTGACACCGTGATCGAGCTGCCGGAGTGGCAGGCGCTGGACCTTGACGGTCTGGCCGAGCGCGCTGTCGGTATCACGCTGCGCCGGCTGGGCCTGCCCGACGTGGCAGAGGTCGCGCTGCTGGCGACCGGAGACACCCGCATTGCAGAGCTGAACGCGGATTTTCGCGCCAAGGAGGCCGCCACCAACGTGCTCTCGTGGCCATCTGCCGACCTTGCCGCGCAAACGCCGGGCGGACAACCGGCGCTGCCCGAGGCCGACTTTCCCGGCGAACCGCCGTTCCTTGGCGATGTCGCGCTGTCGTGGCAGACCTGCCGGGCCGAGGCGGAGGCAGCGGGCAAGCCGGTGGAGGCGCATGTGAGCCACCTGATTGTGCACGGAGTGTTACATCTGTTGGGTTATGATCACATACACGATGAAGATGCGGCCTTGATGGAACGGATCGAAGTCGAAATACTTGGCGAACTGGGTATACCGGACCCATATTAGGGTTGTGCCGGCAATGCCGGTGATTTTGGAAAGGAACGATGGGCGATTCTCCCGAGGGCTCTCTTAGTGCAGCGCAATGCGCGCCAGGGCCCGACATAACTCCCCGAACAGGGGTCCTCCGCCGGTTGGCGGCAGTTTTCACCGGCGGCGATGCCGCCCCTTCTTCCGATGAAGGCGATCCCGAGATCGTGCCTGTTGCGCCTCTGGCAGCCGACGGCAGTCGCCGTGGCATGGCCAACTTGCGGCAGATGCGGGTCGAGGATGTCGCTATCCCGCGCGTCGAGATCGTCTCGGTGCCCGTCGATATCGGCATGAACGCGCTCATCCAGGTGTTCCGAGACAGCGGCAACACGCGGCTTCCGGTCTATGACGGGACGCTGGATAGCCCGTTGGGGTTGATCCACATGAAGGACATGGCCCTGCGTCACGGCTTCAATGGGAACGACGAAGAGGATTTCGACCTGCGGCAGATGCTGCGGCCGCTGATCTTTGCCCCGCCGTCCATGCCGATCGGCGTGTTGCTGCAAAAGATGCAGACAGACCGGCGCCACATGGCGTTGGTGATCGACGAATACGGCGGCGTGGACGGGTTGGTCACGATCGAAGACCTGATCGAACAGGTCATCGGCGAGATCGAGGATGAGCACGACGTCGACGAGGAAGATTTCTGGCATCTGGAAAAGCCCGGCTGCTATCTGGCGCTGGCCCGTGCGCCGCTTCAGGATTTCGAGGCCGAGATCGGCATGAAGCTGCTCGAGGCCGAGGATGAAGAGGAAGTCGACACGCTGGGCGGGCTCGTGTTCATGGAAATCGGCCGGGTGCCTGCGCGTGGCGAGGTCATTCCGCATCCTTCCGGAGCGCAGTTCGAGGTGATTGATGCCGACCCGCGGCGGATCAAGCGGCTGCGCGTGCGTCTGCCGGGCAGTGTCCCGGCAACGCCCAGTTTGCAGACCGCGGTTCCGGCGGCTGAATAGTCCATCGTGAGCACAGCTGTTCACTCCGCGGTCCTGGCGCGGCGGTCCGGCCTGCCGATGGCGCTTGGTCTGGGTGCCGTGGCGGCGCTGGGCCTTGCACCGTTGGGCTGGGCCTGGCTGTCGGTTCTGGCGTTTGCCACCGCGATCGGGCTGCTGAGCCTCGCCGCCCCGTGGCGGATTGCGGCATGGCGTGGCTGGGCGTTCGGCACGGGGTATTTTGCGGTTGCGCTGTCCTGGATTGTCGAGCCGTTCCTGGTCGATATCGGCCGGCATGGCTGGATGGCGCCGTTTGCCCTGCTGTTGATGGCCGGTGGGTTGGCGTTGTTCTGGGCGCTGGCCTTCGGGGTTGCGGCGCGGCTGGGCCAGACGCGACGGCATCGGGTGCTGTTGCTGATCCCGTTGCTGACGGCGGTCGAGATGGCGCGCTCGTACCTGTTCACCGGCTTTCCCTGGGCGTTGATCGGTCACATCTGGATCGGTTGGCCGCAGATGCAGGCGGCGTCGGTGATCGGGGCGCATGGCCTGACGCTGTTGACCGTGGCCGCGGCGGCGGTGCCGGCGCTGATGGCCCCGGCGCGGCTGGCGTTGGGGGCGTTGCTGGGCATTGCCGTGCTGTCTTTGCCCGTGGTGCAGGCGCGGATGCGGGTGCCCGATGGGCCCGTCGCGATGGCCGACGGCGGCATGACGGTGCGGCTGGTCCAGCCCAACGCGCCACAACGCCAGAAGTGGGATCCCGACATGATCCCGATGTTTTTCGAGCGGCAGCTGGCGTATACGGCGGCGGCCCCGGAGACCGGCGGGCCGACCCCTGACGTGGTGATCTGGCCGGAAACGTCGATCCCCTACCTGCTGGAATACGCCGACCCCGCGCTGCGCCAGGTGGCCGAGGCCGCCGGTGACGCGCAGGTGATCCTCGGGCTGCAACGGCGAGAGCGTGACGGGCGATGGTACAACATGCTGGCGGTTCTGTCGCCGGACGGAGAGGTGCAGGCGCGCTATGACAAGCACCACCTGGTGCCGTTTGGCGAGTACATGCCGCTGATGTCGGTCTTTGCGCGCATGGGCGTCTTTGGACTGGCGGCAAACGAGACCGGTGGCTATTCGGCCGGGCCGGGGCCGGCGGTGCTGGACCTGGGCGCTGCGGGGCGGATCCTGCCGTTGATCTGTTACGAGGCGATCTTTCCCAACGACATCGCGCGCGCGCCGGAGCGTGCCGACTGGATCGTGCAGATCACCAACGATGCCTGGTTCGGCCAGGTCTCCGGCCCCTATCAACACCTCGCGATGGCCCAACTGCGGGCGGTGGAGCAGGGCGTGCCGTTGGTGCGGGCGGCCAATACCGGTGTGTCGGCGGCGTTTGATCCCTATGGACGGGCGCTCGGGACGGTTCCGCTGGGAGAGGCCGGGTTTGTCGATGTGCCGCTTGCGGCTGCCTTGCGGCCGACGCCCTATGCGCGGTGGGGGGACAGTCCGGTTCTGGCTGTGCTCATTGTCCTTGCCTCGGCGGCATTAATGAAGCGTAAACCCATATCTGGTTGACCCTGTTGACAACGAGTCCTAGGGCTCTGGGGTATGTTGCCACAACGGCTTCCTGGCGTGGCGCCTTGGATTGAATGGAGCACTTATGTCCCGACAGAACTATACTTTCACTTCGGAATCCGTTTCCGAAGGGCACCCTGACAAGGTCTGTGACCGCATCTCGGACGCCGTTCTCGATGCTTTCCTGGCCGAAGAGGCCAATGCCCGGGTCGCCTGCGAAACCTTTGCCACCAGTGGCATGGTTGTCATCGGTGGAGAGGTGGGGCTGTCCGAGCAGGAGCGGCTGAAGGATTACATGGGCCGGATCGGCCAGATCGCCCGCGATTGCATTCACGATATCGGCTACGAGCAGGAGCATTTCCACTGGAACACCTGTCACGTGCTGAACTTTCTGCATGAGCAGTCGGCGCACATCGCCCAGGGCGTGGAGCGCGAGGGCGCCGGCGACCAGGGGATCATGTTCGGATATGCGGTGAACGAGACGCCGGAACTGATGCCGGCGCCGATCCAGTATTCCCACGCGATCCTGCGGCGGCTGGCCGAGGTGCGCAAATCCGGCGCCGAGCCGACGTTGCGCCCGGATGCCAAGTCGCAGCTGTCGATCCGCTATGAGAACGACGAACCGGTCGAGGTGACCTCGATCGTGCTGTCGACGCAGCATGCCAGCGAGGCCCAGACATCGGACGATATCCGGGCCATCGTCGAACCCCACATCCGCGAGGTTCTGCCGGCCGAATGGATCACCCCCAAGACCGAATGGTGGGTGAACCCGACCGGGACCTTCGTGATCGGCGGCCCGGACGGGGATGCCGGCCTGACAGGGCGCAAGATCATCGTCGACACCTACGGCGGCGCGGCCCCGCATGGGGGCGGCGCGTTCTCGGGCAAGGATCCGACCAAGGTCGACCGCTCGGCGGCGTATGCTGCGCGCTACCTGGCCAAGAACGTCGTCGCCGCGGGCATGGCCAAGCGGTGCTGCATTCAGTTGAGCTATGCGATCGGGGTGGCCAAGCCGCTGTCGATCTATGTCGACACCTACGGCTCAAGCATCATTGACGAGCTCGAGATCGAGCGGGCGGTGGCGCAGGTGATGGACCTGACGCCGCTGGGGATCCGGACCCATCTGGACCTGAACAAGCCGATCTACGAGCGGACGGCGGCCTATGGCCACTTTGGCCGGTCACCCGAGGCCGATGGCGGTTTCAGCTGGGAAAAGACCGATCTGGTCGAGGCGCTGAAGGCAGCCGTGAAGTAGGGCTCCCGCCCGTATTTTGACCCTTGCGGGTCTCATCCCGTTGGGCCGCGCCGCGCGCTTGCGCGCGCGGCCCAGCTCTTTCATGGACGGTGCTGCGCTTGACGGGCCTGTCGAGGTTTGCGAAAGGCGGGCGATGGTACAGAATGACTCCCCCTCCGGCGCGCCCTGGCGCAATTTCTATGGCCGCCGTCATGGCAAGACGCTGCGGCCGAGCCAGCAGACCTATCTGGAAGAAGACCTGACGGCGCTGTCGCCGGGCGCGGTCGGATGGGACGTGAACCCAGACCGCGTGCCGCTGGATCTGGACGCGCTGTTCGGTGGGCGCGACACCTGGCTGGAGATCGGCTTTGGCGGCGGTGAGCACATGGTGCACCAGGCCGCCACCCACCGGGACGTGGGCATCATCGGCTGCGAACCCTACATCAACGGCGTTGCGATGCTGCTGGGCAAGATCCGGGCGGCGCAGGCCGACAATGTCGCGGTTCACCCCGGCGATGCGCGTGACATGTTCGATGTGCTGCCCGAGGCGTCGATCTCGCGCGCCTTCCTGCTGTACCCTGACCCCTGGCCAAAGAAGCGGCACCACCGGCGCCGGTTCGTCACGCCCGAACATCTGGCCCCGTTGGCGCGGGTGCTGAAGCCGGGCGCGCAGTTTCGGGTGGCGACCGACATTCCCGATTACGTCCGTCAAACGTTGGAGGAGGTGCCGCGCCATGGGTTCGAGTGGACGGCCGAAGGCCCGACGGACTGGCGCGACCCGTGGGACGACTGGATCTCGACCCGGTATGAAAACAAGGCCCTGCGCGAGGGCCGTGTGCCGCATTACCTGACCTTCCTGCGCCGCTGAGGGTCAAAGGGCTTCGACGGCGGGCGGTCTGGTTGTAGGATGATGGCGATTTCATCCGGGGGACCGCCAGATGGCCGACATCCGCATTACCAACTGTCATATCCACCTGTTCACCAACGCCCATGTGCCGCGGTGGTACCCGCACCCGCTGGTGGCGCCGTTCCGGGTGTTTCCGCGTCTGATCAACGGTGTGGGCAGCCTGCTGCGCCTGGTGGGGCAGGAGTATTACGCTGGCGTGGTCGACCGGCTGGGCCGGTTTCGGCAGGCCGGCGCCCAGGCCCGGCAGGCCGATGTGCTGCGGGCGGTGCTGCCGCAATACCCCAAGGACACCCGGTTTGTCGCGTTGCCGATGGACATGGCGCATATTGGCCACGGCCCGGTGGCGCAGGACCTGCGGGCGCAGCACGACGAACTGGCCGAACTGGCGGTGGATCCGGAGCTGGGCGCGCGGATCGTGCCCTTTGCCACCGTTTATCCCCATTCGAAGGATTCCGTTTCAGAGGCGCGGCGCGCGATCGAGACGCTGGGGTTTCGCGGGCTGAAGATCTATCCACGCCTTGGATTCGCCCCCGATCACCCCGCGTTGATGCAGGAGATCTATCCGCTGCTGGTGGAGCGAAACCTGCCGGTGATGACCCATTGCTCGCGCGGCGGGGTGCAGGGGCGGGGGATGGCAGAGGAACTGGCCGATCGGTACACCGATCCGCGTGCCGTCCTGCCGGTGCTGGAGGCCTTTCCGACCCTGCGGCTGTGCCTGGCGCATTTTGGCGGATCGCGGGATTGGCGCAGCTATGTCGACGAGGGAATCGACCCGATGGACCCGCTGGCGCGGAAGAAGAACTGGCTGGCCTCGACGCTGGACCTGATCCGGTCGGGGCGCTACCAGGGGCTGTGGACCGACATTTCCTACACGCTGTTCCACTTTCAGGGCTTCGTCCCCTTTCTCAAGGTTTTCCTTGCTGACGACATGCTGCGCGGACGGGTCCTGTTCGGCTCGGACTACTACATGACCCGGCAGGAGGAGCTGTCGGAACGCGCGGTCTCGTTCCGGCTGCGGGATGCGCTGGGCGAGGCGTGGTACCGGCAGTTGGCGGAAACCAACCCCGAGGTCTGGCTGGGCGAGCGGGGCGAAATCCGGGTCAATCGGCAACGCCCGGACCAGGCGTTTCGCAAACGGGCGGCGATGCCCGGCTGGACCCCGGCGAGTGGCTGGGCTAATCGGCAGGCGACCAGGTAGAGGAGCCAACCATGTCGTCCCACGGACCCGCCCAGAAGATGACCGCCCGCGCCATCGGACCGCTGAAGGGCGTGGCCGAGGTGCCGGGCGACAAGTCGATCTCGCATCGCGCGCTGATCCTCGGCGCCATGGCGGTTGGCGAGACCCGCATCAGCGGGCTGCTGGAAGGCCAGGATGTGCTGGACACGGCCAAGGCGATGGCGGCATTTGGCGCCGAGGTGATCCAGCACGGCCCGGGCGAATGGTCGGTGCATGGCGTCGGGGTTGGCGGGTTTGCCGAACCCGAGGATGTCATCGACTGTGGCAACTCGGGCACCGGCGTGCGGCTGATCATGGGCACCATGGCGACCTCGAACATCACCGCGACCTTTACCGGCGATGCCTCGCTGCGCTCGCGCCCCATGGGCCGGATCACCGATCCGCTGGCGCTGTTTGGCACGCAGGCGGTCGGACGCGCGGGCGGACGGTTGCCGATGACGCTGGTGGGGGCCGCCGATCCGGTGCCGGTGGATTACCTGACCCCGATGGCCTCGGCGCAGGTGAAATCTGCTGTTCTGCTGGCAGGGCTGAACGCGCCGGGCCAGACGGTCGTGACCGAGCGGGTCGCGACGCGCGACCACACCGAACGCATGCTGCGCGGCTTTGGCGCCGAGGTGACGACCGAGGTCTCCGAGGACGGCTACCGCATCACCCTGACCGGGCAGCCGGAGCTATCGCCGCAGACCATCACGGTGCCACGCGATCCGTCCTCGGCGGCGTTTCCGGTCTGTGCGGCGCTGATCGTTCCGGGCTCGGACGTGCTGGTGCCGAACATCGGGTTGAACCCGACCCGCGCCGGGCTGTTCGCCACCTTGCAGGAGATGGGCGCCGACCTGACGTTCGAAAACCCGCGCGAGGCAGGTGGCGAGCCGGTGGCGGACCTGCGCGCCCGCTACTCGCCGGACATGACCGGCATCGCGGTGCCGACCGATCGCGCGGCCTCGATGATCGACGAATACCCGATCCTGTCGGTGGTGGCCTCGTTCGCCAAGGGGCAGACCGTGATGGCCGGCGTGCACGAGTTGCGGGTCAAGGAAAGTGATCGGATCGACGCGATGGCTGTGGGGTTGCGGGCCTGCGGCGTGACGGTTGACGAAACCGAAGACAGTTTTACCGTGCACGGGCTTGGGGCGGGCGGTGTGCCGGGGGGGGCGACCGCCGAGGCGCGGCTGGACCACCGGATCGCGATGTCGTTCCTGATCTGCGGCATGGCAAGCCAGCGGCCGGTGTCGGTGGATGATGCCGGCCCCATCGTGACATCGTTTCCGATCTTCGAGGCGCTGATGAAAAACCTTGGGGCATCGCTGAGCCGGGACAACGGCTGAGGCGTGTCTGTCGGAGCGGGGCCGCGTGCCCCGCGGCGAGCCCCTGTTGCACGAGCGCGCTGGCGACGGCGCACCCGGTGATTTCCTTCGAGCGGGCAGGCGCGATGGGTGCGGATGTCTGGCGAGTGGAGCCCCCGCGGACAGGTCCAATCCCGTGTTGACCGACGTGGTGCGCTGATCCATGTTTCCCCCGCCCGAGCATTCCGATAAGAGGAAAATCCAGCCAGGGAGGAGACCTGCGACATGAGCCTCACAGTTGCCATTGACGGGCCGGCGGCGGCCGGAAAGGGCACGATCGCCCGCGCCGTTGCCGCGCATTTCGGATTTGCGCATCTTGATACCGGGCTTTTGTATCGGGCCGTCGGACGCCGGACCCTTGAGGGGATCTCGCCGCTGGATGCCGCCAACGCGCTTACGTCAGACGACTTTGCCGACGCGGACGCGCTTCGATTGCCGGATGTGGCACAGGCGGCCAGTCAGGCCGCGGCCATGCCGGAGGTGCGTGCAGCGCTGCTCGATTTTCAGCGGGCCTTTGCGCGCCGGATGGGCGGAGCGGTGCTGGACGGACGCGATATCGGCACCGTGATCTGCCCGGACGCCGAGGTGAAGCTGTTCGTCACCGCAACCGACGCGGTCCGCGCCGACCGGCGGTATCGCGAACTTGTCGACAAGGGGCAGGCGGTGACGCTGGCGCAGGTTGCCGCCGATCTGGCCGAGCGCGACCGGCGGGACGCGGCCCGTGCGACCGCTCCGATGATCGCCGCCGCCGATGCGACCCTGATCGACACATCGACCATGGGAATCGACGAAGCGGTTGCAACGGCCGTTGCTGCCGTCGAAATGGCCAGCAACAGCTCGAAAACCGCGCCGCACTGCGGGCGTTTGGGAGGTGAGAATGTTTGAGCGCAAGTTCGGCCCGAACGGGCCTGTCGTTTCGGGCCTCGGGATCGGGGCAATGTCTTTTACCAACTTTTACGGTCAGACCAGTGAAGCCGCATCACACGCGGTGCTTGACGCGGCAGTGGAGGCCGGTGTCAGCCATATCGATACGGCAAATGTCTATGGCGCCGGTCTGTCCGAAACCGTGATCGGCGCATGGCTGGCCGCGCGGGGCGCTGACGCCCGTGCGCGGGTTCACATCGCCACCAAGGCCGGGATCAGCCGCGACCCGGAGACCGGCGCCCGGTGTTTCGACAACACGGCGGCGCATCTTGCGGCCGAACTGGACAAGAGCCTGAAGCGGTTGCAGATCGAAACGGTGGATCATTTCTATGTCCATCGCCGCGACCCCGCGGTCCCGATCGAAGAGGTGACCGAGGCGCTCGCCGGGCTGGTCAAGGCGGGCAAGACCCGCAGCATCGGCTTTTCCGAGATTGCACCCAGTTCCCTGCGCCGGGCCGCTGCCGTGCATCCGATTGCGGCGGTACAATCGGAATACTCGCTCTGGACCCGGTTTCCCGAACTGGGGCTGGTGCAGGCCTGCGCCGAGCTGGGCACGGCCCTGGTGGCCTTTTCTCCGGTTGGTCGCTCGATGCTGACCGACCACCCGATCCCTCGCGAGCGCATCCCGGACTGTGTCTTGCTGCCGGACAATCCGCGTTTTCAGGAGCCGAACCTGACCGCCAACCTTGCCATATCGGACGGGTTCCGACGCCTTGCAGGCGAGATGGGCTTGCCGGCTGCGGGGCTGGCCATCGCATGGCTCATGGCGCAGGGGGAGCACGTGATCGCCATTCCCGGCACGCGGTCGACCGAACACCTGGCGGAGCTGCTGACCGGGGCGGAGCGGCGATTGACCCCGGCGGAGATTGCGCGGATCGAACAGGTCCTGCCGATCGGCTGGGCGCATGGCGACCGCTATTCGCAAGATCAATGGGTCGGCCCGGAACGGTACTCCTGAGCGGAAGCGCAGTCGGGCGGTTGGGTCAGGCCCGTTCCCGACGACACCCTCGACGTGGCTGTGCCATCGCCCGCCTGCGGGTCTGGTTGCGGCAGGTGGGGTGATTCCCGGGGCGGCGTTTGCGAGCGCCGCCATCGCCCCCGCCGCCGTTGTCCCGCGGTTGGAGGGCCAAAACCGCTGGAAACCGGGCGGATCGCGGGTGAATTCCCGGCATTTTCCTTGTGTCACCGGGATGCAGCCAGTATACAGCGCGCTGTCAACCAAAAGGCGGTCAACGCCGGGATGCGGGCAGGGTCGGGGAAACCTCCGGCCCTGATTGTGTTTCGCTCGACCATGCCTTTCCGACCAATCCAAAGACCGGCGGAGACAACCGCTCGGCCAGCAAAAGCGTAAACAAAGGAAAACCGACTATATGTCCGCTACAACAACATCGATGGAGGAATTCGAAGCCCTCCTGCAAGAAAGCTTCGAAATCGACACCCCGTCCGAAGGATCGGTTGTCAAAGGCACAGTGATCGCCATCGAGGCAGGTCAGGCCATCATCGACGTCGGCTACAAGATGGAAGGCCGCGTTGATCTGAAAGAATTCACGAATCCGGGTGAAGCACCCGAAATCGCCGTGGGCGACGTCGTCGAGGTGTTCCTCGACCGTGTCGAGAATGCCCGTGGCGAAGCCGTCATCAGCCGTGACAAGGCCCGCCGCGAGGAAGCCTGGGATCGCCTGGAGAAGGCCTATGCCGACGAAGCCCGTGTCGAAGGCGCGATCTTCGGCCGCGTCAAGGGTGGCTTCACGGTCGACCTCGGCGGCGCCGTGGCGTTCCTGCCCGGCTCCCAGGTCGATGTGCGCCCCGTGCGCGATGCCGGCCCGCTGATGGGTCTCAAGCAGCCGTTCATGATCCTCAAGATGGACCGTCGCCGTGGCAACATCGTTGTGTCGCGCCGCGCGATCCTCGAAGAGTCGCGTGCCGAACAGCGTGCCGAAGTCATCGGCAAGCTGACCGAAGGCGATGCGGTCGACGGCGTGGTCAAGAACATCACCGAATACGGTGCGTTTGTTGACCTCGGCGGCGTTGACGGCCTGCTGCACGTCACCGACATGGCCTGGCGCCGTGTGAACCACCCCTCCGAGATCCTGTCGATCGGCGAGACCATCAAGGTCCAGGTCATCAAGATCAACAAGGAAACCCACCGCATCAGCCTCGGCATGAAGCAGCTGCAGGACGATCCGTGGAACTCTGTCGAGCAGAAGTTCCCGCTGGAATCGGTCCACACCGGCCGCGTCACGAACATCACCGACTACGGTGCGTTCGTCGAGCTGGAGCCTGGTGTCGAAGGCCTGGTCCACGTCTCGGAGATGTCCTGGACCAAGAAGAACGTGCACCCCGGCAAGATCGTTTCGACCTCTCAGGAAGTCGAAGTCATGGTTCTGGAGATCGACTCCGCGAAGCGCCGTGTCTCGCTTGGTCTCAAGCAGACGATGCGCAACCCGTGGGATGTGTTTGCCGAAACCCACCCGGAAGGCACCGTGGTCGAGGGCGAGGTCAAGAACATCACCGAATTCGGTCTGTTCATCGGCCTGCCGGGCGATATCGACGGCATGGTTCACCTGTCCGACCTCAGCTGGGACGAGCGTGGCGAAGAGGCCATCCAGAACTACCACAAGAACGATGTGGTTCAGGCGGTTGTCACCGAAGTCGACGTCGATAAGGAGCGTATCTCGCTGTCGATCAAGGCGCTGGGTGGCGACAAGTTTGCCGAGGCCGTTGGCGGCGTGAAGCGCGGCTCGATCATCACCGTTGAAGTGACGGCGATCGAGGACGGTGGCGTCGAAGTGGAATATGAAGGCATGAAGTCCTTCATTCGCCGCTCCGACCTGAGCCGTGACCGGGCCGAGCAGCGTCCCGAGCGTTTCGGCGTTGGCGACAAGGTCGACGTTCGCGTCACCAACATCGACGCCAAGACCCGCCGTCTGGGCCTGTCGATCAAGGCGCGCGAGATCGCGGAAGAGCGTGAAGCGGTCGAGCAGTTCGGTTCCTCCGATTCGGGTGCGTCGCTGGGCGACATCCTCGGTGCGGCCCTGAAGGGCGACGACGA
This sequence comes from uncultured Tropicimonas sp., assembly GCA_947495685.1. Lineage (GTDB taxonomy): Bacteria > Pseudomonadota > Alphaproteobacteria > Rhodobacterales > Rhodobacteraceae > Tropicimonas. Next base: position 141,658 of record CANLZY010000005.1, read on the forward strand.
CTGAGCGACCGATCGGGTCTGAAGACCCGGTCCAGAGACATGGCAGCCCCCGCAGCGAAAGCTGTGGGGGTTGTGCGTTTTCAAGGGCGAGGACCGGCACCGAAAGCCGCTGATTTGGCCCCCTGGAACGCGAATCGAACCCTTCCACCGGAGGGGCCATCCGAGGGCCAGAGCGGACGTTTGCGCGTTCCCTCGCGGCAGACAAGTTTTTTCTTGCCTGTTTTCCGCGCTTTAGTGGGGCGATTCCCTCAACCCGAGGCGCGTTTTTCGTTCCGCCATCGAAAAAAAATCCCTATAGTCGCTGCGAACGGACTGCGCACCGCCTCAGGTACGGCGGATTGGGGGAGACACATGATTCGATCGGAACTGATCCAGATTCTTGCCGAGGAAAACCCTCATCTTTACCAGCGCGACGTTGAACGGATCGTGAACACGGTCTTTGAAGAGATCATCGATGCCATGTCGCGCGGCGATCGCGTTGAACTGCGCGGTTTCGGCGCGTTTTCCGTCAAGCAACGGGATGCGAGGACAGGGCGGAACCCGCGCACCGGCGAAGCGGTGGCGGTTGACGAAAAACATGTGCCGTTCTTCAAAACGGGCAAGCTGCTGCGTGATCGGCTGAACGGCCAGGATACCTGAAAGGTTCAACCATGATGCGTTACGTCCGTTACCTGTTTCTGGGCCTGATTATTGCTGCCTTGGTGATCGTTGCGATGGCCAATCGCCAGATGGTCACCCTGAACGTGCTGACGCCCGAGTTGGCCGAGTTGATCGGCTGGAATTTCTCGCTGACGATGCCCCTGTTCATTGTCGTGTTTGGCGGTGTTGGCGTGGGATTGCTGATCGGCTACCTGTTCGAATGGATCCGCGAGTCAAAGCACCGTGCCGAGGTGGCCAAGCGCCAGCGCCAGGTCAAGGCGCTCAGCCGCGAGGTCACCAATCTCAAGGCCGAGAAGCACAAGGGCAAGGACGAGGTTCTTGCCATTCTGGACGACGCCGCCGTCAAGAAAGCCAGCTGAGACCGGAATGCCTGACATTCGTACCAAGATCTGCGGCCTGACCCGGCCGCAGGACATCGATGCCGTTGCAGCCGCCCGCGCGGCCTACGCCGGTTTCGTGTTTTTCGAGAAATCCCCCCGACATCTGGATCTTGAGACAGCCCGTGCCCTGGCGGTTGCGGTGCCGGTCGGGATTGCAAAGGTTGCCTTGACGGTGAATGCGTCCGACGCCGATCTGGACCGGATCGTCGAGCGGGTTCCACTCGACATGTTGCAACTGCACGGCAGCGAAAGCCCCGAGCGGGTTGCGGAGCTGCGCGCGCGCTACGGCCTGCCGATCATGAAGGCGGTCGGGGTCGCGGACGAAAGCGACCTGCCCGCGCTGGTGGAGTACGGGCGTGTGGTCGATCAGTTGCTGGTGGATGCCAAGCCGCCGAAAGGTGCGGCGCTTCCCGGTGGCAACGGGCTCGCGTTTGACTGGCGGTTGATTGCCGGACGCCGGTGGCCTGTCCCGTGGATGTTGGCGGGCGGGCTGACGCCCGAAAACGTCGCCGAGGCCATCCACCTGACCGGCGCGCGACAGATCGACGTGTCGTCCGGAGTCGAAGGCGCCCCCGGCGTCAAGGACGCCGACCAGATCGCGGCCTTTGTCGCCGCTGCCACTGCATGAGCCTTTTGTGGCGGGAGGCGGTGCGCGCTGACGTGCCCGCCATCGTTGCGATGTTGGCGGATGACGTGTTGGGGCAGGGGCGGGAAGGCGCGGATCTGGCCCGCTATCTTGCCGTCTTCGATGCGCTTCAGCAGGAAGGCGGAAACACCCTGATCGTCGGCGAACAGGACGGTCAGGTCGTGGCAACCTATCAACTGACGCTGATCTCGGGGCTGTCGCTGAAAGCGGCGCGGCGGGCGCAGGTCGAGAGCGTGCGGGTCGCTGCCACGTATCACGGGCGCGGGCTTGGGACCGCCTTGATGGCGGATGCCGAAACGCGCGCGCGCGCCGGCAGGTGCACGCTGATGCAGCTGACCTCGAACCGCGCGCGGGACGGGGCGCATGCATTCTACGGGGCGCTTGGCTACGAGGCCTCTCACCTCGGGTTCAAGAAAATCCTGGGGCCACCGCCTGGTGATGCCTGACAGAGAGGCGATTCTCCGGCGGAAGATCGTGCGGCCAGCGGGGATATTTCCGGACAGAAGCACGCGCGAGGTGGTTTCCCCTGCCTGTCTGGCGGTATAGGATCGCGCGACGTCCGGTCGGGCGCAGATAGCAGCGAGGAAGAGATGCCTGAGGATCTGATCAATTCGTTCATGAGCGGCCCCGACGAGAATGGGCGTTTTGGCAAGTTTGGCGGGCGGTTCGTGTCGGAGACGCTGATGCCGCTGATTCTGGACCTCGAGGCCCAGTACGAATTTGCCAAGACCGACGACAGCTTCTGGGCGGAGATGCACGATCTTTGGACCCACTACGTGGGCCGTCCGTCGCCGTTGTATTTTGCCGACCGGCTGACGTCGCATCTGGGTGGGGCGAAAATCTACCTGAAACGGGACGAGTTGAACCACACCGGCGCGCACAAGATCAACAACGTGCTGGGCCAGATCATCCTGGCGCGGCGCATGGGCAAGACCCGGATCATCGCAGAGACCGGCGCCGGGCAGCACGGGGTGGCGACGGCGACCGTTTGCGCCAAGTTCGGGCTGAAGTGCGTGGTCTACATGGGCGCCACCGACGTGAAACGCCAGGCACCGAACGTGTTCCGGATGAAGCTGCTGGGGGCGGAGGTCATTCCGGTGACCAGCGGTCGCGGCACGTTGAAGGATGCGATGAACGATGCGCTGCGTGACTGGGTGACCAATGTGCGCGACACGTTCTATTGCATCGGCACCGTGGCCGGGCCGCACCCGTACCCCGCGATGGTGCGTGATTTTCAGTGCATCATCGGCAAGGAAGCCAAGGCGCAGATGCAGGAGCGTGAAGGGCGGTTGCCCGACACCCTGATCGCGGCGATCGGCGGCGGGTCCAATGCGATGGGCCTGTTCTACCCGTTCCTGGATGACAAGGACGTGCGGATCATCGGTGTCGAGGCCGGTGGTCACGGCGTGAATGAAAAGATGGAGCATTGCGCCTCCCTGACCGGTGGGCGGCCCGGGGTGTTGCACGGCAACCGGACCTATCTATTGCAGGACGACGACGGGCAGATCCTGGAGGGGCATTCGATTTCTGCCGGTCTGGACTATCCGGGGATCGGGCCGGAACATTCGTGGCTGCACGACATCGGGCGGGCCGAATATGTCTCTATCACCGATGTGGAGGCGCTGGAGGCGTTCCAGCTCTGTTGTGAGCTGGAGGGGATCATCCCGGCGCTGGAGCCTTCGCACGCACTGGCCCATGTGTTGAAGATTGCGCCGGAGCTTCCGGCCGACCATCTGATCTGCATGAACATGTGTGGTCGTGGCGACAAGGATATCTTTACTGTCGCGCGCGCCCTTGGCGTCGACATGGGTGACGTGGACTGACACGCGTTCTGCCCATCCCTCGGTCCGATCCAAACGATGACGGAGCCCAGGGCGCTCTGCCCGGGGCTCCGACAGGGCGGTGTGCAATGGGCCATTGCGCGTGATGGCCTCGGGTGCACGCGCCCGTTGGTCTGTCGGATCTATCGCTTCCGGGCGCCTGTTTGAGCAGCTCCCCGGAAGTCGAGATCAGGGCACTGGCGGGGAATTCGACTCCATAAACCTGAGTTTATAGCCTTTGGTCAGAGGTTTATTGGATGCTGTCTAAACCTGTGGCGGATGGATTTCACACCTGATCGGTAATCCTGCTTGGGGTGTCGCAAATGCGGCCCAACCCTGAGGAGACTGACGATGAAATTCATGATTCCCGCCCTGATGACGCTGTCGACACTGCTGGGCACCACCGCAATCGCCAGCGCGGCGGCCGGAGACAAGGTTGTCCAGCAACTCGCCAAGGAGGGCTATACCCGCATCGAGGTCAAACGCAGCAAGAAACGCGTCCGCATCGAGGCGAAGGGTCCGAATGGCGAACGGGAGATTGTGATCGCACGAAAATCCGGCAAGGTGCTCAAGGATGAGACCGAGTCCGAAGACGACGATGATGCCAACGACGACACGGATGACGATTCTGCAGAATCCGATGATGATCGGGGCAAGGGCAAGCAACACAAGCGTCGCGGCAAGGACGACGATGATGACGACGACGATGATGACGACGACGATGATGACGACGACGATGATGACGACGACGATGATGACGACGATGATGACGACGACAGCGACGACGATGATGATGAAGACGACGAAGATGACGACGACAGCTGATCAACGGGTCCAGGCACGCCGTGGTGGCGTGCTGTCCCATGCTGCAACGACAACACCCCGGCTTTGGCCGGGGTGTTGCCCGTCTGAGAGGAACATGCGTCGATGCGCCTGATATTCCCGATCCTGATCGCCCTTTGCCTGGGGCTGGCCTTGCCCGCCACGGCAGAGACCGCGCAGGACCGTGTTGTGCGGGAATTGCGCCAGCAGGGATATGATAGCTTTTCCGGACAGCGGACCTTGCTGGGGCGAGTTCGGATCGTCGCGACAGCGCCGGGATGGCGCCGCGAGGTTGTGTTGAACCCGAGGACCGGCGAGATCCTGCGCGATTATGCGCGGCGCCTTAAGGATGATGACGACCGGACCAATTCCGGGACAGATGACAATAGCGACAAGACGTCCGGGACCGGCGGGACGGCGAGCGACCGCGAGAACGAAGCCGACAACCGGGACGACCGCGAAGACGACGACAAGAGCGAGAGAGACGAGAAGGACGAGAAGGACGACAGGGACGAGGAAGACGAAGAAGACGAAGATGATGAAGACGAGGACGAAGACGAAGACGAGGATGACTGAGCCGGTGCCGGACCGGCAAAGTCATGCCTCTTCGGGGGCGACCATCCGGACGCTCCTGGTCGGGGTGGTCGCGCTTCAACTGCTGTCGGCGGTCTTCTTCTCCTATGATATCTTGGGGACGATGGTTGGTATCCGCACCCAGCCGCTGGATTGGTGGACCCACGAACTGATCGAGATCGGCGCAGTCATCGGGCTTGTCGTGGGGACGATGTTCGGCCTGATTGCCCTACGGCACAGTGACGCCCGCCGCCGCGAGGCCGAGGACAAGCTGGCGGTGATCTCGGGGGCGTTTCACGACCTTCTGGAAGAGCGCTTCGCGGACTGGATGCTGACCCCGGCCGAACATGACGTGGCTTTTTTCGTGATGAAGGGCCTGTCGACGCAAGAGATCGCGGGCCTGCGCAACACCTCCGAAGGGACCGTCAAGGCGCAGACGAATGCGATCTATCGCAAGGCCGGTGTTACAGGGCGCGTGCAACTGGTCAGCCTGTTCATCGATGACCTGATGAACGATCAGTTGTCGTTGCCGGCCCCGGAGTCCTCTGACGCATCATAAAGCTCCAGCACGTCCAGCGGAACGATGCTCAACGCCCGCCGGTGGGTGGCGGACAGGTTCACGCGCGGCGCGCAGCCTTCATCGTGAGCCTGAAGGAAGCGACCGGCACAGAGGCACCACTGGTCCCCCGGTGACAGGCCGGCAAAACCGAACTCTGGCCGTGGAGTGCTGAGATCGTTTCCGACATATTTGGAAAATGCGAGGAATTCGGCGGTCATGACCGCACAGACGGTGTGGCTGCCGCGGTCCGCGTCGCAGGTGTTGCAGGCGCCGTCCCGAAAGAACCCCGTCACGGGCCGGGTCGAACACAGGCTCATCGGGCCTCCCAGAACGTTGATGGATGGGTCTTTTTCCATGGTGCGGTTCCCTAGCGGTTCACGGCGAGCATACGCCTGTGAGGGGATCTGTCGAGCGTCGCCGTCAGATCGGTTGCGACCGGGCGCATTGCACCGCGCGACGTGCGGGCTGGACCGGGCGAGGTCATCGAAACTTGTCGGCCAGCCTTTGCAGTGCGCTGCGGGTATCGCTGGCGGGAGGCGCGTCGGCCCCTGTTGATGGAGCGGCCTGCGGAGGACCTTTGGGGCCCGTGGTCGAGGATCGCGGCGGGTTGGTGCGCAGTGCGATGGCATTCTGGAACCTGCCGGCATCGCCGTCGGCCAGATGCGGGGCGCCGTCACCGATCCCGCGCAGAAGATCATCCAGCCAGCCGGCATCTGCCTTGGGGAAATCGCGCAGCACATAGCCCGACACGGCGTCCTTGTGGCCGGGATGGCCAATGCCCAGCCGTACCCGGCGGTACTCCGGCCCGATGGCGGCGTGGATCGAGCGCAGCCCGTTGTGCCCCGCATGCCCGCCACCCTGTTTGACCCGCACCTTGCCGGGCGCAAGGTCCAGTTCGTCATGAAAGACGGTCACGTCCGACGGCTCCAGCTTGTAGAACCGCATCGCCGCGCCAACCGATTGGCCGGACAGGTTCATGAATGTCTCGGGCTTCAGGAGCAAGACCCTGTCGCGCCCCAGTCGCCCTTCGCACAGCTGACCTTGGAACTTTGCGCGCCAGGGGCCGAAAGCATGGTCGCCGGCAATCTGATCCATCGCCATGAAGCCGATGTTGTGCCGGTTCTGCTGGTATTTTGCCCCCGGATTTCCGAGGCCGACAAACAACTGCACCGCGCTGTCTCCTTGCTGCAACTGGTCCTGTTCCGCTAATGGCTGTCATGCCCGGAACCCGACCGAAATGCCACCCCGGGGCGTCGAAAACAGCGCCTGGCTGCCTGCGAAACGCCTCAATGCCGCCGCGCTGGTGGCTGGATTCGCCCTCTTCCTGTCCGTTGGCGGTGGTTTCGCCGAAAAAGCTTTAGTTCTGTATGGTTTTCTCAATGTGATAGAGTACCCTACGTATTACACGCGAACGGTAGCGCTAGCGGCGCGGAGGAAACGGTATGATGAAATTTGACCGTCTATGCAGGCGTATGGCCCTTGGGGCCTGGATGATCGGTGTGCTGTCAGGGTCGGCCCTTGTGGCGCAACCCGCGGCGTTCGAGAGTGGCTGGACGCTTCAGCCACAAGCCTCGTCGTTGTCCTTCCAGTCGATCAAGGACGGAACCAAGGTCGAATCCAGCAGTTTTGCCTCCCTCGAAGGTGAGATTGCCGAGGATGGCACCGCCACCATCGAGGTGCACCTGGAATCCGTCGATACCAAGATCGACCTGCGCAATGTCCGTATGCGGTTCCTGTTCTTCGAAACGTTCCTGTACCCGAAGGCCATCATTACCACCCGGATCGACGCGGCGCTTCTGGCGGACCTGCCGCAGATTCGGCGCAAGGTGGTCCGGTTGCCCTACGAACTGGATCTGCACGGGATCAAGAAATCCTTCGAGGCGGACGTGGTGGTGATGCTGCTGGGCGACGACCAGGTCGCGGTGACCACGGCCCAGCCGATCTCGGTTGCGATCACGGACTTCAACATGTCTGAAGGCCTGGCCAAGCTGGAAGAGGCCGCCGGCCTGCCGATCATCCCCTCGGCCACCGTGTCCTTCGATTTCATGTTCTCGCGCAATGGCACCGGCGGCGGGACCGATGTTGCACAGGCGACCGCCCTGGTTCCAGCGGCACCCGTCACAGAGGGATCACGGGCGCAGGAATCCACCGGCGACTTTGGCCGCGAAGAGTGCAGCACCCGTTTCGAGACGCTGTCGCAGTCGGGCAACATCTTCTTCGGCTCGGGCAGTGTCCGGCTGGATGACAAGAGCGCTCCGCTTCTGAATGAACTGTCGGGTATCATCAAGCGGTGCCCCGGAATGGTCATCGAGGTGGCGGGTCATACCGACAGTGTCGGCGGCGAAGGCGCAAACCTGCGCCTGTCCGAACGCCGTGCTGCCTCGGTCGCAGAATTCCTGACCGGCACCGGCATCGCGGCGAACCGGGTTGTCAGCGCCGGGTTTGGCGAGGCCGAACCGGTGGCATCCAACGACACCCCCGAGGGGCGCAGCCGCAACCGTCGCATCGAATTTTCCATCGTGGACCAGTGAGGGTCTGATGACCGCAAACAAGAGGACAGGAGACTCCATGGCAGGACGCGCGTACCGGGCAGGCTGGAAACATCTGTTACGGGGAATGGCCCTGATGGCCGTGGTTCTGGTCGGGACTCAGGCTAACGCCGGATCGCGGGTCGCGCTGGTGGTTGGCAACGAGGCCTATGGCAGCGTGGTTCCGCTGGACAATCCGGCGGCTGACGCACGGTTGGTGGCCGAAAACCTGTCTCAAAAGGGCTTTGACGTGACCCTGCTGACCGACGCGGGCCAGATCGAACTGAACCGCGCCATTGCGCAGTTCGGCCGCGACCTGCGCGCCTCGGGCGAAGAGACCACCGGCCTGTTCTACTATGCCGGACATGCGGTGCAGTCTTTCGGTGCGAACTTCCTGTTGCCGGTGGACGTTTCGTTGACCGATGCCGCCGACCTCAGCCTTGTGGCGGTGCGCGCCGACGCGGTGTTGCGGCAGATGGCGTCGGCAGCCAACCGCACCAACATCGTCATTCTGGATGCCTGTCGGAACAATCCCTTCTCGGACATTCCCGACATGAACGACAACGGGCTGGCCGAGATGAAGGCACCGACCGGCACCTACATGGCCTATTCGACCGCGCCGGGAAGTGTCGCGATGGACGGTCTGGACGGCAACAGCCCCTTCACCAAGGCGCTGGCAAAGGAAATGCAGACCGCTGGCCTGTCGATCGAACAGGCATTCAAGAACGTTCGCAGCACCGTTCTGGCCGAGACCAGCGGGCGGCAGACGCCCTGGGACACCTCGTCGATGACGCAGGAATTCTTCTTTACCCCGCCGCTGCAAAAGAGCGCCGAAGAAGTCGCCGCCGATCAGTTCTTCGAGTCGCTCAAGCGCAGCCGCGATCCCGTGCAGATCGTTCTGTTCTTGCGGACCTATCCCGAAAGCGAGCATTTCGATGCCGCGCGCGCCATGCTGACCGAAGTCCTGGATGGCAGCACGACAAGCGCACCTGCGGCCCCGGTTGTCGCGGCGGCCCCGGTGGTTGCCGCGCCGCAAGTCCCGGCCCCCACCACCCGCAGCGGCCCAAGTGCCAGCGAAGAAGAACTGATCGGCAAGGCGCAGGCCTCCGGACAGGTCGAGGATTATCAGCTTTACCTCGACGCTTTTCCCAACGGCACCTTTGCTGAATTGGCGAAGATGGAGATTTCGGCCAAGGTCGCCAAGGATCCTGCGGCCCCGGTTGGTGGCCTTGCCGTTGCGGCTGCCCCGGAACCCGCGGCCCCGGCTGCCCCAGTGGAAGCCGCTCCGCCAACCACGGAAGACCTGTTGTTTGACACCATCATCGTCTCGGGCGATCCGGTGCTGGACGGGCGCACTATTGCTGCGTTGGTTGCCGGTAGCCCGCTGTTTCCGCCAATCGACGGCTTGCCGGAAGCGGTCTGGAAGGATCGCGCCTGTGCCACCTGCCATGAGTGGACACCGGAGGCGCTGTGCGATCAGGCCACGACCTATCTCGCGGAGGCAGGTACCCGTTCGCTCAGCAAACAGCACCCCTATGGCGGCGGCTTCAAACGCGTTCTGCGCGACTGGGCCGGCGGCGGCTGTCGCTGAATTCCAATGAGATTGCGCGGCGCGGGTGTTTCCCGCTCCGCGCCGCCTCTGCGCCGACCTCCGGGGCTGTCGGGGGCGTCACTGCACGCCCAGCTGTCCGGCAGGGCGGGTCGTGATGAAGAAATAGACCCATTCTCCCTTGAAATCCGGATGCGCGGCCCGGGCGTCGGCCACGCGTTTCGTCAGAAACTCCAGGTAGGGTTCCGCCGGTTCCATGATCGGGCGCAGGCCGTCGTACAGCGGCACGGAGGCGGCAAAGGCCACGGCAATCTCCTGCCCGAACGGCGGGCTGACGGTCAGGATCAGCGCCGGCAGGCCATCCCGTTCGACACCGGATGTCAGCGGGGATTTTGCCGCCGCGAGACCAACGGGGACCACGTCGTTGGGTTGCAGGTGCAGAACGTTTCCGTCGGCGTCGAAGTAATCGATATAGACATAGGCGTCGTAGTCCGGGGCGGTCAGCTCCAGTTCCAGCCGTTCACCCTCGCCATAGCGAAACTCGCGCACATGGGCGTTGGGGCCGACGATCCGGGGGTTGGTTCGCTGGTCGTCCGATTGCGGCAACCCGACCCCGCCAATGCCCGCCAGCGCACCACATTGCGGAGGCGGCAGCACCAGCGTCGCGTCCGCCACCGGGATTGCATCGCCGACACGGGCTTGGACCGCAGCCAGAACCGGGCCACGCACCGCATCGTCGGGCACGTGCCCGCGCAATTCCAGGACACCGGTGTCCGGGTTGAACTCGGTCTGCAACCGTGAGCAGGGCACCGCGGCCAGAACGGCCTCCAGCCCGTCGCGCACCGGAGATCCGGCGGCCTCGGCGTTCGGATCGCTGGGTTGCATGAAGGATTGGAACGCGGCCAGCGAAATCGGGTCGATGGCGCCAGCATCGCCGCCGATCCAGGCGACTGCTGCGGTCAGGTGCACGGCTTGGGGAGCAACCGCGCCCGCCGCCTGCGCGGATTGTCCGGCGGGCTGTTCAGGCAACGGCGCCGAAGCTGCCGCCACGATCCGACCGGGGCGGGCGGGCGGTGCCGTTGCGGTGGGGCGAAACGCCGGGCTCTGGGCCTGCGCAATCGCGGTTGGCTGTGTCTGCACGGCCAGGGGCGCTGGGCCCGATGCCGTCAGGGCAGGTGCGACTGCAGTGGGTTCCGGTGCCAGTTCGCTTGATTTCTGGCCCGCAGGGGAGGCAGTGGTGATCAACGGCGCGTCGGAGGCCTGGAGCGCCACGGCCAGCGACCCGGGGCGTTGTTCCCGCACGGTGAGGCTGCTGGGGGCCTGGGCTACAGGTTGTACCGGGTCTGTGGTGTTGGCCAGAAGCTGGGGTGCGGCGGGCGGCTGATCGGGCAATGCGGGGCCGGATTGGGCGAGGGCCGCCGTGCTGGTGGATGGCAGGTCGCGGTCCTCAACGATCGATGCTGCGGCCAAGGTTGCGGGAATCGCGGAGGTGGCGAGGCGCACATTGGCCGCCGCCGGGGCAGACGCCGGCACATCGGGCAGGGATGGGCCAGCGAGCGGGGCATCCGCCAGTCTTGGTGCTGCGACCCGTGTATCGGACAGGCTTGGCGCTGCGGCAGGGGTCGCGGCCAGCGGCCTTGGTCCAGGTGTTGCCTCTGCCGCCCTGGGGGACGTCACCTGACTGGCGGCGGGGCGGGTGACACGGATATCCTGCGCGCCGACCGCCGGACCGCTGGCAGACTGCCCGGCCACTGGCGCGGACGCGAGCTGTTCCTGTCCGGCGCGAGACTGCCGAACCTCCTGGGCGACGAATTCGACTTCGGAGGTTGGTGGCTTTTGGGGGGGCATCGCACGCGGGCGCAGCGACAGCGCCAGCCCCGCCAGAACAGCCGCATGCACTCCGACCGACAGGGTGATCGCCGCTATCCATCTGGGTCCGGTCCCTGTCATGGTGTGCCCGGCGTCACGACCAGCACAATGTCGCGGGCGCCCAGGGCCTCGATCCGGGCGATCAGGGGCAGCAGGTCGCGCAGGTTGGCCTCCCGGTGGCTGTTGACCCGGATCAACCGGTCCGGGTCGGCGGTCAGAGCGGTTTCGATCTGCGCCACCAGCGCCTCGCGCTCGGCTGCCTGACCGTTCAGCGCCAGGGTGCCATCGGCGGCAATCGCGATCGTCTCGCCGCCGCCCGGCATTTCCGATCCGGTGGCGGAGGTCGCCGGAGTGACCGCAAACGGAGCGGTGGCGTCCATCCGCCCGACCAGCATCGAGAACACCAGCAAAAAGAACACCACGTCGATCAGGGCAATGATCGGCTCCGGGCCGTCGCGCCGCCGACGTCGGGCCAGTTTCATTGCCCGCCCTCCAGCCGCACGATCCGAAGACGCTGGGCGCCAGCAGTGGTCACGACATCCAGCAGGTCGACCAACGCCTGGGTGCTGGCTCCGCCCGACGGCAGGACGACGACATTGGTGGCCGGGTTGTCGGCCAAGGTTTGCGACAGCATCGTGGCAAGCGCCTGTGGCGACACCGGTTGTCCACGAACCCGCATCGCGCCGTCAGCATCCAGCCGGATCAGGACATTGCCTCCCCCGGAGGTTGTATCGCCGACAGGGGCTGCATCGGGGGGGGCGTCGGTGCTCTGGGCGACGGGGATCATCTGCAGGTTCAGGTAGGTTGAGGTGACCATGAAAAAGACAAGCATGATCATCAGGACATCGATCATCGGCACGAGCGAGATCGGGGTTCCCGGCGAGTCATGTTGTTTCAGACGCATTGTCCGTTGCACCTCCGATGCGGCGGGTCTCGGTTCGGCTGGCGGTGATGGACCCGGCCTCAGGCCCTGTCGTCCTCCAGCGCGATCAACCGACCGACCGAAACCTCCATTGCGCTGGCCACCCGGTCCACCCGTGCGCTCAGCAGGCTGGCGGCCACGGCGGCGGGGATGGCGACGATCAATCCGGCCGCCGTCGTCAGCAGCGCCTGCCAGATGCCCGCTGCCAGCAACGAGGCATTGGCGGCCCCTTCGGCCAGCGCCAGTTCCTGAAACGACTGGATCATGCCCAGCACCGTTCCGAGAAGCCCCAGCAGAGGGCTGATCATCGCGACCAGTTCCAGCAGGCGGATGTGACGCCCCAGGGTTTCGACCTCCTGGTTGCCGCGCCACTCCAGATCGTTGGTCAGGGCGGCGCGCGATCTGTGGGCCAGCAAGCCCTGCATGGTCGCGGTCAGGACACGGTCCACGGGCGTGACCCCGGACGCGATCATGTTCGACGCCCCCGTGCGGTCGCCGTCAGCCCAGGCGGCATACGCCTTGTCGCGAACGTCGCCCCCCGCCAGCACGCCGCGCAGTTGCAGGACCTTGACGACAATCAGCGCCAGCGATGCCAGGGACAGCGCGATCAGCAGCCAGACGATCGGACCGCCACGTTGTACTGTCGAGAGCAGGTCGCCCATGATCTATTTCGAGAACCTGGCGGGGGTCTTGGACGCCAGATCCATTATCTCGAAACAATCCATCGGCTCCGCGTTCTGCGGGGTGCACGCAGTCATTTCGTGCAGCAACACTTCCGAGACGTCGGTGCAGTCGATGTCGGGGATCTCGAAGAGTTTCAGGGTCGTTCGGGCAATCGGCAAAGGCGCTGCATCGATGGTCAGAAGCTGGTCTATCACACCCGCGCCGTCGAGCACCGCAAGGGACATCTCGAAGGCCTCAAGGGTCATGCCAGACTGGTTCCGAAACAGGAAAAACGTCTTGCACCCTCCGGCGTCTCCGGGTTCGAACTTGTTCAACTCGACCTCCAACCGCCCCGAACCGGTCTGGTCCTGCGCATGGGCCAAGTGCCCAATGCCAATCGCAAATATGGCGGTTGCGGCAGTGCGAATCCAGCAATCTGGAAGTGTCATTCCGGCTCTCCTGTCCCCACGTTTCGTTCAGAAGACGGGCTGTCAGCCATCCGGTCAAGGGGGCATCTGGAAAGAAGTGACGCGAAGGAAATAAACCATGGATTTGTGAGTTGGTTCTGCTACCGTGATTCCTGTTGGGCGCTACCAGTACATTTAAGTGGTCAGCGCAGGAGATAATTATTGTGACCTTGGAACTTACGAATCTTGGCGGCGAGGCTCCCAGCGGGGAGAATCTGGAGTACGATCCGGCGTTCACTGCGCTGGAGATCGCCGCCCAGCCCGGCGAGGAACGCCAGCGCGGTAACGAGATCGTTGCAGCAGAAGAGCCAGACTATGTCGACATCATTCGCAAGGCCGGCGCGGTGTTGGAACGCAGCCATGATATCAGGGCCGCGGTGTACCTTGCGCATGCCGAACTGCGCCGTAACGGGCTGACCGGGTTTGCCGGTCCGGTGGCCTATATCCGTGGCTGCCTGAGCGATTACTGGGACAGCTGTCATCCGCAACTGGATGCGGATGACGACAACGACCCGACGATGCGGGTGAATGCTGTGCGCGGCTTGACCGACTCGGAGACCATCCTGTCGGCCTTGCGGTCGACGCCAATGACCCAGAGCCACTCGTTTGGCCGGATCACGATGCGTGACCTGATGGTGCTGGACGGGGAACTGCCCGCCGAAGAGGACGCTGACACACCCGACGCGGCGTCTGCCTCGGCGGCCTTCAAGGACACCGACCCCGAGATTCTGGCGGGGATGTTCGAGGCGGCGCGTCAGGCCGCGGACGACATCAACGCAATCGACGCGGTGTTTGACGAAAAGATCCCCGGATACGGTCCTGACCTGGGGGATCTGAAAAAGACCATCGGCCGGATCGTGTCCCGGTTCGCTCAGGAGATCGGTGTCCCCGAAGAGGCCGACCCCCTGTCCGACGACGGCGCTTCGGACGACGGACAGCCTGCTCAGCCGGTTCAGGCCGGCGTTGGTACCATTTCATCGTCCCGCGACGTCCTGACGGCGCTGGATCGTATTATCGAGTTTTATGCCAGAACCGAGCCTTCCAGCCCGGTCCCTATTTTCCTCAATCGGGCCAAGCGATTGGTTGGCGCCGACTTCATGACCATCGTCAATGACCTGGCGCCGATGGCGCTGGAAAACGTCACCCATATCGGTGGCGCGACCGGCGAAGACAACTGAACAAGAAAAGATGTCCGTCGCCATTGGCGTCGGGCCGGAATTGAAGGGAGACCGCAATGTCCAGTTCACAGAAATTTATCGCCCGCAATCGGGCGCCAAGGGTACAGATCGAGTATGATGTCGAATTGTATGGTGCCGAAAAGAAGGTCCAGCTTCCGTTTGTCATGGGGGTCATGTCCGATCTGGCCGGCAAGTCCGAAGTGGCGCAGCCCGGCATCGCAGACCGCAAGTTCCTTGAAATCGACGTCGACAATTTCGATGATCGGATGAAGGCGATGAAGCCGCGGGCGGCGTTTACCGTGCCCAACACCCTGACCGGTGAAGGCAACCTGTCGGTCGACCTGACCTTTGAAAGCATGGACGATTTCACCCCTGCCGCGATTGCCGAGAAGGTCGCGCCGCTGAAGTCCCTGCTGGATGCCCGCAAGGAGCTGTCCAACCTGATGACCTACATGGACGGCAAGCCCGGCGCCGAGGATCTTCTGGCCAAGGTCATGGCCGATCCGGCGCTCATGCAATCGCTCGCGGCGCAGCCCGCGGCCGAGGATGGCGACAGCGAGGACAAGGAGTAAATCATGGCCGAAGAAGCGACAGAAGCCGCCGCCGGTGCAGCCGCGACAGAGAGCACGGAATCCGATTTCGCGTCTTTGCTGCAGCAGGAGTTCCGGCCCCGCACCGACACGGCGAAATCCGCCGTCGAGACTGCGGTCAAGACCCTCGCGCAGCAGGCGCTCGAAAATGCAGCTCTGATTTCGGACGACGTTCTGTTGTCCATGGAATCGATGATCGCGGAAATCGACAAGAAGCTGACAGACCAGATCAACCAGATCCTGCACAACGAAGAGTTCCAGCAGCTCGAAGGTGCCTGGCGCGGGTTGCATCACCTGGTGAACAACACCGAAACCGACGAGATGCTGAAGATCCGGGTGATGAACATCTCCAAGAAGGATCTCCACAAGACCCTGCGCAAGTACAAGGGGACGGCCTGGGATCAGTCTCCGATCTTCAAGAAGCTGTACGAAGAGGAATACGGACAGTTCGGCGGCGAGCCCTACGGGTGCCTTGTCGGTGACTACCACTTCAACCACAGCCCGCCCGACGTCGAGCTGCTGGGCGGAATGGCCAAGATCGCGGCCGCCTCCCATGCGCCCTTCATCACTGGCGGCGATCCCTCGTTGATGCAGTTCGAAAGCTGGCAGGAGCTGTCCAACCCGCGGGACTTGACCAAGATCTTCCAGACGCCGGAATATGCCGGTTGGCGCAGCCTGCGCGACAGCGAGGACAGCAAGTATATCGGCCTTGCGATGCCGCGCTTCCTGGGCCGCCAGCCCTATGGTGCCAAGGGCGATCCGGTGGAGGAGTTCGCCTTCGAGGAAGACACCGGAAACGCCGAATCCGAGTACTTCACCTGGGTCAACTCGGCCTATGCCATGGCGACCAACATCACCCGGTCGTTCAAGGAGTATGGCTGGTGCAGCCGTATCCGCGGGGTCGAATCCGGCGGCACGGTCGAGGGTCTGCCGACCCATACCTTCCCCACCGATGACGGCGGTGTGGACATGAAGTGCCCGACCGAGATCGCGATTTCGGACCGGCGCGAGGCTGAACTGTCGAAAGCCGGCATGATGCCATTGCTGCACCGCAAGAACACGGATCTGGCCGCGTTCATCGGTGCCCAGTCGCTGCACAACCCAGCCGAATACGACGACCCGGACGCAACCGCCAACGCCAATCTGGCCGCGCGGCTGCCGTATCTGTTCGCCACCTGCCGGTTTGCCCATTATCTGAAGAAGATGGTCTACGACAAGATCGGCTCCTTCAAGAGCCGGGACGACATGCAGATCTGGCTGAAAAAGTGGATCGACGACTATGTCGATCACAACCCGGCGCATTCGTCCGAGGCGACGAAGGCCATGAAGCCCCTGACCGCCGCCGACGTCGTGGTGGAAGAGGTCGAGGGCAACCCGGGGTACTATACGTCCCAGTTTTTCCTTCGGCCGCATTACCAGTTGGAAGGCCTCACGGTCTCTCTGCGACTGGTGTCCAAGCTGCCGTCTGAAAAAGGTTAATTCACGGATCGGGCGCCACCGGCCTGGCGCCCGGCCACAAAAACAGGCGGGGTCTTCCGCCGCAATTTAAGGAGAAAGCGCTATGGCTGTTGACATGTTCCTCGAGATCGAGGGCGAGATTTCCGGTGAGACACAGGATAAGACTTTCAAGGACAAGGGCGGTATCGATGTGCTCGCCTGGGCGTGGGGGATCTCCCAGTCAGGGTCGTTCCACGTTGGCGGCGGCGGCGGTGCCGGCAAGGCGAACTTCCAGGACATCAGTGTCACCAAGTGGATCGACAAGTCTTCGCCGATCCTGATGCTGTATTGCGCCAACGGCGATCACTTCCCCAAGGCGGTCCTGACCGTTCGCAAGGCCGGTAAGACGCCGCTCGAGTACATCAAGATCACGATGGAAAAGGTGCTGGTCACCTCCGTGTCGACCGGCGGATCTGGCGGCGAAGACAAGCTGACCGAAAACATCACGTTGAATTTCGCCAAGGCCGGAGTGCTCTATACCGAGCAGACGGCTGAAGGCGGCGAAGGTGCGAAGCCGGAATTCAAGTGGGACATCGCCGCCAACGTTGCTGTCTGACCATACGACCTGACATCGGTACCTCCGGTCACAAGGCCGGGGGGGCCATTTTCACAACGACATTCGGGAGAACGGCCATTGGATACCCGCGCACGCGACCTCCTTCAGGCAAACGATCTGGCCGGCGCCTTGTCGGCGCTGCAGGATGCGGTAAAGGCCAATCCGGCGGACCCGAAACTGAGGATATTCCTGTTCCAGCTGCTCTGTGCGATGGGCGACTGGAAGCGCGCGATCACCCAGTTGAAACTCTGCGCCACGATGGACGAAGAGGCGCTGCCGATGGCGCAGGCCTATCGTGAGTGCATCCGCTGCGAGGTGTTCCGCGAAAAGGTCTTCACCGGCGAACGGGAGCCGCTGGTATTTGGCGAACCCAACGAGTGGATCGCCCTGTTGATCGAGGCGCTGAAGGCACTGGCTGCCGGGCGTACCGACAAGGCCGCCAGCCTGCGCGACAAGGCATTCGAGATCGCCCCGGCCACCCCGGGCACGATGAACGGCACGCGGTTCGAGTGGATCGCGGATGCCGACATGCGGCTGGGCCCGGTGCTGGAAGTGGTGGTCAATGGCCGCTATTTCTGGATGCCCTTCGAGGCGATTGCCGTGATCCGGATCGACGAACCGACGGACCTGCGGGATGCGATCTGGACCGGCGCAAGCATCACGCTGCGCAACGGCGGCGAGGTCACGGCCTTCATTCCGACCCGGTATGCCGGCACCACCGAAACCGGCGACGGTGCCGCCAAGCTGGCCAAGAGCACGGCCTGGGTGGACGCCGGTGGCGAAACCTTCGTCGGCGTCGGCCAACGCCTGCTGGCCACCGATACTGGCGACATGGCGCTGATGGATCTGCGCAACCTGCAGTTCGATCTGGCCGAGGCCGCGGACGAAGGATAGCACGATGGCCGACAAGACCATCGAGGAACGCCTGCAACCGTCGCTTCTGGACCGGCTGACCGACGACGCGCCCGGGCAGGCGACCGAGGGTCGCGACCAGCGGGTCATCGACATTCGCCGACTGCGCACGATCTTGCAGCGCGACCTGTCGTGGCTCTTGAACACAACCAACAACGAGGCCGAGATCGACGAAGACACGTTTCCCAACGCCTACCGGTCGGTGCTGAACTATGGCGTCAGCCCGGTTGCCGGAGACAGTTCCACATCGCGCCGCACCGAGGTTATCCGTCGCTCCATCGCGGAATCGATAACCTTGTTCGAGCCACGGATCCGCGAAAGCTCGCTGGAAGTGCGCCTTCGCAGCGAGGACAACGCCGTCGGCACGTCGGTCTTTTTCGATATCCATGCGGACATGTGGGCCCAACCGGTGCCGCTGGAGCTGTACCTGCGCTCGGAAGTGGACCTGACCACAGGGCACCTGAGCCTCGAGCAGGAGGCCTGACGCAGAATGGATTCCCGCCTGCTTCGCCACTATGAATCCGAACTTGCCTATCTCAGGGAGATGGGCGGGGATTTTGCCGAGTCCTATCCCAAGATCGCCGCGCGGCTGGGGATGGACGGGCTGGAGGTCATCGACCCCTATGTCGAACGGCTGCTTGAAGGCAGCGCTTTCCTGTCGGCCCGGGTCCAGCTGGAGCTGGAGCTGCAATACCCGAACTTTACCAGCAACCTGTTGGAGATCCTCTATCCGCACTACCTGTCGCCGACCCCATCGATGATGGTCGCACAGCTTCAGCCCGATTTCGACAATGCGGCGCTGGTCGACGGCTTCGTGGTGAACCGGGGCACGCAACTGCGCTCGATCTCGCCCGATGGCGCCAGCGCGCCCTGCATCTATCGCACCGGCAACGATCTGACGCTCTGGCCGGTCCTGATTTCGGAGGCCGAGTATATCGACGGGCGCGGTGCGCTGGTTGCTGCCGGTGTCGCGGATGGGGTCGAGGCGCGGGCGGGGATCCGACTGCGGCTGAAGCGCCATGGCGACATGCCGCTGAACGAGTTGGGGCTGGACCGGTTGTCGCTGTTCCTGGGCGGGCAGGGGCGCGAAAGCTGGCAGGTGCTGGAACTGCTGAACACCGAGGTGACTGCGGTGGTGGCCAGTTCGACGGACCGCCGCGCCGACTGGGCGCTGCGGTTGCAAGGCGGTGTCGAACAGCGCGGCTTCGGGCGCGACGAGGCGTTGTTGCCGACGCCGCGGCCCTCGTTCGATGGTTATCGGCTGCTGCAGGAATACTTTGCCATGCCGCAGCGGTTCTTCTTTTCGGATGTGACGGGGCTGTCGCCGGCGCTGATGCGCAGCGAAGGTTCCGAGGTCGACCTGTATCTGCTGCTGCGCGATGGCCGGCCAGAGGTGGCCCCCGCGATCAAGCCCGCGGCGTTCCAGCTGAACTGTGTGCCGGCGGTCAACCTGTTTCCCAAGCGCTGTGACCGGGTGCATGTGACCACGCGGGATTACGAACAGCACGTGGTGGTGGACCGAACAGCACCGCTGGATTTCGAGATCTATGCCATCGAGGACGTCATCGGCATCAACTCCGAAGGCGAGGCGGATATACCGTTTCGCCCGTTCTATTCCGCCGACGATCTGACGCCCTATGGTGAGGGCGGACGGAGTTTCTATACGATCAGCCGCAAGATGCGGCAGCGAACGGAAAAGGAACGCCTGCGCGGCGGGCGGACCAGCTATCTGGGCTCGGAGACCTATCTGTCGCTGGTCGATGCCGACAATGCGCCCTACCGGTCGGACCTGAGCCAACTGGCGGTGCGGGCGATGGTCACCAACCGCGACCTGCCGATGCTGCTGAGTACCGGTGCGCCCGATACCTTTCACCTGCCCGATGGCGGGCCGGTGCGGTCGATCACGACGCCCGTGTCGCCAACGCGTCCGCGCCCGACGTTTGCCCAAGGCGATACCGCCTGGCGGCTGATCAGTCATCTCAGCCTGAACCACCTGTCGATCGCCGACACCGAGACGGGCAGTGCCGCCGCCGCCCTGCGCGAAATGGTCGGCATCTATGCGCCCGACGGCGACAGGACGCACCGCCAGCAACTGGAGGGGATCATCGATGTCTCCAGTCGGCCCATCGTCCGGCGGATGCGCGACGAGGTGCTGTCGACCGCGGTGCGCGGCCTGGAGGTCACCGTCACCTTCGACGAGAGCTTTTTCGAAGGCACCAGTGTCTACTTGCTGGGGGCGGTGCTGGAGCGGTTCTTCCGCAAGCAGGTCTCGATCAATTCGTTCACCGAAACGGCAATCTGCAGCCAACAGCGAGGGGAGCTGAAACGATGGCGTCCGGACACGGGCCTCGGCCGGATCATCTGAACCACCTTGCGGGGCTGGAGGAACAGCCGTGGAATTACCACGTCTTTCTGGCCATGCGCATCGTGGAATCCGCCGGCTCGCAGGGCCGGCCACTTGGCGTGACGCAACGCCCGAACGAAGACACTGTCCGGATCGCACAAGAACCGAGCCTGGCCTATCCGCCGTCGACCCTGTCGGGGTTTGTCCCGCCCAAGGACGGGGTTCCCGGCGTGCTGACCAACCGGTTCTTCGGGATGTTCGGGCCGAACGGTCCGCTGCCGCTGCACCTGACCGAGTTCGCCCGCGACCGGCTGGTCAACGAGCGCGACCGGACCTTTGTGGCCTTTGCCGACATGCTGACCCATCGGTTGGCGACGCTGTTGTTTCGTGCCTGGAAGACCGGTCAACCGGCGCCCAGCTTCGACCGTGGAGAGGACGCGCGGGTCGAAACAAAGGTGGCCGCACTGGCAGGATATCACGGTCGGGAATTGCGCCAGCGCGATGCGATGCCCGACCTGGCCAAGCGCCATTTTGCCGGGGCGCTCGCCGCTGGTCCGCGCTCGCCCGAGGGGTTGGTCGCGATGTTGTCGGGGTTCTTTTCGGCACCGGTCGGTATGCGGGAGTTCGTCGGTTGCTGGCTGGAACTGGAGCCGGATGACCAATGGCACCTGGGGGGCGCCGTCGGGCTTGGCCAGGGCACCAACGTCGGATCGCAGGTCTGGTCGCGCGCGGCCAAGTTCCGCCTGTCGGTCGGGCCGCTGGGTCGGGCGGACTACGAACGGCTGTTGCCGGGCGGCGCGTCGCTGGAGCGGCTGACGGCAATTGTGCGAAACTATGTCGGTGACACGCTGGACTGGGATCTGAACCTGGTCCTGAAGGCCGACGACGTGCCGGAGGCGCAGCTGGGCGGCGACACCCGGCTGGGGCTGACAAGCTGGATTGGACAACGACCGGACGGGAGGGATGCGGACGATCTGTATGTCTCGCCGCAAACGACGGGACGGCAGGCCGCATGATGGCCGGACGAGGAATTTTAGGGAAGGGAATACGATGTCAGAGATAAGTCGCGTTGCATTGTTCGGTAAGCTCAACGAGGTCGGGTACAAGGCGGTCGAAGGTGCGACGGTCTTTTGCAAGATGCGGGGCAACCCGTATGTTGAAATCGTGCATTGGTTCGCCCAGATCCTGCAATTGCCGGACAGTGATGTGCACCGGATCATCCAGCACTACGACCTCGATCCGTCGCGGATCGCCTCCGACATGCAGAAGGCGCTGGATGCCCTGCCGCGCGGCGCAAGCTCGATAAGCGACCTGTCGGCGCATCTTGAGAACGCGATGGAACGGGCCTGGGTCTATGGCTCGCTGATGTACAATTCCAACCAGGTGCGGACCGGCCACCTGGTGTTGGGCCTGACCAAGACGCCCGAGCTGCGTCACGTCTTCCACGGCATTTCGAAGGAATTCGGCAAGATCGGCGGCGACGACCTGTCGGCGACGTTCCCCTCCATTGTCGATGGCTCTCCCGAGGACAACCTGCGCCCGCAGGATGGTTCGGTCACCGGCGGCGGTGCGGCACCGGGCGAGGCCTCCGGAGCGATGTCTCCGGCCGCGATGGGCAAGGAAGAGGCGCTGGCGCTGTATTGCACCGACATGACCGAGCAGGCGCAGGGCGGCAAGATGGACCCGATCGTCGGCCGGGATGACGAGATCCGTCAGATTGTCGATGTGCTGATGCGGCGGCGCCAGAACAACCCGATCCTGACCGGCGAGGCCGGGGTGGGCAAGACGGCGGTGGTCGAGGGCTTTGCCCAGCGGATCGCGCGGGGCGACGTGCCGCCGGCGTTGAAGGATGCCCGGATCCTGTCACTGGATGTCGGCCTGTTGCAGGCCGGGGCCTCGATGAAAGGCGAATTCGAAAACCGTCTGAAATCGGTCATCGAAGAGGTTCAGGCCAGCACCCATCCGATCATCATGTTCGTGGACGAGACCCACACGCTGGTTGGCGCGGGCGGTGCGGCGGGCACCGGCGACGCGGCCAACCTGCTCAAGCCTGCGCTGGCGCGCGGTACCCTGCGCACCATCGGCGCCACGACCTGGGCGGAGTACAAGAAACATATCGAGAAGGACCCCGCCCTGACCCGGCGTTTCCAGGTGGTGCAGGTCGACGAACCGTCGGTTCCCAAGGCCGTCCTGATGATGCGTGGGATCGCCTCGATGCTTGAAAAGCACCACAAGGTGCAGGTGCTGGACGAGGGCATCGAAGCGGCGGTAAGCCTGTCTGCGCGGTATATCCCGGCGCGGCAATTGCCGGACAAATCGGTCAGCGTGCTGGATACCGCCTGCGCGCGGGTGGCCGTCAGCCAGCATGCCGTGCCTGCTGAAGTAGACGACAGCCGCAAGCGGATCGATGCCCTGACCACCGAACTGGAGATCATCGAGCGCGACGAAACCGCTGGCTACGACGTGACCGAACGGCGGGCGACGATTTCCGCGCTGAAGACAGAGGAAGAGGCGCGTCTTGCACAGTTGGATGAACGCTGGCAGGCCGAAAAGGTCGTGGTGGCGGAGATCCTGGACCTGCGAGCCAAGTTGCGCGAGGGCGGCGTGCCGGTCGAGGCGACGGACGAGGCCTCGGCCGAAGCGAGCCCGCTGAGCGTCGAGGAGCGCGCCGACCTGATCACGCAGTTGCGCGCCAAGAACACGGAACTGGAGGAGCTTCAGGGTGAAAACCCGCTGATCCTGCCCATCGTGGATGCGCAGGCCGTCGCCAGCGTCATCGGCGACTGGACCGGTATTCCGGTCGGGCGCATGGTGCGCAACGAGCTGCAGACCGTGCTGAACCTGGAGGAGCATCTGGGCAAGCGGGTGATCGGCCAGGATCATGCGATGCAGATGATCGCCAAGCGTATCCAGACCAGCCGGGCGGGGCTGGACAACCCGTCCAAACCCATCGGGGTCTTCATGCTGGCGGGCACCTCCGGCGTCGGCAAGACCGAGACCGCGCTGGCGCTGGCCGAAGTGCTGTATGGCGGCGAACACAACGTCATCACGATCAACATGTCCGAATACCAGGAGGCCCACACGGTCAGCAGCCTGAAGGGCGCGCCTCCGGGGTATGTCGGTTATGGCGAGGGCGGCGTGCTGACCGAGGCGGTGCGGCGCAAACCCTATTCGGTGGTGCTGCTGGACGAGGTCGAAAAGGCCCACCCGGATGTGCACGAACTGTTCTTCCAGGTCTTTGACAAGGGGCGGATGGAGGATGGCGAGGGCCGGATGATCGATTTCCGCAACACGCTGATCCTGCTGACCTCGAACGCGGGCTCGGACATGATCATGGACATGTGCGCGGACCCGGATCTGATGCCGGAACCCGAGGGCATCGCCAAGGCGCTGCGCGATCCGTTGTTGAAGATCTTCCCGGCCGCGCTTCTGGGGCGGTTGGTGACGATCCCGTATTATCCGCTCAGCCCGGATATGATCGGCAAGATCACCGTGTTGCAGTTGAACCGCATCAAGAAGCGGGTGGAGCAGTCGCACGGGGTGCCGTTCACCTATACCGACGCGGTGGTCGACACGATTGTCGATCGGTGCCAGGAGCTGGAATCGGGGGGCCGCATGATCGACGCGATCGTCACCAACACCATGCTGCCCGAGGTTTCGGCCGAGTTCCTGCGCCGCATGATGACCGAGCAGGAGGTCAAGGGCGTGTCGGTGGACGCGGCGGGCGGCGAATTCACATATGATTTCGGTTGACCGCCACGAGTCCGGGGGCGACAGTTTCTGGCCCCCGGATCGCGGACGGGTCCCTCGACCGATCAGCGGATTTGGAGGAACAGCGCGATCGGGTATAGACTCCGATATCTTCAGGGAATGATTTACGCATGACTATTGATATGAATCTGGTCGAAGACTTCCCGATCTGGATGAAATCCGTCCCGGCCAATCATTCGGCTGTCCTGATTGCCATGAAATCGGTGGAAGCCTTCAATCGGCCAGCGATCACCGAGATTGAGTTCATTTCCGACGATGACAGCATCAACCTGAACGATTTTGTCGGTCAGCCGATGGAGCTTGTGGCAAGGGTGCCCGCTGGTCCTGAACGGTTGGAGTCCGGGATGCGCGAACGGAGCTTCAAGGGAACCTGCGTCGAGGCGCGGTTCCTGTCGGTGAACGGTGGCGTTGCCCATTACGCGGCCGAGATCCGGCCAAAATTGTGGTTCCTGAGCTTGTCCCGAGATTGCCGGATCTATCAGAACATGACGGCAGCCGATATCATCAAGGAGATCCTTGGCGACTACGGGATCACCTACGACGACAAGTTGAGCGACACCTATCCGGAGCGGATCATCTGCGTCCAGTACCGTGAAACCGATCTGGATTTCCTGCATCGGCTGATGGAAGAGGAAGGTATCTGCTATTACCTCGATCACGAGGCCAACACCGAAAAGTTGGTGCTGGTTGACGATTCCGGGTCTCAGGGACCGGTCTCCGGCACGTCCGAGATCGCCTTTATGCAGCTGGCAGTCGGCAATCGACGGGACTTCGAACACCTTTACGATTGGAGGCGGGACACCTCTGCCACCACGGGCAAGGTCACGCTGAGTGATTTCAATTTCGAGACCCCGCGTGCCAACCTTGAGAGTGTGAAGGCCGTTCCCAAGGGTAACCACGACCTGAAGGACATGGAGATCTACGACACCCCCGGCCACTACTCGGCGGCCGGGGGCGGCGAACGCTATGCGCGCATCCAGATGGAGGAACGTTCCGTCCGGCATGAAACATGGATTGGAACCGGGCTGGTGTCGAACCTTGAGGTTGGCGGCACGTTTTCGGTGAAAGATCACCCCCGGACGCAGGAAGGCGATGACCTGCTGGCCATCGAAACCACGCATTACTTCCGCCTCAATGACGAAGATCTGAACCGGGTGGGCACCGAGGTTTCGCTGGACCTGTTGCCGCGGACAACCGGTGGCGGGGATAGCGACCCCTACCAGGTGGTCGTGCGCGCCATTCCGAGCCAGGAAAAATATCGCCCGGCGCCAGTCACCCCCTGGCCCGAAATCGCCGGCATCCACACCGCGATCGTGACCGGCCCGGAAGGCGAAGAGATCCATACCGACAAGTATGGCCGGGTGCGGATCCAGTTCCATTGGGACAGGTTTGGCGGTTCGGACGACAAGTCGACCTGCTGGGTGCGTTGCATGATGCCCTGGACGGGCAAGGGCTGGGGGGCAATTGCCATTCCCCGGATTGGCCAGGAGGTCGTCGTCCAGTTCGAAGAGGGTGATCCTGACCGGCCGCTGGTGATCGGAATGCTCTACAACGCCGATACCATGCCTCCCTATGCATTGCCGGCCAACCAGACACAGTCGGGCATCAAGTCGAATTCTTCGAAGGGCGGACAAGGCTTCAACGAGATGAGGTTCGAGGATCTCAAGGACAAGGAAGAGGTCTATTTCCAGGCCGAACGGGACTACAAGCAGGTCGTCAAGAACAACGCTCACATCACCGTGGGTTTCGAGAAGACCGCCAAGGGCAACCTCAAGCACGAGGTCTACGAGGATCGTGAGGAAGAGGTCGGCAATGACTACAAGCTCAAGATCGGCCATGGCCGCAAGAAGAAGGGGGACATGGCCCTTGATGTCTACAACGACCGTACCGAAGAGGTCGGCCATCATGACACCCTGAAAGTGGGCTTCGGTTCGAACGGGCCGGGCAACCAGACGCTGAAGGTCAACAACAACCGAACCGAAACGATTGGCCAGAACCATGCCACCACGGTGCAAAAGGGCAACTACAAGCTCGATGTCTCGCTGGGAAAGATCGCGATGACGGCGATGCAGGAAATCAAGCTGACCTGTGGCGGAAGCACGATCAAGATGACCCCGCAGGAGGTCTCGATCGTCTCGCCCATGGTCAAGATCGAGGGCCAGATGCAGTTCGAGGCCAAGGGAGGTATCATGTCCAAGGTCTCTGGCGGGGCGATGCTTGTCCTGCAGGGCGGACTGGTAAAGATCAACTGATGGCAGATATGGACACCCGTTTCGAAGGCATGAAGAAAATCCCGCAGCAACCGGCAGCGCGGCTTCTGGCGCAAACCAATATCCGGCTGGAGACCCCGTTGAGCGGGCCGGCGTCGGCCTCGGTGCCCGCAGTGTTGGCAGAGCTTTCCCAGGCTGGGGCTCTCGTGGACATGCTGAAGCTGATGGCGGTGTCGCTGCCGCCGCGTGAATGTGCCTGGTGGGCCTGCCTGGCCGCGCGGGACGTGATCGGCCCCGAGGCCGAGCCGACCCCGGCGTTGAGCGCGGCCGAGGCCTGGGTCTTTCGCCCCGGCGAAGACACCCGGCAGGCTGCCAAGGTCGCGCTGGATGCCGCGGACATCGGCGACCCGACATCCGATTGTGCCTCCATCGCCGTCTTTGCCGACGGCACGCTTGGGCCGGGTGACTTGAATGTGCACGACGCGCCCCCGGGAGCCTGTTCGGCGATGGCGCTTGGAATGAATGTCAGCGCGATGCAGGCCGTGGGCGGCGATATCATGGCGGCAGCGCAGGTGATGTTGGACCGGGCGCTGGACATCGCGCGGGGTGGCAGCGGCCGCATTGCCGCCACTGGTGCCACAAACGACGGAGGCGGCGCATGAGCTTTCCGCAGGCACGGGTATCGGACATGCATATCGGCGTCTGTACGCTCGGCGCACCGTTGCCGATCCTGCCGCCGTGCATGCCGACGGTGCTGGTCATGAACCTGCCGGCGGCACGGGTGGGCGATATCTGCATGGGCATGACACCGCCGCCACCCGGTATTCCGGTGCCGACCCCGCACCCGATCGCGATGGGCTCGTTCACGGTCCTGATAGGCAACATGCCGGCGGCCCGGGTGACGGGCCTGTGCGGGATGGGTGGAACGATCATTCCGCCCTGCGCCGTCACGGTTCTGACAGGTGGATGATTTGAAATGACCATCGTCGTGAAATTCCAGTCTACGGGCACCATTCCGGGCGACGGGCGCCCGGTGACGATGATGGGCGCGTCTATGACCATCGGGCGGGCCAACGACAACGACCTTGTCTTGCCGGACCCGGATCGCGTGGTCTCGTCGCATCACTGTGCGATCGAGGATCAGAACGGCAATGTCGTGGTGATCGACCTGTCCACCAACGGCACGTTCCTGAACTATGGAAAAATCCCGCTGGGCCGCGTGCCGACGCCGCTCAACGATGGGGATATCCTGTGCATTGGCAGTTACGAGCTGGAGGTTGGAATCTCTCAGGGCCAGCCGACCGATGCGCTTGCGGGTTTGCCCGGGCCAGTGGGGGCCGGTCCGGTGGCGCCGAGTGGATCGCATGCCGACACCGACCTGATGGGGCTGCTTGACGGGCCGGGGTCTGGCACGGATTTCCTCGATGATCTTCTGGGCGAAGCCGCCAGCCCGGTCGGCCCATCAGGGGTGCAGCGCCCGCAACTGGGCGAGGACGGGCTGTTGCCGCCGCTGGAGGACGATCCCGACGACATGTTCGGACAGGTCGCCAACCCGGACGACAGCATGGGCGCCAGCCAGTCGCTGCATTCCCCGTCCATGCAGGATCACATGCAATTGCCGCGGGCGGTATCGGAGGCGATCCCGGACGACTGGGACCTGAGCCTGCCTGCCAGTTCCGCGGCCCCTCCGGTGGCCCAGGTCCCGCCGCCAGCGGACCCGATCCCGCTCGACCCGCTGTCAGACGATCCTTTCGAGGAACCTTTCGAAGGCCCGCCGGCAACCGGCGGAGCGGCGTTCATCCCGGAAGACGATGATTTCGGACTTGCGCCGCAGGCTGACGATGCCCCGCTGGCTGGCGACGTGCCGGTACCGGTTGCCGAGGTTGCGCAGGTTGCAACCCCGGCCCCGGTAGATCCTCCGCCGCAAGCGCCTCCGCCGCAAGTTCCGTTGGTCGAGGCGGCCGCTCCGACGCCTGCTGTATCTGCCTCTGCGGGTGGCGATGGCGCTGCGGTTCAGGCTCTGTTGCAGGCTGCGGGGTTGACGAAGGGCGAGATCGCACCGGACGAGATCCAGCCGACGATGACTCGGCTTGGCAACGTGTTGCGGATCATGATTCACGGCATGCGCGAGATCCTGATGACACGGACCTCGATCAAGTCGGAATTCAGGATCGACCAGACCCGGATCGCCGCCAGTGGCAACAACCCGCTGAAATTCTCGGTGACACCAGAACAGGCGGTACAGGTGATGTTCCAGCCTCCAGCCCGCGGATACCTGGCCGCCGAGGACGCCGCCGAACAGGCATTGCAGGACATCAAGGCCCACGAGGTGGCGATGATGACCGGCATGGAGGCGGCCCTGAAGGGCGTTCTGGCCAAGCTGGCGCCGGACGAACTGGAAGGGCAGATCAGCAGTGCGGGCGGGTTGGGTGACCTGCTGAAGGGCCGCAAGGCTCGCTATTGGGAGACCTACGAGCGGATCTATGCGGATATCGCGGACCAGGCGCAGAACGATTTTCATGATCTGTTCAGCCGGGAATTCGCACGCGCCTACCAGGAACAGCTGGAAAAGCTGAAGGATACAGGATGAAGAAGGGCAGGGACGGCTGATGTCGTGGCAAAGCAAGGTTCTATGGACGGAAGGGCTGTTTCTGCAGCCGCACCACTTCCAGCAGGCCGATCGCTATATGGAGGGGCTGGTTGGTGGGCTGGCCCGGCGGATCATCCCGCATGGCTGGGGCCTGTCGGCGCTGGAAATCGACCGCGACGTTCTCAAGATCGGGCAGTTCTCGATCCGGTCGTGTTCGGGGCTGACCCAGGACGGCACCGCCTTCCAGGTGCCCGACACCGAAGACCACCCGCCTGCGCTGGACGTCCCCTCGGGAATCAAGGATTGCATCGTCTACCTGAGCCTGCCGCAGCGCCGGCAGGGCGCGGTCGAGGTCGATATGTCCGGCGCCGAACTGTCGGCGGCGCGGTTCCGCCCGGCCGAACTGGACGTGACCGACACGATGGGCAACGGTCGCAAGCCCGCCACGCTGGCCGTGGGCAAGCTGCGGCTGCAATTCGCGCTGGAGGTGGATGACCTGGCCGACCGGCTGGTGATTCCGATCGCGCGAATTGTCGAGGTGAAATCGGATCAGGAGGTCGTGCTGGACAGTGCCTTCATCCCGACCTGTCTGGATGTGCGGGCGGCAGAGCCGCTCAATGGTTTCCTGAGCGAGTTGGAGGGGCTGCTGAACCACCGCGCGACGGCACTGTCCGGGCGCCTGACACAGGGCGGCACCAAGGGCTCGGCCGAGATCCAGGACTTCCTGCTGCTGATGAACATCAACGCGATGCTGCCGGTGGTGCGCCACATGCAGGCGCTGGAAAACGTGCACCCGGCGGCATTGTATCGCGATTGCGTGTCGCTTGCCGGGCAATTGGCGACCTTCTCGTCGCCACAGATGCGCCCACCAGAGTTTCCGCCCTATCAGCACCACGACCTGACCGGCAGCTTCGTTCCGGTGATCCGAGAGCTGCGCAAGTATCTGTCTGCGGTGCTGGAACAGAACGCCGTGTCGATCCCGCTGGAGCCGCGCAAATACGGCATCTCGGTGGGTGTGATCGCCGACCGCAAGCTGATCTCGACCGCCGGTTTCGTGCTGGCGGTGTCCTCTGACGCCCCGGCGGAGAACGTGCGCCGCCACTTTGGCGGTCAGTCCAAGGTGGGCCCGGTCGAAGAGATCCGCCAACTGGTCAATTCGGCGTTGCCGGGTATCGGCCTGCGGCCACTGCCGGTGGCCCCGCGGCAGATTCCCTATTCGTCGGGGTCCGTCTATTTCGAACTCGACCGGGAAAGCCCCTACTGGGGCAAGATGACGACCTCTGGCGGGATCGCGGTGCATGTTTCGGGGGCCTATCCGGGCCTGTCGATGGAGCTTTGGGCGATCCGGCAGGGATAAGGGCATGATGGGGAAGACAGGATGAGCAGCGACGATCCTTTCTCGGAACGGGACGACAGCGACCGAACCGTGATCCGGCCCAACCCGGGCGGGCGCCGTCCACCGGTGGCGCCAAGCCATGCGCCGCAAACCGCCCCGCCGCCCCCGCAACCGGCAGCGCCGACCGGTGTGCCCGAGGCCGGGCCTGCCCGGCCGGGTGCTGCTGCCGATCTGGGCTATGGCATCCCGGCCGCCGCCGCGCCCCGGCGGGCGCAGGGCATCCCGGGGGGCGCCGATGGCGAGGCGCTGCTGCAATTGTCGTTCACCGGAATGAACCGGCTGGTCGCCTGTGGTGCGCCGCTGTTCGCGCTGGTCAGCCGGATCAGCAACCGCGCCCAGCACGCCGACCCGGAACGGCTGCGCCAGAACGTCATCGGCGAGGTGCGGGAGTTCGAGAACCGTGCCTTGCAGGCGGGATGTGACGACAAGGATGTGAAGGTCGCGCGCTATGCGATCTGTGCCACCATTGACGACGTGGTGCTGAATACGCCCTGGGGCGAAAGCTCGTCGTGGTCGCAGCAATCCATGGTGGCCACCTTCCACCGCGAGGTTGTCGGTGGCGACCGGTTCTATGACCTGTTGGCGCGGCTTGAGCGTGACCCGTCGAACTCGATCGAGATGCTCGAATTCCTCTACATGTGCCTGTCGCTGGGGTTCGAGGGTCGACTGCGGGTCGAGCAGGGCGGTGCGGCGCGGCATGTGGAAGTCAGGGCAGGGCTGGCGCGTCTGATCCGGGCCCAACGTGGCCCGCTGGAGCACGACCTGTCGCCGCATTGGCCGGGGGTTTCGGTTCCGATCCGGGCGCTGTCTGCCTGGCGACCGGTGTGGATCGGGCTTGGCAGTGCCGCCGCGATCCTGACAATGGGATACCTTGGCCTCAGTTGGGCGCTTGGCGGATCCAGCGATACGCTGACCGGTCGGCTGTCGGCACTGGAGCCGGGGCTGACCCCGGTCATCGACATCAAGGCGCCGCCGCCCAAGCCGGTCGCGGTGCCCGTGCCGGAAAAATTCAAGGCCTTCCTGCAGGACGAGATCACCGAGGGGCTGGTGGAGATCTCGACCGATGCCAATACCATCGTCATTCGGCTGACCGGGGCCGGCATGTTCGGTTCCGGCTCCAACGTGTTGCAGGACAAGTTCAAGGGGCCGGTCGCCCGGATTGCGGTCGCCCTGAACGACGAAGTCGGACCGGTGGTGGTGGTCGGGCATTCCGATTCCATCCCGATCAAATCCTCGCGCTATGCGTCCAACATGGAACTGTCGCTGGACCGGGCCGAGGCAGTGCGCGCCCTGATCGCGCCAAAGCTGGACGACCCAAAGCGGGTAAAGGCCGAGGGACGGGCGGACAAGCAACCGCTTGCCACCAACGAGACCCGTGAGGGGCGGGCCTTGAACCGCCGCATCGAAGTGCTTCTGGTGAGGACCGAAAACTGATGTCAGCCGTTCTCCGAGTGCTCAGCTCCGCCTATTTCATCATATCGCTTGTGACGCTGATCCTCAGCGCCTGTTTCTGGTATTTCAGCCCGCTCATCGGCAGCGCAGACTGGCAGCCATTTGCCGGGGTGCTGTGGCGGGCCGTGGTCGTCGGGGTGTTCTGGCTGATCGCGCTGGTCTGGATGCTGATCATTGCGTTGCGCCGCCGTCGGCGCGACCGCGACATGGCCGAAGAGATCGTCGAGTCGGTGGCTGATGGCACCGGTGACGACGAGATCGTGCAGGAGGAACTGGACGATCTGAAGACCAAGCTGCGCACCGCCATGACCCGGTTGCGCAAATCGGGGATGGGGCGGCGACACCTGTACGAACTGCCGTGGTACGTGATGATCGGCCCGCCGGGCGCTGGAAAGACCACCGCGATCATCAATTCCGGGCTGCGGTTCCCGCTGGCCGAACAGGACGGGGTTGAATCGCTGGCCGGGGTCGGCGGCACCCGCAACTGCGACTGGTGGTTCACCGAGGACGCGGTGATGATCGACACCGCCGGCCGCTATACCACGCAGGAAAGCAACACCGACGCCGACAACGCGGCATGGCTGGGCTTTCTGCGGCTGCTGAAGAAATACCGCACCCGACAGCCGATCAACGGCGCCATCGTTGCCATCAGCCTCAGCGACCTGTCGTTGCAGGATGCAATGACCCGGCAGGGCCACGCGGTTGCGATTCGCCGCCGCCTGAACGAGCTGCGCGAGCAGTTGGGGGTGCGGTTTCCGGTCTATGTGCTGTTCACCAAGTCGGACCTGATTGCCGGATTTGCCGAAACCTTCGAACCGTTGGGCAAGGAAGAGCGCGAACAGGTCTGGGGCTTCACCCTGCCGCTGGACAAGAGCAAGGGCGAGCGCTCGCCGATGTCGGAGTTCGACACCGAGTTCGCGACCCTACTGGAGCGGATGAACGCGCAATTGCTGGAACGGATGCAATCCGAGACCGACCCGGCGCGGCGCAGCCTCGTGGCGGGCTTCACCAGCCAGGTGGCGTCGGTCCGGCAGGTGGCCAGCGATTTCCTGGCGGAGGTCTTTATCGACAGCCGGTACGAGCAGCGCCACATCCTGCGCGGGGTGTATTTCACCTCGGGCACCCAGGAGGGCAACCCGATCGACCGGCTGATGCTGGGCATGGCCGAGACCTTCGGCATCGGGCGCCAAGCGATTGGCAGTGGCCGGGGCACCGGGCGGTCCTATTTCCTGACCCGATTGTTCGAGTCCGTGGTCTTTGCCGAGGCGGGGCTGGTGTCGGTCGATGACAAGGTCGAGCGGCGCTATCGCTGGACCCGGCGGATTGCCATTGCCGCCGCGGTGCTGGCCGTGGTCATCACCGGCGGGCTCTGGACCCGCAGCTATCTAGGCAACAAGGCACTGATCGCGCAGGCCGAAACGCAGGTCGCCGCCTATCAGGAGGCCGCCGCGGTGATCCCGGGCAACCCGGTTGGCGACACCGACCTGCCCGCCGTGATCCCGGCGCTGAACATTCTTCGCGACATGCCGACAAATTCGACGACCCAGTTCGTCGCCCGTCCCGCCCGTCTGGGGTTTGGCCTGTATCAGGGTGACCTGATCGGCAATGCCGCCGCGCAGACCTATCGCGCGGCGCTGAACCAGCATCTGCTGCCCCGGTTGCTGCTGCGGCTGGACCAGCGGATGCAGGGGGCGATGAACGACCCCGACCAATTGTACGAAGCGTTGAAGATCTACCTTATGCTTGGCCTGCAGGGGCCGATGAACCGTGATCAGGTTCTGGACTGGATGGTCCGCGACTGGGAGCGGCTCTATCCCGGTGCCGCCCGCGAGGCGTTGCGTTTCGACCTGCTGGGCCACCTTGAGGCGATGCTTGATCAGCCGATGCAGAAGGTGGATCTGAACGGCCACCTGATTGCCACGGTCCGCGAGATCCTGACCGCGATGCCGCAATCCGACCGGATCTACAGCGGCATCATGAACAGCCCCACCGTGACCAGCCTGCCCAAGTGGCGCCTGACCGACGAAAACCCGATGATCGGGCGGGCCATGGTGCGCAGTTCGGGCGCGCCGTTGGGGGACGGGATCGACGGCATATTCACTCGCTGCGGCTTCCACGAGGTCTTTGTTCCCGAAGCGCTGAAGATCAACGAGCGCCTTGCCAGCGAAGGTTGGGTCATGGGCGAAGAGGGGGGCACCGGGCTGAGCGAGGGCGAGTCCATCAAGACCACTTCGGGTGTGTTCCAGCTTTACTACACCGACTTCTCGGGCCGCTACGAGGCGATCCTGGCCGATCTGGATATCGTGCCGCTGGACTCGCTCGAAAAGGCAGTGGAAGTCACCAATGTGCTGTCCAACGCAGCCTCCCCCATTGCCAATGTGTTGACGGCGGTGGCCAACGAGTCCCGGTTGACCGTGCCCTGCGGGTCGGATGGCACCGTGGCTGCCGAAGCCGCCGGTGAATCGCTGGCCGGCAGCGTTCTGCGTCAGGTAGGTCGCGGGCTGAGCACGCGGCAGAGAATCCTGAAGGAGGCCGTCGAGGCAAGCGTTGGGGCCTCCAGCGGCACCGAGCCGCGACCGCTCGGCTTCCCGGTCGAGGATCGGTTTGACTGGCTTCAAAAGACGGTCGACCGCCCCGACGGGCAGGCCTCGCAGCTGGATGCCTACCTCGGGCTTCTGACCGAAGTGTACCAGGAGTTGACCAAGATCGCGCCCGGCGGCGGGGTCGGAAATGTGCTGCAAAGTTCTGTCATCGTCCGGTTCAAGGCGGCTGCCGAATTGCTGCACGATCCGATTCCGCGCTGGTCGACCCAGATCTCCACCGGCTCTTCGGCCATCGGCGTGAAGGGCACCCGCAACGAGTTGAACGCCGAGTGGCAATCCAACGTGTTGCCGTTCTGCGAACAGGCCCTGGGGGATCGCTATCCGTTCAACCGGGGCGCGCGGGCCGATGTCGCCCTGCAGGATTTCGAACGGCTGTTTGCGCCGGGCGGGCTGATCGACGGGTTCTTCTCAACCCACCTGCGCGACCTGGTTAACGCCCAGAGCAGCCCCTGGAAGTGGAAAGCCGGCGCCGGGGCTGATCTTGGGGTGTCGGATGCGGTGCTGGCGCAGTTCCAGCGGGCAGCCCAGATCCGTGACACGTTCTTCCCGACTGGTCCGACCCTGTCGGTCAAGTTCCCGATCACACCGGTTGGCATCAGTTCCGATAGCGTTGTGCTGGAGATCCACGGCAGCGTCATGCAGGCGAAGCAGAGCGGCAGCCGCCGCCCGGTCGAGATCGCCTGGCCCGGCTCCACACCATTCGCGCGCATCGCACTGACGCCCAAGCTGTCGGGCGGCGAGAACGAGATGACACGGGACGGCCCATGGGCGCTGTTCCGGTTGTTCGATTCCGCCAGCCTGCGCACCGGAACCTCGCCGGACCGACGCAAGCTGATCTTTTCGGTGGGGGGGCGAAACACGGTCTATGACCTGCAACTGGGATCGTCCAACAACCCGTTCAGTCAGGCGCTGTTTGCCGATTTCAAATGCCCGAAGTCGTTCTGATGGCGGGGCCGAGAACGCTGGGACCATTCGGAGCCTACGGCAAGATGCCGACGCAGGGTGATTTCTTTCGCCTGGACCTTCCGTCCGCCATCGTGACCTCGTGGGACGCGTGGTTGCAACGCAGCTTGCCTGGCGCGCGCATCGGGTTGGGGGACCGCTGGCAGGAGTGCTATTTCAGCGCCCCGATCTGGCGGTTTTCCGTCCCGGCGGGCATCGTCGGGCCACGTGCCGTGATGGGCGTGCTGATGCCCTCGGTGGACCGGGTCGGTCGGGCGTTTCCGTTGACGTTGCTGGGGCCCACCGTGGAACAGGCCGCAACGCCGCAGGGCCATCTGGCCACCACACCGGTGTTCGAAGCCCTGGAGCTGATCGCGCTGGACGCGTTGGAGGAAGCCGCGACCCGAACCGGTCTGCACCGGGCGCTGCGTGGTCTGAACCACGATCTTGACACCGGAGCCGTCGGGCTGGCTGCGCATCCCGCGGAGCCGTCGATTGTGCGCGGAACCGGCGGTGCCTGCCAATGGAGCGCGTTGCTGGGCGACAGGTTGCTGCACCTTCGCACGCCATCCTTGCCGACCGCCGGGACACTGGCCGAGATGTTCGATCCGAGCGATCCGGTCTGGTCGGCGGCCTTTGTCGCATGACGTTGAGATTCCGTCATAACGCCGCGTCGCATGTGGGCCATGTCCGCAAGATCAACGAAGACAGTATCCTGTCGCTGCCGGATCGCCGGATCTGGGTGGTTTCGGATGGGATGGGCGGTCACGCGGCGGGGGATTTTGCCAGCCAGACGATCGTCGACACGATTGTCACCTTGCCGAATGTCGATGATCCGGCCGCAAGGATGCGCGGGGTCCGCGATGCCTTGCACTCGGCCCACACCCGGATCCTGGCCGAAGCCGCAAGCACGGGGGCGGGTACCATCGGGGCGACCGTGGTGGTGCTGATCCTGGCCGAGCAGCATTTCATGTCGTTCTGGGCTGGCGACAGCCGCCTGTACCGTCTGCGAAATCGCCAGATCGAGCTGCTGACCACGGATCATTCTGTCGTCGGCGCGTTGGTGGAGGCCGGGCAGTTGACCTGGGATCAGGCGGAGCAGCACCCGCAATCGAACGCAATCACCCGGGCCGTGGGCGTTGGGGACACACTCGAACTGGACAAGATCCGGGGCGACCTTCAAGCCGGCGACCGGTTTCTGTTGTGTACCGATGGGCTGAACAAATACCTCGGCTTTGCCGAACTGCAGTCCGTGCTGGTGTCAGCCCCGATCGAGACGGTCAGCCAGCGGCTGGTGCAGATGGCGCTGGACCGGGGCGGCGCTGACAATGTGTCGGTGATTGTCGTCGACGCGGTGTGAGCCGCCCCACCCGAACAGGGTCAGGGGCGGGCCGTGATCAATACCCGGCTATCGAGCGACCGGATGTCGGCTTCGGCATTTGCGCGCTCTTCCTCCAGCGCCTGCGCGTATCCCTCGACGCTTTCTGAAATCGGCCGCAGGTCGTGGAACAGGGGAGCATCGGTGCGCAATACCAGCACCTTGCTTGACCCGAGTTCCGTGTCCTGAACCTCGAAGGCCAGCTTGTCAGAGCCGGACCTTTCCGAGATCGAATAGGCCACCCGAACCGGCACATCCCCGGTTTGTCCGTCGCGTAGCACCGCAATGGCATTGTCGGGACGGTTGGCGTTCGGCAACAGGTGGAACACGCTGCCGGTCACGTCGATGATCGAGACATAGAGGAACCCGGTTTCAACATCCGCAGGCAGCAGAACATCGATCACGGGATTTTCGCCAACAAAGAACCGGCCCGAATTGTTCGCCTGCCCGGTATCTCCAAAGCTGTAGGCAATGCCGATCCCGCCAGCCGGAACGTTGGGCAGGTGTCCTTCGACTGCGCAGAGCGCCGGATTCAGGGTTTCGGTGTCGATCGTGACCTC
This sequence comes from uncultured Tropicimonas sp., assembly GCA_947495685.1. Classification (GTDB taxonomy): domain Bacteria; phylum Pseudomonadota; class Alphaproteobacteria; order Rhodobacterales; family Rhodobacteraceae; genus Tropicimonas. The sequence continues at coordinate 179,095 of CANLZY010000005.1, forward strand.
GCGGTCGCCGGCCAAGGTCGAAATCGCGTCGAACAGCCCGATACGGGCGCTGGCATCCGACAGCTGACCGGTGATGACAAGGCCGCCGTCACGGGCCAGGCCTGCGGCCGGGAAATCCTTCAGTGCCAATGGCCCGCAGTCTGCCTGTTCCTCCAGAATCGGGCTCAGCATGTCGGCGGTCAACACCGCAGGCCCCAGCCCGATTGCCACTTCCAGAACGATGTCGTCTGGCAGCCGCCCACCCGAGGTCAGCGCGGCGATCTGGGTTCTGACCGCGTCGTCCGGGGCGTCGCCGGTCAGCATGAACCTGTTGCCCTCGGCCTCCAGGTTGAACGCGTCCAGCGCCGCTGTTGCCTCGAGCACGGTCAGCAGCGCCTCGCCCCAGCCATTGGAGATATCGCCCGAGGCCAGCGCCAGGTTGTATTCCGCCCCTTCGGACTCCGCAAAATCCGCCAGCGATGCGAGGGTGTCGGGCGAAGGCACATTGCCGCCGATCATCGCGATGCCATCCAGGCTGCGCTCGGCCACCAGGATATAGGGGTCGGCCTTGGGGTAACTGGCACCGAACAGCCCGCCGAACCACGCGCCGGCAGCCCCTCCCCCCAGCACCAGAACCGCAAGTGCAGCCAGCATCGGCGTCCGGCTGCGCGGCGGCTTTGGCTCCTTTGCCGCCTTGGAGGGCTTGGGCGGTTTGGCAGCGGCCTTTTTGGCGGCCACGGGTGGTTTGGAGGGCGGTGTCGGATCAGTCTCGGGCACGTGGGCCTTCGGCATGATCACCGTCTGATCCGCGTTGATCGCGGTGTCTTCCCGAGGAGCCCCTGCTTCTGGCGCGATGGCGTCGAGGATCTGCTGGCACGTCTGGAACCGCTCGTCCGCCTCGGGGCGCGTCATCCTGTCGATGATGACCGACAGCGGGGCAGGCACGTCCGACAGATCGAGCGGCGCGTTCTTGATCCGGATCACGTCCATCAGGTTCGAGCCGATGTCGGGTCGCTCGCCGCGGAACGTCGCCAGGAGAGTCGCGCCCAGGGAATAGATGTCGGAGCGCGCATCGGTGTTGCCGGCCAGTTGCTCGGGAGCGGCATAGGCGAACTTGCCCGCGAATTCGTTTCCGACGATGGTCGCGGCGCCCGGATTGGCATCCTTGGCGATGCCGAAATCGATGATGACAGGATCCGAAGGGTCGCCGTTGCGCAGGATGATGTTGTCGGGTGACAGGTCGCGGTGCACGATCCGCCGCTCGTGGGCGGCCTGCAGTCCTTCCGCCACGCGACGTCCGACGATCATCAGGTCATCGGCCGACATGCCGCCCTGCCGCATCTTGACGTCCAGGGACGGGCCGTCGACGTAGTCCATCACCAGGTAGATATGCCCATCATTGGTGCGATGGTTTTCGGAGTAGCGCACCACGGCGTCGTGGCGGATATCGCGCATTTCCTCTTCGCGCTTCATCAACACCAGGAAGTCTTCGTTGCCGGCAAATTCGGCCTTCAGAACTTTCAACGCCACGGGGCGCCCCGAGATCTCGTTGCGGGCGCGGAACACCTCGGAGGTGCCACCGCGCCCCAACGAGGCCTCGATCCGGAAGGTGTTGTTCAGAAGATCGCCAACCTGAAAGATGGCGTCAGAGCGCGGTGCTGTCATCGTTGCAGTATCCTGTCGCGCCCGGCTGGCGCTGGGCTACGAGGAGGGGTCAGCTGATCAGCTGGAATTCGACCCGGCGGTTTTCGTCGGCATTCGGATTCGAGGCGTTGGCCGGGTGAGTTTCGCCGGCACCTACAGCTTCCAGACGGGTCTCGTCGATCCCGCAGGAACTGACCAGGTACCGCTTCACCTCCTTGGCGCGCAGCAACGAGAGCTTTTCGTTGTAGCTGTCGCTGCCCTTGGCGTCGGTGTGACCGACGATCCGGAAAACCTCGCTGTCCATCGCCTTGATGGCCGCGCACATGTTGCCGAGGCGGGGCTTCTGGTCGTCGCGCAGCAGCGCCGAATCAAAGTCGAAGGAAATCCGGATGTTGACCTCCGTGCCCTCGGCCACGGGGGTGAAATCCGTGGCAACCGGTTTTGCGGCCAGCGTGGTGGTCGTGCCGGTCGTGGCTGTTGCCGTGGCCGCGGGGGCGCTGCCGCCGGCGGCTGGCGCAATCGCCAACCCACGGGTCTTTTGTTCCTTGAACATCTCCTGCAACTCTTCTGCGGATTTGTCCGACGCATCGGTCGACTGGGCCTGGGCCGAGACGACAAGAGCAAACGAAGTCAGGACTGCGGCCGCTCCAAGCCATATCGCGCGTGCCATGAATGGCTCTCCTTGATGTCGTGTGTTTCTATAGGTTCGGGTCTATTCCAAGCAGCCTATACCAGCAGATTGTTTGCGGCAACGGAGATGCCAGTGGCATCGCCGCCCGATCGTCCCGCCAAACAACCTTGGTGTGAACAGCAGGCTTGCGTGAAACCCTTGTCCAGCGTTTACTAAAGGTGATTTTACCCAAAGGAAGGGACGAGAGCACGGTATGCGGCTTCTTCCTGCAATTATTCTGGCTGTTGCGATCGTTCTCGCGCCTCTTATGTGGATCTTCCTGCCCAGGTTTCTGGTGACGCAGGGGATTCTGGTTCCGTCGATTTCGACCGGAGGCGAAGGCGCGACGCTGAACAACATGGTGCTCGAGATGGTGCGGCTCGAGGATCTTATCTTTGATCTGCAAAAACAGCAGGAACGGACACAGGCCGAAATGCAGGCGATGAACGAGGACCTGCGGGCCGCGATCCGGACTGCCGCCGCGAACACCGGGCGTTCGACGGTGAACCCGGGAGCGACCTCCGATCAGACCGCCGGAACCGGTACCATGGAAATGAGCCAGTATACCCAGGTGGTGAACGTTCTGGAGCGCACCGAGTATAACAAGCCGCTGAGCATCGCGTATCAGCGGGATCTGCTGGCATTGTTCGGCCCGCCCAGCAACTCCATCGGCACGGATTGCGGTCGGGTGACCAACCCCAAGCTGAAGGCGCTTCTGAAAACCAGGAGCGTTGGGCCGATCAAGGTGACGATGTTGGAGCCGGCGTTGGAATCTCTTGGCCGGGTGGTCGAGAACATTCGCAAGAGCGATCCGGTCCTCTACGAGAACCTCGGGACAGCGGGCGCACTCTGTGTCCGCAAGATCCGGGGCAGTTCGTCAATTTCGAACCATTCCTTTGGCACCGCGATCGACCTGAAGATCAATGGCCTGCTCGACCAGTTCACGGGCGGCAAGACCCAGCTGGGCCTGGTTCTGATCGCTGACTTTTTCAAGCAGGAAGGCTGGATCTGGGGCGCGGGGTTCGGCCGCGAGGACAGCATGCATTTCGAGGTCAGCCGCGACAAGTTGAAGGAATGGCGCAAGGAGGGACGGATATGATCGCTTGGTTCGCGCATCACGTTGCTGATTGTCGGCAGGTCCCACTGCGGCCGCTTCACGCATTGCGATGCCTGATCCTCGCGATTCTGTTGGTGTCGGGGGCCGTTCCGGCAGGGGCGGCGGGGGACCGCGTGGCACTGGTCATCGGCATGGGCGACTACGAACAGACCGAGACGGTCGGCACGCTGGACAACACCATTCGCGACGCGGCGGCACTATCGCGGTCGCTGGAGGGGATCGGGTTCGAGGTGACACAGTCGCTGAACACGCCTCTGAAAGACCTGATCGACGTCCTGAATACATTTGCGTTCCGGTCGGAAACGGCGGACCTTGCGCTGATCTATTTTGCCGGGCACGGGGTGCAGGTTCAGGGTGAGAATTTCCTGCTGCCGGTGGATGTCAATCCGCGCAGCAACGAGGATCTGCGCCGTCAGTCGGTCTCCTTGAACGATCTTCTGGCAGTGGTGGACCGGGCGCGTCGCATGCGGATCGTGATCCTGGATGCCTGCCGCAACAACCCGTTCGGCACCGGGATCGATCTGGTCGATCAGGCCAACGCCACCGGGGCGGGGCGCTCGCTGGCGCTGGTCACCGACGGGAACGGTCTGGCGCCGGTCACGCCCGAGCGTGGCACACTCGTTGCCTTTGCTGCACGCGATGGCGATGTGGCGCTGGATGGAAATGGTCTGAACAGCCCATTTGCAACTGCCCTGATCGACCAGATACCCGAACCCGGGGTCGAGATTAGCCTGATGTTCCGCAAGGTGCGGGACCAGGTGCTGAGAGAGACCGGCAACGCACAGGAACCCTATTCCTACGGCTCGCTGCCCAGCGTTCCGTTCTACCTGGCCGGACCGGGGGAGGGGCAGAGCAACCTCTCTACCGATCCGATCGCGGCCTGGTCTTCTCTGCGCCCCGAGGATGAACCGCAACTGATCGCGCTGGCCGATCAGGGCAATACGCGCTCGATGGTCGGACTGGCCTATAAACGCCTCAACCCGGCGGGTGATTTCCAACCAGAGGTCGCCGTGACCTACCTGCGGCGGGCCGCCGACGCGGGCGATCCCATCGCCCAGTTCGAACTGGCGAAACTGTACGAAAAGGGGATCGGCGTGGAGGTCGACGAGGTCCGAGCGCTGGAGCTGTTTCAGGCCGCCGCCGCACAAGATCTGCCCGAAGCCCTGAACGATCTTGGCTTCATGCATTACCACGGCGCCCTTGGACTGCCGCGCAGTCTGGAACAGGCGCTGAAATACTTCGAGCGGGCCGCCGACCAACGTGACCCAGAGGCACAGTTCAACTTCGCGGCGCTGATCGACGACAAGCTTGTGCCCTCCAAGGGGCCGGAGGATGCTGGGCGGTACCTGTATGCCGCGTTGCGGTCCGGCAGTTCCAAGGTTCTCAGTATTCTACAGACCAGCCCGAACATGTTCACCCCGGAAACTCGCCAGTCCCTGCAACGACGTTTGCAGGAGGTGGGGTTCTATTCCGGTGCCATCGACGGATCCTTCGGGCCGGGAACCAACCGAGGGTTGAGACAGGCCTACGGTCTGGAGGAATGACCAGATCCGGTCGCGTCCTGTGTCCGGTTTCGTGTTTGTGACGTATCTTGGTGTTGTTGTGTGCAAAATCCCATTCGTGCCGAAATTTGACGCGATCTCTTGTAAGGAAGGTGAATGCTAATGTCTCTTTTATCACGCTTCGCGCGCCGTCGAACACGCCCATGGGCCGGCTGGTTGGCGTTGCCGGTCGCGCTTCTGACCGCCGGTATCGCTCCAGCCCAGCAAAGCGGTTCGCTGTCTTCTGCGCCAGCCGACAAGGCCGAAGCCTTTCGCAAGAATGTCACGCTGCTGGGCATTCCACCGGCAACGGTCGCGCCTGACGGGCTGGTCTTTGCCTCGCTGTCCTGGACGGACAAGCGAAGCGGGGTCTTCGACGATCCCGACGGCTCTGCCGCGATCGGCTTTGGCCTCGGGGTCATGGACGGCGCACTGGACCTGCAGTTCACGGCCCACATCACGTCGCTCGAAGATGACTTCGCCGATTCCGGATACTTCACCGTGCGGGCATCGCATCGGATCGATTCCGGTGGAACGCCGACCTACATCGGGGTCGGCGCCAGTCAGCTGGCGGCCTGGGGCGATGCCACGGATCAGGACATCGAGGGGTCGGTGTCTGTGACGAGCTTTCCCGTTGTGTCGATGGGGGGCGATCTTTATCCGCTGATGCTGACCCTTGGGGCAGGGTCCAACGTTCGCAACTTCGACCGGGATCCGGGTGTCTTCGTCGGCGCGGGTATCGGCCTCAGCGAGGCGTTCGGCACCAGCGTCGCCTGGAACGGCGACAATGTCGATCTGGGCGCGTCCTTCCGCATCAAGGGTCTGGACAACCTTGGTTTCAACGTCGTGCTGAGCGATGCGTTCGATCAGGACGATCGTCAGCGCTTCATCCTCTCGGTCAATTGGATCAAAGACAATGTATTCTGATCGCTCACACCGTCGTCTGGTACCACTGTCGCTGGCGATCACGATCTCGCTTGCCGTTGGGTCTGTTGGTTGGGCCGGCCATGACGCCCTGTCGCCCGAAGGGCCGGTGTTTGTGCCCCCCTTCGTCCCTCCAGTCGACACGACCACAACTACGACTGCGTCGGATAGTGCTGCGGCGAAGTCCGCAGAGGCGGCTGTCGCCGCGTCTGCGACACAGATCGGCCTGGCCAACCAGTTCTGTGCCGCGCTCCCGGATGAATACGCCATCGATTGCATGGGCGAACGGTTGGGGGCCATCGCGGCGGACCTGCCGGACACGCCCGAGACGGCCGAGGTCCGGCAAATCCTGACCGATACCTCGCGCAAGCTGGAGGCCGTCGCCAAGAGCAATCGCAACCCGGCAAAGCCCCGTGTCCGGGCCAGTGGCGGCACCACCAGCGTGCCAATTGCAACCACCCGCCCGCTGACGCCGGTCAAACCGGAGGTGCAGGCGGACGCGACGGCTCAGGCCGTGGCGATCCTGCAGGAGGCCGAGACGCAATTGTTGCGGTCCTCCAGTGCATCGGACGCGCGCACTCTGAGCTATGTGGAAGTTGCGCAGGCCCTCGACTCCAGCGCCAAGGTCCTGCTGCGGTCCTGATCATACAAGGACGCCGGCCGGTCTAGTTTCCGGCCGGCACGGGGCTTGGCTTGACGGCCTGCCCCGGCAATGTGCAATTGCCGATACCGGCGATCTGGGTCGCGAATTCATCCACCGCGACGCGCGCCGCGTTTTCCAGCATTTCCGTCGGATCCAGATCGACCGACAGCACTTGCGCGATGACACCATCCACCCGGGACTGTGCCGTGCCGATCCGCGCGTCCAGGGCGTCGATTTTCGCGGTCATGGCCACGGCGGCCCCGGTAGTAAGCGCTGCGGATTGGCTGCGAAGGTCCGACAATTCCGTGCGAACAGACGCGAACTCTGCGGTCAGCCCCAGAATATCGGTGCGCAGAGGTTCGGCGGAAATCAGGTTCTGCGAAAACGTCGTGGTCAGGGAGTCGATCCGCGCCGTCAGCCGCAGTCCAAGGAACAGGCACAGCGCAATCAGGATGAGCGTCGCGTTGATCATGGCAAACCCGAGGTCTCGCAGGGCGCGCCAGAGCCTCGAAGAAGATTTCGTCATTTCAGTGCCTTTCCGGGTCCAGTGGTTCCAGCAACCTATCGTGGCCCGACCTTCAATGGGAGGCGTCATTTGACGAGCAAGTAGTTTCGCCATGTTCGAAATTTGGTTCGGTTTGGAAGGATTTCTGTTCAAATTAGCGCAGGTGGATCGTGCTTAGTTGAATTGCGTGCATGAAAGTGGAAGATGTTGTCATATTAGTTTCATTCGACATGCCTGACGCGCGAAGGTATCCGCAATTGTCAATCATGGGCGAGATGGCTGGAAGACAGCCGGGAAGGAGTTGGGGATGCGGATTGCGGTTCTTGGGGGCGATGGGTTTTGTGGCTGGCCGACCTCGTTGCACCTGTCGAACCTCGGTCACGAGGTGCATATCGTCGACAACCTGTCGCGCCGCTGGATCGACACCGAACTGGGCGTTCAATCGTTGACCCCGATGGACTCGATCCAGGAACGCTGCCGGATCTGGAAGCAGGTCTCGGGCAACGAGATCAAGTTTCATCTGCTGGACCTGGCCAAGGAATACCAGCGGCTGAAGCAGTGGCTGGCCGAAATGCGCCCAGATGCGATCATCCACTTTGCCGAGCAGCGGGCAGCGCCCTATTCGATGAAGTCCGACCGTCACAAGGTCTATACCGTCGACAACAACGTCAGCGCGACGCACAACCTGTTGACCGCGCTGGTCGAAACCGGGATCGACGCGCATCTGGTGCACCTCGGCACGATGGGGGTCTATGGCTATTCCAGCGTCGGTGCGGCGATCCCCGAAGGGTATCTGGATATCGAGATCACCAATCTGGAAGGCGAGAAGAAGGGGCTTGAAGTCCTGTATCCCACGCGACCCGGATCGGTCTATCACATGACCAAGTCGCTCGATCAGATCCTGTTCCAGTTCTATGCCCAGAACGACGGGGTGCGCATCACCGACCTGCACCAGGGCATCGTCTGGGGCACCCATACCGACCAGACCAGCCGCCACGAGCAATTGATCAACCGGTTCGACTATGACGGCGACTACGGAACCGTGTTGAACCGGTTCCTGATCCAGGCCGCCATCGATTATCCGCTGACAGTGCATGGCACCGGCGGGCAGACCCGCGCCTTTATCCACATCAAGGATTCCGTGCGCTGCATCGAACTGGCGCTGTCGGACGCACCGGCGCAGGGTGACAGGGTCAAGATCTTCAATCAGATGACCGAGACCCATCGGGTGCGCGACCTTGCCGAGATGGTGGCGGGCCTCGCGGGCGGTCAGGTGGCCTTCCTGCCGAACCCGCGCAAGGAAGCCGCCGAGAACGACCTGATCGTCAAGAACGAGGGGTTCCTGGCGCTTGGTCTCGATCCAACCCGATTGCAGACTGGCCTGCTGGACGAGATCGTGGATGTCGCCAGGAAATACGCCCACCGGATCGATCGAAAACATGTGCCTGCGGTTTCGGCGTGGACAAAGGAGCTTGCCACCCGCGTCGTGCACGACCCCGAAGCGGTTCACCTCAAGTCGGTCGGCTGAGCGATGACAGAGGGGCTTGTGGCAAGCGGTCCGGCAGGCAGCCGGCGCGCTTATGTGACGTTGGTGACCAATTCGGACTATGCGCTTGGCGCCCGGGCGCTTGTCCGCTCCATTCGGCTCAGCGGGACCGATGCCGATGTGGTCGTGCTGATCACCGGGGTCGTGGACGTGGTGGACATGGCGCCATTGATGGCGCTTGGCGCGCGTCTGGTAAAGGTCGACCTGCTGCCGACATCGGACGCGTTCAACGCGGCGCATGGGCGGGCCCGATTGCACGGGAACGCGCCCTTTACGAAGGGCGAAAAGCCTGCGTTCCACACCCCGCTGGACAATTTCGCCAAGCTGCGTCTGTGGCAGTTGGAGGAATACGAGGCGGTCGTGTTCATCGACGCTGACGCGCTGGTTCTGAAGAACTGCGACCGGCTGTTTGACTACCCGGAGTTCAGCGCCGCACCAAATGTCTACGAGAGCCTGTCGGACTTTCACCGGATGAACTCCGGCGTCTTCACGGCCCGGCCCAGTGTCGCGACCTTTGAGCGGATGCTGTCGGAGCTTGACGCGCCCGGGGCCTTCTGGCGGCGCACCGACCAGACCTTCCTGCAGCATTTCTTTCCGGACTGGCACGGGCTGCCGGTGTTCGACAACATGCTGCAATATGTCTGGTCCAACATGCCAGCGCTGTGGGACTGGGCGTCCATCGGTATCCTGCATTTTCAGTACGAAAAGCCCTGGCAAGACCCCCACCCAAAGGCGGCTGAACTGGCACCGTTGATCGCCCTGTGGGAGGCGTTCGCAGGGGATGGACCCGTGCCCGAGATCGCTGCTTTGCCCGGCCCCGAGCAGTGAGGCTGGCCGTCACCGGTGGCACCGGTCTGGTGGGGCGTTTCATCGTCGAAGACGCGCTGGCGGCCGGGGACGAGGTGGTCGTTCTGGGGCGGAATGCGCCGGATCCGGGGGCGTTTTCCGGCAAGACAGCGTTCAGGCCCTTTGACCTCGCCACCGGTATCGCCGACCTGACGGGATGCGATGCCTTGGTGCATGCCGCCTTCAGCCATGTACCGGGCCGATACCGTGGCGGGGAGGGCAGGGATCCGGACGGGTTCGCGGCCACAAACCTGCTGGGAACCCAACGCCTGTTTTCAACGGCGCGACAGGCCGGGGTCTCGCGGGCGTTGTTCCTGTCGTCACGGGCGGTCTATGCCGACTACCCGCCCGGGACGCGCCTGCACGAGGCCCTGCCACCCCGTCCCGACACCCTGTATGGACAGGTCAAGTTTCAGGCGGAAACCGCATTGGCGGGACTTGATCGCGCGGACTTTGCCACCGCCAGCCTGCGCGCCACCGGGGTTTATGGACCGGCGGGGCCGGGGCAGCGCCACAAGTGGCAGGACCTGTTCGACCGGTTTGCGCGCGGCGAAACCGTGGACCCGCGCGTGGCCACCGAGGTGCACGGTCGCGATCTGGCCAAGGCCGTGCGCTGCCTGTTGATGGCCGAGCCTTCCGATCTGGCCGGGCGGGTGTTCAACGTCTCCGACATCGTTCTGGATCGCCGCGACCTGCTCGCGGAGGTCAAGCGCCTGACTGGCGGGCAGGGCCAGCTACCGCACCGGGCGGACGCCGCGCAGGTCAGCGAAATGGCGTGCCAAAGGCTGTGCCGTCTGGGGTGGAACCCGGGTGGAATGGCGTTGTTGCGCGATACCTTGCCGGCGCTCTTGGAAGACATGGGTTAAACCCGTGATGTCATACCAATGGTGCGATTCCGCCACTTTTCTTGTCCGCTGGATCGCTTAGTGTTGGTTCGGTACCCTTGTTTCCAGTTCCGGAGGTCCGATTTGATTGTTCCCCACCACGTGACCGAAATGCTGCGCCGGGTGCGGACACGGTACTTTGACACCGGAACCGAAGCCCGGATGATGCCCAGCGACGACCCGTTCTCGTCGCTGCGACCGGTGCGGGCCACGTCGGCAGCGACGATCCGGGGGTACTGGTCGCGTCTGACGTCTCTGCATGTCGGAACGGACGCCGACGCGGCACAACTGGCCGACCCGGCGACTCTGGAGGCCGCGTCGGTCTACGGCGCCAACATCGAGAACATGATCGGTACGGTAAAGCTGCCGGTGGGAGTGGCCGGGCCGCTCAGGGTGCGCGGGTTGCATGCCGACGGCGACTACATGGTGCCGATGGCCACGACCGAGGCCGCGCTGGTCGCGTCCTACGCGCGGGGGGCGCTTGTGGCGTCCCGCGCGGGCGGGATCAGCACGGCGGTCCTGTATGAAGGGGTGCTGCGGACACCGGCGTTCGTATTCGAATCTTTGTTGGAGGCCGGTCGCTTTGTCGACTGGGTGGTCGCGCAGGTGGACAACCTGAAGGACGCCGCCGACGCCACGACTCGGTATGGAAAACTGACCTCGCTGGAGCCGGTGATCGACACCAACGTGGTGTTCCTTCTGTGCCGCTATACCACCGGCGAGGCTGCCGGGCAGAACATGGTGACCATCGCCACCCACGCGCTGTGCGAACGCGCGGTCGCCGCCTGCCCGACGAAACCGCGCCGCTGGTACGTCGAGGGCAATTTCTCGGGCGACAAGAAGGCGACCTTTCTGGGCACCATCACCGGACGTGGCCGCAAGGTCAGCGCCTCGGTCGTGCTGCCGCCGGATCTGGTCGAAAGCGGCTTGCGCAGCAACGTCGACGCGATGCTGGATTATGGCCGGGTCGCGGGGCTCGGCGCGTTGATGTCCGGACAGCTCGGCGCACAGGCCCATTACGCCAACGGTCTGGCAGCGTTCTATATTGCCACCGGTCAGGATGCCGCCTGCGTTGCCGAGAGCGCTGTCGGCTTCACCCGGATGGAGCGCCGCGGTGAGGGACTGTTCTGCTCTGTCACCATGCCGAACATCCTTGTCGGCACGGTGGGCGGCGGCACCGGCCTGCCCAGCCAGCGCGCGGCGTTGAACCTGCTGGGGCTGGAAGGGCCTGGCAGTGGTGCCGCGCTGGCCGAGATCACGGCGGCGTTGTGCCTGTGTGGCGAGATGTCCATCGTTGCGGCAATGTCGGCGGGGCACTTCACCTCGGCCCACGACCGGCTGGCGCGCAAACGATGACCGGACCGCTGCTCAAACGGCTCTGGATCTACCAGGCGGAGCGTTTTCCGCTGGCCAAGACCGTTCCATTGCTTGCTGTTTTTTCGGCAGCCAGCCTGAACGTCTCCGCCCTGTTGGCCGGGCGGGAACTGCCCGGTGCCTTGGCCTATGGGGTGGCTGCCGTGCTGGCCCTTGGGCTGTTTTTCCAGATGCGGGTCTGCGACGAGGTCAAGGACCTGGAGGACGACACCCGATACCGTCCGGAACGGCCGATCCCGCGCGGGCTGGTCAGCCTTGGCACCATCGTGTGGCTGGGGGTGGCGGTGGCGGCGGCGATGCTGACCCTCGCGGCGTTGTGGAGCGGTGGCACGCTGTTGTTGTTGCTGGTCGTCTGGGGCTGGCTGGGGCTGATGACGCTGGAATTTGGGGTGCCGAGCTGGTTGAAGGCGCGACCGATGCTGTACCTGCTCAGCCACATGGCGATCATGCCGTTGATCGACCTGTTGCTGACCGGCATCGAATGGACGGTTGCCGGCCCGCCGTCGGGTTGGCTTTGGCTGTTCTTGGCGCTGAGCTTCGTCAACGGTTGCGTATTGGAGATCGGCCGCAAGGTCTGGGCGCCCGAAAGCGAGCGCGACGGCGTCGAGACCTATTCGGCCCTCTGGGGGCCTCGGCGCGCGGTGCAGGTGTGGCTGGGCACGGTGGTGCTGGCCTTTGGGCTGCTGGTGCTGCTGGGCACGGTGATGGGGCACGCGGGGGCATTTGCGCTGGTCGGGGCCCTGGGGCTGCTGGCCGTTGGGGGCAGTGCCGCCGGATTCCTGCGCACGTCGACCCCGCGCTGGCAGGGGCGGGTCGATGCGATGGCCGGTGTCTGGGTGTTGATCTGCTATGCAACGGCAGGGTTCCTGCCGCTGGTTCTGGAAGGCTGACCGATGAGCAATATCCTTTTTCCCGATCAGATCACCGTTACGCTTGCCGGCGGCAAGGCGGCGGCGCTGGCGCGGTTGGCGACCGGGCCGTTCGACGTGCCGGCGTTCTTCGCGATCTCGCCGGACGCCGTGTCCGACGCGGCGGGGGCCCTTTCGTTGACCCCGGAGGCGCTTGCGGCATTGCCTCCAGCGCTGCGCTCACTTGGCCCCGGACCCTTTGCGGTGCGCTCCTCCGGCCGGGCCGAGGATGGCAGCGACCACAGCCATGCCGGGCAATACCTGTCGGTCCTGAACGTGGCCCCAGGGGACGTGCCGCAGGCGGTCTGTGATGTCTGGGCCTCGGGCTTTGGCGACCGGTTGGCGACCTATCAGGCGCTGACATCGGGCGCGGATGCCGAGGCTCCGGCGATCATCGTGCAGCGCATGGTCCCGGCCAGCGCGGCCGGTGTGGCGTTCTCGGCCGATCCGGTGCGCGGGGTGCGTGGCCGTTGCGTCATCTCGGGCGTGGCGGATCTGGGCGAGGCGCTGGTCTCGGGCGAGGTCGACGGCGAGGACTGGGTCATCGGTTCCGGGGGGCAGGTGCTGTCGGGCCCGGCAACACCCGGTGTTCTGACGGTTCCTCAGGCACAGGCGGTGGCCGAGCTGGCCCGTCGGGCCGAGACGCATTTTGGCAGTCCGCAGGACATCGAATGGGCCTATGAAGGCGACCGGCTCGTGATCCTGCAATCGCGGCCCATCACGACGCCGTTGGTGGCGGCGCCCATGCCGGACAACGCAGTGACGGTCTTTGACAATTCGAACATTGTCGAAAGCTATCCCGGCCTCGTCAGCCCTCTGACGTATTCCTTTGCCCGCTATGTCTATGGACGCGTCTACCGCGCCTTTGTTGCGTTGCTGGGGGTCCGGGGAGGCGCGATCGCCGACAATGCCGCCGTGTTCGACAACATGCTCGCCCGGTTGGACGGGCGGGTCTATTACAACCTCGGCAATTGGTACCGGGCGTTGGCGCTGTTGCCGGGGTTTTCGCTCAATCGGACCCACATGGAGACCATGATGGGCGTCGACGAACCGCTGCCAGATGCGTTGCGGGACCGGATCGGTCCGCCCCCGGCGCATGGGCTGGGCAAGGCGGTCGAATGGCTGCGGCTTGGGCGCGTGGCAGTCGGGTTGGGCTGGGCGGCGCTGCGGCTTGGCCCGACGAAACGGCGGTTCTACCAGCGGTTGGAAACGGCCCTGTCGACCGGCATGCCGCCGGACCGGGCCAACCTGACCCAGCTGGCGGCCACCTATCGCGCGATTGAATCCAGCTTGCTGGACCGTTGGGATGCACCGCTGGTGAACGACTTCCTGTGCATGATGGCGTTCGGCGGGTCTCGCAAATTGCTGGAGGCGTGGGCCGGGCCGGAGGGGCTTGCCGCCCACAACGACGTGATGATCGGGCAGGGTGATATCGTTTCGGCGGAGCCGACCCAGCGAATTGCCCGAATGGGCGCAATGGTGGCCGAAGCCGGGATCGCAGAGAATTTGACGCGCGACGGTCGGGCGGCGCTTGAGGGCCATCCGGCAATTGCCGCCGAGTTGGAGGCCTATCTGGACCGGTTCGGGGACCGCTGCACGCAGGAGCTGAAGCTGGAGAGCATTCCGTTGACCGAAGACCCGGCGCAACTGTTGGCCGCGATCTCGGCCAGCGCGATGCGGGCCAGACCGGATCAGACCGCGCGGCCCGAAATTGACTGGACGATCCTGATCCCCAACCGTCCGCTTCGCCGCGCCATCGCCAAGTGGTTGACCAGTTACGCCCGGGCGCGGGTGCGGGACCGGGAAAACCTGCGGTTCGAACGCACTCGGATCTTTGGCCATGCCCGCCGGGTGTTTCTGGCCATCGGGCGGGAACTGACCGCCCTTGGGCGGCTGGACACGCCGCGCGACGTGTTTCTGTTGACGGTCGACGAAGTATTGGGGGCGATCGAGGGTGCGGCCCTCAGCCACGATTTGCGTGCCATCGTCGCGCAGCGCCAGCAAGAGGCCACACGCCACGCCGCATTGCCCGATCCGCCGGAACGGATTGTCCTGCGCGGTGTGACGCCCGAGGCGTTCCAGGCAGCTGCCATGCATCACAGCCAACCCCAAACGGGCGATACCCGCACCGGCACGGGCTGCTCGGCCGGCTGCACCACGGCCCGGGCGCGGGTCATCCGCGACCCGCGGCAGGAGCACCTCGCCGCCGGCGAAATCCTTGTGGCGCTCAACACCGACCCGGGCTGGATCGCCGTGTTCTCCAACGCTTCGGCTATCGTGGTCGAGCGTGGCTCGTTGCTGTCGCATTCCGCCATTGTGGCGCGGGAACTGGGCATCCCCTGTGTCGTCGGGATCAAGGGCGCGACGGATTGGGTACAGGACGGCGAGATTCTGGAAGTGAACGGTGAAACGGGCGAGGTCAGGAAACTTCATGAGCCGGGCTGACATTGCCGACCGCGCGGCGTTCGACCTGATCCGCTATGCCCAGCTATGGGAGGACGCGGACGTGTTGACGGCGGCCATTGGCGCGGGCGCGGACCGGACCTTCGTGTCGATCTGTGCGGCCGGGGACAACGCGCTGGCGCTGCTGACGCTGGACCCGGCGCGGGTGATCGCGGTGGACCTCTCGGAGGCGCAACTGGATTGCCTGCGGCTGAGGATCGGAGCCATGCGGACCCTGGAACACGCCGAGTTCCTGGAATTGATGGGTGCGCGCACCAGCGAGCGGCGCGGCGCGCTGCTGGACCGGGCCATCTCCGACCTGCCCGAGACGACGCGTGCACGCTGGCAGGCGCTGCGGCCCGAGGTGATACGCCACGGCGCGGGCGGTGTTGGCAAGTTCGAAGCCTATTTCCGATTGTTCCGCACGCGCATCCTGCCACTGGTGCATTCGCGCCGGACAATCGACGACGTGTTCATCTCGCGCGAGCCTGCAGACCGCGCGGCGTTCTTTGACCAACGCTTCAACAGCTGGCGTTGGCGGCTGATGGTCCGCCTGTTCTTTTCGCGGTTCGTCATGGGGCGGATGGGGCGCGACAAGGCGTTTTTCGATCACGTGGAGGGCAGCCCAGCCGAGCACGTCATGGGGCGCCTGCGGCATGCGGGTGTCGATTGTGACCCGGCTGAAAACCCCTATCTTCACTGGATCATGAAGGGCACCCACGGCGACGCCCTGCCGATGCCGTGGCGGGCCGAGCCCTACGAAATCATCCGCAATCGGCTCGATAGGCTGGAGCTGCGGCACGGCGCGTTGGAGGCGTTTGGCACCGATGGCGAGCGCGCCGACGGGTTCAACCTGTCGGATATCTTTGAGTACATGTCCCCCGAGGTCGCCGCCGAGGTCTATCGCGGCATCCTCGACACCGCCCGCCCCGGCGCGCGACTGGTCTATTGGAACATGATGGCGCCGCGCCGGGTGCCCGAGGCTTTGCGGGACCGCGTCCGCAGGCTGCAGGATCTGGAAGACAGCCTGAAGGCGGTCGACAAGGCGTTCTTCTATGCTGATTTCGTCGTGGAAGAGGTGCTGTGATGCACATTGTCGGGCCGGTGCTGATGGCGGTTTTGTCCATCGCGGCCCTGCTGGGAGTGATGGTCCTGGTCCGTCGTCATGCCACGGCGCGGGGCTGGAACGCCGAGGTCCAGCGCAAGCTGATCCACGTTGCGACCGGGCTGTTCGCCCTGCTGCTGCCGGTGTTGTTCGCTGATGACTGGGCGGTCTACCTGTTGCTGGGGTTGACGATGCTGGTCATGGCCGCGATCCGATTGCCGGCCTTTCGCAACGCTGCGGCGGGCGCGGCCCTGCACGGCGTCGAGCGGACATCCTACGGCGATTTCCTGTTGGCGATTGGCGTGGGCCTGGTCTTTCTCCTGTCTGATCGGGACCCGCTTCTGTACGCCCTGCCGATCCTGGTGCTGACGCTGGGAGATGCCGCCGCCGCGTTGGCCGGCAGTACCTATGGGCGGCGGTTCTTTGCGGTCGAGGATGGCCGCAAGAGCGTCGAGGGCAGCGCAATGCTGTTCCTTGTGACGCTGGTCCTGTCGATGATGTGCCTGTTGCTGCTGTCGCAGATCGCCCGCCCAAACGTCGTTGTCCTGTCGCTGATGATCGCCGCATTCGCGACGCTCGTGGAGGCCGACAGTTGGCGCGGTTTCGACAACCTGTTCCTGCCGCTGGGAATCCTGATCGTGCTGCGCGAGCATGGCACGACCTCGCCACTTGGGCTGCTGGCGCTACTGGTCGTGTTTGTCTCGGCCCTTGTCGTGTTCCACGCCTTGGCCGACCGGCTGGGTGTGTCGCGCCATACCGCGCGGGTGTATCTGGTCGCGATCTTCCTGTTGCTGTCGATCACCGCGTTGCAAAACGTGGTCTTTCCGTTGGCGGTGCTGGTGCTGCACGTTGTTGCGGAGCGTCGTGCACCAACGGGCGACCGCCATCCGGAACTGGACGCCGTGGCGGCGCTGGCGATTGTCAGCTTTGGCTGGCTGGCGATTGGCAATGCAACCGGTCTGAACGCGCTCGATTTCTTTGGGGTGACAACAGCGGGCCTGTGCCTGTCGCTGGCGGCGCTGGCGCTGTCGAACGCGCCACTTGTGCTGAGGGTGCTGGTGTTGGTGTTTCTGGCGGGTGGCCTGGTGCCGGTGTGGCAGGGGCTGATGCGGATGAACCCGGGCCAGGTCCACTGGACCGACGGTCTGCTTTGGGTTTATGCCCTCTCGGCTGGCCTCTGCGCCCTTTGGCCAAGCCTGCGGGCGGGGGCGTTCAAACGTCGGCGGATGGCCAAGCTGCTGGGCCTTGCCGCGGCCCTGCCGCTGGTCGCCTATGCCGTTCTTGCGATCGAATTTCAGGGAACCTGGTCATGACACAGCAATACAAGGACGACGGCGCTCGGCTGACGGTGTTTCGCGATGGTCCACCGTGGGACGGCGTCCCGACCGCCACCGTCGGGCGGTTTCACTGCGACACGGCCCTGCAGGGCGCCGCGCTGCTGACGCGGGCCTGCACCGACTTGTCCGAGCACGGTGCCGCCCGGGTGATAGGCCCGATGGATGGCAACACCTGGAACAGCTATCGGCTGGTGACCGAAAGTGACGGGTCCGCGCCGTTCCTGATGGAACCACAGAGCGGTCCGGAGGATCTGGCGGCCTTCGAGGTGGCCGGGTTCGCCCCGATCGGCCGGTTCTTTTCGGCCAGGGTGGGTCTGGACGGCATGCCCAACCCGGCCCCGGCGGCATCGGATCTCCGGGTGGAGGCTTGGGACGGGACCGACCCGGAGGGCAGTTTTGCAGAGGTGCACGCGCTGTCTTGCGAGGCGTTTTCGGACAACGCCTTTTACACGCCGCTGTCCCGTCAGGCGTTTCTCGACATGTACATGCCCTTTGTGCCGATGCTGCGGCCCGAGTTCGTTTTGTTTGCGCGCGATGGCGCCGGGGCGTGTGTCGGATTTCTGTTCGGCTTGCCGAATTATGCCGAGGGGACGGCGCCAACATCGGTGATCCTCAAGACATACGCCAGCTTGCGGCCCGGCGCCGGACACGCGTTGGCCCATGCGTTCCATGCGGCTGCGCAGGCGGGGGGGTATGAAACGGCCATTCACGCGCTGATCCACGAGACCAACCTGTCGGCCCAACGCAGTGCGCAACTCGGGGCTACGACCTTTCGTCGATATGCCCTGATGGGTCGGAGGCTCGATGTCGACGCTGCCTAACGCCTTTCGCGCCACTGTCGCGCGCGTCGGCGACGCTCCGGCGATCATTGCGGCTGGACACGCGCCGCTGAGCTTTGCCGAACTGGACCGGCGGTCGGATGAGATGGCGGCGTATGTGCAATCGCGCGGGTTGCGAAAGGGCGACCGGGCGCTTGTCGCGATGCCGGTGGGGCCAGCGCTGTATGTCGTACTGGCCGGATTGTGGAAGGCCGGTGTGGTCGCGGTGTTCCCCGAACCGGCGCTTGGGCTGTCGGGGTTGCGCCATGCGGTGCGGGTGACGCGCCCGAAGGCGATGGTGGCATCAGGCTGGTACAGGTGGTTGCGCTGGCTTCCCGGAATGTGGGGGCTGCGGCTGTTACGGGCCGATGGTGCCGGGGCGGTGGGGGCGCCGGTGCCGGTGTCGGCAGCCGACGCGGCGTTGATCTCGTTCACCACCGGGTCCACCGGCGCGCCCAAGGCGATCTCGCGCAGTCACGGTTTCCTGATGGCGCAATACGCGGCGGTGGACCCAATGCTGGCAACTGACCGGTCACCGCGCGATCTGGTGGCCTTTCCGGTGTTCGTGCTGGTGAACCTTGCGGCCGGGCGAACGTCTGTGCTGCCAAACTGGACCCAGAAGCAGCAGTCGGATCTGTCGCCGGAGACCGTCAGCGAGTGGATCGGCGAGTCCGGTGCCACCCGTCTGCTGATCCCCCCGTCGATCTGCGAGACACTGGGGGCACAGGGTGTGCCAAGGGGCGTAACAGACATCTTTACCGGCGGTGGGCCGGTCTTTCCCGATGTGGTGCAGCGGTTGCGCCACAAGCGCGCAAACCTCCGCGTCGTGGCCGTTTACGGCTCGACCGAGGCCGAGCCGATTGCGGAGCTGGACTATGCCGAAACCACGCTTGCCGACTGGGCGGCGATGAAGGCAGGGCAGGGGCTGCTGGCGGGACCGCCGGTGGCGGGACTGGCCGTGAGGATCGTTGACGGTGAGATCCAGGTTTCTGGGGCCCATGTGAACCAGGGGTATCTGGACCCGGCCCAGGACGGCGACAACAAGGTGCTGGCCGAGGGGCGGATCTGGCACCGTACGGGCGACGCTGGACGGATGGACGCGAAAGGGCGGTTGTGGCTTTTGGGGAGATGGCATCCGGGCCTGGCACAGAACCCGCCGGCGCTGGGCGTGGAGGCCGCGGCGAGGTTCTGGCCGGGCGTGAGCGGTGCAGCGCTGGTGCAGCGCCCCGGCGGACCCATTCTGGCGGTGGAGGGCGAGGGCACCCGGTTGCCGGTCTGGCAGGCGCAGGCGGCGGCGCTCGGGGTTGCTCAAGTGGTCCCGATCGCCCGTATTCCAATGGACCGGCGTCACGCCTCCAAGGTGGATCGGGCGGCATTGGATCGGCTGCTCGCCCCGTAACAGCGTGACTGACGCTCACGCAGCGTAGAGTCGCGCTGGGCACGGTTTCGGAGAATTGATGGAAAATGACCGGTAAAGGCTTGCCGCCCCGGTTGGGCTTTGGTTCAGTCCGGGCGATGTCGAAAGAACGGATTCTCTTGTCGCGGCGTATGGTGCTGGCCGGATTGCTGTCTGGTGTAGCCGAAATGTCGTTTGCGGCGCCGCCAACGCGGTCCTTGCGTCCTGCCCCGCGACCCGGCGGGCCGGGGGCGCGGCTTTCACCGTCGGCCGAAGCGCTGGTCGGAAAGGCCAACCTTGGTGCGGCCAAGGTCGGTTTTGTCGTGGCGGATGCGACCACCGGCGAAGTCCTTGAGACGATGAACCCTCTGTTGGCGCAACCGCCTGCCAGCGTCGCCAAGGCGCTGACGGCGGTCTATGCGCTGGCGACCCTTGGGCCGGGGTATCGATTTGCGACCCGATTGATCGGCACTGGTCCGGTCGAAGACGGGGTGTTGAAGGGCGACCTGATCCTAGCCGGATCAGGCGATCCGACGCTTGACACCGACCGGCTCGCGGCTCTGGTAGACGGGTTGAAGGCGATGGGCGTGACCTCGGTCGCCGGGGCGTTCCGAACATGGGATGCCGCGCTGCCAGGCCTGCGGGTGATTGCAGACGATCAGCCGGATCAGGTCGGGTACAACCCGGCCATCTCGGGGCTGAACCTGAATTTCAACCGGGTGCATTTCGAATGGCGTCGCGCCGGGGCCGGTTGGAACGTCTCCATGGATGCGCGGTCAGCGACCCTCCGGCCAGATGTCCGGGTTTCGCGCATGTCGGTCGTCACTCGGAGATACCCGATCTACACCTACGAGGATGGTGGCGAAACCGACCGTTGGACGGTGGCAAGCGGGGCGCTTGGCCAGAACGGCAGCCGTTGGCTGCCGGTGCGCAAGCCGACGGCCTATACCGCAGAAGTGTTCCAGGTTCTGGCGGGGTCCAAGGGCCTGCGGTTGTCGACGGCCACGCCGATTGCCGACCTGCCCGAGGGCACGGTTCTGGCGCAGGTCGAGAGCGATGACCTGCGCAAGGTGCTGACGGCGATGCTGAAGTACTCGACCAATATCACCGCAGAAGCGATCGGACTGGCCTCGACTGCCGCGCGGGGAGACGTGCCCGCGAGCCTGGAGCAGTCGGCGATGGCCATGTCGGATTGGCTGGGCGGAAAGATCGCCAGCCCGAAGCCCGCTCTGGTGGACCACTCGGGACTGGGTGGGGACAGCCGGATCAGCGCCACGGAGATGGTGCGGGCGCTTGTGCGCGTCGGCCCCGAGGTCGACCTGGAACCGATGCTGAAGCCGATATCGATGAAGGACAACAAGGGTCGGCCGATTCCGGACTACCCGGCCACAATTCTGGCCAAGACCGGGACGTTGAACTTTGTCAGCGCACTGGCGGGGTACGTGAGCCTGCCGGACGGGCGCAAGCTGGCCTTTGCCACTTTCGTGGCCGACCCGGTCCGGCGGGATGCGATTCCGCTGGCGGAACGCGAGCGGCCCTCGGGCGTCCGGAGCTGGACAGCCCGTGCACGGGCGTTGCAATTGCAGCTGATCGACCGCTGGAGCAACGTCCACGCGAGCTGAACTGCGCCGGACCGCCGGCACACGCCAGGACCGTGCGTAGCCCGGTCGCCACGAGGGCAAGGACCCGCCCGGTGCCGCCTGGATCAGACCGTCAGGTGACGGGCGCGGGCGCCGCGTTCGATGGCCGCCGCGTTCAGGCGTGGAATATCGAGCTGGTAGCGCATTTCCTGAAGCATCCGCAGTTCTTCGTCGGTCAGGCGACCATCGGCTGCGGCGACATCGCAGCAGATCGCATAGGCGGTCTCGTACAACGGGGCAGGCAGGGCCTCCCGCGCGAGCCCGAGGAGCGCATCGACACCGTCTTCGTCCTCGAACAGGTCAAAGACCAGATTGGCCATGTCCCGGATGTTATCGGGGTCATAGTCGGCAAAGACCGGCAGGTGATTCACGATCCGCTCGATGGTCACGAGCTCCGACGTGCGGATGTTTTCGTCCGAGACAGAGGTGGCGATCATCAGCGCGACGAGGGCGTCCTGAGGGGAAAGCGGATTTTGGTCCTGGGGCATCGTTGGCTCCTTCGCCGTGGGTGTGTCCTGCTTGATTTATTGACGCAGAGGCCGCCCCGCAATAGGGAGTGGCGCAGTCTGGCAAAATGGCCGGGCTGGAATACGTGGCATGGGGCCGCGTGACCACAGGAAAGACCGTTTCAATGTCCGAACTCCGCGAAGTTGCAATGTCCTCCAAGGCCTGGCCTTTCGAGGAGGCACGCAGAGTGTTGAAACGCTACGAGAAGGCCCCGCCGGAAAAGGGTTACGTGCTGTTCCAGACGGGATATGGCCCCAGCGGCCTGCCCCATATCGGCACGTTTGGCGAGGTCGCCCGCACCACGATGGTGCGCAAGGCGTTCGAGATCCTGTCGGATATTCCGACCCGGCTGATCTGCTTTTCCGACGACATGGACGGGTTTCGCAAGGTGCCGGGTAACCTGCCCAACCAGGAGATGCTGGCCAAGCACCTCGGCCTTCCGCTGACCGACGTGCCGGACCCGTTCGGCACGCACGAAGGTTTTGCCCAGCACAACAATGCGCGGCTGTGTGCGTTCCTGGACAGCTTTGGTTTCGAGTACGAGTTTGCCTCGGCCACCGAGTATTACCGCGCCGGCAAGCTCGACGAGATGCTGCTTGTGGCGCTGGCACGCTTTGACAAGATCATGGAGATCATGCTGCCGACGCTGGGCACCGAGCGGCAGGCGACCTATTCGCCCTTCCTGCCGGTCAGCCCGAAGACGGGCCATGTGCTGCAGGTGCCGACGCTGGAGCGCAACGTCGAGAAGGGCACGATCGTCTACGAGGAGCCTGACGGCGAACGGGTCGAGGTGCCGGTCACCGGCGGCCATGTGAAGATGCAGTGGAAGCCCGACTGGGCGCTGCGCTGGGCCGCCCTGGGTGTGGATTACGAGATGTCGGGAAAGGACCTGATCGACTCGGTCACGCAATCGACCAAGATTTGCCGGGCCCTGGGCAAGAAGCCGCCGGAAACGCTGTCTTACGAGCTGTTCAACGACGAGACCGGCCAGAAGATCTCCAAGTCGAAGGGCAATGGGCTGTCGATGGAAGAGTGGCTGACCTATGCCGCGCCCGAGAGCCTGTCGTATTTCATGTACCTGAAGCCGAAGACCGCCAAGCGACTGTATTTCGACGTCATTCCCAAGGCCGTGGACGAGTACCACCAGCAGTTGAACGCCTATCCCGGGCAGGATGCCAAGGGGCAGTTGAACAACCCGGTGTTTCATATCCACGGGGCCGATGCCGTGCCGACCTCAGACATGGTGGTGAGCTTTGCCATGCTGCTGAACCTGGCCTCGGTGGCAGGGGCCGAGGACAAGGACGCCCTGTGGGGGTTCATCCGCCGCTATGCGCCCGATGCCAGTGCCGAGACACATCCCCAGCTGGATGCAGCGGCGGGGTTTGCCGTGCGGTACTTCAATGACTTCGTGAAGCCCAGCAAGGTGTTCCGGGCTCCGACGGACACGGAGCGGGCCGCGCTGGAGGATCTGGCTCAGCGGCTGCGTGACTGGGACGGCGGGCTGGATGCCGAAGAGTTGCAGAGTGTCGTCTTTGCTGTCGGCAAGGCGCATGCGTTCGACCCGTTGCGGGACTGGTTCAAGGCGATCTACGAGGTGCTGATGGGGGCCAGCCAGGGGCCGCGGTTCGGCGGGTTCATCGCGCTGTACGGCGTTGACGAAACGGTGGCGTTGATCGAACGGGGTCTTGCCGGGGAATTGGGCTGAGCCCGGGCCAGGTCGGGGCGTCCTCGGAAACCGGGGGCGCTCCCGCCCGGCATTGATGCCTTCCGGCACCAACGTCCAGTTGGGCATGGCGCGCCTGCGCGCGCAGTCAGGGATTGAACGGATCGCTTTTCGGGCTAGGTCCTTCCGTCAGGAGGAGAGGCTCATGGTTCGATTGCTGATGTCAGCCTGTGCGATTGCGTTTTTTGCTGCGGGTCCGGTGCTGGCCCAGGATGGGGTGGGGACGCAGACCGAAGCGGTGATCCGGGATCAGATTGCTGCGTTTGGCGAGGGCGACACGGCGCGCGCCTTTGACCATGCCTCGGAGTTCATCCAGCGCCGGTTCGGCGATCCGGCCAGGTTCGGCGCGATGGTGCAGCAGGGTTACCCGATGATCTGGGGAACGGAAGCCCTGGCGTTTGGCGCATTGGCGGAACGCGACGGACGCCTGATGCAGCGAGTCATCGTCACCGGCCCGAACGGCGTTCCCCATGCCTTCGACTACGAGATGGTGCCTGACACCGATGGCTGGAAGATCAACGGTGTCTATCCGGTCGCGCCGCCCGAGGTGGGGGCCTGACCCGATACCCCTGCACTCCGCCTAGTAGTGCGGCGGACGTTCGTCGCCCACCACGACCCCACCGCCGGCATCCGCCTCGGACTCGGCGGCGCGTTGCAGCAGCATGGCGACCTTTCGGGTCAGCTGATCGATTTCAGTGCCCTGTCGTGCGACCATATCCGACAGGTCCTCGGTCGCGGCGCGCAGGAACGCCAGCTCTTCTTCGACTTTCAGATTGCTCATGTGCGCTCCCCTTGGTGTTGCGACCTTTTCGAGGCCATGCTTGCGGGCTAGGCCCCCTTGGGCTAGACGCAGCCGCGACGATATACCCGAGGATCGCCGACATGGCCAAGGACAAGAAGCCCCGCCGCCCAAAGGCAGAAACGCCGAAGGGCTTTCGCGACTATTTTGGCGCGGAAGTGGCAGACCGCAATCGGATGCTGCAACAGATTTCCGAGGTGTATCATCTGTACGGATTCGAGCCGCTGGAAACCTCGGCGGTGGAAACGGTCGAGGCCCTGGGCAAATACCTGCCCGACGTGGACCGCCCGAACGAGGGTGTGTTTGCCTGGGAAGAAGACAATGACTGGCTGGCGCTGCGTTATGACCTGACGGCGCCGCTGGCCCGCGTGGCCGCGCAGTTCCGCAATGATCTGCCCAACCCGTACCGTCGCTATGCGATGGGACCGGTCTGGCGCAACGAGAAACCGGGGCCGGGGCGGTTCCGACAGTTCTACCAATGCGATGCCGACACGGTGGGCGCGGCTTCCGTGGCCGCGGATGCCGAGATATGTTCGATGCTGACCCATACGCTGGAGGCGGTGGGCATTCCGCGCGGCGACTACCTGGTGCGGATCAACAACCGCAAGGTGCTGAACGGCGTGATGGAAACGGCGGGCGTTCTGGATCCCTCGGATCCGTCGAAGTTCGAGGCCGAACGCGGGATTGTCCTGCGCGCCATCGACAAGCTGGACCGGCTGGGCGAGGACGGCGTGCGGGCGTTGCTGGGGGCCGGGCGCAAGGACGCCTCGGGCGATTTCACGGATGGCGCCGGGCTGGCAGATGAGCAGGCCGAGATCGTCATGGGTTTCATTGGCGCCAAGCGTGCCGATGGTGGCGCGACGGTCGCGCGGCTGCGTGAACTGGTCGGCGGGTCGCAGATCGGCGGCGAGGGCGTGGACGAGTTGGAGACCATCGCAGACCTGCTGGCGGCCCAGGGGATCGGGCCCGACCGGGCCGAGATCGATCCGTCCGTCGTGCGCGGTCTGGGGTACTACACCGGACCGGTCTTCGAAGCCGAGTTGACCTTTGAAATTCTCGACGAAAGGGGCAAGCCACGGCAGTTTGGCTCCGTCTCGGGCGGCGGGCGCTATGACGATCTGGTGAAACGCTTCACCGGGCAGGCGGTGCCTGCGACCGGGATTTCGATCGGGGTCGACCGGTTGTTGGCCGCGTTGCGGGAAAAGGGGCGGATGGATGGGTCCAGCGTCGGGCCGGTGATCGTGACGGTGATGGACCGCAACCGGATGGCCGACTACCAGACCATGGTTGGCGAGCTGCGCCAGGCAGGCATTCGCTCCGAGGTGTACCTGGGAAATCCGAAGAACTTCGGCAACCAGTTGAAATACGCCGACAAGCGCAACGCGCCGGTCGCCGTGATCCAGGGCGAGGACGAAGCGGCGCGAGGCGTTGTGCAGGTAAAGGACCTGGTGCTGGGCGCAAAGATCGCCGCCAGCGCCAGCCTTGAAGAATGGAAGAGCCAGCCGGCGCAGCGCGAGATTGCACGCGGGGACCTGGTGGCGGAAATCCGCAAGATGCTCGGAACGGAGAGCTGATCGATGCAACCGACCAAGGATCAGGTCCGCGCCGAAGCAGCGCGACTGCAGGCGTTGTTTCTGGAGACCGGCGCAAAGGCCGTTGATCCGAACATCTTGCAACCGGCAAATATCCTTCTGGACCTGTATGGCGAGGACATTCGTGCCCGTGCCTATGTGACCGGTGACCCGTTGAAGGGCGAGCAGATGCTGCGCCCGGACTTCACGGTGCCGGTGGTGCAGATGCACGTCGCAAACGGCGACGGCGCGGCGCGCTATACCTATGCCGGTGAAGTGTTCCGGCGTCAGGAAGTGCCGGAACTGGGCCGGACGAACGAGTATTTTCAGGTCGGGCTGGAACTGTTCGATTCCGAGGATGCCGCCGAAGCGGAGGCCGAGGTCTTTGACCGGTTTTCCTCTGCGCTGGCACCGCTGGGGCTGCGCGCGGCCATGGGAGACATTGGCCTGCTGATTGCTGCCGTGGCCGGATTGAAGACGACCGAGGCACGCAAGAACGCCCTGATGCGCCATCTGTGGCGCCCACGGCGGTTTCGGGCTCTGCTTGACCGGTATTCCGGCCGGACGCCGCCGCCGCCGTCGCGCCGCGCGTTGTTGAAACGGCTTGAACGCGAGATGCCGCAGAACATGGTCCAGGCCGTGGGGCC
This sequence comes from uncultured Tropicimonas sp., assembly GCA_947495685.1. GTDB lineage: Bacteria > Pseudomonadota > Alphaproteobacteria > Rhodobacterales > Rhodobacteraceae > Tropicimonas. The sequence goes on from CANLZY010000005.1 coordinate 205,661, forward strand.
GCACATCGGCCTGCGATCCGAGGCCGAGATCGAGCAGCGGCTGGAAACCTTGCGCATCGAGGCGGCGGCACCGCCGTTGTCGGCTGCGCAGGTCACCCTGATCGACGACATGCTGGACATCCGCGAGACACCGGCAAATGCACTGGAACGGCTGCGCGACATCGCGGTGGACATGCCGGCGCTGGACCCGGCGCTGGACCGCCTGGAACGTCGACTGGACGCGATGCGCGCGCGTGGCGTTGCGCTGGACCAGGTCGAGTTCGAGGCCAGCTATGGGCGGACGACGATGGAGTACTACGACGGCTTCGTGTTCGGCTTTTACGCTGGTGGACGTCCGCACCTGCCACCCGTGGCCTCTGGCGGGCGCTATGATGCTTTGACACGGGTTCTGGGGCAGGGCCGGGAGATTCCGGCTGTTGGCGGGATGATCCGCCCCGGCTTGGCGCTGGAACTGGCCGGAAAGGGTGCGGCATGAGGCTGAAACTTGGGGTGCCCTCGAAGGGCCGGCTGATGGAAAAGACCTTTGACTGGTTCGGGGCCCGGGGGCTTGAACTTCGTCGGACGGGGTCGGACCGGGAATACGCCGGTGCCGTTGGCGGGATCGAGGGCGTGGACCTTGTGCTGCTGTCCGCCGGAGAGATCCCGCGCGAACTGGATGCCGGCCGGATTCACCTGGGCGTGACCGGGACGGACCTCGTGCGCGAGCGCATTCCGGATTGGGCCAGGCGCGTCGAGGAGATTTCCCGCATGGGGTTCGGGCAGGCGGACCTGATCATCGCGGTTCCCAAATGCTGGATCGATGTCGACACGCTGGAAGATCTGGATGCTGCTGCAGCGGCCTTCCGGCGGGAGCACGGCCACAGGCTGCGGATCGCCACCAAGTATCACCGCCTGGTGCGGGAATTTCTGCGCGAAGCCGGTGTGGCGGACTACAGGCTGGTGGACAGCCAGGGCGCGACCGAGGGTACGGTGAAGAACCTGACCGCCGAGGCCGTGGCCGATATCACCTCCACGGGCGACACGCTGCGCGCCAACCACCTGAAGATCATCTCGGATGGAATCATCCACCGCAGCCAGGCGACCCTGTTCCGGTCGAAGTCGGCCAGTTGGGGCGATCAGGAACGGGCGGCGATGACCGCGGTGGAGCGCAAGATCTCGGCCTGAGCCAAGGCTACTGGCCGAACAGGTCTTTCATGTGAAGATAATAGGCCTCCTGCAGCGGAGCCATGGCCGTGAGTTGGTCATCGGAAAAGCTGCAGGTGCCGGCAAACCACGCATCGCTCACCGGCATGTCCTTGATCATGCCGAGGATCTGCTGTGCCATCTGTTCGGACAGGGCCGGGGGCTCGTCGGCCCCGAACATGGTGTCCAGGTCGGCTGTCAGGTCTTCGACGGGGCGGGTGGCCCAGGCGGCCTTCTCCTCGCACGTGCCATCGACGAAGAGTTCCGGCGCCATGTTCTGGGCAAGGGCCGTTCCGGGAAGGGCGATACAGGCGCAGAGGGCCGCTGTGCGCGTGAGCGAAAACGTCATACGACAATCCTTTTGAAGCCAAATTCGATCCGTGAAGTCTGGCAGGATAGCGCGGCGGATCAAGTGCCCAGATGTTTGGCCGTCAGCGCACGCCGATATCCGCCAGCGCGGCAGAGAGTTCTGGCGGCAAGGAATCTTCGTGCTGGCGGGATCCGGCGAGGTCGCTGGGCGCATCCTCGGGGGTGAGGTAGCGCCAGCCCTGGAATGGGCGCCTTGGCACGGATTCGGTCCGGATCACGTCGCGGTCGAGCACGATCGCGCAACGGGTGATGCCATCGCCGCCCAGAACCTCGTCCAGGCGCACGACTCGTTGGCGAGCGAGAATCATCCCCTTGAACACCCAGTAGAGCGATCCGCCATCCAGCAATTCCGCGGCACGCTTCGGCCACATGCGGGTTATGTGACGCGGTTGACCGTCGGGTCCCCAGGCGCGCGGGCTGTCCTGCCAGTCGATCAGGTCTTCGACCGCCTCAGCGCCGACGCACAGCTTTACCAGATTGATTGTCATGCCCACGGCGCCCCTCGGTCAGCGAGGCACATATCGTAGAGCCTTTTGCGACAAGAGCAAATGGTTGTGGATTTCATCCGGTGGTCTGACTATTGTGAATGTCTGCCCGAACGTGCCGAGGAGCCTCCCGATGACCCGCTTTGCCGCGCCGATCGCAGAATCGATCTGGGACATGAAATACCGGCTGAAGGAGGCCGATGGAACGCCGATCGATCTGAGCATCGAGGACACGTGGCGACGGATCGCGCGGGCCCTTGCCGAGGTCGAGACGGCGCCGGATGTCTGGGAAGACCGGTTCTATGCGGCGCTGGAGGATTTCCGGTTCCTGCCGGCAGGGCGGATCACCGCCGGTGCCGGAACCGGGCGCTCGGTCACGCTGTTCAACTGTTTTGTGATGGGCACGATTCCCGACGATATGGGCGGGATCTTCGACATGCTGAAGGAAGCCGCGCTGACCATGCAGCAGGGCGGCGGGATCGGCTATGATTTCAGCACCATCCGCCCAAAGGGGGCCGGCGTGAAGGGGGTCGCGGCGGATGCGTCGGGGCCGTTGTCGTTCATGGATGTCTGGGATGCCATGTGCCGGACGATCATGTCTGCCGGGTCGCGCCGTGGTGCGATGATGGCAACGATGCGTTGCGATCATCCGGACATCGAGGCCTTCATTCGCGCCAAGGCGGATCCGGCGCGGCTGCGGATGTTCAACATGTCGGTCCTGATCACCGATGGCTTCATGGAGGCCGTGCGCAACGACGGGCCGTGGGAACTGCTGTTCGACGGCAAGATCTATCATACCCTGCAGGCGCGGGATCTGTGGAACGAGATCATGCGCTCCACCTATGATTTTGCCGAACCCGGCGTGATTTTCATCGACCGGATCAACCGGATGAACAACCTTGCCTATTGCGAGGAAATTTCCGCGACCAACCCTTGTGGCGAGCAGCCCCTGCCGCCCTACGGCGCCTGCCTGCTGGGCTCGATCAACCTGGCGCGGCTGGTCGTGCAACCGTTCGAAGACGGAGCCGGGCTTGACGAGGATGCCCTGGATGAACTGGTCGACACTGCCGTGCGGATGATGGACAACGTGGTCGATGTTTCCCGGTTCCCGCTGCCGGAACAGGCCGAAGAAGCCCGCCAGAAACGCCGGATCGGGCTGGGGGTCACCGGGCTCGCCGACGCCCTGCTGATGACGGGGCAACGGTATGGTTCCGAAGACGCGGCGCGTCAGACGGAGCTCTGGTTGAAGCGGATCGCCCGCGCCGCCTATCTGGCGTCGGCGGAATTGGCGAGGGAGAAGGGCGCGTTTCCCTTGTTCGAGGCAGAGGCCTACCTTGCGAGCGGGTCCCTGACCCATATGGATGAAGACGTGCGGGCCGCCATCGCGACCGACGGCATCCGAAATGCACTGCTGACCTCGATTGCGCCAACCGGAACCATCAGCCTGTATGCCGGCAACGTGAGTTCCGGGATCGAGCCTGTGTTTGCGTATTCGTACACCCGCAAGGTGCTGCAAAAGGACGGCTCACGCACCGAGGAAGAGGTGATCGACTACGCGGTGCAGCTTTGGCGGGACAAGTTTGGCGACCGGGCGTTGCCGGAGCATTTTGTCAACGCCCAGACACTTGCGCCCGAAGATCACGTGCGGATGCAGGCGGCGGCGCAAAGATGGATCGATTCCTCGATTTCGAAGACAATCAACGTGCCTGAGGACATCGATTTCGACGCGTTCAAGGATGTCTACACGCAGGCCTGGGACATGGGCTGCAAGGGCTGTACCACCTATCGGCCGAACGACGTGACGGGGTCGGTATTGAGTGTGGATACCGCCGATTCAAGGCCTCGCGCCTTGTCGGAACGGTTGAAATTCCTGCTGGAACAGAAAGGCGTGAGCGCATTGGAGGTCGCCAAGATGGCCGGGCTGGGACGGTCGGCGGTCTACGACATCGTCAATGAAAAGTCGAAGAAACCCGATGTTGCTATGCTGTCGAAAATCGCGATGGTCCTGGATGTTTCACCGAACGAGTTTCTGGATGAGACGCAGGCGGGGCCTGAGGTTGTGGGCACCGGTCAAACCGAACCGCTGACTCCGCACGGCGACGTCGTCTACCTGTCCGAACCGCTGGATCGACCGCCGTCGCTCGAAGGTAGTACCTACAAGGTGAAATGGCCCGACAGCGAGCATGCGATCTACATCACCATCAACGACATCATTCTGAATGGCAGCCGCAGGCCCTTCGAGGTGTTCATAAATTCCAAGAACATGGAGCATTTCGCCTGGACCGTGGCACTGACCCGGATGATCTCTGCGGTATTCCGGCGCGGCGGCGATGTCTCGTTTGTCGTGGAGGAGTTGAAGGCCGTCTTCGACCCCCGCGGTGGGGCATGGATGCAAGGCAAGTATGTACCATCCATACTGGCGGCAATCGGCGGGGTGATCGAGCGACATCTGATCTCCATCGGTTTCATCGAGGGCGAGGGGCAGGGTCTGAAGGCGGATCCGGAGGCAGAACGTGCGGTTGTGGGCGAACGCCCGCGCGGGAAGGCCTGCCCGTCTTGCGGGCAATTCGAAATGAGAATGGTTGAGGGATGCATGACGTGCATGAGTTGCGGTCACTCCAAGTGTTCTGGCTGATCGCTTAAGTCTATGTGAAGTTCCAAGCATAATTTGACCACTTCACGGCCTAGTTGACCATTCTGCAAACAAAACGGCCATCGCCTCTTCCGAGGCGATGGCCATATTTTATTGGGTGTTTTCCTATAAAACCACGTTTGGAACATCCGGTTTCCAGAATCTGAACATGTCGCAGGACGGCTTGCAAGCGGATCATCCTACCTTCGAGATCTGGTTACGCGAGCATGGGTGTCGCCTCGTCAGAGCGGCGCAGCACCTGGGAGGCAGGAAGTGGGCTGATCGGGCGATGGCTTTCCTGTCCGATTTATAGGAAGGGTTTCGGTCGCCGAAGACCCGGGGCGATCTCCCCGCGCTCCATCAACTCCTTCCGGTTCAGGGGAAGATGCTGAACGAGCGAGACAGTTTAGGCAGCCCAACGGCAACAATGCGCAGGAAGCCGCTCTCTCGAAGAAATCTTCGAGAGGGATTTCAGTCAAGACAGCTTGTAAGGCGCCGGCAATTGCCAAGCTCACAAAGAAGTTGCCCCGCCGCACAAGTGACGGGGCCGGTTAGTTTCAACAATTACCGCATGGGCCGTCGCCGGTTTACTGCATGGGCCGGCGTCGGCGAGGTCAGATTTCTTTGAGCAGCTGGATGACCAGCTCACGTTCGCCGTTAGATCTGAACCAGTCCAGGGGTGTGGTTGGCACGCCGTCGGGACCTTCAAGATCAGGCTGGGGCGTCGTCAGGAAGCCCCAAACATCCACCTCGTCCCAAGATGCTGGGGCAGCGGCAGCAATGTCCTGCACCCCGGCTTCTTCGATCGCGCGCTTTGCCTCGTCGATACCTTGGCCCTCGCCAACCTTAGATGGCCGCTCACCGATATCGACTCCCAACTCTTCCAAGGCCGCGCGTTCGGCACGATTGAGTGGCTCAACCATGATGCCTCCGTTGCTCAATATATCGAACAAAGATTGCCCTGCGAAGCCTTCCGGGCCGCATGTTCCCCGAAGCGGACGTCGGCGCATGAACGCAGCAACTACCAAGACCAGCTACACCGGGATGAAGATCATCTTGCTTCGCTGCGTCCCACCCGAACGTCCGTTTCATACTGTCGCCTTCCGCTTGATGGGACACTCCAGTTGCTTACTGTGTAGACCGGGCTTTTTCCAGAATGCGGCCGTGACTGAGAAGGTCGCGGCCACAACTTGTGACTACTTCGCGATGCTCTTCGAAATATGGCGTAATCGGACTGGACCGATTATCGTGTTTCGTCAGTGCGATCAAACCAAGCCGTCTGAACCGCAGACAATCACCACGGCCAGAAAAGACGCGTCAGGGGAAATGGATGGTCTTTTTCATCTTTATTCCCAAATACATAGCTGAGCTCTTCCTCGGTGAGTGACAACTGTGAGACGATGGGATTGACGTCAGTGGTGTCACGGTTGGCCTTCCGTAGAACCTTAAGTATCCGCTTGTTGAAATCCCAACTGTCGCCGATTGACGGCAAGCGTCTGTCGAGCATGGCACGCGCGTCAGGCGAAAGCATGTCATGGACCGCCATGTGTCTTAGTCGTGGAAGTATCTTGGTCAGAATCGGTACCGTCTGCGCGACCCCGTCCCTCAAACACATCACTAAGAGGTAAGCATCAACGGTTGATCGGGCCCAGGATCGATCGTCATTGACCGTATCGCCCAAACCATCGCTCCATGTAGCTGCCGAGGGAGAGCAATCAATCGGGAAGCCGAGCAGCGACAAGCCATGAGCCGCACGATCAGCACTGCCCGCAAGCGTTGCGAGGCCATGCGGCAAGATTTCGTCGACCAACCGCTTAAACATCTCCGCCCAATCCTCGGCAAGTTCTCCTCTGATCGAAAGATCGATTGCTTGGCCGAAAGCAAGTGTTGCGTGCTGAGAAGCCGCGGCACTTGCTTCCACGCTCGGCGGCGACGACAGGATCCGGCGCAACAAGTTCGAAATCGCTTTCGGCGAGGAAGCAACTCTGATCAGGTCGATTGCGTCGGGTTGTGTGAGAAGCTTGACGTCGAAGGTCTCGAGTAGCTCGGGGCGGCGCTTCAGAACCTTAAACATGATCGGCTCGCACAGCTTCGCGGTTTCGACCACATCGACCTCGAGCGTATCCACTAGCGCTTCCGTAGCGATCTCGAGTTCCCGAGATTCGGGCTGTTCGATCTCGCAGAAAGCTTCAGACATCGCAATAAGATCATCCTTGTCGAAGTTGGCGACTACACGGCTCAGTTGATCTGCTTCTACAATACCTTCTTGAACCACGTGCCACTTCGCCAACAGTTTGAACATGTCCGACGGTCGCACCCTTGGTATGATCGCCAGTGCAGGTGGCGAGGCTCCGAGGAGATCTTGCTTTAGGGTCAATGCGTCCGAGCTTTTGGGAAACCGAGTCAGAACTTGTTCGGCAAGACCAAGACCTACGCCGTTGGGTTCCTGCGACATGGCTTCATGGATCTCGACGAGATCCGGAAAAGAGCGGCGTGGCGCGGCGACGTCTTTGCCGTAACGCCACAAAAAGCGCCGCAGAGAGGTGATGCTCTGTGAAGTGGCGTCCTCGACGGCTGCTTCAACCCACGCCAGTTTTTGTCCTTTCCCTCCGGTTGCCTCGCGTGCGCCCGACACGACTTGGATTGTCAGGCCCTTGTCGCGTGCTGACTCCGAGGACTGGACAGTTCGGAACGAAAACTCCGAGCGCAGGCGTGGCCATTGCTGTGACCACACATCGAACATTGCGCGCTCGAAAGCCTCATCGGGCGTATCGTTGAGCAGAACCGGCTCGTTGCGGTAATAGGATGAAATGATAATCGAGACGAGTTTGCGGGAAGACGTAGGTGATTTCGCCATGCGTTTCACCTTGAGCTTCAGATTGTAACTCGCGATGTCAGCGCGTCCTTCGGGTCGGCGGAGAAGATTCTCCAATACGCCGAGATTGACCTGCTTGGTCAAGAAAGAACGTGACAGCAGGAGCACATGGCTCCAGACACAACCCGGTCGTGGCATCTCCGGCGCGGGCCAGGTCTTGATCAACGCGTAGGAGCGAGAATCGGGCAGCGAGAACCCGCTGATATAGCTCTTAGTCTCGGACAGACTTGCGCCAGGCGATAAATCGGACCGCATTGAAAGCTCGTAGACGTCTTTCGACGGCAGACTAACCGATGAGGCCAGCTGCCGATGACCTTCCGAATAACCAAAAAGAGCCTGATCGACTTCAAGCTTGTCTGGCAACGACATTAGCTTTCCACGCCGCTCAACCAGGCGATCGGATGAGTAAGGTCGTGGCGTCCTGCGCCATGGCCTACCACCCTGATACGCCTGCTCGCTTCGGGCTGCTTAAGCAGCTCGTCCCGGTCACTCGGCTCCGTTGGGTTGTCCTTCGAGGGAACGTGGCCGCCCTGTGCCGATACCCCGTAGATTCTGGTTTCAAATTCGTCGTCATGCGTCGCGAGATACTGGGAAAGCAGCGGCATGTGATCCTCCAGCCAGGCCTCGGGCGTCGACGCTCCGTGCGCTCGGTCCCAAGCCGATATTATCACAGCAATACGGGCGGGGCGCATTTCCAATGGATCATCGGCGAAGGCGTCGAGCAGATCGGCCAGCTGCACCTGATGCGGCGTCATCTCGATCTTGAAGGGTACAGTTTCGTCCGACGCAGTTGCCCCTTGTGCGTTGCTTCCGGCCTCGGCCGGTTCATCGGCAGGTTCGGGCGGAGCTTCATCGGGAAACTCAAGGTACAAGTCGACGATACTGTCGTCATCCTGAGGCCGGAGCGCGCTGACGAACAATAATAGGCCAGACGCATCCCGGATCAGCGGCTCGACACGTTCGTCGACTTCGCGGGTCACAAAGGTCCGTTCGACCGTTTCGCCGGCGATGTCGACGAACGACAGCCTGACGTCCGTCTCCGGAACAAGACGCCTGAGATTGATCGCGATTGGTCTCCATTCCTCTGACGATGTTCTGCCGACGACCCACCCCGAGGCCCAAGCCGCAGAGATCCTCTCAAGATACTGGAAATCCCCGTTGTGCTTGCCCTTTACAAGCGCGGTATCGTTGATCTCGCGAGAATCCACGAGGTGCCAGAGAGCGGCCGCGAATGTGGTCTTTCCTGACGCCTGAAAGCCCAAGACCATGATTTCTTGACCCGACATCGACTAAACCTCACTCCAGCATTCAAATATCCGATCCAGCTGTCGAACTGGTCCCTGCGCGGCGGTCAGGCGAGGATACTCTCTCGCTCGCGGTGCGAGCCATCCTTGAAGCATCTCGTCCAAGCCGACTATGCCGACAGCGTAGTCGGCTCGCGGAAGCGCGCACACCTGCCGCGCGGTCAGCGATACGTGCGAAAACTCTGCAAGGGTCGCGGCCTCGAACTCGGTGAGTTCGTCGATCAAAGCGCGCCCTTCGATCTGCGGGGTCAGCTTGTCAAGCTTGGTAGTCACCATCTCTAGGGCTGTGCTAGGCGACAGCGCGCCGTTGTCGAGAAACGCATAAATCTGCTGCTTGAAAGCGCGCTTGTAGTGATGTCTCTCTTCAATATCGACGAGCCGTGCACTGTCCAGCAGAAAGCAGACTCGGTCAGCAGACGCGAGTTCAGTCAACTTGCCAATGAGTGAAGTGTCCGAGCGGGCGTCAGCGTAGGTCTCGCCGGATCGATCTGCAATCAACAAGTTGTGGTCGGCGCCCACAGCATCGCGCAGGCAAAGGTGGAAGAATCCAAGCCCCTCCTGACGGCTAGTGCGCAACGTCACCGGCGCCTCTCGATTCGATCGAAGAAGCGCATCATGGTGACGTCGGGCAAATGCTGTTAGCGTGCGACTTGAGCGGAACTTGTATCCGGCCACCGGACCCTTGCGGAAAGAGGCGTATAGCGCCGAGATCAGGGTCGTCTTTCCAGCTCGAAAGTCTCCCACAAGAGCGATGGTCCTGGTTGGAACTGCCTTCTGCAACGGCCACAATTGCTCCGGTTTTAGCAGGTCGCTGGAGCGCAAACGCGTTGGTTCCGCCATCCTGTCTAGATCGTCTAGACCGTCTAGATCGGCGGACACATCGTCGTCGCCGAGGTCGAAGTCAACTTCCTCTGCGCCGTATTCCTCGCAGCTGTCGAGGAGCTCGTGGCCGAGAGCGCACTTTCCTGTCTTAGCGACCTCACAGTCGGGATTGCGGCAAGCCGGCGCAATTTCCGACATCAGAGCCATCCACTCTTGATGAACAAACGTTCGAAATAAGCTTGGGCGGCAATCTCGAACCGTGTCAGTTCGGCATCAGACGATACCGCGGTGTGCTTCTTGAAAGTTCTCGCGAAAGAGCCGGCAGTCGCTTCGTCATCGAGCAATACGAGCCCATGGTTGAGCGACGCAACAACGTCCTTGCCTTTTGTCTCGACCAGCAGTTTAGCGCGGTCATCAGGCTCCACGGATTTCAAGGTAGCCTCGACGGTCTGCTTGTCGTTTGCGCTGGCGCCGAGAGCCTTTCTGATGATGCCCAAAGCGCCGTGCGGACCAGGTATACTGTTGACCATTTGCGCTACGTCGCTTCCGATCACGAAAGGCAGCGATTTTGCTTCAATTGAATCCAGCCGACTTTCTAGGATGTAACTCCACCCACCCAAGTGCCACCAGAGCAGATCAACTTCCTCGGCAAGGCGGACGTTCTCGGCCGTCAACTGTTCGAGCGCTGCATTGAACTTATCGATCGCCCGTGTCTCGGCCGCCTTGGCTTCGGTGGCGACCGTTTCGATCGCAACCTGGACGGTAGCAGCGTCAAAAGTGGGTGCGATACTGCTTATGGCCTTAGTTGTCTCGCGCCAACGGCCTTTCGATACTCTGGCGTTGAACTTCAGGCCCCGTTTCCGCGCCGACTCCAAGAAAACGTCTCTCGCAAAAAGCTCGAGCTTGCCGTCGCCCGGCGCGTGGCGCTGACCCGCAAACGAGGCCGCCATGAGCAGCGTCGCGACGCGTTCGAAATTACCCGCCTGGAGAATGCTGTCGAGGACAATCGCACCCATGATCTTGGCGTCCTCGCGATCTCGCGTTAGAGAGAATCCCGCTTCTTTTTCACGAATGGTCGCCTGAAGCCACTCTCCCGAGTCGTCGCCATCCGTGGGCGGAATATCGTAGGCAATTTTCGTGAGCCCAATGATCTTTCCGACGGACTCTCGAGCCTCAGTCGATAGCTTTGTCAAGGCTGCGACCCGCGCCTCCACCAGCGACCGTTCAGCCGAAGGATGAAACTCTCTAAAGGCATCCGCGAAATCAAACGCGTCATCTTCCGCCATGATACTTTATTCCTTATCCTCGATGAGCTTGCTCACCTCGTCGTTCAGGGCACTAAGTAGCCCCTTCGTCTTCGCACGATTAACGGCGGCGAGCACGAACTGCCACCGCTTCAGCCCCTGGTCGCCGTCTTGGTCCAGTCGAAGTTCACCAATGATACGGCGCTGGTCATGCTCCGACAGTTCGAGCAATTTGCGGACAACGGTTGTCGATCGCAACGGTTCGTTTGGAGTTCCAGTTGTCGTCGCGTCGTCGTCAGTCATGGCGAGTGCTCTCTCATCGGCAATCGCCCCTGCAATGCAGCTGGTCGCCTTGTCAGGCGTCGTCCACTTGGAGAGCTGATGTGGAACCGACCATCGTTCTTTGTCGTCCGGATCTGGCACCGCAATGAACCGATGCCCTTCCCACTTGCGAACCCAGATGCCGACATTGAGCCACCGTTCCTCATCAGCTGTTGTCTCGACCGAGAGTTCGATCCAATTATACCCTGGGTCCCAGTTCGAGTCGTCTCTTTCGGGTTGAACCGCTCCAGCCCTTATTGTCGTGAACCGTCGGCCTTCCTCGATACGCCGGGTATGCTCATGTCCAAACAGCTGGAGACGGGTCACATTCTCAAGCCGCTCCTTGAATGTGGCGCCGTTGCGCAGCCAATTATAAGGATGATGGCACATGACGGCGTGGACGACACCCTCCTCGCGTCTGATTTGAGCCCCCATCGGATCGACGAACATTTTGTCTACGTCGTCGAGTTCGTCGGAGACTAGCACGGAACTGAAGCCCCAGAATTTCAGCGTCGAACCGTCGTTTAATGTCCAAGATCGGCTGACATAAGGCTTAAGCTCGGGATGTTTGTCCTCATACGGCCCGATCGCGCACTCGAACTGCGCCGCGAAGGCGTTGAAGTTTTCCAGCGGCGCGAAAATCAATTGTGATGACATGGGCTCGCTTAGATACTCGCGAAGCACGTCGTCGGCAGTGTCCTCACCGAGCCCCCGTAGTGTCGCGCGTGCATCTTGGTGCATGCGGGACGCCGCCTTACCACGGTCGACGTCGTGATTACCTGGAATGACGAAAATGCTATCCATACTGCAGCCTGCAGCGGGACAGAGCAAATCCCTCAACCAGTCGGTGGCGAATTGGTATTCGTCCTGCGCCCCTGCAAATGCGATGTCGCCGGAAATCAGGATCGCGTCGGCTGGGCGACCAATTTTCGACCGCATTTTCCTAACGTCGTCAACAATGTCGTCACGAAGCGCTCCGTTCGGATCATCGTCTCTTCTGACTTCCTTGGACCTAAAATGAATGTCCGACAAATGTAGAAAAAGCATATAGTCCCACAGTCTTTTGGTTGTGCATCCCACCGAGGAAAACGCCGCAGCCTTGATGCTTCGCTTAGTCGTATATCCAAGGCTTGGCGCCTCTTGAACGGCCTTCAACTCGGTATAGCAAAAAAATCACGATGATCACGCTACGAAGGGTCCATGAGCAAGTGAAATACCTAAGGGCGCATCGGTCAACGAGTTCACTGCAGGCTGCTGCGCGTGGATATCGCTACCGGGCGCGGACCCTGAGCCTCCCCCAATGAAGTGGTCCGCCCCTATGATTAGGAAGCGGAGGACCATAGATGACGATCAAGAGACCCAAGCCTGAAGAGATTGTCGTTAAGTTGCGGCAGGTTGAAGTTCTGATGGGGCAAGGGATGCCTCGAATTGATGCGATCAGACAGATCGCCGTTACTGAGCAAACCTACTATCGCTGGAAGAAGAAGTACGGCGGAATGGGCACGGAACAACTGAAAGAACTGAAGCGGCTACAGAAAGAGAATGAGCGGCTTCGGCGAGCGGTTTCGGATCTGACGTTGGACAAATTGAT
>CANLZY010000006.1 GCA_947495685.1 uncultured Tropicimonas sp.
CAACTCGCTGACCGTCTGCTCGCCCGTCACAGCCTCCAACGCGACCTTGGCCTTGAACTCCGGGGGGTGTTGCTTCCGTTCCGACATCCCTGATCTCCTTCGTGTTGAAGATCAGCAGACAACAAATCGTAGCTTGCGTCAGTGTCCGGTTTTCGCGGGGGTAGCTCACCCTTTAGGCTTCGCTCGGCGGCGTTCTCTTTGAACTTTCCCAGCAACTCGCGGAAGTGGTCTCGCACATTGGACCTGATCTCGTCGTATCTCATGTCTTGGACGGATGCGTCCCGGGGTGCTGATTGCACAGCGAGCGCGTGCCAGCGCGACATCGACAACGCTTTGAGAGGAGAGCGCGTTCGCAGCGACACTTTTTGAGATCCGTGCGCCTGCGACCCTGGTGAAGCCGTGGTGGTATGGGCCAGCGGAAGTAGAAAACTCCGTGCCGGGACGTGTTGAGATAGGCGGCGTGGCGCATGGCACGTGTCTCACCATTGCGGCCCACAATGCGGCAGCACCACTCAACTCATTGGCTTTACGGAGCATATGGTGGGCGACCCTGGAATCGAACCAGGCATGGGTCTCCCCGGCGGAGTTACAGTCCGCTGCCGCACCTTGCAGCACGTCGCCCGACGCTGGGCGGATTTAGCCAAGCTCGGGTGCGGGGTCAACCGGAAAAACGGACTTTCTGAATTGCGTACAGCCTGCGCGATCTGCCGCGAAACAAGGTCATGGCGGTCGGGAGTGCCAATCGATGCGGTCAACAGGTGCAAACTGTTCGCATTAGCATTGAACTTTGCGAACGGTTCGCATAAGTGACCACTGACAGGTCAGGCGCGTGAGCGCCCAGACGAGGGAGCGTGGTAATGCACAGACGCAAGGCGATGGCTCTGATGGGAGCGGTCGGGGCAATGGCTGGTCTGGGGTCAGTGGGGCCAGCCAGCGCAGCCGCTCCGCTTCGGATCGTGGCGACGACTGGCATGATCGCCGATGCTGTTGGCCGGATCGGTGGTGGCCTCGTCGATGTGCGTGGGCTGATGGGACCTGGGGTCGATCCGCACGGGTATCGTCAGACCCGAACCGACATCGTTGCAATGACCAAGGCCGACCTGGTGCTGTGGCATGGGTTGTATCTGGAAGCGCAGATGGAAAGCTTCTTCGAGAAGCTGTCGCGCAGGGGCAATGTGGTGGCTGTGGCCGATGCGCTCCCGCGGGACGTTTTGTTGGGCCACCCCAGCTATGCCGACCGGTTCGATCCCCATGTCTGGATGCATCCGGAGTTGTGGGCGCGGGTGATCCCAGTGATCCGGGATGCGCTGATCGCCGAGGCGCCGGGGGAGACGGAGCTTTTCGAGACGAATGCCGCGACCTATGTGGAAGAGATCTTGCAGGTGGGGGCATACGCAGCGGACGTACTCGGAACGGTGCCCGAGCAAAGTCGCGTGCTGCTGACAGCGCATGACGCCTTCAATTACTTCGGCCGCGCCTATGGCTTCGAGGTCCTCGGGATCCAGGGTATCTCGACCGAATCCGAGGCCGGACTCAACCGGATCAGCGAACTCGTGAACCTGCTGGTCGAGCGCGACATCGGCGCCGTATTTGTCGAAAGCTCGGTGAGCGATCGCAACATCCGGGCCTTGATCGAGGGGGCGGCCTCTCGCGGCCACGACGTGGTGATCGGCGGCGAGCTGTTCTCGGATGCGATGGGCAAGGCAGGCACCTACGAGGGATCCTACCTCGGCATGATCGACCACAACATGACCGTCATTGCATCGGCACTTGGCGGAGCGGCCCCGGCACGGGGCATGGAGGGCCGGCTCTCTGCCGGCATTTGAGGAACACCAATGACACATCTGGAGCTAGCGACCGATCATGGCGCGGTGGTGCAGTTGCAGGCGCTGGACGCCTGTCCGCTGGCAATCCGGGGCCTGACAGTCTCGTACGGCGAGAAGCCGGCGGTGTTTTCAATCGATGCTACCGTCGAACAAGGATCAATGACCGCGATCATCGGGCCCAACGGTGCGGGCAAGTCGACGATGCTGAAGGCGGCACTGGGGGTGATCAAACCTCTTGCCGGCACGGTGACGGTCTACGGCAAACCGTTGGATACGCAGCGCCATCGCATCGCGTATGTGCCGCAAAGGGCGTCGATCGACTGGGATTTTCCGACCCGCGTTATCGACGTCGTGCTGATGGGGCTGTACCGGGACCTCGGCCTATTGGGCCGCATAGGCCGCAAGGAACGCGATCTGGCAGCGGACTGCCTTGACCGGGTCGGCATGCACGATTTTGCCGACCGGCAGATCGGGCAGCTGTCCGGCGGGCAACAACAGCGTGTGTTCTTGGCACGTGCGTTGGCCCAACAGGCTGATCTGTACCTTCTGGACGAGCCATTTGCCGGAGTGGATGCGGCCACCGAAAAGGCCATTATCGACGTTCTGAAAACGCTCAAGGCGCAGGGCAAGACGGTCGTCGCCGTGCACCATGACCTGTCGACCGTAACCGAATACTTTGATCGCGTGTTCCTGATCAACGTCCGCAAGGTTGCCGAAGGCCCGGTCGAGAACACGTTCACGTCCGAAAACCTGCAACAAGCCTATGGCGGCCGGTTGGCGACGACGCAGATCGACGACCTGTCCCTGACTGCGATCTGATCCATGCTGTTGGACGCATTGACGCTTCAGCTTGGCTACAATGCCACGCTGGTGGCCATTGGCGCCGCCCTGCTGGGCATTTCGGCCGGGGTGACCGGCACGTTCCTGTTCTTGCGCAAACGGGCGTTGGTGAGCGATGCCATCAGCCACGCCACGCTGCCGGGGGTCGGGCTGGCCTTTATCGTGATGGTCTGGTTGGGCGGGGACGGGCGCAACCTGGCCGGGTTGATGCTCGGCTCGGCGGTGTCGGCCTGGCTCGGGTTGCTGTGCGTGCAGTCGATCACGCGCCGGACGCGTCTGGCTGAAGACGCCGCCATAGGCGCGGTCCTGTCCAGTTTTTTTGGTCTCGGCGTGGTCTTGCTGACCGTGATCCAGACGATGTCGTCGGGTCGGCAAGCGGGGTTGGACGGTCTTTTGCTGGGCTCGACCGCCGGCATGTTGTGGCAGGATGCTGCAATCATCGCCACGGGCGGTGCCGTGACGTTGGCGCTGGTGCTGCTCTTGCGCCGTCCGATGACGCTTGTCGCCTTTGACCCCGAATATGCGCGCGCCGCCGGTGTGAACACGGATCGGGTGGACATGCTGACCATGGCGCTGGCTCTGGCGGTCACCGTTGTGGGCCTTAAGATTGTCGGGCTGATCCTGATCGTGGCCCTGCTGATCATCCCGCCGGTGACAGCACGGTTCTGGACCGACCGCAGCGAGCGGGTCGTTGCCATTTCCGGGGCGCTGGGCGGAATCTCGGGCTTTGTCGGCGCGGCCATCTCGGCCTCGGCACCGGCGTTGCCAACCGGGCCGATCATCGTGCTGACCTGTTTCGCGCTGTTCGTGTTCTCGTTGTTCCTTGCGCCGGACCGAGGCGTTCTGGCCGCCTATTTGCGCCACCGCAGTTTTCAGAAAAAGGTGCACCTGCGGCAGGGATTGCTGGCGATTGCCGAACACCAGCCGATCTATGAACCCCTCACGATCCGGCTTCTGGCCCGTGAAGGGTTGGCGCGCCGCGACGGTGTCCCCACCGCCGCCGGAACGGCGCGTGCGGCCAAGGCACTGCGGGATGAACGTCGCTGGCAGGTCGTACACACCCAACCCACGTATGAGGCGATTTCGAGCCTCTACGACGGGTTGCGGGAAATCGAATCCGTCCTGACAGCCGACCAGCTTGCCGACATCGACGAAGTGATCGGAGGGCCGAAAGGCGTGACCCCATGAGCGGTGAGGAATTTGTCCCCCTAAGCCTGACACCGATCCTGATCGGCGTGTTCACCGCCGTTGCGTGCGCTCTTCCTGGAAATTTCCTGGTGCTTCGCAAGCAGGCGCTGATTGGCGATGCGATCAGTCATGTCGTGCTGCCCGGAATTGTCGTCGCCTTTCTCGTTACCGGCAGCCTGGCCGCCTGGCCGATGATGATCGGGGCGGCTCTGGCCGCCGTGGTTGCGGTGATCCTGATCGAGGCCATCCGCCGATTGGGCCGGATCGAGACCGGTGCGGCCATGGGCGTCGTCTTTACCTCGATGTTTGCCGCGGGGGTGCTGCTGCTGGAACGATCCGATACCAGCACGGTGCACCTGGATGTCGAACATGCGTTGATGGGCAACCTGGAGTCGCTGATCTGGCTTGATGCGTATGGCTGGGGCTCCGTGCTCGACCCGATCGCGCTCGCCGGTCTGCCGCCCGAATTGCCGCGCATCTTTGTCACGATGCTGGGCGTGATCGCGTTTACGTGGCTGTTCTGGAGGCCGCTGAAAATCTCCACTTTCGACGAGGGATTTGCTCAGGGTCTTGGCATCCGGACCGGCGCGCTGGGCATGGCGCTGGTGATCGTCTCGGCGATTGCAGCGGTCGCGGCCTTTGATGCCGTGGGGTCGATCATTGTCATTGCGATGTTCATTTGCCCGCCTGCCGCCGCGCGCCTGATGACCAACCGGCTGGAACGGCAAGTTGGCTGGTCTGTTGTGTTCGCCGTACTCTCTGCCATTCTGGGGTATGTTCTGGCCGGGTACGGTCCAGGGTGGCTAGGCGGCGACAATGCGGTCAGCGCCGCGGGCATGATCGCTGCGGTGTCCGGTTTGATCCTGGCGTTGGCGACAATGTTCGGGCCGTGCCGATCACGGACCGGCGCGCCGATCGAGGCCTGATCCGGCCTGCTGCTCCCAGGATCGCCGGAGCGGTGTGCTTGCCAAAGACGCAGTTCCGAGTCAGGTGGGGTGAAACAAGGATGTGACCGAAATGAAAAAACCAACCTGGGTGATCGACAAGGAACGTGCGCGACGCGCGTCTGCGGCAGAAACCGTCTGGCTGTTCGGACTGCACGCAGTCAACGATGCGCTGATGAACCCGGCGCGCGTGCGACTTCGGTTGGTGGTGACCCGCAACGCCGCCGACAAGCTTGCCGAGTCGATCACGGCCAGCGGCATGGAGCCTGAAATGGCCGACCCGCGTTCGTTTCCCGTTCCACTCGATCCTGGCTCGGTACATCAAGGCGCGGCGCTGGAGGTGAAGGCGCTGGATTGGGGGCGGGTCGAAGAGCTGTGCGAACCGGGGCAGGGATCTCCGCGCGTTGTCCTTCTCGACCGGGTGACTGACCCGCACAACGTTGGCGCGATCCTGCGGTCGGCCGAGGTCTTCGGCGCCAGCGCGGTGATCGCAACCCAACGCCACTCCGCCCCGGAAACCGGGGCCTTGGCCAAATCGGCGTCCGGCGCGTTGGAGCGGCAGCCGTACCTGCGGGTTCGCAATCTTGCCGACAGCATGGAGGTGCTGCGAGGCATGGGCTACATTCTGTTGGGGCTGGACGGAGAGGCCGACACCGATATCGGTCAAGCCGCCAGCGAGCTTGGAAACCTGCCGCTTGCTCTTGTTCTCGGGGCCGAGGGGCCGGGTCTGCGGTCCCGTACGAAGGAAACCTGTGATCGGTTGGTTCGCATCGACGCGGCCGGGGCGTTTGGGTCGCTCAACGTGTCAAACGCCGCTGCAGTCGCGTTGTACGCGACGCGGGTCAAGAACTGATAAGGCCATCGAAACACCCGAATGGCCCTGCGCGGCGTTTTCGATCAGCACAGGGCGGCGGTTTCCGTCTGCGCATGCCGCTTGGCAGCCGATCGATCGGGAACGGACGTCGAAGGGGCAACCGGCGCAACCCTGAAGAAACGCGCGCGCGAAACCTGCTGGAACCGCTGCGTGAGGTCGTACAATCCTTCGACTGATGCTCGGGAGGGCTTCGTTGCATGTTTCTTGAGATTTGCGGGACGTAAGTTGTCAATGCGGCACGCGGGCAATTTTCCGGTTGTTCACATTTTTATTACACCCTCTTGGATGTAGCGTTGAAGAACCTACATCGATACTACGAGTTGCGCTTCTGGAACAATCGCAACTCTCTGCACTGTCCCTCGTTCCGTACCTTGCGCCCGGCCTTATGACCGGGCGCCTTTTCTTTTTCCGGGTAAGAACATGAAGCAATCCGATGAATTGATTCGCCGTGTCCTTTCCGATGCCCGGGTGATCGCCTGTGTCGGTGCGTCGCCAAATCCAGCCCGCCCCAGTCACTACGTGTCCCAGTTTCTCGTCGCGCGCGGATACCGTGTGATCCCGGTGAACCCGGGGCAGGCGGGCAATCGTCTGTTCGGAGAAACCGTCGTGGCAACCTTGGACGAGATCGACATGCCGGTCGACATGATCGATGTCTTTCGCCGCTCTGATCAGGTTGTTCCGGTGGTCGAGGCCGCGTTGAAGCACTTTCGCGACCTTCGCACGGTCTGGATGCAGCTTGGTGTCGAGAGCGCCGAGGCAACAGCGCTGGCAGAGACGCGCGGCGTGACTGTCATCCAGAACCGCTGTCCCAAGATCGAAATCCCACGCCTGTTCCCACACACGTTTTCAGTCGGCTGAGGGGCCATCGCCAACGGGCAAGCCAAGACCGTCCCGCTCGACCAAGGGTGGCCCACGACCGCTGTGGTGGCGTTATTGACCGCGCGCCGCCTTTTCCGCGATCCCTGACGTTCCCTCGCGCCGCGCCAGTTCCAGTTCAATATCCTTGAGCGTCACGTCCCGCGCCGCACACATGACCAGCAAGTGATAAAGAACGTCGGCGGCCTCCGAGGCCAGTCGCTCGGAATCCCCCTTCACCGCTTCGATGATCGCCTCCACGGCTTCCTCACCAAACTTCTCGGCGCATTTCTCCGGCCCACGGGCAAGCAATTTCGAGGTCCAGGAACTCTCCGGATCGGCGCCCTTGCGCGCTTCGATGGTCTCTGACAGGCGGTGAATGGCGCTCATGTTCTGACTTCTTCTGTCTGGAAATATTTCGGCCGTGGCGGGGGCCGGCCCCTGCTTGCCGAACGGTTCAGTTCAGGCGCACCGGTATGCCGGCCGCAGCCATATGTTCTTTCGCTGCCCGGATGGTGAAGTCCCCGAAGTGAAAGATAGACGCCGCCAGGACCGCACTCGCGTGGCCTTCGGTCACGCCTTCGACCAGGTGGTCCAAGGTCCCGACGCCCCCCGATGCGATAACCGGAACAGAGACCGCATCCGAGATCGCCCGCGTCAGCGGCAAATTGAACCCGGCGCGCGTGCCGTCGCGATCCATCGAGGTGAGCAATATCTCGCCCGCGCCCTTTGCGACAACGGTCCGAGCAAATTCCACTGCGTCGATCCCGGTCGGGCGGCGTCCGCCGTGGGTGAAGATCTCCCACTTTCCCGGTGCGACGGTCTTCGCGTCGATTGCCACCACGATGCACTGGCTGCCGAACCGGTCTGCCGAGCGCGCGACGACATCGGGGTTCGCGACGGCGGCCGAGTTGAAGCTGACCTTG
The DNA here is from genome assembly GCA_947495685.1 of uncultured Tropicimonas sp. Lineage (GTDB taxonomy): Bacteria > Pseudomonadota > Alphaproteobacteria > Rhodobacterales > Rhodobacteraceae > Tropicimonas. Next base: position 7,454 of record CANLZY010000006.1, read on the forward strand.
TCAGCGCCGGCCAGCAGCAGGTTGCGGACGTCTTCGGGCGTGCGGACTCCGCCACCGATGGTCAGCGGCATGAAACACTGTTCGGCGGTTCGTGTCGCAAGATCGTACATCGTCCCGCGGTTTTCATGCGTGGCGTTGATGTCGAGAAAACACAACTCGTCAGCCCCGGCGGCGTCATAGGCCTTGGCCGCCTCGACCGGATCTCCGGCGTCGATCAGGTCGACAAAGTTGACGCCCTTGACCACTCGGCCATCCTTGACGTCCAGGCAGGGAATGATGCGGGTTTTCAGCATGGATCTTCCTTGGCGTTTCCGAGGTCTTTCTAGGCAATCAGAGGCGGCTATACCAGTGCTAGCGGAATCGCACCCAGATCCGCGTCAGGGCCTCGGCGACTGCGACCGCCAGCATGCCTGCCGGCAGCATGGTCAGGCTGGCCAGCACCACGATCACCCCCAACGCCCCGACCGCGGGCTGTTCCAGCCAGGGCATTGCAGGGCAGGTCAGGGATGTTTCGACGCCCCCCTGACACAATCCCAGGCTGAACGGCAGGTTGGCCACCGTCATCGCAAACAACCCGCCAGCCAGGATTAGCGCCAGCACCCGGGCCAAAGGGCTGCGCAGCGTCGGCGGGTCCCGCCAGTGTCCAAGCCACCAGAACAACAGCGCCAGCCCGAACTGGGCAGCGCCAACAAGCAGAGGACCCAGCGACATCGTCACCGGGTCTTCAGGGCGTCCAGTGCTTCGGAGATGTCCAGTGCGCCGTCATACAACGCCCGGCCCGAGATCGCGCCCGAGATCCCCACCGCGTTGCGCAACGCAATGAGATCGTCCAGCGAGGAAACGCCGCCGGAGGCAATGACGGGGATGGTGGTCGCGCGGGCCAGCGCAGCTGTGGCGGCCACGTTCGGTCCTTGCATCGCGCCATCGCGATCTATGTCCGTGTAGATGATCGCCGCGATTCCGGCATCGGCCAACTGGTCCGCCAGCGCGGTCACGGTCATGTTGGTTTCCTCGGCCCAGCCGCGCGTGGCAACGCGGCCGTTGCGGGCGTCCAGCCCGACGGCGACCTTGCCGGGAAACAGCGCTGCGGCCTCGCGAACCAGTTCCGGGTTTTCGACCGCGACAGTGCCCAGGATGACCCGAGACACGCCCTTGGACAGCCACATCTCGATGGTCTCGATTGTTCGAATCCCGCCACCCAGCTGCACCGGAACGTCGACTGCTGCGAGGATCGATTCGACGGCCTCGGCATTCACCGGGTGACCGGCGAAGGCGCCGTTCAGGTCCACCAGGTGCAGCCATTCACAGCCGGCTTCAGCAAATTGGCGCGCCTGGGCGGCCGGATCGTCGCCAAAGACGGTTGCCTTGTCCATGTCGCCCTTCAGCAGGCGAACGCAGTGACCGTCCTTCAGGTCGATGGCGGGGTACAGGATCATTGTCAGGGCCTCTGCCTGTTGTTTCGCACGGTGTCTGCCACGAGACGCCCGCGATTGCAAAGCGACGGGACGTCATTGTTGATCGGTTGTGAAAGCCTGCGACAGAGTGTTCCGACATATCAGGGAGGACACATCGAATGAAACGCCTTGCACTTGCTGCCATTGGCCTTGTCTGTCTGGGAGGCGCGGCGCTGGCCGACCCGATCCTCGGCACATGGAAGACCCAACCGGGCGACGACGGTAATTACGCGCACGTCGCGATCAGCGGTTGCGGCGGCAAGATCTGCGGAACGCTGGGCAAGGCATTCAACAGCGCTGGCAAGTCGATCCCGTCTGACAAGGTCGGCAAGCAGATGATCTGGGACATGCAGGCCAAGGGCGGTGGCAAGTATTCCGGCGGCAAGATCTGGGCGCCGGACAGCGGCAAGACCTACAAGTCCAAGATGAAGCTTGCCGGCAACGCGCTGGAGGTCTCTGGCTGTGTCGGCCCGATCTGTCGCGGACAGAGCTGGACCCGGGTAAAGTAGGCCCTGCGCCTGACAAATCCGAGTGACGCCCCCCCGCAACCGTGGTTCACTTATGCAACATCGGTTGCCGGGAGGGATGTCGACAGTGGAGTATGGCCTGCGCGGGCAAGCGAATTGGTCCGACGGCGAACTTGTTCCAGTGAGTTTGGATTTCGCGGAAGAGCTGGAAGCGTGTTCGGAAATTGTGAAGCAGTTGCAGGCTACCGAAAATTCCTTCGGGCTGTTCGCGAAGGCGGTCGAAGCCTTCGAGCGGCATCTACTTGAAGTGCCGTTGTGGGAGTTCCTGAACACTGGCGGTGGCCCAGTGTCGAGCGTTCGGGCGCGGCTGACGCAGATCCATGTAGAAACAAACTATCTGGTGTTGAGCGTACTCAATACTGCCAAGGCGTTTCAGGAGATACTGGAGCACGAGAGGAACGCCAGTGCCAGGTTTGCTGACATCCAGAGGGCATTCCAGTCTGCCCTTGATCCCTTTGATGCCAAGAAGAACGACTTACCGAGGGCGATGAATGCCCTGAGGAACTTTGGGCAACATGCCGGGTTGCCGATTTCCGGCGGATCGTTTGGGAGTGTCACGACCATGCACGGGCCGAGCGACTTTGAGTTTGATCGCCGTCGCTATGCCTACACTCCGAAGATTTCCCTCGAGTACTTGAGCCGCGAATCACACCGATTGAGGAGAGAACCCAAGGAGGCCATCGCGGAGCTCGTCAAAACCCATTCGTCTCAACTCGACGTGAAGGGGTTCATGCGCGCCTATTGTGCCGTCGTGGCTGGTGTCCGCGACGTATTCAGGGTCGACACGGAAGAGGAATTGAAGCGTGCCGAATCCGCTTTCGACAGGGCGTATCAGGCGTATTCAAAGGCGTTTCCCAATGCAGGGAGGGACGCGCACCTATTCCTGTGCAAGGTGGGCGGTCCCGGGGAGACCTACCTGGGGCAGGACCGGATCGTCGAACTCAGACGCAGCCGGGGTGCGTGGGCCGGGCTGCGGTCTCTGGATCGTGGATTCGTGTCATCGCGTCCGATCCAGCGCTCCGGCGTGGATTTCCCCCGCCAGTAGGCCGCACAAAGCGTTTCCCGGTCAGGGGGCCCAGGTCAGGAAGTTCGAGATCAGGCGGAGGCCAGCCCGTTGGCTTTTTTCCGGGTGGAACTGCATCCCGATGAAGTTGTCGCGCCCGATGATCGCCGTGACGTCTCCGCCGTAGTCGACATGCGCCAGGCGGTGGGCCGGGTCCGCTACAACCACCTGATAGGAGTGTACGAAATAGGCGTGATCGCCGGTCTCGACGCCTTCCAGAACCGGGTGGCTGCCCGTCACCACAAGGTCGTTCCAGCCCATGTGCGGAACCTTGAGCGCCGGGTCGGACGGTGTGATCGGAACAACTTCGCCGCCGATCCAATCGAATCCGGCGGTGTCCTGGTACTCGCGCCCGACGCTGGTCATCATCTGCATGCCGATGCAGATGCCCATGAACGGACGCCCCTTGCCGACAACAGTCTCTTTGATGGCCTCGTACAGGCCCGAGTGGCCCTCCAGCGCTGCCTTGCAGGCAGGAAAGGCGCCGTCGCCGGGCAGGACCACGCGGTCGGCTTTCAGCACGTCCTCGGGGCGAGATGTGACAATGACCTCGCCAGCGCCGGCCTCGGTCGCCATCCGCTGAAACGCCTTTTCGGCGGAGTGCAGGTTGCCGCTGTCGTAATCGACCACAACTGTCAGGGGCATGTCAGAGCGTCCCCTTGGTCGAGGGGATGGCATCCGCCTTGCGTGGGTCTGGTTCGACGGCGTCGCGCAGGGCGCGGGCGACAGCCTTGAACCCCGCCTCCGCAATGTGGTGGCTGTTGATCCCGTGCAGCGCATCGACGTGCAGAGTGACGCCGCCGTGGGTCGACAGAGCCTGGAAGAACTCGCGCACCAGTTCGGTGTCGAACGTGCCGATCTTCTGGGTGGGCATGTCCATGTTCCACACCAGGTACGGGCGACCCGACAGGTCCAGCGCACAGCGCACCAGCGTGTCGTCCATCGGCAGAAGGCAGGCACCATAACGGCGGATGCCACGCTTGTCGCCGATGGCCTGCGTCAGCGCCTGGCCAAGCGCAATGCCGGTGTCTTCGACAGTGTGGTGGTCGTCGATGTGAAGGTCGCCCTCGGCGCGGATGGTCATGTCGATCAGCGAATGCCGGGCAAGCTGCTCCAGCATGTGGTCAAAGAACCCGACGCCGGTCTTGCAGTCGTAGCTGCCGGTGCCGTCGAGGTTGATTTCCACGGAAATCCGGGTCTCGCTGGTTGCCCGTTCGATTTTCGCCTTGCGCATCTGGTGCCTCCGCTGGCTGACCGCGCCTGCATACAGGGGAGGAGAAGGCGATCCAAGACCCGCAAACGTCACCGGGGCCAGTCTGTTGGCGGCATGGCACAACGGTGCAGCGGCAAACCCTCCCCAGCGGCAAACGCATGGCAGGTTCCTGGTGGTCGTGCTTGTTGATTTCAGGAAAATTCTCTTTGGAGCGGGCGATGAGATTCGAACTCACGACCCTAACCTTGGCAAGGTTATGCTCTACCCCTGAGCTACGCCCGCGTCCTTAGAGTATTCGAGGGAGTCCCGGCCTCGTCCGGCAGCAACACGTGAAAGCCCCACGCTGTTACCTCTCTCTGGAGCGGGCGATGAGATTCGAACTCACGACCCTAACCTTGGCAAGGTTATGCTCTACCCCTGAGCTACGCCCGCATCCGAGAGTGAGCGGGGATGTAACCTCCCCAGTCGCAGCCTTCAAGCGGAAAAACACGGCCGGCGCCGGTTTTTTGCCGGTGCTTTGCACAAGCGGCTCGCCCATACCGCCTGCGGTCAGGCGCGCACTTGTGGCGAACTGGTTTTCGATGTCGGATGACGGCGAAAGTCGACGAGGGATGACGATGCGGTTCATGATCATGGGGGCGGGCGCCCTGGGCAGCTATTTCGGTGGACGGCTGGTGGCAGCCGGTCACGAGGTGGCCTTCATCGCAAGGGGCGCTCACCTCGAGGCGCTGCAAACCCGTGGCTTGCAGATCCGTAGCCCGCTGGGGGATCTGGCGCTGCCGAAGGTCCGGGCCTTTGGCGATCCGGCGCAGGCCGGGCCGGTGGATGCGGTCCTGTTCATGGTCAAGAACTACGACGTGGAGAGCGCGGGTGCGGCACTTGTGCCCCTGCTGCATTCTGAAACGGTGGTCGTGACGGCGCAGAACGGCGTCAGCGCCCACCGCCGCCTCGCCCATTTGTTGGGCGCAGGGCGCGTGGCGCCGGGCTGTGTCTACATGCCGGCCGATGTCATGGAGCCGGGGGTGATCCGCCATTCGTCCGACTTCAGCCGTCTTGTCACCGGGCCATTGATGGATGGCCGTACGGAACCGCTGGATGCGATGGCCGCCGCGCTGATCGATGCCGGGATCGATGTGCCACGGGTGGCGGATGCAGAGCCCGCCCTGTGGGAGAAGTTCGCCTTGCTGGCCTCCGTCGCGGCCCTGACCTGCCTGACCCGGCTGGACCTTGGCCCGATCCGCGAATGTGCGGCAACGAACGCACGATTGCGAGCGGCACTCGACGAGACGATGGCGGTCGGACAGACGGTCTGCCCCGGTCTGGCCCCCGCCGCCGGAGAACGGGCCTGGAGCCTGATCCAGTCGATGCGGCGCGATGTGCATGCATCGATGCTGGATGACCTGCAACGCGGCAAACGGCTGGAGCTCGAATATGTCAGCGGCGAGATTGTCCGCCTCGGCCAGGCGCACGGGATCGAGACGCCGGTGCATTCGCTGGCCTATGATCTGCTGCTGCCCTACGTGGATGGTGCACCAGCCTGACGGATGGAGTCAGAAGACCGCGTGACCGATATTGGCAACCGCCACGGTAGCGATCATCCCGATCGTCAGCATCATGCCCCAGCGGCGGGCCGGAACGACCTGTGGTGTGCTGCCCAGGCCCCATGCGTGCAGGATCCGCCCGAGGAACAGCATGGCACCGAACAGGTGCACCAGCCACCCCGGCATGCCCTGCAATTCGGCCATCGCCAGCAGCAAGAGCGCCAGCGGGGCATACTCGGCGCAATTGGCCTGTACCCTGATGCTCTTCATCAGGGCTGCGTCGCCGCCGTCGCCGACCGAGACCTCGCTGGCCACACGGCGTTGGACGACACGAGCGCTCAGCGCAAGGAACAGCAGCGCCAGAAGACCTGCATAAAACGGTGTCACGGCCAACATTGGCATCTCCTGTTGGGGCGGCTGGGGGGACGATGATGCGGCGGAACAGGCTGTCGGGCCCGTTCCGCCAGAGGTCTCACTCGAACTCGATCAGAAGGTCCTTGGCATCGACCTGTTCGCCCGGATGTACATTGACAGTCTTGATCACCGCCTCGCGCTCGGCGTGGATTCCCGTTTCCATCTTCATCGCTTCGATGGTCACCATCAGGTCGCCGACCGACACCTTCTGGCCTGCCTGTACACCGACCGAGGCGATGACGCCCGGCATCGGAGCGCCGATCTGGGCTGCATTGCCCGGCTCGGCCTTGGCGCGCACCATGACGGAGCTTTGCACCTTGCGATCCGGCACGCGAATGGTGCGCGGTTCGCCGTTCAATTCGAAAAACACCTTGGCGATGCCTTCTTCGTTGGTCTCCGATACCGCCTGCATCCGGATTTCGAGGGTCTTTCCGGGTTCGATTTCCGGCGTGATCTGCTCGCTGGGGACCATGCCGTAAAAGAACGTGTGAGTCGGCAGAACCCGGACCGGGCCGTAATGCTCGTTGCGGCTTCGATATTCGGCAAAGACCTTGGGGTACATCAGGTATCCGTTCAGGTCCTCGTTATCGATCGGCGTATCGAATTGTTCTGCGAGCTTGGTGCGGGTGGCTTCCAGGTCCACCGAGGCAAGGTTCTTGCCCGGACGCGCGGTTGACGGCTTTTCGCCTTTCAGGATCTTGGTCTGAATCGCATTGGGCCAACCACCCGGGGGTTGGCCGAGGCTGCCGCGCATCATCTCCACCACCGAATCGGGGAACGAGACATCGCGCTTGGGATCCTCGACATCGGCGCGCGTCAGGCCCTGGCTGACCATCATCAGGGCCATGTCGCCAACCACCTTGGACGACGGCGTCACCTTCACGATGTCGCCAAACATCTGGTTCACCTCGGCATAGGTGTGGGCGACCTCGTGCCAGCGTTCCTCCAGCCCCACCGACCGGGCCTGTGCCTTGAGGTTGGTGAACTGCCCGCCGGGCATCTCGTGCAGGTAAACCTCGGAAGCCGGCGCCTGCATGCCGCTTTCGAACGCCGCGTAGTGTCCGCGGACCGCCTCGAAGTAGTTGGAAATCTTGCGGATTTCCTCGATGTCGAGGCCAGTGTCCCGATCTGTGTGGGAAAGTGCCTCGACAATGGTCCCGAGCGTGGCCTGAGATGTGTTGCCAGAGAAGGCGTCCATCGCACAATCCACCGCGTCCACGCCGGACTCGGAGGCCGCAAGGATGGTTGCGCAGGCGATACCGGCGGTGTCGTGGGTGTGGAAATGGATCGGCAGGCCGACCTCCTCTTTCAGGGCCTTGATCAGGACCCGGGCGGCGGCGGGTTTTAGCAGGCCGGCCATGTCCTTGAGACCCAGCACATGCGCGCCGGCCGCCTTCAGGTCCTGAGCCGTCGAGACATAGTACTTCAGGTCGTACTTTGCCCGGTCGGGGTTCAGGATGTCGCCGGTATAGCAAACGGTGCCCTCGCAGACCTTGTCGGCCTCGACGACGGCGTCCATCGCAACGCGCATGTTTTCGACCCAGTTCAGGCTGTCGAAGACCCGGAACACGTCGATGCCGGTTTCGGCGGCCTGTTTGACAAAGGCCTGCACGACGTTGTCGGGATAGTTGGTATATCCGACACCGTTCGAGCCCCGCAGCAGCATCTGGGTCATCAGGTTGGGCATCGCGGCGCGCAGGTCGCGCAGGCGTTGCCAGGGACATTCCTGCAGGAAACGATAGGCGACGTCGAACGTGGCGCCACCCCAGCATTCAACCGAGAACAGCTTAGGCAGGTTGGCGGAATAGGCGGGGGCAGCGTTGATCATGTCGATCGATCGCATGCGCGTTGCCAGCAGCGACTGGTGGCCGTCGCGCATCGTGGTGTCGGTGATCAGCAATTGTTTCTGATCGGCCATCCAGTCGGCCACGGCCTGAGGGCCGAATTCCTCCAGGATGTTCCGGGTCCCCGGTTGCGTGGTGTCGGTCAGCAGCGTGGGCCGTTTCGGCAGGCGGATCTCGGCGGGCGGGCGTGGCCGTCCGGCGGTTTCGGGATGCCCGTTCACGGTGATGTCGGCGATATACCGCAACAGCTTGGTCGCCCGGTCCTTTCGACGTGGAAAGTGGAACAGTTCCGGCGTCTCGTCGATGAACTTGGTGTGGTATTCGTTGTTCAAGAACATTGGGTGGGCCAGCAGGTTGTCGACGAACTGGATGTTCGTCGCCACGCCGCGCACCCGGAACTCCCGCAGCGCCCGGCTCATGCGGGAAATCGTGGCCTCGGGGGTTGGGGCCCAGACGGTCAGCTTTTCCAGCAGCGAGTCATAATAACGGGTGATTACTGCGCCGGAATAGGCCGTGCCGCCATCCAGACGGATGCCCATGCCCGTGGCGCCCCGGTATCCGGTGATCCGGCCATAGTCGGGGATGAAATTGTTGCGCGGATCCTCCGTGGTGATCCGGCATTGCATCGCATGACCGTCCAGCTTCACGTCATACTGGCTGGCCACGCCCGTCGCCTCGATCAGGCTCTTGCCCTCGGTGATCAGGATCTGGGCGCGGACGATGTCGATGCCCGTGACCTCTTCGGTGACGGTGTGCTCGACCTGGACGCGCGGGTTGACCTCGATGAAATAGAATTCACCGGAGTCCATATCCATCAGGAACTCGACCGTGCCCGCGCATTGGTAGTTCACGTGTTCGCAGATCCGCTTGCCGAGGTTGCACAGCTTTTCACGCTGCGCGCTCGACAGGTAGGGCGCGGGCGCGCGCTCCACGACCTTCTGGTTGCGGCGCTGGACAGAACAGTCGCGCTCCCACAGGTGATAGATCTTTCCATGATGGTCGCCGAGAATCTGCACCTCGACGTGACGGGCGCGGATGATCATCTTTTCCAGGAAGCCCTCGCCATTGCCAAAGGCTGCTTCGGCCTCGCGGCGGCCTTCGAGAACTTTCTCGACCAGTTCGCTCTCCGAATAGATCGGCCGCATGCCGCGCCCACCGCCGCCCCAGGACGCCTTGAGCATCAGCGGATAACCGACCTCGGCGGCCTGTGCCTTGACCGCGTCCATGTCGTCGCCCAGCACCTCGGTGGCCGGGATGACCGGCACGCCCGCCTCGACGGCGATGTGGCGGGCACTGGCCTTGTCGCCAAGCTGGCGCATCGTTTCGGCCTTGGGGCCGATGAAGGCGATGCCGTTCGCGGTGCAGGCGTCGACGAACTCGGGGTTCTCCGACAGCAGCCCATAGCCCGGGTGGATCGCGTCGGCGCCACATTGCTTTGCAACGCGGATGATCTCGTCAATCGACAGATAGGCCTGGACCGGCCCCATGCCCTCGCCGATCCGATAGGCTTCGTCGGCCTTGAACCGGTGTAACGAAAGCTTGTCTTCCTCCGCGTAGATGGCAACCGTCTGCTTTCGCATTTCGCTGGCAGCGCGCATCACGCGAATGGCGATTTCACCACGGTTTGCGACGAGAATTTTCTTGAAATCGGGCATATCGAGATCCTTTTGCGGGCGCAGCGTAGGTTTAGGGTGCTTCCGGATCGCGAACAATGGGAATTCCTTGAAGGGCCGATTACCGGGGGCTGCCAGCTTGCGGTGCTGGGGATTTTCCTGCCCGCGCAGCGTTGATCGAGCTGAGGGTCTTGCTGCCTTGGTGGGTCGGCGGCTTTGATCAGCGAAAGCGGTTCCGAAACGAGATCGCATCGGTCCACTGCGATGCGCGCCGGGTCGTGGGCGCAGCGCATTTGCAGTTCGTTGTGACACGGATCGAAAGAAGGTCTCCGTTCGGTTTGATGGCGTTTCGTCAAGGTCCATAGCAAGGGACAACCGGGAAATCCGCCAAAGAGGTCTTGAACAAAAAGAGAACGCTTCTTTTCTCTTTCCGACACTCCGTCTAGTATGCGCTCATGAGCGATTTCGATGAAAGCGAGGCCTTCGAGGCCGCTGTCCCCCTGTCTCAACGTGCCATGGCTGCGCGGGCAATACCGTATCTGGACGGGCTGAACCCCGCACAGCGAGAGGCCGTGGAGGCGATGGACGGGCCGGTTTTGATGCTGGCAGGGGCCGGGACGGGCAAGACCAAGGCCCTGACCACCCGAATTGCGCACCTGTTGAACACCGGAACCGCGCGCCCGAACGAGATCCTCGCGGTGACCTTTACCAACAAGGCCGCGCGCGAGATGAAGGATCGTGTGGCCACCCTATTGGGTCAGACCGTCGAGGGAATGCCCTGGCTTGGCACGTTTCACGCCATCTGCGTCAAGCTGCTGCGCCGTCATGCCGAACTCGTCGACCTGAAGTCGAACTTCACCATTCTGGACACCGACGACCAGCAACGTCTTCTCAAGCAGCTGATCATTGCCGCAAACATCGACGAGAAACGTTGGCCGCCAAGGGCGCTGGCCTCGATCATCGACAACTGGAAAAACCGCGCCTGGACGCCCGATGCTGTTCCCGCCGCCGAGGCTGGCGCCTTCGATCACCGGGGCGTGGCGCTCTATCGGGCCTATCAGGAACGTCTGAAATCCCTGAATGCGGCCGATTTCGGCGACCTCTTGCTGCACGTGGTCACGATATTTCAGCGGCATGACGACGTGCTGAACCAGTATCGGCGCTGGTTCCGGTACATCCTTGTGGACGAGTATCAGGACACCAACGTCGCGCAATACCTGTGGCTGCGCCTGTTGGCGGCTGGGCACCAGAACATCTGTTGCGTGGGCGACGACGATCAGTCGATCTATGGCTGGCGCGGCGCCGAGGTTGGCAACATCCTTCGGTTTGAAAAGGATTTTCCCGGCGCCAAGGTCATCCGGCTGGAGCAGAACTACCGCTCTACCGAGCATATTCTGGCAGCGGCTTCCGGGGTGATCGAGACCAACCAGGGACGGTTGGGAAAGTCGCTCTGGACCGCGGCCGAGGGTGGCGAAAAAGTCCGCCTGATTGGCCATTGGGACGGCGAGGAAGAGGCCCGCTGGATCGGCGAAGAGTTGGAGGCGACGGGGCAGGGCACCCGGCGCATGCGGCCCATCGGGTTGAACGAATGCGCCATCCTGGTGCGGGCGTCGCACCAGATGCGGGCCTTCGAGGACCGTTTTCTGACCATCGGGCTGCCCTATCGCGTCATCGGTGGGCCACGGTTCTACGAGCGGATGGAGATCCGCGATGCCATGGCGTATTTCCGGCTGGCCTGCAGCCCGGACGACGACCTGGCGTTCGAGCGGATCGTCAACACGCCCAAGCGCGGGTTGGGCGACAAGGCCCAGCAGAAGATCCAGGTCGTCGCGCGGACCAACGGCGTGTCGTTGGTCGAGGGGGCCCGCATCATGCTCGCGAGCAAGGGGCTGACCGGCAAGGGGGCAAAGGCGCTGTCCGAACTGGTTTCGGGAATTGACCGCTGGCACGCAGCGGTTGTGGGCCCGTTGCGGCCGCTGCCCGGGGACGATGACGTGCTGGACGAGGGGTTGTTCGACGTCGCGGCACCCGGGGCCGGGGCGCAAATGTCCCACATCGAGATCGCCGAACACATCCTGGAGGAATCCAGCTACACGACTTATTGGCAGAACGACAAGACGCCCGAGGCGCCCGGCCGGCTCGAAAACCTCAAGGAACTGGTCAAGGCGTTGGAGAATTTCGAAAACCTTCAGGGGTTTCTGGAACACGTCGCGCTGATCATGGACAACGAGACCGATGACGCCGAGGCCAAGGTCACGCTGATGACGCTGCACGGTGCCAAGGGGCTGGAATTTCCGGCGGTGTTCCTGCCCGGGTGGGAGGACGGCCTGTTTCCCAGCCAGCGCGCGATGGACGAGACCGGCCTAAAGGGCTTGGAGGAGGAACGCAGGCTGGCCTATGTCGGGATCACGCGGGCCGAGGAACTCTGCACCATTTCCTTCGCCGCCAATCGTCGGATCTATGGCCAGTGGCAATCGGCCTTGCCGTCCCGGTTCATCGACGAACTGCCCGAAGCGCATGTGGACGTCCTGACGCCGCCCGGGCTGTATGGCGGCGGCTATGGTGCTGCTGGCATGGCGCAGCAACCGGCGCGCTCTGACCTGCATGAAAAGGCTGCGCGGGCAGATGGTTACAACTCGCCAGGTTGGAAACGCTTGCAGGCCCGAAGCCAGATTCGCGGGATGAGCCAGCCAAAGGAAAGCCGCAACACGATCATCGACCTCGAAGCGGTATCGTCGTTCGGGCTGGGGGATCGGGTCTTTCATTCGAAGTTCGGCTACGGCGCCGTGACCGGGATCGAAGGAGACAAACTCGAGATCGCCTTTGAAAAGGCAGGCCTGAAGAAAGTTGTCGCCAAATTCATCGTGCCCGCAGCGTCAGCCGACGACGTGCCCTTTTGACCTGCGACATTTTGTGTGTAATTAGGGGTCCGGACTGACGAAATCACGTCAGCCGAGTCGCGGAGGACGTGCATGAGAGTACTGGTTGTCCAAGATGATCCGAACCTGCGGTTCCTTTGGTGTCAGTTCCTTGAAACCGCCGGGCACGATGTCTTGCACGTCGATACTCAGCCGGCGGCCTTGGACTTTCTGCAAACCGACAAGTGCGATCTGGTGGTGTTGGACCTGTGTGTTCAAGGGCGTGATGCGCTCGGCGTGACGACCCTTGCCACCTATCGAAACCCTGCGTGCAAGGTTGTCGTCGTCAGCGGATCCTCTGCGTGTTCGCGCAAATCGTTGTTTGCCATGTCGCCAGCCGTTGCCGCGGCACTGCGCAAGCCGGTCGACATCGAGGATCTGGTCGAGGTCTGCGCAACCCTGTCCGCACCGTCACGCAGAGCCCCGACGCCGATGCTTCAAGCCAACGGTGTTGAATTCCGCCCCTGACGGCGTCTTGGCCCGACAGTGGACATGCAAACGGCGACGCCCTGATATGGCGTCGCCGTTGCTGTTCTGGAAGATCGACGTGTGTCAGTCTGTGTACGCGGCCTGCATTGCCACATCCCGGATCATCAAGCGGCTGAGGCCGATGTCGGCCAACTCGGAGTCCGTCATCGCCGACAATTGGCCGAGGGTCTCAATATATGCGCGACGCTGTTCCTGGCGATGCTTGAAGCTGGCCATCAAGTCCGAAAACCAGCGGGGGCTCTGATCGGAGGCGGCGCGGGGGGCTTCGGAAACATATGTCATTCTATCTGTCCTAGCTGACGTCCAGACCCCTGTCTGGACTTCGGATAAGAGCGCCTGGGGAGGTCTGTTAGCGCTCTCTTCGCTATAGAAGGTAGTCCCTTTGACCATTTCTACAATTCCGGAAATCGTCAGACCCGCTATGCGCGCTGCGCAAGAACTTATGCTGTTAGCGCGATCGACAGAAAAAAGCGGCGACACCAGGGAGGATGGTGTCGCCGCCGAAACAGAAAACCCAGGGAGGAGGAGGGGCCTTCCGAATTTGATTTGGAATTGTCTAGCCGCCGTAGGCAGCGGCGCGCGCCACCGAGCGGATCATGCTGCGGCTCAACCCAAGGTCGGCGAGCCCGCGGTCAGACAGCGACGACAGCTCTTTGACCGTGGTGCGGTAGACGCGATACGTGTCGTACCGAAGCTTGATGGCTTCGAACGGGTTGCGGACAGGTGCGAGCGACGGGGCGACGGAATTCAGTGACGTTTGCATTTTGTGTTCCTCATGGTTCCGGAAAACGACCGGTAGAGATTTGAAATTCGAGAGCGCTTTGTTAGCGCTAGCTTCAAACCGAAGATATGTATTCGACCGGGGATGACTACGGGCCAAATGGGCAATGCTGCTATGCGGCATCGACAGGGCCCGGACCAACACCTGATGTCAGAACAACAAAACGGCGACACCTGGGAGGAGGGTGTCGCCGCCGTTTGCGCAAAAGACCATGGGGAGGAGATAGGCCTTTTGGTTCGTGGTGGATCTCAGGCTTGCTTAGCTGCCTCGCGGGCCAGTTGGCGGAACATCGAGCTGCTCAGGCCCAGGTCCCGCATTTCGCGATCATCCAGGGTCGAGAGTTCCGACATCGTGCGCATATAGATTTCGCGCTGTCGCAGTTTGGTCTTCACCGTCTCGACCAAACCGGAGAACCAGGTGGCGCCCAGGCCAGCTTCAACGCGGGTAGTTTGGGAGGCGAATGTCATTTCTGTTTCCTTCGTAAGATCCGGACCCCTGTCCGGATTTCGGTTCCAAAGCGCTTTCGGAAGTGATGTTAGCGCCGTCCTTGGCACTCAACATAAGCAAATCGAGGTCTTGGACAATTCAAAGAATGGTCAAACCCGTTATGCATTTTTTGATTGAAGCCATGATGTTAGCGCCTGCACGGCACGGCGGCGGGCGCAGATCTGGGCAACGCACACATGAATTCGAGGGGGGAAACAAAAAAAGCGGCGACACCAGGGAGGAGGAGAGGTGTCGCCGCCAAGAATACAGAACACCCAGGGAGGAGGAAGGGTCTTCTGATCTCGTTATGTCTGCGCTGGCGCGCGTGCCGAATTCATCGGCGGAATTTTGTGCGGCGACACCTGGGAGGAGGTAGATGCCGCCGCGTAACCGAAGAACCCAGGGAGGAGGACGGGTTTCCGGAACTCTATGTGCTGCACCGTTCATGGCGCGTGCCCCTTCGGGGCGGTGTAAGGCGCGGTGACACCAGGGAGGAGGAGGGTGCCGCCGCCGAAACATGAACCCAGGGAGGAGGACGGGTCTTCTGTCTCGTATGTCTGCCCTGTCGGGCGGTATTCGGTGGCGACGACATCAGGGAGGAGGAAGATGTCGCCGCCGTATCAGAAAACCCAGGGAGGAGGACGGGTTTCTGAAGCTCTGTGTTCTCTTAGGCCGCCTTGGCTGCCTCACGTGCAATCGAGCGAACCATCGCGCGGCTCAGCCCAAGTTCACTCAATTCCCGATCGTTCAGCTCGGATAGCTCTCGAACGGTCTGCCGAAACACCCGGTACTGCTGAAACCGGAGTGCCACACCATCCTTGACGATTGCGGCCCAGTTTCCGGTCAGGTTGGCGTCACGTCGTGTCTCTTTGGTCGCCGTGGCCATGGTGTCATTCCTTGCTCGGGTCCGGATCGTTCCGGGGGTTGTCTGTGGAGGCGTTTGCCCCGTTCGTCTCTGTTAGCGCCGGACTAGGTCTCTGTTAGCGCCCTCGTTGTCATTCAACATAAGGGTCGGGGCCGTTGGTGCAATTCCTCGAAACCTCAATGCCGCTATGCAGCAATTGCATATGTGTTACTGACCTTTCTATCTGCAACTTGCCTGTTTTGATGGCGGTTGACGAAGAAGTCTTGCACCCGGCGCATGGCGATATAGGTCATGATCCGAAAAAACTATGGATTGGACATGGAAATGGCTGTGACACGCGAAGATGTTGTCAAGGCGCTGAAGTCGGTAAACTTGCCGGATGGTGGCGATTTGGTCTCACGCGACCTGGTTCGGGCGCTCACTGTCGATTCGTCGGGGGCCGTCCGGTTCGTGTTGGAGGCCGAATCTCCGGCCGCCGCAAAGGCATTGGAGCCGGCGAGCAAGGCTGCCGAAGCGGTAGTGGCGCAACTGGAGGGGGTGACGGGCGTCTCGGTCGTTCTGACAGCACATTCCCCGGCGCCGGGTGGGGCATCGGCAGGCGCGCCGCCGGATCTGAAGGTGGGTCGACATCCCACCGGACAAAAGGCGGGCCCGCAGTCGGTGCCGGGCATTGACCGGATTCTTCTTGTCGGCTCGGGCAAGGGGGGGGTCGGAAAATCCACGGTGTCAGCGAACCTCGCGGTCGCCTTGGCCCGGCAGGGCCGCAAGGTCGGCCTGTTGGATGCCGATATCTATGGCCCGTCGCAGCCCCGGATGATGGGCACGACCAAGCGGCCAGCGTCTCCGGACGGCAAGACCATCGAACCACTGCACGCCCACGGGGTCACGCTCATGTCCATTGGCTCGCTCCTGAAAGAGGCCGAGGCGGTTGTCTGGCGCGGCCCGATGCTGATGGGGGCATTGCAGCAACTCCTCGGCGAAGTCGCCTGGGGCGAGCTGGATGTGTTGGTGATCGATCTGCCGCCTGGCACAGGTGACGTTCAACTGACCCTGGGCCAGAAATACAACCTTACCGGTGCGATCGTGGTTTCGACCCCGCAGGACGTGGCGTTGCTGGACGCTCGGCGGGCGCTGGACATGTTCCGCAAGCTCAAGGTGCCGGTGCTCGGACTGATCGAGAACATGTCTACTTATATATGTCCTCAGTGCGGGCACGAGGCGCACCTGTTCGGGCATGGTGGTGTCGCCGCCGAAGCCGAAACCATCGGTGTGCCATTTCTCGGGGCCTTGCCGCTGGAACTGGAAACGCGTCTGTCGGGCGATGCCGGCAAGCCGGTGGCGACGGAAGAGGGCTCTGCCTCACAGGCCTATGCCGACATTGCGCGGCGACTGATCGGCGACGGATTTGCCTGAGCAGACCTGCCGAGGCCGACGAGGTCGGCCTCGGCACACCACCTGACAGTGCAATCAACCCGACACGGTGTTTCAACTGCGGTCGATGGGGCAATCATCCCTTCGCGTTGTCAGGCTTCCGCCGGGCAGGGTTGTAGGGCGTAGCCTCCGTCGATCTCTTCCGGAGGGGTGCTTTCTGCGACTGACAGCAAATCTCCCACGTACGGCACTCTCGACGCTGTCATCTACGGGTGGCCAACCTGGGCGTGGTTTGGTTTCCCATGGGAAATCATGGATCTCATGGGACGCCATGGGTCTGAATGGTCTGGAAGCGGAGAGAATCGCTCGGATTGACAGATCGAGGTCAGATTCGGCAAGAATCGGCCGAATCTCGACTGAAGTTTGCGTCTGAGCGCAAACAATTCTTGCACTCTCGCACTGAAATTCCCACATACTGTTTCCGCAACGCCACAGTTTTGGATGCGTGACGCAATTTCCGGAAGTGACCTCTTTTGTCCATATATAGTGCCTGTATCTTTCGAGTTGTCCATTTGTGGCGGTCTTGAGGCAAGATTCACGCAAGACGTCGGTCTCGTGAAATGGGGCGCCCTCACAGCAATGGAGTCGTTGCCCAGATAGTGGTGTTGATTTCCATGAAATCCCACGGCATACATGGTTCACACGATGAGGACGGGCAAACACAGAGGGGCAACAAGACCCCCAAAGACTTCCCCAAGTCAGGTTTCATACAGGCAACCCGATTTCATCGAAAACAAGAGATCCGACGCGCGAGCGAGCAGACATCCCCCCAGGTGGCGCGCGTGATCGGACGCACCCAGAAATGGGACGAGGGCGGCGGATCAGGCAGTGGCAGCAGTCTGATCCGCCGTTTTCATTTTTGGGGTCGAAAGAGGGCAGAAGCAGCAAGGAGCGCTGAAAGTGGCGCGACGTTTCAGAGGCGAATGGCTCCACAAGGTGGACACAAAGGGCAGGGTTTCAATCCCGGCCCCGTTTCGCCGCGTGCTGGAGCTGAACGACGAAGAAGGCGCCGACCCCAAATCCCCCAGCGTTGTGATTCTCTACGGAACAGCCCGCAATGGGTATCTGGAATGCTACTCCATGGCAGCCGTCGAAGAGGTCGACGAGCAGATTGCGGAGCTGCCCCGCGGTTCCACCGAACGCAAGATCATGGAAGCCTATTTCAACGGAAAATCGGTGCAGACCAGCATCGACGAGACCGGTCGTCTGGTCCTGTCCAAGTCCCTGCGGGATCTGATCGGTTTGAAGGACGAAGCACAATTCGTGGGCTCCGGCGACACGTTCAAGATCTGGACGCCTGTAGCATACGGTGCCCAGGAAGAGGTCGATGCCGAGGCGTTGCTTGAAACACTGCCCGAGGACGCCGACCCGATGATCCTGCTGGAGCGAAGGAAGAGCTGAGCCATGGCCGCTGCCGATCCGACGCAAGACCCCAACGCCCCGCATGTTCCCGTTCTGATCGATCCCTTGATCAAGGCGGTCGCCCCCGTGACCGGCCTCTGGCTGGATGGCACATTTGGTGCGGGCGGCTATACCCGCCGCTTGCTGGATGCTGGTGCCGACACTGTCATTGGTGTCGACCGGGACCCGGGGGCGCTGACCCTGGCCGCACCGATGAAGGCCGAATTCGGCGACCGGTTGCAACTGGTCGAAGGCCAGTTCTCGGATCTCGATACATTTGCCTCGGCGCCGCTGGATGGGGTGGTACTGGATCTTGGCGTGTCGTCGATGCAGATCGATCAGGCGGAGCGCGGCTTCTCCTTTCAAAAGGACGGTCCGCTCGACATGCGGATGAGCGGGCAGGGCCCATCGGCGGCGGATCTCGTGAACCTGACCGACGAAAACGAGCTTGCCGACTATCTCTATCATTTCGGCGAGGAGCGCGCCGCGCGCCGGATTGCACGGGCAATCGTTGCCGTGCGTCCACTGGAAACCACGCTGCAATTGGCGACGGTTGTGTCCTCGTGCCTGCCACGCCCGAAGCCGGGTCGTATCCACCCCGCAACGCGCAGTTTTCAGGCGATCCGGATCGCCGTAAACGGAGAGTTCAATGAACTCATCAAAGGGCTGGAGGCCGCCGAACGAGCGCTGAAGCCTGGCGGCAAGCTTGCGGTCGTGACTTTCCATTCGCTTGAGGATCGCGTCGTGAAGCGGTTCTTTCAGGTCCGTTCCGGCGGCACCGCCAATGCCAACCGTTTTGCGCCCGAGATCGAGACCGAGATGGCCCAGTTCAAGCTGCTGTCCCGGCGCGCCATCGGCCCGGATGAAGACGAGGTTGCGCGCAATCCCCGCTCCCGGTCTGCCAAATTGCGCGTGGCTGAACGCACGGATGCGCCCGTGACCCCACTTGACCGCTCTGCAATGGGCCTGCCCGGGCCCAGCGATTGGTGGAAGGATGTGACATGAAAAGCTTTCTCTATTTGGCTGCGGCACTGGCGGTGATGGGGTTGGCATTCTGGGCTTACCAGGAAAACTACCAGACCCAGTCCGCGCTGAAGCAATCCGCCCAGCTCAAGCGCGAAATCGGCGAACTGCGCGAGACGCTGGCGATTCTGGAGGCGGAATGGGCCTATCTGAACCGACCGCTGCGACTGGCGGAATTGGCCGAGATCAACTTTGACCGTCTCGGGTTGCTGCCGCTGATGCCGGATCAGTTCGGCTCGATCGAGCAGGTGGCCTTTCCCTTGCCGCCGACCATGGCCGTCACCAACCCGATCGATGTCGTGGGCCAGTTGAGTGTTGGAGGGCAGTTCCCATGATCCGAACCCCGCTTCGCCCGCTTGCCCGTATCCTGTCGGCCCGGGCCAATGGCGAAAACCCCGAAGCCATCGAGCGCGAGAACCTGCGTCTGCGGCACGAGGTGATGCGGGACAAGGCGCGACACCGGGCCGAAGGGCGGCTGTTCGTGCTCGCGCTCTGCTTTTTCTGTGCTTACACGGTTGTGGGCGTGCGGATGGGGCACCTTGCTGCCTCGGAGCCGAGCGAGGCCCGCGTTGCATCGACCGGCTCCGACATCGTGGCGCAGCGCGCCAATATCGTGGATCGCAACGGGCGCATCCTGGCGACCAACCTGTCGACCCATTCGCTGTACGCGCAGATCCGCGACATGGTCGAGCCTGCCCGCGCCGCAGAGGAACTGGCGCTGATCTTTCCCGACCTGGATGCCGAGCGGTTGAAGGCGGACTTCACCGGGGATCGGAAATTCCTGTGGATCAAGAAGAAACTCAGCCCCGAACAAATGCAGGCCGTGCATGACATCGGCGAGCCCGGGTTGCTCTTCGGGCCGCGCGAAATGCGGCTCTATCCCAACGGCCGTCTTGCGGCGCACATCCTTGGCGGGGCCAGCTTTGGCCGCGAAGGTGTGGATTCCGCCGAGGTTATCGGCACCGCCGGGGTGGAAAAGGAATTCGACACCTGGCTGCGCGACCCGGCAAACAATGGCGCGCCGTTGGAGCTAAGCATTGACCTGACGGTGCAGGCGGCGGTGCGCGAGATCCTGGCCGGCGGCATGCGGTTGATGAATGCCAAGGGTGCCAGCGCCGTGTTGATGGATGTGGACACCGGCGAGATCGTCTCGATGGTTTCGTTGCCGGATTTTGATCCGAACGAACGGCCGAGGCCGCTGGTCAAAGGGGATAGTTCGGACAGTCCTCTGTTCAACCGGGCGGTGCAGGGCGTGTACGAGCTTGGCTCGGTGTTCAAGATCTTTACAGCCGCGCAGGCAATGGAACTCGGGTTGGTGAACGCGGACACCATGATCGAAGCCAACGCGCCGATGCGTTGGGGCAAGTTCAAGATCAAGGAATTCCAGGGTCACTCCTATGGAACCTTGTCAGTCACCGATATCATCGTCAAATCTTCCAACGTGGGCACCGCCAAGCTGGCGCTGGCGATCGGCAGCAAGCGGCAGCAGGAGTTCCTCGGGTCGCTGGGGTTCCTCAAGGCGACGCCGCTGGAACTGGTCGAGGCTTCCACCGGCAAGCCGCTGCTGCCGGCGCGCTGGACCGATATCAGCACGATCACGATTTCTTACGGTCACGGGCTGAGTTCGTCTCCGGTTCATCTGGCGGCGGGGTATGCGTCGTTGTTGAATGGCGGCACGCGCGTGCAGCCTACGTTGTTGCATCGCACCGCGCCTCAAAGAGGCGAGCGGGTCGTCAGCCAGGAAGCATCCGAGGCCGCCCGCATGATGCTCCGCCAAGTCGTCAAGCGCGGCACGGCCAGCTTTGGCGAGGTGCCGGGGTATGCCGTCGGCGGCAAGACAGGCACAGCCGACAAGCCCAAGCCGCGCGGCGGGTACTACAATGACAAGGTCGTCGCGACCTTCGCCAGTGTGTTTCCCGCTCATGCGCCCGAATACGTGTTGATCGTGACCCTCGATGAACCGGTGGAGACGTCCGGCGCCAAGCCTCGCCGCACCGCTGGATGGACCTCGGTTCCGGTCGCCGCCGAGATGATCCGCCGGACCGCGCCGTTGTTGGGCCTACGTCCGACGGTCGAGCCCGGCCCAATCCCCGCAGTGATCCGGGCCTCGCATTGACCAGTGGACCCCGGCGCGAAAAGCGTCGAAAAGGGGGCCGGAAATGGTCGCCTGTCGCGCAACGTGCGGCCGGGCGCGGAAACAAGGGTGGGCTGGCATGGCTGAACTTGGGGCGAAATCCCTCGCCGATCTGGGACTGACGGCGCAAGGTGGCGCCGAGGCACGCATAACAGGGTTGGCCGTAGATAGCCGCCTGGTGAAACCGGGCTTCCTGTTCGCGGCACTTCCGGGCACTCGTGTGCACGGCGGCGAGTTCATCCAGTATGCCTTGCGGATGCAGGCCGGCGCGATCCTGACCGACCAGATTGGCGCACAGATCGCGGCCGGCGAGCTGGCAGGATCCTCCGCCGCCCTGATCGTCGTCGAAGACCCGCGCGCGGCCCTGTCCTATGCCGCCGCTCTCTGGTTCGAGGCACAACCCGACGTCATGGTCGCGGTCACCGGCACCAATGGCAAGACCTCGGTGGCCAGCTTCACTCGCCAGATCTGGTCGGCGTTGGGGTTTTCGGCGGTGAACCTCGGCACCACGGGTGTCGAAGGCGCCTGGGAGGCCCCGCTGAACCACACCACGCCCGACCCCATCACCCTGCATCGCGTGTTGGCCGAGGCCGTCGCCAACGGCGTGACCCACGCGGCGATGGAGGCCTCGTCTCACGGACTGGCCCAGAAGCGGCTTGACGGGGTTCGCATTGTGGCGGCCGGTTTCACCAACCTCACGCAGGACCACCTCGACTACCACGCCGATTTTGACGACTACTTTGCTGCCAAGGCCGGCTTGTTCGACCGCGTTCTGCCGGAAGACGGCGTGGCGGTCATCCAGATGGACAGCCTGCGTGGTGCCGAGATGGCAGAAGTGGCCGACCGGGCCGGGCAGGAGGTCATTCGCGTCGGGCGAGGCGAGGGCAACCACCTGCGCATCCTCGGGTTGCGTTTCGACAGCGCCGGACAGGATGTGCGGTTTTCGTGGAACGGCGCGGTGCAACAGGTCCGGCTGGCGCTGATCGGTGGGTTCCAGTGCGAGAACGTCATGGTGGCCGCCGGGCTGGCGATTGCCTCGGGCAGCGAGCCGACCGAAGTGTTCAATGCCCTGCCGCAGTTGCAAGGCGTGCGGGGCCGGATGCAAAAGGTGGCCACGCGCGACAACGGCGCGTCGGTCTTTGTCGACTATGCCCATACGCCGGATGCGCTGGCCACGGCGTTGCAGGCCTTGCGACCGCATGTGATGGGGCGGTTGATCTGTGTCTTTGGCGCTGGGGGCGACCGCGATCAGGGCAAGCGCCCGCTGATGGGGCAGGCCGTGGCCGAGCATGCCGACGTGGCGATCGTTACCGATGACAACCCGCGCAGCGAGGACCCGGCGGCCATCCGCGCCGCGATCCTGGGAACCTGCCCGGAGGCGACCGAGGTCGGTGACCGGGCCGAGGCGATCCTGCGGGGGGTCGACTCGTTGCAACCCGGCGACGCATTGCTGATCGCCGGCAAGGGCCATGAAACCGGTCAGACCGTTGGCGACGTGATCTATCCCTTTGATGACGCAGAGCAGGCCAGCGTCGCCGTGGCCGCCCTGGATGGACATCTGACATGACTGCACTGTGGACCTCCGCTGCCGCCGCTGCCGCAACAGGAGGCAGGATCACCGCCCCATGGGTTTCCGATTCCGTGTCGATCGACAGCCGCACGATAGAGCCGGGCGCGCTGTTTGTTGCGCTGGCGGATGTCCGCGACGGGCATGATTTTGTGGCTGACGCCCTGGCGCGCGGTGCGGCTGCAGCCCTGGTCAGCCGGATCCCCGAAGGCGTGGCCGCGGACGCGCCCTTGCTGGTGGTGGAGGACGTTCTGACCGGTCTGGAGGATCTGGGCCGTGCGGCGCGGGCCCGAACCGAGGCCAGGGTGATCGGCATCACCGGGTCCGTCGGCAAGACCTCGACCAAGGAAATGCTGCGCGCGATCCTGGCCGGTCAGGGCCGGGTGCACGCCGCCGAGAAAAGCTACAACAACCATTGGGGCGTGCCGCTGACGCTTGCCCGGATGCCTGCCGACAGCGACTTTGCCGTGATCGAGATCGGGATGAACCACCCCGGCGAGATCGCGCCGCTTGCCCGACTGGCCGATCTGGACGCCGTCGTGGTGACCATCGTGGCACCGGCACACCTGGAGGCCTTCGACAGTGTCGAGGGCATCGCCCACGAAAAGGCCACGATCCTGCAAGGGCTGCGTGCGGGTGGTCCAGCGGTGCTGAATGCCGATATCCCGACCGCGTCGATCCTGTTCGACGCCGCGCGCGCCTGCGGTGCCGATATCGTGGGGTTTGGCGCCAACGGAAACGAGGCCCGCCTGCTCGACGTGCAACACAACGACGGCCAGACGATTGTGCAGGCCCGGATGACGGGCCGCGACGGTGCCGCGCACCCGCTGCTGTTCAAGCTCCAGTCGCCGGGGCGACATTTTGCGATGAACGGTCTGGCCGCGCTCGCCGTTGCCACGGCTGTCGGTGCCGATCTGGCACTGGCCGCGGCGGACCTTGGACGCTGGCTGCCGGTCGAGGGGCGTGGCGCTCGTGCGACGATCACGCTTGACCCGGTGCGGGACGACGCGCGTTTCGACCTGATCGACGATTCCTACAATGCCAACCCCGCATCGGTCGGCGCGGCGCTGGACATGCTGTCGGTGTCCCAGCCGGCGGGCACCGCCGGGCCGGTGGGCAAGGGGCGGCGCATCGCCATCCTCGGCGACATGCTCGAACTCGGCCTGCAGGAGACACAGCTTCATGCAGATCTGGCCGGTCACCCCGCGATGTCAGCCATCGACACCGTGCATTGCGTCGGTGCCCGCTCAAAGGCCCTGTGGGAGGCCCTTGGTCCGGGCCAACGCGGGATCTGGTGTGCCGACAGTGCCGAAATGGCGGGAAAGGTCCATAAACTGGTCGCCGCAGGCGATATCGTGCTGGTCAAGGGGTCTTTGGGCATCCGGCTTGCACGGGTCGTTGACGCCATCCGAAATCTGGGTCAATCGGGCCCAAACAAGACGTAAGGGGCCGAGCACATGCTCTATTGGCTGACCAGCTTTTCCGACGGCGGCGATTTCTTCAACCTGTTCCGCTATATCACCTTCCGGACCGGGGGGGCGTTCTTCACTGCGTTGATCTTTGGCTTCATGTTCGGGCGTCCGCTGATCAATCTGTTGCGGCGCACGCAGGGCAAGGGCCAGCCAATCCGTGGCGACGGACCTGAGGGGCACTTTGCCAAGGTTGGCACGCCGACCATGGGCGGGGTGCTGATCCTCGGCGCGCTGGTTGTCTCCACGCTGTTGTGGGCCCGGCTGGACAACCCCTATGTCTGGATCGTGCTGGCCGTGACGATGGGCTTTGGCGCCATCGGCTTTGCCGACGATTATGCGAAGGTGTCAAAGCATACCACCGACGGTGTTTCGGGCAAGATCCGGCTTGGGCTGGGGTTTGTCATTGCGGGTCTGGCCAGCGGCGCGGCGGCCTGGTTCCATCCGGCTGAACTGACCAACCAGCTGGCATTGCCGATCTTCAAGGACGTGCTCCTCAACCTGGGCGTGTTCTTTGTGCCATTTTCGATGATCGTGATCGTGGGGGCGGCCAACGCCGTGAACCTGACCGATGGGCTCGACGGGCTGGCGATCATGCCGGTGATGATTGCGGCCGGAACGCTGGGGATCATCGCCTACGCGGTCGGCCGGGTCGACTTTGCCCAATACCTGGATGTTCACTACGTGCCCGGCACCGGCGAATTGTTCGTGTTTGCGGCCGGGCTGATCGGCGGTGGGCTGGGCTTCCTGTGGTACAATGCGCCGCCCGCTGCGGTGTTCATGGGCGATACGGGGTCGTTGGCGCTTGGCGGCGCGCTCGGGGCGATTGCGGTTTCAACAAAGCACGAGATCGTTCTGGCCATCGTTGGCGGCCTGTTCGTGGTCGAGGCGCTGTCGGTCATCATCCAGGTGCTGTATTTCAAGCGCACGGGCAAGCGGGTGTTCCTGATGGCGCCGATCCACCACCACTTCGAGAAACGTGGCTGGGCGGAGCCGCAGATCGTGATACGGTTCTGGATCATTTCGCTGATCCTGGCCCTTGTCGGCCTGGCGACGCTCAAGATCCGGTAACCCGACGATACAAAGGGGCACGCCATGACCACGCCCGTATTGGCGACCGGTGGAGCCTGCGGGATCTGTCGCGCCATCGCGTCGGGTCGGTGTACCTGCGGTATTCACATCACCCTGACAGAACGGTCCACACGCCGCAAACGCCGGCGGTCGACCATCACTGGAGACATCACATGATTCCCGTTCGCGGTATCGAAGGACAAACCATCGCCGTGCTTGGGCTCGGGCGATCGGGCCTGACGGCGGCACGTGCCATTCAGGCGGGCGGGGCAACTCCGATCTGCTGGGACGATGGCGTGGCGGGGCGGGACCGCGCCGAGGCGGAGGGGTTCGAGGTTCGCGATCCGGCCCGGTCCGGCGGACTCGACGGCGTATCGCTGCTGATCACATCGCCCGGCATTCCGCATCTCTACCCTGCGCCGCACAAGGCGATCGCGGCGGCGCTGGAGGCCGGTGTGCCGGTGGACAACGATATCGGGCTGTTCTTTCGCTCGTTTGCCACCGGGGATTGGGACCAGTTCGACGTGTCGCCCAAGGTGGTGACGGTGACCGGATCGAACGGGAAATCGACCACATCGGCGCTGATCGCGCATTTGCTGGAAGTCGCCGGGCGCTCCGTTCAATTGGCCGGCAACATCGGCCGTGGTGTGCTGGATATCGACCCACCCGAAGACGGCGGTGTGGTGGTGCTGGAGCTGTCGTCGTACCAGACCGAACTGGCGCGGGCGCTGACCCCCGATATTGCGGTCTTCACCAACCTGTCGCCAGACCATCTGGACCGTCACGCGGGCTATGGCGGGTATTTCGCGGCCAAACGCCGCCTGTTTGCCGAGGGTGGGCCGGATCGGGCGATCGTCGGCGTTGACGAACCCGAGGGGCAATTCCTCGCCGGTCAGTTGTCCGAAGGGGCGGCGGATGATCGGGTGATCCGGGTTTCCACCGGGCGCAAGCTGGCCGGTCCGGGGTGGAACATCTTTGCGCGAAAGGGGTTCCTGAGCGAATACCGCAAGGGGCGTCAGGTCGCCTCGATCGACCTGCGCGAGGTTCGCGGCCTCCCGGGCGCGCACAATCACCAGAACGCCTGCGCGGCCTATGCCGTGGTGCGCACCCTGGGCATCGCGCCGCGCGTGGCGGAGGCGGGCATGCACAGTTTTGCCGGGTTGCCGCATCGCTCGCAGGTCGTGGCCGAGGTCGATGGCGTCCGTTACGTGAACGATTCAAAGGCCACGAACGTCGACAGCGCCGCCAAGGCGTTGCAGGCCTTCGACCGGATTCGCTGGATCTGCGGCGGGTTGGAAAAGCAGGGCGGGCTGGAAGGCCTCTGGCCGCACCTCGGCAACGTTGCCAAGGCCTATGTCATCGGGCGGGAAGCGGAGCATTTTGCGCTTGGGCTGGGCGACGGGGCCGAGACCGAAGTCTGTGGAACCATGGAACGCGCGGTGGAACGGGCGGTCGCAGAAGCGCATCCAGGGGACACGGTGTTGCTGGCACCGGCCGCGGCCAGCTTTGACCAGTACGACAGCTTTGAGCGCCGGGGCGAAGATTTCGCTGCGCAGGTGACGCGGAGCTTGAAACTCTAGCGCCTGCCGATGTTTCGATCTTGCCGCGAGCATGACCTGTCGAAGGACGGCCAACGGGCTGTTGACGGTCGGCGAGTGGGGAAATGATGTTGGTAGTGCAAGCCCCGGGGCCTCTCGGGCGATTGGCATGCCGTTGGGGGTTTGCGCTCAACCCGCAGCGATGGCGGTGCCGGCAGCCCAGCCCGATGACCACGCCCACTGAAAGTTGTAGCCACCCAGCCAGCCGGTGACATCGACGCATTCGCCGATGAAATACAGGCCGGGCGCCTGCGTGGCCTCCATCGAGCGCGAAGACAGCGCGCTGGTGTCGATGCCACCCAGCGTGACCTCGGCGGTGCGATACCCCTCGGTGCCGATCGGTTTGAGCTGCCACCGGCTGATCCGGTCCGCCAGCATCCCAAGCGCGGCATCGCTTTGGTCGGCCAGATTGCCGGTCAGGCCAGTCTCGGCGACGAGCAGGGCCGCAAGGCGGGCGGGCAGGATTTCGGACAGGGCGGTCGCGACGGCCTTGCGTCCTGCGTCCGTGCGCCGTTCCTTCAGCGTGTCAAACGGGGTGCTGCCGGGAGCCAGATCGATGTCGAGGGGGTCTCCATCGCGCCAGTAGGACGAGATTTGCAGGATCGACGGACCCGACAGCCCGCGATGGGTGAACAGGAGTCCCTCGCGGAAGGTCGTGCCGTTGCAGGAGACGGCTGCGGGAACCGACAGCCCGGCCAGCGGTTTGAGGGCGTCCAGCACCGCACCGCCAAAGGTCAGCGGAACCAGACCGGCGCGGGTCTGGGTGACCGGCAGGTCGAATTGCTGCGCAATGCGATAGGCCAGGCCGGTAGCGCCCATCTTCGGAATCGACTTGCCGCCCGTTGCCACCACGAGCGACCGGGCCCGTACCTGAAACGTTCGGCCCCCGCGACTCAGCGCGACGAGGAACCCGCTGCCGTCGTGACGGATCTCGCCTACGTCCGTCTGCAACCACAACTCCGCGCCGGCGGTCGCGATCTCGGCCAGCAGCATCGCCACGATATCCTTGGCGGAACGGTCGCAGAACAACTGGCCCAGCGTCTTTTCGTGCCAAGGGATGCCGTGACGTTCGACCAGATCCAGAAAATCCCACTGGGTGTAGCGTTTGAGCGCCGATTTGCAGAAATGCGGATTGCCGCTCAGGAAATTCTCGGGGCCAGTGTGCATGTTGGTGAAATTGCACCGCCCGCCGCCCGATATGCGGATCTTTTCACCTGCGGACTTCGCGTGATCCACGACCAATGTACCCGGGCCGGCGTGGGCGGCGCACATCAGGCCGGCGGCCCCGGCGCCAAGGATGAGAGTGTTAACCTGCATCATCAGGGCATGCGCATGACAGAGGGGCAGGGTCAAGGTGGCGCGAGGCCAAATCACACAAGCCCGGCGATGGGTGTGGGGCGGCCGATCTGTGTTTGTTTCGCTTGATCCCGTAGTCGTCAGGGGGCCACAGGCGCGGCGAGTAAAGGTCTTTTTTTCTGGCCCGCAAGGGCTTTTGCCGCTATCCTTTGCATCAGACCCGGAAAACCGGGCGACCAGAGGCAGTTTGGCGGTATTCCCATGACGGAGATGGTCTATGGCACCGCGCCCGTACGCGCGGGCGATCCGGTACTTCCCCGGTGGTGGCAGACAGTGGACAAGTGGACGATGTCCGCGATCCTGATGCTGTTCGGCGTCGGGCTTTTGCTCGGTCTTGCGGCCTCGCCGCCGTTGGCCGCGCGCAACGGACTGAGTTCGTTCCACTATGTCGAACGTCAGGTGTTTTTTGGCACGTTCGCGATGATCGCCATGTTGGTGGTGTCGATGATGTCTCCGGCAATGGTTCGCCGGCTTGCGGTGATCGGCTTTGTGGCCGCGTTCGCTTCTTTGATACTGTTGCCGTTCTTCGGCACCGACTTCGGCAAGGGCGCGGTGCGGTGGTATTCCTTCGGGTTTGCCTCGGTGCAACCGTCGGAATTCCTGAAACCTGTCTTCATCGTCTTTTCTGCGTGGTTGATGGCCGCGAGCCAGGAGGTCGGCGGACCGCCGGGCAAGTCGGCATCGTTCATCCTGGTCTGCGTGATCGTCGGCTTGTTGGCCATTCAGCCTGATTTCGGTCAGGCTGCCCTGACGATGTTTGCCTGGGGCGTCATGTATTTCGTCGCCGGGGCGCCGATCATCCTGCTGGTGTTGATTGCGGGCGGCGTCGTGTCGTTTGGGGTTCTGGCCTACAACGGGTCCGAACACTTTGCCCGCCGGATCGATGGTTTTCTCAACCCCGAGATCGACCCGCGCACCCAGCTCGGCTATGCCACAAATGCCATCCAGGAGGGTGGTTTCTTTGGCGTCGGCGTGGGGGAGGGACAGGTCAAGTGGTCGTTGCCGGACGCGCACACCGATTTCATCATCGCCGTTGCCGCCGAGGAATACGGGCTGATCCTGGTGCTGGCCATCATTGCGCTCTACGGCGTTATCGTCGTGCGCTCGCTATTCCGGCTGATGCGTGAACGCGATCCCTTCATCCGGCTGGCAGGCACGGGGCTGGCCTGCATGTTCGGGGTTCAGGCCATGATCAACATGGGTGTGGCCGTGCGTCTGTTGCCCGCCAAGGGCATGACCCTGCCGTTCGTCAGCTATGGCGGCTCGTCGCTGATTGCCGGTGGCGTCGCGGTCGGGATGTTGCTCGCCTTTACCCGAACCCGCCCGCAGGGCGAGATCGCGGACATCTTCCAGCGCAGGGGGCGGTAATGGCCCAGCCGCTGATGATCATCGCCGCGGGCGGCACCGGCGGGCACATGTTTCCCGCCCAGGCGCTCGCCGAAGCGATGCTGGCGCGCGGGTGGCGCGTGCGTCTGTCCACCGATGCGCGTGGGGCACGCTATGCCGGTGGATTTCCCGAGGCAGTCGAGATCGTGCAGGTGGCATCCGCCACCTTTGCGCGGGGCGGACTCCTTGCCAAGGCGCTGGTGCCGTTCCGGCTTGCTGGCGGCGTGATCGCCGCCACGGTTCGGATGTTGACCGATAGACCGGCGATTGTCGTCGGCTTTGGCGGTTACCCGGCCATTCCGGCGATGACGGCGGCCTGGGTCTTGCGTTTGCCACGGATGATCCACGAACAGAACGGCGTTCTGGGCCGGGTGAACGAGATCTTCTGCAAACGGGTCAATGCGGTCGCCTGTGGCACCTGGCCGACGACCCTCCCCGAGGGGGTCGAGGGCGTCCACACGGGCAACCCCGTGCGCACCACCGTGATGGAGCGCGCCGGAGCGTCCTATATTCCGCCGGGTGACTACCCGATGTCGATCCTCGTGATCGGTGGCAGCCAGGGCGCCCGCATCCTGTCCGATGTGGTGCCCCCGGCGATTGCGGCGTTGCCGCTGGAAGTGTTGCAGAGCCTGCGGGTGTCCCACCAGGCGCGGGGCGAGGACGAAGCCCGCGTCGCTGAATACTATGTCGCGCATGCGATCAACGCCGACGTGCAGCCCTTCTTTGATGACGTGCCGCGGCGGTTGACCGAGGCTCAACTGGTGATTTCGCGCGCGGGGGCCTCGTCGGTGGCCGATATTTCCGTGATCGGGCGGCCGTCGATCCTCGTGCCCTATGCGGTTGCGGCCGGGGATCACCAGACCGCCAATGCGCGTGGTCTTGCCGAGGCGGGCGCGGCAATCGTCATTCCGGAATCGCGTCTTGAAGTCGAGACGCTTTCCGAGCAGATAGCGGCGGTTCTTGGCGACCCTGACGGTGCCTTGAGGATGTCACAGGCAGCCTTGGCCGAGGGACGTCCGGATGCAACCGAGAGATTGGTCGAGATGGTCGAAGAGCTGTCCGGCAAGAGGGTGAGCGGAGAGACGCAGAGATGATGGACGGAAGTAGACTGATGAACGCAGTGACCAAACTGCCCACCGATGTGGGTCCCATTCACTTTGTCGGAATTGGCGGCATCGGCATGTCCGGCATTGCCGAGGTGTTGCTGACCCATGGCTATTCCGTTCAGGGCTCTGACCTGAAGGCGTCGAAGATCACCGACCGGCTTGCCAGCCTGGGCGCGCGGATCTTTGTTGGCCAGACGGCCGAAAACCTCGATGGGGCAGAAGTGATCGTCATCTCTTCCGCCATCAAGTCCGGTAACCCGGAACTGGACGAAGCCCGCCTGCGCGGCTTGCCGGTGGTGCGTCGGGCCGAAATGTTGGCCGAATTGATGCGGTTGAAATCGAACGTCGCAGTCGCCGGCACCCACGGCAAGACGACGACAACGACCATGGTGGCCACATTGCTGGACGCCGGCGGCATCGACCCGACGGTGATCAACGGTGGCATCATTCACGCCTACGGCTCCAATGCGCGGGCCGGGCAGGGCGAATGGATGGTGGTGGAAGCCGACGAGAGCGACGGTACCTTCAACCGCCTGCCGGCGACCGTGGCGATCATCACCAATATCGACCCGGAGCACATGGAGCACTGGGGCACGATCGAGAACCTGCGCGCCGGTTTCAAGACCTTCGTCGAGAACATCCCGTTCTACGGGGTTGCGATCTGTTGCACCGATCACCCCGAAGTCCAGGCGTTGGTCGGAAAGATCACCGACCGCCGCGTGGTGACCTATGGCTTCAACGCCCAGGCGGATGTGCGCGCCGCGAACCTGACCTACAAGAAGGGCGTGGCGCATTTTGACGTGGTGCTGCGGGCCGACGACCTGGTGATCGAGGGCTGTACGCTGCCGATGCCGGGCGATCACAACGTCTCCAATGCTCTGGGCGCCATTGCCGTTGCCCGTCATCTCGGTATGAAGGCCGACGAGATCCGCGAGGCCCTGGCGAATTTCGGAGGCGTCAACCGCCGGTTCACGAAGGTTGGCGAGGTCAACGGCGTGACGATCATCGACGACTACGGCCACCACCCGGTGGAGATCGCCGCGGTGTTGAAAGCCGCGCGCCAGGCGACCGAAGGGCGGG
Organism: uncultured Tropicimonas sp.; assembly: GCA_947495685.1. GTDB lineage: Bacteria > Pseudomonadota > Alphaproteobacteria > Rhodobacterales > Rhodobacteraceae > Tropicimonas. The sequence continues at coordinate 39,284 of CANLZY010000006.1, forward strand.
TCATTGCCGTGCACCAACCGCACCGTTATTCGCGGCTGCACAGCCTGTTCGACGATTTCTGCGCCTGCTTCAACGAGGCGGACGTGGTTGCGATCGCCGAAGTCTTCGCGGCGGGCGAAGCGCCGATCGAGGGTGCGGACCGGGATGCACTGGTGGCCGGGCTGATCCGGCACGGCCATCGCCACGCCCGCGCGTTGCACGACGAGGACGATCTCGAACGGTTGGTCCGCGAACAGACCCAACCAGGCGACATGGTGGTCTGTCTGGGTGCGGGCACGATCAGCGCCTGGGCCAATGCCCTTCCGGACCGTCTGGCCAAGGGATGAACCGAAACGCCGCCGCCATGTGCCGGGGCCAAAGGCGGGGTGCGCGATGAACGCGCTGATGTTGGGGTGTGTCTGGGTGTTGGTCGCGACCGGCGTCGCGCTTTTGCCAATGCGGTATCAATACATCCCGGGAGCCCTGTTGTTGTTGGCCGCCCCGGTGCTGATCTGGCAGATCGGGTTGTCCTATGGCTGGGTGCCGCTGGTTCTGGCGGCGGCGGCCTTTGTCTCGATGTTCCGCAAGCCGCTGCGCTATCTCGCGTTGCGGGCGGCTGGCAAGACACGCGACGAGGCGATGGGCCGGGTCCGGGACGGCGCGCAATGAACCTGTCAATCACTCTTGCTTGCCTCTGGGCCGTGGTCGCGACGCTGATCGCGTTGATACCATCCAAACATCAACACTGGCCGCAGGCCTATGGGTTGATCGCCGTCGGTATCCCGCTGCTTGGATACGTGACCTACCAGAACGGGCCCATGATCGGACTGATCGTCTTTGCGGCCGGCGCCTCGATCCTGCGGTGGCCGTTGATCTATCTGTGGAGATGGGTAAAACGGCAGGCCGGATTCACTCAACCCTGACCCTGGCGGAGCCCTGACATGCCTCTTCCCGATCAGATCGCGACACGCGGCACCCTGACGGCCCATCGCGCGCTGGATGGCTTGACCTGGCTCAGGGTCGGCGGACCGGCCGACTGGCTGTTTCAACCTGCCGACCGCGACGACCTGTGTGCCTTTCTGGCACAGTTGGACGACGACATCCCGGTGTTTCCCATCGGCGTCGGCTCCAACCTGATCGTACGCGACGGCGGCATTCGCGGCGTGGTGATCCGGCTGGGGCGCGGCTTCAACGACATCGCCTGCGCCAAAGGTGTGGTGACGGCGGGCGCGGCCGCGCTGGATGCGCACGTGGCGCGCAAGGCAGCCCAGGCCGGGCTGGACCTGACGTTTCTGCGAACCATCCCGGGGGCAATCGGCGGCGCGGTGCGGATGAACGCAGGCTGCTACGGCAGTTATGTCGCGGATCACCTGATCGAGGCCGAAGCCGTCACGCGGCAGGGGGGCGTCGAGCGCCTTGCGCCCGAGATGCTGGAATTCGCCTATCGCCACTCAACTCTGCCGGCCGGTTGGGTGCTGACGCGCGCCTGGTTTCGGGCCGACGCGAACGATGCACAGGTGCTGGCCGACCGGATGGAGGCACAGCTTGCCCGACGGGATGCGACCCAGCCTACCAAGGACCGGTCAGCCGGTTCGACATTTCGCAATCCTGCCGGCTTCAGCAGCACCGGGCAGGCCGATGATCGTCAGGATCTGAAGGCCTGGAAGGTTATCGACGACGCTGGAATGCGCGGTGCCCGGCTGGGGGGGGCGCAGATGTCGGAAATGCACTCGAATTTTCTGCTGAACGCCGACAATGCCACCGCGGGTGACCTTGAGTCGCTGGGGGAACTGGTGCGGAAAAAGGTTTACCAAAACAGCGGAATACAGCTACAGTGGGAAATCATGAGGGTCGGTGAACCGGCCCCGGAGGAAGGCTGACCGCAACGTGTTGGCACAGCAGGCAGTGAACCCCCGCAAGGTGTGGAATTCACGACAGAAAAAGGGCCAAAGGCCCAGTGAACGAGGCGGGTATGTCGAGCAGGGCAACCCCAAAAGTGGCGGTCCTTCTAGGAGGGCCTTCGGCAGAGCGTGAGGTTTCGCTCTCCACCGGGCGCGAATGCGCGGCCGCTCTCAGGGGCGAAGGATTTGAAGTTGTCGAACTGGACGCAGGTCCGGATCTTGCGGCGCGCCTGGCCGAGGCTGCGCCCGATGTCGTTTTCAACGCCCTTCATGGGCGATGGGGCGAGGATGGCTGCGTGCAGGGCATGCTGGAATGGATGCGCATTCCCTACACTCACTCCGGTGTGCTGGCCTCGGCGCTGGCGCTGGACAAGCAACGCAGCAAGGAGACGTTCAAGGCTGCCGGACTGCCGGTGGTCGACAGCCGCCTGGCCTGTTCGGCCGAGGTGCGCGCGCGCCACGTGATGGAGCCACCCTACGTCGTGAAGCCCAACAACGAGGGCTCGTCCGTCGGGGTATACCTTGTCCATGATGGGGCCAACGGCCCACCGCAATTGTCCGACGATATGCCGGACGTCGTGATGGTGGAGGCCTTTGCGCCGGGGCGCGAGTTGACCACCACCGTCATGGGCGACCGAGCCCTGACCGTGACCGACATCATCACCGAGGGCTGGTATGACTACGACGCCAAGTACAAGCCCGGCGGATCGCGGCACGAGGTGCCCGCCAATATCCCGGCGCCGATTTTCGATGCCTGCATGGACTACGCCGTACGGGCGCATCAGGCGCTCGGTTGCCGTGGCATTTCTCGCACGGATTTCCGGTGGGACGAGGCGCGTGGTCTTGACGGGCTGATCCTGCTGGAGACAAACACCCAGCCGGGCATGACGCCAACGTCGCTGTCGCCCGAACAGGCCGCGGTGGTGGGCATGGATTTCGGCGCCTTCTGCCGCTGGATTGTGGAGGATGCCTCGTGCAATCGGTGACGCCCGAGGCGCAAGCCGCCCATCACGACCCCGCGCCGTCGCGCTGGTCCTACCGGATGAACCGGCTTTGGCTGACACCCTTCTATCGCCGGGTATTCCGACTGGGCACCCCGCTGCTGCTGATCGGTGCCGGCGTCTATTGGTATGTGTCGGACGAGGTTCGCATGAGCCAGATCACCGACACCATTTCGGAAACCCGACGCGCGATCGAAGAACGCCCGGAGTTCATGGTCAAGGTCATGTCTGTCGAAGGTGCCTCGGAGGAACTGGCCGAAGCCGTGCGCGAAGAGCTTGCGATCCGGTTGCCGATGTCGTCCTTCGACATGGATCTGGATGAGATGCGGCTGAAGGTCGAGGCCTTCAACGCGGTGGCCGATGCGACCCTGCGGGTACGTCCGGGCGGCGTTCTGGCAGTTGAGATCCAGGAGCGGGTCCCGGCCATCCTGTGGCGCCACGCCGAAGGGCTGTCGTTGCTGGATGATGCCGGAAACCTTGTGGCGGGCGCCGAAGCGCGCGGCGACTGGCCCGACCTGCCGCTGGTTCTGGGCGAAGGCGCGGATCTGGCGGTCCCGGAGGCGATGCAACTGATCGCCGCCGCTGCGCCGTTGAAGGACCGGCTTCGCGGTCTGGTCCGCATGGGCGAACGCCGCTGGGATGTGGTTCTGGACCGCAAGCAACGCATCCTGCTACCCGAGAGCAACGCCGTCGCCACGCTGGATCGTCTGATCGCCCTCGGCAAGGGGCGGGACATGCTCAAGCGTGACCTGACCGTCATCGATTTTCGGATCCCCGCCCGCCCGACGGTGCGGATGAACAAGAACGCAGTCTTTGAACTGCGACGCATAAGAGACATCGAGTCCGGAGGCAGCCCCCAATGACAGACCTGTATCAGTCCCAACGCTCTATGCGCAGGATGCGCAAGCAGGCGATGGAACGCGGCGTGATCGCGATCCTGGATGTCGGCACGTCCAAGATCGCCTGCCTCGTGCTGCGGTTCGACGGCTCCGACAAGTTTCGTGGCGCAGACGGTGTCGGCTCGCTGGCCGGGCAATCCAGTTTCCGGGTGATCGGTGCTGCGACCACTCGGTCGCGCGGTGTCGCCTTTGGCGAGATCGACGCGATGCAGGAAACAGAGCGTGCCATCCGCACCGCCGTTCAGGCCGCGCAGAAGATGGCCAATGTGCGGGTCGATCACGTCATCACATGTTTCTCGGGGGCTCGCCCGCGCAGCTACGGATTGGATGGCCGGATCGATCTGGTGGACAGCATCGTTTCGGAGAACGACGTGGCCAGGGTCCTGTCGGCCTGCGCTGTGCCCGACTTTGGCAACGATCGCGAAGTTCTGCATGCGCAGCCCGTGAACTTTGCCATCGATCATCGTTCCGGCCTGGCGGACCCGCGCGGTCAGATGGGCAATTCGCTGTCTGCCGACATGCATCTGCTGACCGTTGACACCGGTAGCCTTCAAAACCTGTTGTATTGCATCAAGCGCTGTGACCTCGAACTCGCCGGATTGGCAAGCTCGGCCTATGTCTCGGGCATCTCGGCGCTGGTCGAGGACGAACAGGAACTGGGGGGCGCCTGCATCGACCTTGGCGGTGGTGCCACCGGCGTGTCGATCTTCATCAAGAAGCACATGATTTATGCCGACAGCGTCCGCATTGGCGGGGATCACGTGACGCAGGACATCTCCAAGGGGTTGCAGGTGCCGCTGAACGTTGCCGAGCGGATCAAGACCTTCTACGGCGGCGTGATGGCCACCGGCATGGATGATCGTGAAATGATCGAGATCGGTGGCGATACCGGCGATTGGGAGCGCGACCGGCGCACCGTCAGCCGTGCCGAGCTGATCGGGATCATGCGCCCTCGGGTCGAGGAAATCCTTGAGGAGGTCCGGGTGCGGCTGGACGGGGCCGGGTTCGATCATCTTCCGGCGCAACAGATCGTGTTGACCGGCGGTTGCAGCCAGATTCCGGGACTTGACGGGTTGGCCAGCCGCATTCTTGGCCAGCAGGTTCGGCTTGGGCGTCCGCTGCGTGTGCAGGGGCTGCCGCAGGCCGCCACCGGCCCGGCGTTTTCCTCGGCCGTCGGGCTTTGCCTGTTCGCCGCGCATCCGCAGGACGAATGGTGGGATTTTGACATCCCGGCCGACCGATACCCCGCACGGTCGATCAAACGCGCCGTCAAATGGTTCCGGGACAACTGGTAGTCCATTTGGCCGAATGCGGTCGTCAACCCGGTCCGCGCAGTCGTCGTCACAGTGCGGCGACGTTGTCGACAGGGAACACTAGGCCGCTTTGGCAACGCTGCCGGTTAGGCCTCCTTTCGGGCGCTTGGCGCATTGGGAAGGTGCCCGGTCAGATTTTCGGTCTTCGCTAAAACCGCAGCCGCCGTCTGCAAGGCGCTCGCCCGGCATGCGCGGATTTCCGCGCCGTGGGGCGCGTGTCCGCGCAGGCGTGGCCTGAAAACGCTGGATATCCAGATGGCCTGCGTATAGTTTTGTACCCACAAGAATATGCCGACGCAAAGTTGGCACAGGCAGGCCGAGCAGCCGCCCCTTATATCGACCGGAAGCCGTGTTTCAGGGCTTCGATCCACCGCGCAACAACCTTCGTTCGCGGTGCGCTTGTACATCTGGCAGCGTGATCCACAATATGCGGCGTACTCGCCGTATATGCCGGTATTGCTTACACAAAACGTCCATATTTTGTGGCGTTTTTGCAGTTTTGGCGTGACGTATGAGTGGCATCCGCGTATGCTTGGCGGTAATCGAAAGCATTTCGGCGCCTTGGCGTACGAAAGGGATCAGGCAGCAAACCGCCCGGGGACGGGGCGGCATAAAACAGGCGGAGACAAGATGGCATTGAATTTGACCATGCCCGAGCAGGAAGAACTCAAGCCGCGCATCACCGTGTTCGGTGTAGGCGGGGCGGGCGGCAACGCCGTCAACAACATGATCGAGAAAAATCTCGAGGGCGTGGAGTTCGTCACCGCGAATACCGATGCCCAGGCGCTGCAGCAGAGCAACGCCGCCGCACGCGTGCAGATGGGCGTCAAGGTCACCGAAGGTCTGGGTGCTGGTGCCCGCCCGTCGGTCGGTGCCGCCGCTGCCGAAGAGACCATCGAGGAAATCGTCGATCACCTGGCCGGAGCCCACATGTGCTTCATCACCGCGGGCATGGGCGGCGGCACCGGCACCGGCGCCGCGCCGATCATCGCACAAGCTGCGCGTGAACTGGGTGTGCTGACGGTCGGCGTGGTCACCAAGCCGTTCCAGTTCGAGGGCGCCAAGCGGATGCGCCAGGCCGAAGACGGCGTCGAGGCGCTGCAAAAGGTCGTCGACACGCTGATCATCATTCCGAACCAGAACCTGTTCCGGCTTGCCAACGAAAAAACCACCTTCACCGAGGCCTTCTCGTTGGCCGACGACGTTCTGTATCAGGGCGTCAAGGGTGTGACCGACCTGATGGTGCGCCCGGGCCTGATCAACCTCGACTTTGCCGACGTTCGTTCCGTGATGGACGAGATGGGCAAGGCGATGATGGGCACCGGCGAGTCCGAGGGCGAAGATCGCGCGATCCAGGCGGCCGAGAAGGCCATCGCCAACCCGTTGCTGGACGAGATCTCGTTGCGCGGCGCAAAGGGCGTGCTGATCAACATCACCGGCGGCTACGACCTGACCCTGTTCGAACTCGACGAAGCGGCCAACCGCATTCGCGAGGAAGTGGACCCGGACGCCAATATCATCGTCGGTTCGACGCTGGACACCGACATGGAAGGCAAGATGCGTGTTTCGGTCGTCGCGACCGGGATCGATGCCTCCGAGGTCAAGCATGACGTTCCCCGCCCGCCGCGCCGCCGTTCGCTGACGTCCCAAGGTGTGCACGAAACCGCCGCGGCTCCGGCCGAGGTCGAGGACGTGGTCGAGGTTGCCGCTCAGGTTGCCGCGCGCTCCGAAGAACCGTCGCTGTTTGGTGGCTTTGCCCCGAAGGCCGAGGAAACTCTGGTTCTGGACGAAGACGAGGCGCTTCCGCCCCCGGCCTACCAGCAGCCGTCGGCCGAGCCGCTGCCGCTGTTGGAAGCCGCCGATGAAGACGTCATGGAAGAATACGTTGCACCGCAACCCCGGCGCCCCGGCGTTCCGAGCCCGGAAGCGATCCAGCGCCTTCAGGCCGCTGTCAGTCGCGCTGCACCCGGTGGCGCAACTGCCCAGATGACCGGGGCGGCACCTCAGCAGCCGGTCGCGGAACAAGCTGGTGAAAAGCGCAGCTTTGGCATTGGCAACCTGATCCACAGGATGGCGGGCCACAACGAAGCCCCGGAGCGTCCGACCCAACAGCCCTTGCGCCAGCAGCCGCCGCAACTGCGTCAGCAGACGACGCATCCCAGCCAGGCCTACGAAGACGACCCGGACATGGATCCGGAACAGGAGCGGATCGAGATTCCGGCCTTCCTTCGGCGCCAGGCGAACTGACGTTTCCACTCGCAGAACCTTGAGACGGGCCGGATCATCCGGCCCTTTTCTTTTTTGAAATCATTGTTTTAACGATATCTTAGCCAAGATGAGCGGGTATCTGCCGACTCGGGGTCGGGGGTTGTTTCACGCCGTTACAATCTTTGAATTGAGCTATTCGACCCACATGCGTATCTCGAAGATGCCGGGCCACCACTGTCCGGCCAACAGAAAGAGAATACGGTGCAGAGCACGCTGAAATCCAAAGTTTCGTTGACCGGGGCCGGCCTTCATTCAGGGCGCCCCGCACGTATCACGTTGCTGCCCGCACAGGCGGACTTTGGAATCGTGTTCAAGCGAACCGATGCTGTTTCAGGGGATCGGCTGGTGCCAGCGCGTTGGGACGCGACAGAGCATGTGCCGCTGTGCACCCGTCTGGTCAATGCCGATGGCGTCAGCGTTTCGACCGTGGAGCATGTCATGGCAGCGCTTGCCGGGCTTGGTGTACACAACGTCCTGATCGAGGTCAGCGGCCCGGAAGTTCCGATTCTGGATGGCAGCGCGGCACCGTTCGTCAAGGCGGTTCTGAAGGTTGGCCTTCGCCGTCTCGATGCGCCGCTGATGGTGCTGAAGGTCGTGAAGCCGGTCGAAGTGCGCGAGGGTGACGCGGTTGCCCGCATCGAGCCGGCGGACGGGCTTCACATCGACTTCGAGATTGATTTCGCCGACGTGGCCATTGGCCGTCAGAGCCGGTCACTGAACATGGCCAACGGCGCCTTTGTGCACGAACTGTGCGACAGCCGGACGTTCTGCCGCCTGTCCGACGTGGAGTACATGCAGGCCAATGGCCTGGCGCTCGGCGGGACAATGGAAAACGCCATCGTGGTGGACGGCGCCAAGGTGTTGAGCCCGGGCGGCCTGCGTCATGGTGACGAGCCGGTGCGCCACAAGATGCTGGATGCGCTTGGTGACCTGGCCCTCGCCGGCGCTCCGATCCTTGGCCGCTACACCGGGATACGCGCGGGCCATACCCTGACAAACCGGCTTTTGCGGGCGGTTTTTGCCACCCCCGGGGCGGTTGAATGGGTCGAGTGTGACAACGACGCGATGCTGCGACTTCCCGGCGTTGGCGTCGGCATTGCCGATCTGGACGCGGTCGCCTGACAACATTGCCGCATCAAGTCTTCGAAATCCGGTGCAGAAGCGTTTTGCACCGGATTTTTCTGTGTTAGACGATGTCAAATGCCGGCCCATCGTACGGGCCGACGGCGTAAATTGAGCAAGGGTATCAAGGCATGGCGGTGCGTGGAGCGGCAATCCGGCTGGTTGGGACTCTGGCAATTCTTGCCATCATGGCCGGTTGCGCCGAACGCAAAGGGGTCAGTTCCAGTCGCGGCGTGCCGTTGGAGACCTTCACGGCGGAACAGATCTACAAGCGTGCGGAATATGACCTGGAGAACGGGGACCCCGACGACGCCGCCGAACTGTTCGGCGAAATCGAACGGTTGTACCCTTATTCGGAGTGGGCGAAGCGGGCGCTGATCATGCAGGCGTTTTCCTATCATTCGGATCGCGACTACGAGAACAGCCGGGGCGCGGCGCAGCGCTATATCGATTTCTACCCGGCCGACGAAGACGCGGCCTATGCGCAGTACCTCCTGGCGTTGAGCTACTATGACCAGATCGACGAGGTCGGACGTGACCAGGGGTTGACCTATCAGGCGCTGCAGGCGCTGCGCGAGGTCATCGAGATCTACCCGGACAGCGAATATGCCAGATCCGCGATCCTGAAGTTCGACCTGGCCTTTGATCACCTTGCCGCCAAGGAAATGGAAATCGGTCGCTATTACCTGCGGCGCGAACACTATACCGCCGCCATCAACCGGTTCCGCGTCGTGGTCGAGGAATTCCAGACCACGTCGCACACGCCAGAGTCACTTCACCGGCTTGTCGAATCCTACCTGTCCCTGGGGCTGGTCGAGGAAGCCCAGACGGCTGGCGCGATCCTGGCCTACAACTTCCAATCGACGGTCTGGTACCAGGACAGCTACAAGCTCCTGGTGGAACGTGGCCTGACGGCGCAAGCCAAGGGTGACAGCTGGCTGCGGCAGGTACACCGTCAGATGGTCAAGGGGCAGTGGCTCTGATCGCAAGCCGGTTGGCGCGTGTGATGTTGCGTGCCTCCGGCGGGGATATTTTTGGACAGACGAAGCCGCGATGACGTCCGGCAACCGCTCTGGTGTTCCGGTGAACAGCCGGGCTAGAACAGGGCTGTCGGCGCGCGGGGCGTCGCAAACGGGGTAGGGCGGATGCTGCGCGGGCTGGATATCCGTGACATGCTGATTATCGATCGGCTGGAGCTGGAGCTTCAGCCGGGTCTGAACGTGTTGACCGGCGAAACCGGGGCGGGCAAATCGATCCTGCTGGATTCTCTTGGGTTTGTGCTTGGATGGCGCGGGCGTATGGATCTGGTGCGGGCCGGTGCCACGCAGGGCGAGGTCACGGCCTGCTTCGACCTTGCCGAGGGGCACCCGGTGCGCGAGGTCTTGCGTGAGGCCGGGCTTCCGGAGAGCGACGAGTTGATCCTGCGGCGGGTGACCACCGCCGAAGGGCGCAAGACAGCCTGGATCAACGATCGTCGCAGTTCGGGCGACGTGTTGCGGCGTGTGTCGGAACACCTGGTGGAGCTTCATGGTCAACACGACGATCGTGGCCTGCTGAACCCGCGCGGGCATCGGGCCCTGTTGGACGAATTCGCCGGAACTGCAGCACATCTGGTTGACGTACGCGCGGCATGGCGCGACCTGCGCGCTGCAGAGGCGACGTTGGCCGCAGCGCAGGCGCGGATTGAAGCGCTGCGGGGGGAAGAAGAGTTCCTGCGACACGCCGTCAAGGAACTGGACGAACTGTCGCCGGAGCCGGGCGAAGACGCCGAACTGGATGCCCGCAGGCGAATGATGCAAGGTGCCGAACGGGTTCGCGAAGACATCGTACGTGCGCATGCCGCGATCTCGCTCGACGGGGCCGAAGGGCTGATTTCGGATGCCATCCGCTGGCTCGACGGAGCAGCAGACAGCGCAGACGGGCGGCTCGATGCGCCGGCAGAGGCCTTGGCGCGGGCGCTGGATGCCCTGGGAGAGGCCGACCATGGGATCGCCGCCTGTCTTGATGCGCTGTCGTTCGACCCGCACGCGTTGGAGCAGGCGGAGGAACGCCTGTTCGCCATACGGGGGCTGGCCCGCAAGCATGGCATATTACCGGACGGGTTGAGTGATCTTGCGGAGGACCTGCGCGGGCGGCTGTCTGCCCTGGACACCGGCACATCCGACATCGCGACGTTGCAGGCCGCGGTTTCAGAGGCGCGGGATCGGCACTTGGCGCTATGTGACGCGTTGAGCGGTGAACGAAAGCTTGCGGGCGCCCGACTCGATGCGGTCATGTCGGACGAACTCGCACCGTTGAAAATGGAACGGGCGGTGTTCACGACCCAGCTGACCTCCATGGCGCCGGGCCCGGACGGGCAGGACGACGTGACCTTCACCGTGGCGACCAACCCGGGGGCCCCGTCCGGACCGTTGAACAAGATTGCGTCCGGGGGCGAGTTGTCCCGCTTTCTGCTAGCCCTGAAGGTGTGCCTGATGGGCGAGGCGGTCGGGGTGACGATGATCTTCGACGAGATCGACCGGGGCGTCGGCGGCGCGACGGCAGATGCGGTCGGGCGGCGGCTTCAGTCGCTCTCCCGCGAGGCGCAGGTGCTGGTCGTTACCCATTCCCCTCAGGTTGCCGCACGCGGTGGCCATCATTGGCGGGTGGAAAAATACGTTTCCGGCGATGTCACGCGGTCCACGGTGACCGCGTTGCAAGCCGCTGACCGGGTCGACGAACTGGCCCGGATGCTGGCGGGTGACACCGTGACCGACGAGGCCCGGGCAGCTGCGCGCGCGCTTCTGAACTATTGACCATCCGGCGCGGGCGTGAGAGCGACTGTCGCCGTGCAAGATGACCAGGGAGCCCGTCATGGATAGCTCAACCCCTGCCTTTCCCCGGCTGAATGCCCCGGCTGAAGGCTATGTCTTTGTCATCACCTATGGCCGCTCCGGGTCCACACTGGTTCAGAACCTGCTGAACGGGATCGATGGGTATTGCATCCGGGGCGAGAACAATTCGACCCTGCGGCACTTGTCCGAGGCCTGGTCCGCGATGTCGAGCGTCGGCCCGATGAGCGGCGTGCGAACGGCGCATGTGGAGACCAATCCGACGCACCCCTGGTATGGCGCCGAGTTGACCGACCCCGCACAGTTTGGCAAGACATTGGCGAACGTGTTTGTCCGCGATATCCTGAAGTTGCCGCCGGGAACCCGTGTCGGTGGGTTCAAGGAAATCCGCTACCTGATGCCGCGTGGTGCCTTCAACAAATACATGAAGTTCATCCTCGACGTCTTTCCCAATCCGCGGTTCGTGTTCAACACGCGCAACCCGGTGGATGTCGCCAAGAGCGGCTGGTGGGCGGATGTCGATACGGATCGGGTGATGAAACAGCTCGGCGAAGCAGAATCCGTGTGGACCGACTTCATGAAACGTCACCCGGCCAAGTGCCTGAAGCTGCACTACGACGATTATGTTGCACGGCCGGAGTGTTTCGACGCCTTGTTCGACTTTCTGGGGGAGCCGCGCGATCCGGCGCTGGTTGAGCGGGTGCTCGACACGAAGCTGTCCCATATGAAGGAAGGCAAGGACGGGCAGGCCGGGCAGACCCTCGGCTAGGGCGCGCTGACCGTTCAGCGGTTTGAACGAACGACCTTTCCGGGGTTCAGGATGCCGGCGGGATCCATCGCGTGCTTGATCGTGCCCATCACATCCCAGGCGGCACCGTGCTCTGCTGCCATATAGTCCAACTTGCCCATGCCCACGCCATGTTCGCCCGTGACGGTCCCGCCCAGCCGCAAGGCTCGTTCAACCATGCGATGCGACAGCGCCTTGGCGACCTCCAGTTCGCCGGGGGCGTCGTCGTGGATCAGCAGGATGGCATGGAAGTTTCCATCGCCCATATGCCCTAGGATCGGCCCCGGGATCGGACTGGCCGCAATGTCGGCACGGGTCTCCTCGACCGCTTCGGCGAGGCGTGAAATCGGGACACAGAGGTCCGTCACGACCGCGCGTGCGCCCTTGCGGCTGGCCAGGATCGCGTAATAGGCGTTGTGCCGCATGGTCCAGAGCGCGGTGCGGTCTTCGGCGTGGGGCGACCAGCGGAACCCTTCGCCGCCCATATCCTCGACCAGTTCTCCGAACGCGGTTGCGTCTTCGGCCACCGCACGATGCGAGCCGTGGAACTCTACCAACAGGTGAGGTTTCAGGGGGAAATCCATTCCGGCGTAAGAGTTCACCGCGGCGGCCGTGTCGGCATCGACGAATTCGATACGCGCGACCGGGATGCCGGACTGGATGGTGGCGATCACGGTGTCGACGGCGTCCTGCATGCGATCAAAGGCACAGACGGCCGCGGAAATGGCTTCGGGTTGTCCCTGAAGACGCAGGGTCAGTTCGGTAACAAGGCCCAGCGTGCCTTCGGAACCGACGAACAGGTGGGTCAGATCGTATCCGGCCGCTGTCTTGCGCGCCCGCGTTCCGGTGCGGATGATGCGCCCATCGCCCAGGACCACCTGAAGGCCAAGGACATTGTCGGCCATGGTGCCATAGCGCACCGTCGTGGTGCCGCTGGCGCGTGTGGCGGCCATCCCGCCCAGCGACGCATTGGCACCGGGGTCCACGGGAAAGAACAACCCGGTGCTGCGAAGCTCCCGGTTCAGGGCCTCGCGGGTGAGACCGGGTTGCACCACCACGTCCATATCTGCCTGGTTGACCGACAAAAGCCCGTCCATGCGGATGAAATCGACGCAGACGCCACCGCGAATGGCCAGTGCGTGGCCCTCCAACGAAGTGCCCGTTCCCCACGGAATGACCGGGCAGCCGTGCTGTGCGCAGGTGCTGACGATGCGGGCGACCTCGTCGGTGCTGGTGGGGTAGACGACCGCATCGGGCGGCGTCAGGGGGAAATAGCTCTCTGATCGGCCATGGTGGGCCAGATCGGACTTGGAGCGTGTGAACCGATCACCTAGGAACAGGGAAAGATCGGTCAAAGCCGCAGCGATGGACATGTCACTCTCTCGTTCGGCGAAAATCGTCAGGCACCCTAGGGCAGGCGGGCCACTTGGGAAAGCCCCAGCCACGAGGTCCGCGGAGGATTGCCGTGCCGGAACGCACTCGTGACCTGATACGACGCCAGTACGAAGAGAGCCGCGCCGGGCTGCAACAGGGCTGGCAGCTGCTGTTGCGCAAGGGACCGAGCCAGATCCAGTTCTGGTTCATCGCGCTGGCGGTCGGGATCGCGTCGGGGGCCGCGGCGGTCGGATTCCGCTGGAGCATCGGCTGGCTGCAGGCTGTGCTGTATCAGACCGACGACGCTCGGCATATCCAGGGTCATGCCAGCACGCTGCCGTGGTGGTTGCTGTTGACGTTGCCGATTTGTGGTGGGCTGGTCGTCGGATTGATCCTCGGGCGGTTCACACCGGATGGAAGGGTTCGTTCAGTCGCCGACGTGATCGAAGGTGCCGCGTTGTACCGCGGACGCGTCGAACTGAAGGCAGGCCTGGCCTCTGCGCTTGCGTCGCTGATCACGTTGTCGTCCGGTGGGTCGTCGGGGCGGGAGGGGCCTGTTGTGCACCTGGCCGGCGTGATCTCGACGTGGGTGTCGAACCGGATCGGTGCGGGCGGAATAACCGGGCGTGACCTTTTGGGATGCGCGGTTGCGGCTGCGGTTTCGGCCAGTTTCAACGCGCCGATTGCCGGGGCGTTGTTCGCGCTCGAGGTCGTGCTGCGCCACTTTGCGGTGCATGCGTTTGCGCCAATCGTCATAGCCTCGGTCGCAGGCACGGTCATCAGCAGGCTCGCCTTCGGCAACGTGACCGAGTTCACCCTGACGCCGCTATTGTCGTTGTCGTTCTACGTCGAACTGCCGGCCTTCATGCTGCTGGGGTTGCTCAGCGGAGTGGTTGCGGTGCTGTTGATGCGGGCGATCTTCTTTGCAGATGACCTGGGCAGCCATATCCAGCGCCGGTTTCGCATTCCGCAGGTCTTGCGTCCAGCAATCGCAGGCGGATTGCTTGGAGCGCTGGCCATCGCATTCCCCCATATCATTGGCGTCGGTTACGAGACCACGTCTGCGGCGCTTCGAGCCGAGCTGTTGCTGCACGAGGCCGTGGTCTTTGCGATCCTCAAGGTTGTTGCCGTGGCAATCACCATGGCCGGACGGATGGGCGGAGGCGTGTTCTCGCCGTCGCTGATGGTCGGTGCGCTGACCGGGCTGGCCTTCGGGTTGGTGGCGACCCAACTCGTGCCCCAGTACTCGGGCAATGGCGAGCTTTATGCGCTGGCGGGGATGGGCGCCGTTTCGGCGGCGGTTCTCGGGGCTCCCATCTCGACGACGTTGATCGTGTTCGAACTGACTGGCGACTGGCAGACGGGGTTGGCGGTGATGGTGGCTGTGTCCTTGTCCACGGCGTTGGCCAGTCGGCTTGTGGATCGCTCGTTTTTCCTGACGCTACTGGAGCACAAGGGCGTGCACCTTGCGGCCGGACCGCAGGCCTATCTGTTGTCGGTGTATTCGGCCGCCGTCATCATGCGGTCCAAGGACAGCCCGCGCGCCGCGCCCGAGGCGGCCTGTTGGGCTCTGGTCGAGCAAGGGGTCCACATAGATCCCGACACGACACTCGAAGTGGCCTTGCCGATCTTCGAGCGGGACGGCCATGCCTTCCTGCCGGTCGTGACGCCGGGTGGCAGCGGCCGACCGGACCTGCAGGGCGCCCTGTTCCACGTGGATGCCTTGCGTGCCTACAATCGGGCCCTGGCCGACACGGCCGCCGAAGAGCATTCCTGAGCCTTGGCTTTTCGCGGCAGGATCAACCGAAATAGATATTTTCCTCCGTCAGATCTCCGGGTGCCAACCCGACGAAACGGATGGTGTTCACGCCGTCATTCCCGAAGTCATAGACCAGATCGCCGCCGTCAATTTGAAGAGCATCCACGAAGCCCGCGAAATTGGCGACCTCGGCAACAGAGTCGCGAAGCTTCACAACTTCGGCCGCATCAAAGTCTTCGATCGTGTCGTTTCCGAAGGAACCCTTGAAAATGAACCGATCCAGTCCTTCGCCTCCGGTGAGGTGATCGTTGCCACCACCGCCTTCAAGCGAGTCGTCGCCGATACCGCCGAACATCTGATCGTCGCCGTTGCTGCCACGCAATCTGTCGTCCCCGGCACCGCCGTCCATGTGATCGTCGCCATTCTGCCCGATCAGCCGATCATCGCCGGCTTGCCCCGCGAGGACATCGGCACCGGACTTGCCCCACAGGTAATCATTTCCCTCGCCGCCTTCCAAAAGGTCCTTGCCCCTTCCACCGATGAGCTTGTCCTGCCCCGCCATTCCGAACAGCTGGTCGTCCGCGTACCCACCGTAGATTGCATTGTCACCGGCGTTGCCGGTCAACGTGTTCTCTGCCTGGCTCCCGGTCAACGCCAGGTCGTCCAGACCGAGAAGGGTCGCATGGCTGACACCGCTCACGAGGTTGAGCGAACCGGAGCTGAGGAAGGTACCGCCATCAACAAGGTCGAGCTTCACGTTTCCCTGGCCCATGTCGACTCGCAGGATGCCGGTCAGATCGTTGTCGCAAACCGTAACCGTCACTTCCTTTGCCGGCGCCATCGACAACGAGTAACCACCGGCGTCGGCGCTTTGCGTCGCGGCGCCCGTGACGGTGATGTCGACGCCACCGGTTCCTTCGCCGACTGAATAGAACGCGTTTGCGTTCGTGTCGTCATAGATGACGCCCGTCAGAAACACGTCCTCGCCGGTCTTGGCGAAATCCTGGGTCATCATCGATGCATCATAGGTCCAGTACCCGGACGCGAATGAGCCTTGTTCCTGCGCGACTCCGACTTCCCGGAAATCGTCGTACAAGGTGTTCAACCTGTGGCTGGCGCTGCGAAACAAGGACATGTGGTGCCGTTCCACGGCGTATTGCAGGTCCAGGACACCCATTGTGCCGTACCAGGCGATATTTTCGCTGCAGATCGCGGTGTCGGTCAGATCGTATCCCGAGGTGTCCATACGCTGCTGGGCCGAAGAGCCGTCTGGGCCCGAGTGGCTGAATGTGTCTGCTTCCAGCATCCAGAGCGAATGGGCGCTGGCGCTGGCGTTCAGCTGGGCATTTCCGGCCAGAACCTGGCGGGACCCACCCTGCAAGGTCCCGGCGTCGAGGTCGGTGTTCAGGTCAATCTGGTAGCGGGCAGCTTCGGCAACAGGGTCCAGTCGGGCCCGGTTAATGTATTCGAGCATCAATTGTTCGGTGCCGGTGAGGGAGTGTTCCATCAACGAGAATCCTTCGGTGAGCAGACGCTCGGGATATTCGGAGGCACTCCTTTCTTTCCTGTTACCACCTGCGGTGTCCGGTGCTTCCGGCGGATGAGCGGACGACTGGATACGGTGCATAAAAAAGGCGCGGGTGCCAAAGCAGCCGCGCCCGCGTTAACCGTGTTCAGGTCGCGTCAGATGCGCTCGACCGCCACGTCCACGTTGTCGGAATAGAACGCGATGTGATCCTTGAGCCGGGCCAGGCCTTCGATCGGATCCTGATAAGACCATGCCGCGTTCGGCAGGGTCCGGCTCTTCGTATCGATCGAGAAATAGACCGCATCGCCTTTGTAGGGACAGTGGCTCGTCTGGTCGCTGACGTCCAGAAAGGCCATCGCGATGTCGGACCGCGGGAAATAGATCACCGGCGACATGTCCCCTTCGATCAGTTCGAGCGCATCTTTGCTTTCGGCCAGAACGGCCCCGCCGGCGCGTACGACCCAGGTGCCGGCGGCCTTGCGAATCTTTATGTGGTCAACCATGAATGGTCCCCTTGCGTGGCTCGCCGCCCCGTATGGGCGGCGATTGTGACATTTGCGTATAATTGGATGTTAGCGCCAGACCCTACAGTGGGAGGGTCGCAGCGTCCAGCCATGCCGCGGTGTCAACATCCAGGATCGGCGTCAATCGACGCCGCGTTTCGGCGTGGTAGGAATCGATCCAGTCTCGTTCGGCGGCGGTCAGCAATTCCGGTTCGATCATCCGTCTGTCGATCGGCACCCAGGTCAGGGTCGCAAATGCCAGCATCGGGCGATCATCGCCACCGGGCAAGGGCGCGGCATCGACAACGTTGATCAGGTTCTCGATCCTGATCCCGAAGGCGCCCGTGCGATAGTAGCCGGGCTCGTTTGACAGGATCATGCCGGGTTGCAGCGGAACATCCGACACCCGCGACAGCCGCTGCGGCCCCTCGTGAACCGACAGATAGGCACCCACGCCGTGGCCGGTCCCGTGGTCATAGTCCAGGCCGGCCTGCCACAACGGGACCCGTGCCAGAGAATCCAGGTGCCCGCCTGTCAGTCCCACGGGCCAGCGCAAGCCAGATATCGCGATCATGCCCTTCAGGACCCGGGTGAAACAGGCGCATTGTTCGCCGGTAACCGGGCCGGTGGCGATGGTGCGGGTGATGTCGGTCGTGCCGTCCGCATATTGCCCGCCGCTGTCCACCAGCAGCACGTCTCCCGGGGTGACCGTTCGGTTGGTCTGCTCCGTCACGCGATAATGTACGATGGCCCCGTGCGGCCCGCTGCCGGCAATCGTGTCAAAGCTGATATCCCGCAACAGCGGGTCCTTGCGGCGTTCGGCCTCCAATCGGGTTACAACGTCGATTTCGGACAAACCACCGGAAAGGACGGCGTCGTCGACCCAGCACAGGAACCGGCACATCGCGGCGCCATCGCGCAAATGCGCGGCTGTTGCCCCGGCAATCTCGGCTGCGTTCTTGCAGGCCTTGGGCAGCACGCAGGGATCCTGTCCAAGAACGATATCGCAGGCGGACAACTGGTCCGCCACCCAGACCGGCGCGCTGGCCTTGTCGAGCCGGACCCGCCCGTTCAGGGTTGCCAGCGCCGGGCCGAAGGCCATGACCGGATGGCAGGCGACGTCGGGCCCCAGATGCCTTCTGACCTCCTCCGACAGCTTCGCCGGGTCGCAGAACAGGTCGACCGCTCCGGTTGCATGCAGAATGGCAAAGGCATGCGGCACCGGATTCCGCTCGATGTCGCTGCCCCGGATATTCAGCAGCCAGGCGATGGAATCCGGCAGGGTCAACACGGCAGCACGCTCGCCCTGTTTTTCAAGCGCTCGGGCCAGATCAGCGCATTTCTCCGCGTGGGCCTGACCTGCCAGGGACACCGGATGCACCAGGATCTTGCCAGTCGGTGGCGCGGGTTGGTCCTCCCAGATCTCATCGACAAGGTTGCCGACAGACCGGAGGGTTATGCCGTGCTCCTCACCCTTCTCACGGAGCTTTCGGATTTCCTCGATCGTGTGGAGCCGGGGATCAAAGCCAACACGTCCGCCCTCGGGAAGCTGCTCGACCAGCCAGTCTGCCAGTTGGGTCGCCGGCCATGCGACGGGAGTGAAATGGTCAAGGTCGACCTGGCTGCGCACCTGCAGGCTGTACCGTCCGTCTATGAATACGCCTGCCACGTCGTGCAGCACTGCACAAAACCCGGCTGATCCGGTAAAACCGGTGGTCCAGGCAAGGCGGTCGTCGTGCGGGGCCACGTACTCTCCCTGATGGGCATCGGCCCGCGGAATGAGAAACCCATCCAGGCCAACAGCATTCATGCGCTGGCGCAGCGCGGCAAGCCGGGGCGGACCATCCGCCGGTCGGGTCGCAACCTCGAAGCTCTGAAACATGACCGCTCCTTGTGTGGTCGAGGCCGCAGACGGCCCAATCTAATGCGCCAGGATCCCGGCGCCGACGGCGTTGTCTTCTGTCACAAGATATCCCTGCGAGGGGCATTGATCAGGAGGCGCGCCGCAACCCGGAAAACCGCGCCCGTGCGCGCGGATCCTTGTCGAACAGCGACGCCAGTTGTTCCGTCATCGCCCCGGCCAGTTGATCCACGTCGGTGATCGTGACAGCCCGGTCGTAATACCGGGTCACGTCGTGGCCGATCCCGATGGCCATCAATTCGACCTGCCGACGACGCTCGATCATCGCGATAACGTCGCGCAGGTGTTTTTCCAGGTAGTTCGCCGGGTTCACTGACAGGGTCGAGTCATCCACCGGCGCGCCGTCGGAAATCACCATCAGGATCTTGCGGGATTCAGGCCGCACGGCCATCCGCTTGTGCGCCCATTCCAGCGCCTCGCCGTCGATGTTCTCTTTCAGCAGGCCTTCCTTCATCATCAGGCCGAGGTTGTCGCGCGACCGTCTCCAGGGCGCATCCGCCGACTTGTAGATGATGTGGCGCAGGTCGTTGAGCCGACCAGGGATCTGCTGGCGCCCTTCCTTCAACCATCGTTCGCGGCTTTGTCCACCTTTCCAGGCACGGGTGGTAAACCCGAGGATCTCCACCTTGACCGAGCACCGTTCCAGCGTGCGGGCCAGCACATCGGCGCAGATCGCGGCAATCGAGATCGGTCGGCCCCGCATCGAGCCGGAGTTGTCCAGCAGCAGCGTCACCACGGTATCGCGGAACTCCGTGTCCTTCTCGACCTTGAAGCTCAGCGGTGTCGTCGGGTTGGCCACCACGCGGGCCAGCCGGCCGGCGTCGAGCGTCCCTTCCTCCAGATCGAACTCCCAGCTGCGGTTCTGCTGGGCCTGAAGGCGGCGCTGCAACTTGTTGGCCAGCCGCGACACGGCACCCTTCAACGGCTCCAGTTGCTGGTCCAGATAAGCACGCAGTCGTTCCAGCTCTGCGGCCTCGGCAAGGTCGGTCGCATCGATGATCTCGTCGAACTCGGTGCAGAACACTTCGTAATTCGGGTCGGCTTCCGACACCGGGGCCGGGGGCGGCGGGTCCAGCGGCGCCTCGCCATCGGGCAGTTCGGATTCTTCGCCCATCTCGGATTCGGCGGCATCGTCCATGCTGACCTGGGCCTCGGACGGATCGTCGGTCTGATCCTGTTCCTGATCGGGCTGGGAGTCGTCGTCCTGCTGGGCATCCTGATCGTCCTGACCCGTGCTGTCGGCCTCGTCCTGATCCTGCTCGGCGTCCTCCTGGTCGTCCTGATCGTCCATCTCGTCGGGATCGTCGCCCAACTGGTCGCCGTATCCAAGATCGTCGATGACCTGCCGGGCAAACCGGGCAAAGGCCTTCTGGTCCTCCAGACAGGTTTGCAGCTCGGGCAGGGTTTCGGCCGCAGAGCCTTCGAGGTGGTCGCGCCACAGGTCCAGAACGTGTTGTGCGCCCTCGGGCAGGTCCCGCCCGGTGGCGAGCTGCCGGATCATGTAACCCGCTGCCACCGCAAGCGGGGCATCGCTTGCCTTGGTGATCTGGTTGTAGCCGCGCCGGCTGGCTTCGTTGGCGATCTTGGCGTCGATATTGCTGGCGGTTCCGGGCATCGCCCGTGCGCCAACGGCCTCGCAGCGGGCGGTCTCCATTGCCTCGTAGAGTTCCAGGGCCATCTGACCTGACGGCTGGTATTTCCGATGGACCGCTGTGTCGTGATACCGCCGCCGCAGAGCAAAGGCATCTGCAGTGCCGCGCGCCAGCAGGACCTCGTCCTTGGTCATCCGCCGCGATACCTGCGGCAACCGCATCTGGTCGTTGGTCAGGCCCGGCGGATCGACCGTGAAAACGACGGCCAGATCGGGATCGTCGGCAATCACCCGGGTCGCTTCGGTCAGCGCCTTCTTGAACGGGTCGGCAGGGTTGTCTTGTTGGGCCATCGGGTCACCGCCGTCGTCAATTTCCGGATCGTTGCAACCTATTCCGGATTTTTGCCGGGGGCCATCCGTCAGCGCAAAAAATGCTGCCGTGTGCCGGACGCCTTTTCGATACGTTGAGGGCTTTCGATTCGGCGTGGAGCCGCCCAAATTCCGCCAAGATTGTCCGTCAGATCGCTGTTTCGATGTGCGTCCGAAGGGCGCAGCAAGAAATGTATCGAAACTTATGTATCAGTGGAGAAACCCATGTTCCCTCGTGCCCATGCACTCGGACTGATTGCCAGCGGAGGGCTCGTTTTGGCCTCTGGCGCGCAGGCGGCCGTCATTCACGCCGATTCGATTGGCGTTTCCATCCCCGGCGGCACCAATGATTCCTCAAGTCCCTACACCGACGATGTGTTTCTCGATTCCATTGTCATCGGGTCAACGAACTATGCCACGCAGGATTCGTTCCGCGCCGTCAGCCGTTTCGAGGTGCTGACAGGACGTAGCAGGATCAATGCCGAATGGGGCGACACGGACACCAACAGTGATGGCGACGACAACCCATTCGTCAAGGCTGGCTACGACCCGGCAGCCCAGGAAAGCATCGACCCGACGATCCAGAACGCCACGCTTCTGAACGCGTTCAATTCCCTCAGCCTGTCGGAGATGAGTGACGGTGAAGGCGGCGGCGCGCTTTCGTTCCGGCTTCTGTTTTCCGCCAGTCTCACCGACAATGACGACGGCGTGGACCAGGTGCCCGAAATCATGCTGTTCGAGCGTGGAATGAACGACATTTTCGACGTCAAGCTGATCACCGGTGGCACGTTCGAATTCCCGGAGTTCTCCAGCGTGCTTCAGGTCAACAGCAACACTTTCTGGAACACCGGTATTTCGGTCAATACGGTGGAGATTTCTGGGTCACAAACGGTTGGCTTCGGTGGGTTCGACCTGAATGACTTCGGGATCAGCTCCGGCGAGAGTGTCTATGGGATGCAGATCGACACGACCGGTGGTCCTGACATGAACTCCTTTGTTCTGTCGGCCGAGAACCCGGACGATTTTGGTGATCCGCTGTCGCCTAGTCCAAATCTAAGCGTTGTTCCACTGCCGGCGGGCTTGCCGCTGTTGTTGACCACGCTGGGAGCAACCGCCGTGTTCGGACGGCGCCGCAAGAAGGCTGCAACCTGAACGCGGCCATCGCCAGTCGGCGGCAGCATGGAACCTAACCAGACGGGCGCCCCAAGGCGCCCGTTTTCGTGTCACTTCCAGAAGGGTCCGGTCTGCTTGACCGCGTGCCACAGCTCCCGTGCGTGGGACCACGCCGCATCCGAGCTTGCGGTTCGCGTGCCCAGCACCCAACCGACGGCCCGTTGCGCCGAGGGGTTGCGCGCCCCGGGGCTGTCGCTCTTGCAGAGCATCTCTTCGGCCATGGCGAGATCGTTCAGGTCGCCAAAGATGTTCTGCAATTTTTTCATCTGCTTGACAAAGACTGCGACCTTTTTGGGCGAATAGAGCGGCCCGAGGAATTCGATCGAATACCGGAGCTTTTTCAGCTCCTTGCGCAGTTCGTGGCGCGCATCGATCGACAGGTGATCGATGCCACGTGCCTGTCTGCACACCGATTTCCATCGTTTCGCCAGGGCAGCACAGGAATGGTCGCGCACGGGCATTGCCAGCCGGGAGGTCTGTTCGAAATCTTCGGGCGCCAGCCAGCGCCGGGTCTCGATGAACCGGGCCAGATCGATCTGGAACGATTGCACTTGTGGGCTGCGCAGCGTCTCGCGCAGGTGTTTGCGGGCATCTTCCCGACGGCTCGAGATCGCCGACCGCAGGACGGCGAAACCGGGTTCGGACGGATGCGCTTCGGCTGAAGGATCGATGATGTCGGTGATCACCACGTCGAGGTCGCGCAGGGCGCCAACCTCGGCGCCAATCGCCTTGGCTTGCTCGTTCAGGCGCAGCATTTCCGGATGGCCGATGATCGGCTTGAAGATCCCGAAGGCCGCGCGCAACCGGCGCAGGCCGATGCGCAATTGATGCGGGCCCTCGGGGGCCTCGGTATTCAGAACCACATCGATATTGGCCGAGATCTGTTCGAAACATTCGCGCAGGATGTCCCGCGCCGCAATTTCCGAGGTCATCGTCGCGAACAGCGGTACCGGGCTGGCATTGCGCGGGGCAGGGTCGGTCTGAACCTTGCCGGTGTCGGACAACATGTAGCCACGCGCCGATTTGGACATTCCGGACAGGTGCAGCCCGCCTTCGGGAAACAGCTGCGCCGTCAGGTCATAGAGCGAGTCCACATCGCCCTCGATCAATTCGAGTTCAGCCTCGCGGAAGGGTTCGGCCAGGTCGCCGGCAGCGATCTCGCCCACGTCGATGGACAGCTCGACCCTGCTGCCCGAGCCCAGCGTCAGCACAGAAGACGCGCGCTTCATCCGGGTTTCGCAGATCGGTGCCAGTTCGGCGGCGGCAATCGTCTCGATCAGGGTGGCGCGCAGGACAGGATCGGGGATTCGTGTCAGATCCAGATGCCCGCCCGGTGCGGCGTTGTCCACCTCGCGGGTGCGCATCAATCCACCATTGATCGTGGCGTTGGCCTTGACCGTCTGGGTCCAGGTTCGCCCGTCCTTGCGCAGGCGCAGCGCCGTGCCGGACTTTCGCAGGACGTGGTCCGCCGTGTCGTAGTACACCGTGCGCAGGGTGCGGTTGCGCGCGTCAGTTTCGGTCAGGTGCAGCGTCTTCACCCGGTCCTTGAGGCGACGGGTTGTGTCTTCGTCCAGGACGAACTTGAGCTCGATTTCGGTCATGCGCGAAATGTACGAAGCGTGCCCCGAAGGCACAAGGGAATTGCGGTTATCCGGGCTTTGCGCCGTCGGTGCCGATCAGCCATGCGAAAGGGGGGGGCTCATTGGTTGCGTTCCCAGCACTGCGGCCAGCCATAGCCCCACCGCCACGGCAGGCCGGTGCAGGGGCCGCCGCCGGCGCGCACGGCATGGTACATCCCTGCAGCGATGGCGGAATAGGCTGTGCGCACCTGGGCAGGGGTCATGTTGTACTCTGCCTCCAACACCGTATCGCGATCGCTTGCGGTGGCTCGCACACAGGTTCGCAACGCGGTGTCGGCCGCCAATCGGGCGTCAAAGCTGGCCTCGGCTGCCGGATCGTCGCCAGCAGTGTGGTAGGCGCGGTCGTGGGTGACACAGCAGTCTTCCCAGGGGGGCACGCCATTGTGAGCCGCCGAAAAGGCCGGGAACTGCCGGGCGGCAAAGGTCCAGAGGCTGGACATGCCGCCACTGCAACCGTCGGTGGTGAACGGTTCCAATCGGGTTCCGGGTGCGCGGCGGATATCCTCCAGCCAGCGATGCGCGGGCAGTTCGACCGCGCGGGAGACTGCCGTGTCCCAGCTGTCAGACGCGGTTTCCTGCGCCCCGCCCACGGTCGCCATCAGGGCGGTGGGCAGGCCGCACAGGATCAGATCACGGAGACCCATCGCGATATACCTTGTTGCTGACCTTCAGCCCCAACCGGCTGCCAAGCGCCAGCACCAGCCGTTCGACCGACGTGAGTTTGGCCCGTTCCTCCAGCACCTGCCGCGCGCGCGCCGGCTCGTCGGTGATCAGCCCGCCAACACCCAGGCTCATCATCTCCGACATGGCCAGTGGGTCGTTCACGGTCCAGACATGGACGTCCTTGCCGGCAGCCCGGGACGCGCGGACCAGGTGGTGCGATGCCATCTCCATGTTGACCGCCAGGAAATCCGCCTCGAGGTCCCACAGCGCGCCGACCGAGGTTGCCGCCAGCAGCCCGACCGTCCAGTCGGGGCGCAACGCCTTCATCTTTTGCACGGCGGGGTATTTCAGGCTCATCACCTGGACGTGGTCCTCCATGCCGGTTTCGGCCACCACATCCGCGACGCGCTGTTCAAGGTTCACATCGTGGCCATAGTACTTGAGCTCGATCAGGACACCGGACTCTGTGCCCTTGGCTAGCTCCAGCACCTGGCGCAGGGTCGGCGTGCGCTCGTCCGTGTAATCGGGTGCGTACCAGCTACCGATGTCAATATCGGCCAGCGCTTCGGCGGTGGCATCCCATGCCTTGAGGTTAACGCCCGCGATCTTCATGAAATCGCTGTCGTGGATCACGATGATCTCGCCCTCGGCGCTCTCCTGAACGTCCAGTTCGACCCAGTCGGCCTTGTCCTCGATTGCCTTGGCAAACGCGGCCATCGTGTTTTCGGGCCGCAGCCCGGCGGCGCCCCGATGGGCAATGATCTGAACCTTGTCCTGGGCGCGATAGGACGACAGGTCGAATGCACCGATGGCGATCATCACGGCGGCTCCGGCCATCGTTGCCCACAATGCCCGTCGCAACCATTTTCGGTTCTGGGCGTCGTCGATCGTGACGCCGGATGTGCCCGGCCAGTTGGCTCGTTCCATCAGCAGGCAGGCGAATGCGCCGGTGGTGACCGTCGTGACCAGCAGGTTCAACACCGCCCAGACAGCCGTCAGCAGCAACAGGGTTGCTGCCAGCCGCGACAGGTTCCCGCCCACAAGGCCGACGATGCCGTTGGACAGTAGCCCGACTGACCCGAGGGTGACGAAAATGATTGCAATCGAGACCGCCGCCCAGGCGAGCATTGTCAGGAACAGGTCCCACCGCTTGCCGCGCATCGCCTCCACGCTGTCGCGAAAGCTCTGGCGCGGGCTGACGCCCTGGAACAGCACCAGGGGCAGGGCGACGGCCCAGCCCAGCAGCATGTAGGTCAGCAGGGCGGCCATGAGCAGCAGCACCACGCCGATGATCGCCGCCGCCTTGATCGCCTCGGGCGGTTTCTCGGTCATGTAATAGTTGATGTCGAATTCTGTCAGCATTGCCTGGGCCACGAGAATTCCGGCCAGAAGGAATGGCGCGATGATGACCACGATCCGCGCCAGCAGACGCCAGGCAAACCCGACGATGCGCCCCGCATGCGGCAAGATACGGACAATCCCGGCTTCGAACTGCCTGTGGCCGGTGCGCCGGACCTGCAGCGCAATGGCCATCATGAACGCCACGTCCAGCACGTAGACGGTCAGGAGCAGGCTGGCCACGATGATCGCACCGACGAAGCCGACCGGCGACAGCAGGAACAGGGCGATGTCGAAATCCGACAGCGCAGGTTGGCCCGACAGCGCAATCGCCGCGCGCAATGCCACCGTGGTGATCGGTGCAAGGACCGCAGCAGCCAGGATCGTGAACACGAGGTGGGACAGAAGGAACGGCCAACGCAAGCGCCAGGAATCGTGAAAGGCGTCGCTGACGGAACGTATGGGCATGTTGAGCATAGAAGGATCCCGCTGTTTGGACGGCACGCTAACGCGGCGTGGCTGCGAGGTCGATAGCTGCGAGCCGGTTCTTCCGATTGCTCAGGCTCCGGCTCTTAGAGGGCGAGGATCGCGTCCTCGACCCGCTTGAGCGCCTGGCGGCGCGCGGCGCCAACAGACAGACAATGCCGCGCTGGCGGACCGTTGAGAGCAGCGTCTTCCGATGGCGCGCAAAAGATCCTGTGCAGTGCGCGTTGGCGCCTTGCCGTCAAGGTGTGCAGCACCATCGGCCCCAACAGGAGGGATTCCGACCAGCACCCGTTGGCGTTGACGATTTCATGGCGATCGCAGGCGAAATGTACCCAGATTACTTGCGACTTTCCGTTCATGTGACGGACACCCGGCAGACAGGTCAGGGATTTGGCCGGCGCAAGGGCCTGCGAGTCGAACTGGTTCACAAGCTGCCCCGCGCCGCCCACCAGTATGCGGTGTTGCGGCGAGACGACAAGATCGTGGGTTGGCAGGTTCACCCCAAGCGCCCCGGTCTTGATCAGCACTGGTCTGGATTCGTCCACGTCCAGCGGTCTTGGGTCGGCATGGGTCCACCGGATTCTCTGCACGCCATGGTCCAGCGTCGTTACTCCGTCGCCCATCCGCAGGGTTTCCACCCGTCTCGGCCCATCCGGCGTCGCAATCAACGTGCCAGCCGCGTAACAGACCCTGGTCCCTTCGCTGGGTGTCGCGGTTTGGGTGTAGGTATAGGTGTCACCGTCAGCATCGGTTTCTATGCTTCCGTCGGAGGTCTGTCGGCCGGTTACCGTGGCTGTCAGGCCTGTCGCCGGCCCTTCACTCGCGGTGACATCGCCATCCTGCACGATGAAATGGAGGACATTTCCGCCGTCATCGACCAGCGCGATGGCATCGTCCCAGCCAAGGTCCGTCAAACCGGCGTAGGTGTCATCGACGACATAGATGTCTTCGCCGTCCACCGTGGTCCAGGCCGTGCCGAGCGGCAGCGCGGACTGCGAAATCGTGCCGTCGGCACTGTAGACATAAATCGAATAGCCCGAGGGATCGGTGCCCGTTGGAAGCGAGATCTCCACGAACTCTTGACCGCTCGTGTATTTCCCACCGTAGATGTCGAACTCTGAGATGTATCCGGACAAGATGCTCTCCCTTGGCTCCAATCAGTTGTACTTGGGGGACAATGCTCAACGAAGAGTTGAACCGGGGACAGACACGCCGAAAACAAGACGGAAATCTGCATCTCATTCAATGCAAATTGCATCGACAGGAGACGGACCCCGCCAGTCTGGGAGCATCGCCGCGAGTCATTGGGCGCATGGACGTCGAACACCAGGCTGCGGGGCGCACTCATCCGAGACGCGGGTGCGAACCAGAGACCGGGATGTGCTGCAAAGCGGATCTTGCCCGGAAACAGGGCATTGGCGGCAAGGTGCAGGGAGCGGTCGCCAACGACCAAACCCGGTCGAGCCAGCGTGGCCCTGGGCAACGATCAAGGCCCGTGCAGACGTCGTGGAGGCAAGGCGAACTGGAAACGCGACAGGAACCGCCTTCGGGTGCCAATGCTGCAAGCTTGGAGAACGGGAATACCTTGGACCCGAAAGACCTGGAACCTCGCTCGGAGTCTATCCGGTGAGATCAGAAAACGGCGTGCAGCAGGCCCATACGGCAAAGGGCCCGCCGGAAAGGACGGGCCCTTGCGGGGTCGGTTCGGGAACGCGGCTCAGACGAGCGCGGTGCTGACGGCGCTTTCAGGAAGCTCTTCGTCAAAGCAACGCTGATAGAACTCGGCCACGGTCTGCCGCTCCAGTTCGTCACATTTGTTGAGGAACGTCAGCCGGAAGGCATAGCCGACCGACCGAAAAATCAGTGCGTTCTGCGCCCAGTTGATCACCGTGCGGGGCGACATGACGGTGCTGAGTTCGCCGTTCATGAACGCGGTCCGGCTGAGGTCGGCGACCGTGACCATCTGGCTGATCGTGTTGCGGCCCTTTTCGGTGTTGTAGGTCGGGTTCTTGGACAGCACGATCTGGGTCTCGGCATCATGGCTGAGGTAGTTCAGCGTCGCCACCAGCGACCATCGGTCCATCTGTGCCTGGTTGATCTGTTGGGTGCCGTGATACAGGCCCGTGGTATCGCCCAGACCCACGGTGTTGGACGTCGCGAACAGCCGGAACGAGGGGTGGGGCGTGATAACCTCGTTCTGGTCCAGCAGCGTCAGCTTGCCATCATGTTCCAGCACTCGCTGGATCACGAACATCACGTCCGCGCGGCCGGCATCGTATTCGTCGAACACGATCGCAACGGGGTTGCGCAGCGCCCAGGGCAGGATGCCCTCCTGGAACTCGGTAACCTGCTTGCCGTCCTTCAGCTTGATCGCATCCTTTCCGATCAGGTCGATCCGGCTGATGTGACTGTCGAGGTTCACCCGCGCGGCCTGCCAGTTGAGCCGGGCGGCAACCTGTTCGATGTGGGTCGACTTGCCGGTGCCGTGGTAGCCCTGGATCATCACCCGACGGTTGTGGCTGAAGCCAGCAAGGATCGCCAGTGTCGTGTCGGGATCAAACTTGTAGGTCGGGTCAATGGCGGGCACACGGTCGTTTCGATCGGCAAAGCCCTTCACGATCATGTCGGTGTCGATGCCAAAGACATCGCGGACCGAGATTTCCTCGGTGGGCTTGGCGTTCGGGTCTGCGTTGCTGGGTGCCATGATCGTTTGTCCTCAAACCGTACCGTTCCGCCCGTGCCGAAATGGGCGGGGCCGCGAACCGGGATGCACCATTCCGCCAAGGGGTGCAAGGGTGCTCCGCGCCTGTTTGTCCGGCCTTGTCCGGATGTCGGACGGTCCATTCGGCGTCAGGGCTTTCCAACAACCATCGTCCACGGCAGAGTGCGCAAGCGGGAGAGCAACGAGGGAGCAGCGCCATGAAAAGCAACATACAAGATCCGTCGGGCGGATCACCAAGGATGGTCGTTTCGCTGATGATGGCGCTGATGGGGGCGATGTTCTTCTTTGCCTTCCTTTCCGAAGACGTGTCGAACACGACCAATCTTGATTGGGCGGATGTGCCCAAGGGGCTCGTTATCCGGTACATCATCGCGATGGGTCTTGGTGGGGCGATTGCCGGTTGGCTGGTATCTGGCCTGTTTGGGCGCAGCGGCGTGATGGGCTGGTTGCTGGCGGCACTCGGTGGCCTTCTGGCAACGGTATTTGCCGGGTTCCTTGGCAGTGCCGTGGGGTTGTTGCCCGACCTGCTGGCAGATGGTTGGCAGATGAGCGACCTGATCCCGATCGCCTTTGGCCTTCTGGTCGTACCGCTCTCGTTGGTCGGCAATCCGCTGATGACCCTCGCGTGCGTCGTCCTGGTTGCGGTGACGCATGTCTGGACAAAGCGGCATCGCGTCTAGCGGCGACGCCGCACTCCCGTTGGGCTGCGGTCCGCGGGATAGATATTTCTGGTACGTCGCTTCGGCGGGCCGCTCGCTCAACCCAAAGGTGGGGTGGGCGTATTGTTCCGCAGGATCATCCTCCGGGCGATAGCGGCGCCAGAGATGGCCTTCGAACTCGGGAACATGCATCTACCGGGGCCTGCAGACGGCAGCCCCGGCGATGTGTGTCACTTGAAATGGCGGCTGATCTTGATCTGTTCCCAGGCCCAGACGACTTCCTGCAGGCGCTCCTCGTCGGATCGGTCGCCGCCGTTCATATCCGGGTGCAGGATCTTGATCAGCGCCTTGTAGGCCTTGCGGATCTCGTGTTTGGTCCAGTGATCCTTGGCTTCCAGAATGTCGACCGCCCGGCGCTCTGTGGGGGGCAACTTGCGGCTGCCCGTGATGCCCTTGCCCGGGTTGCGCGTCGAATTCTCGCCCAACACCTGGTGGGCGTCATCCACGCCCAGCCGCGCCCAGGCACGCTCTTCGGCGGTTTGACGCAAAGGCTTGGTCTCGCGCTCCCAGACGCGATCCTTGTCGATCTGTGCCATGAGTTCATCTTCGGTCGCGCCGTCGAAGAAATTCCATTTCAGGTTGTATTCGCGCACGTGGTCCTTGCAGAACCAGTAGAAATCATCAAGCGTGTCCGGTGACTTGGGCGCTCTGTACTGGCCCGATTCCTCGCACCCGGGATGCTCGCACTGTCGTTGCGAGGTCTCGATCGCCCCCGACATGCCTCGCTTGCCGCGCGACCGCTTTTTCTTGTCGCTTTTTACGCGGATATCGAAGCCGAAGGGGTCGGATTTCGCCATGGGATCGGATCCTTTTCGAAGCAGCTGCGCTCGGTCGCCGGGTTCTTCGCGACTCGGACGCACGAGTTTAATCTGCCCCGTAGGGGTCGAACAGGGGGTCAGGCAAAAAAATGCCAGTCAAAGACGAAATCACCGAGCGGCTTGTAGCCGCGTTCACGCCGCGAGAACTGGAAGTCATCGACGAAAGCGAACAGCACCGGGGCCATTCCGGCTATCAGGAGGGCGGAGAGAGCCACTTTCGGGTGCGTATCGTGGCCGACGGTTTTGCTGACATGTCGCGGTTGGCCCGTCACCGGGCCGTTCACGAAGCGATCGGAAAGGATCTCGTGGGTCGCATTCACGCGTTGGCGCTGGAAATCTCGGCCTGAGGCAGCTTCACTCCGCGGCGAAATCCCCGTCGGGGCGGCGTTCCGGTGCCTCAGCCTCTGCCGGACCCAGTCGCGGGGCACCCGAGGTGCTGTCGCGATAGGCCGTCAACGCGGCGGCCGCAGCGGCCGCAGCGGCGGCGTCGGTCGTAGCGGGCTTGTGCGACGTCGCGCCGACGGATGGGGCGCCCACCGGGGCGGCGTGCATCGCAGGCGGAACCACGCTCGGGGCCGGGGCGGTGGTGGCCGTCGTGGTTGTCTTGGGAGGGGGCAACAGCCCGGCCGGCTCCAGGGCGCGTTCGCGCCGAAACACCAGCATGTTCTGATAGGTCGTCGTCGACCCGGTCAGGCCGGCGCGTTCCTCGCAGGGCAGCGTGTCGGCGCGCAGGTATTCCCAGCCTTCCGACCCGAGCGAGTTCATCAACGTCTCCAACGCATGGGCGAACCGCTCGCGGCCACCTTTGACACCCTTGCCCTTCTGTCCCTTTTCCGGCGCGGGCACGACCTTGTATTCATAGATGGGCATGGCGGGCTCCCTTGGCGCTGATGCTGCAGAATCGGCTCTTACCCGATTCGGCAGCAAAGGTCCAAAACCCTGCGACGGACTTGCGTTGTTTGTGGCCTCGGAGGCGCGACCGCGCGGTTACGTTGGGCGGCGCGTTGCTGCGTGCGGTGACGCCCAGTTGAGCGGCAAGGGCGCGCCACCGCCAATCCGGCGCCGCGCCGTGACTGAGGTGGGCCTGGACGCCCGCCGAGATTGTCATTCAGACGCCACGGGTCTGCCTGTTCACAACCATCACGTGGGCGCGCCGTCCAAAATGCAGCGAACCTGGGTCGTGCAAGCGAGGGATTTCGGCCGACCTGCTCGAGTGCCCCGCTTCGCGCCTGTGACACCAGAGCATGTTTCAGGCCCGTCTTCCCCAAAGAGACAACGCTGAACCGTCCTTCAGGCGCTGGGCGCGAAGGCCGTCGATATGGTTGTGAACCGTGTTCGGGATATCTGGCCGGTTGCGAGGGATGGGTGGGCGATCATGTGGGCAACGAGTGATGAGGTGATCAATCAGCGTTGCCGTCGTAGCCGGTTCCATTGTCGGGCCAGAACACCCCATCACCCGGGGAGCTTGCCGACAACACCACCAACAGTACGGCTGCAATCGCAACCGGTGCGGGGCCGGGACGT
The DNA here is from genome assembly GCA_947495685.1 of uncultured Tropicimonas sp. GTDB lineage: Bacteria > Pseudomonadota > Alphaproteobacteria > Rhodobacterales > Rhodobacteraceae > Tropicimonas. The sequence goes on from CANLZY010000006.1 coordinate 71,513, forward strand.
CCGGTCAAGAACCTGCAGGCAGACTGATGGTGCGGTCAGTCCTGCACTTCGGTGTTGATCAGCCAGCCGCCGGGGCCTGCGATCGCGTCAGGCAAGAGAAAAACCAGGGCTTCATGAATCAGGCAACATGCGAGAAACGTCATGATTACTTCTCCGACCGTGATCTGGGCGAGCCAATCCATTGGTGTCTCCTTTGCCATTTCCGCACAAAGAGGTGCCAGCGAATTGGGGCAGCGACGTGACGGGATGGAGACTTTACATGTTCAACTACTGTCATATCGCCATGGTATCTGGGCGCAGGCCAACGAAGCGCGCATACGGGCTGCGACCTACGGGGTGCTCGTCAACTCAGGGGGAGTGTATCGATATGGATGACCTGTTACAGACATCTGCCGCAGGCGGGTGCGATGCCGGGTTTGACCTTGATGTTGCCAATCGGGAGAGCAGTTCAAGGTGACTGAAACGTTCAAAGCGCGCGGTTGCGCGGTTCGGGAGACACGATATGACGAGCCATCGACAAAACGGGCCAACGTGATGCCCTTCAGGCCTCGTGAGGTAGTTTGACATGGCAGGACGTGTATTTGCCGTGGTTGGCCCGTCCGGGGCCGGCAAGGATACGCTGATGGCCGAGGCTGCACGGCGTCGGAAGGATATTCACCTTGTGAGGCGAGTCATTTCCCGCCCGTGGTCGCTCGGGGGCGAGCCGTTTGAAGGTGTGAGCGACGCGGAGTTCCTGGAGCGCAAGGCAAACGGGGCCTTTGTGCTGGACTGGCAGGCACACGGGTATCGATATGGCATCCCCCGTTCCATGGACCGCGCTATTTCCGAGGGGCGGGATGTTCTGTTCAACGGGTCACGCGGCAGTCTGGGTGAGGCCTGGGAAATCTTTCCGGGGCTGACGGTCATTCACGTCACAGCCTCCGTCCCGACCCTTGCCGCACGTCTGGCCAATCGTGGGTACGAAAGCCGGACCGAGATTGCCCAGCGGCTGGCCCGCGCGGCCTATGCCATTCCCTACGGTCCGCCGATCCGAGTCGTCGAAAACAACGAAACGCTGGACACGGCCGTTCAGGCGTTCCTGTCGGCTCTCAAGCCCGAAAGCGTGTAGCGATGCAGATGGTGAAACTGCCCGTCCTGCCCTTCGCCAAACAGGCAGAGTTCCCGGATCCGGAGTGGGGCGAGGGGCAAGGTGTCGAGAACCGGACCTAGAACCTCGGCCACGGCGTCTGCCTCAGCGGCGGGAAGGTCGCCCGACAGGGACATGTGAAACCGGAACTCTTCCATCACGTAGGGATAGCCCCAGCGTGTCAGGAGTTCTTCCTGTCGCTCGGTCAGGCCGGGTTTGCGCCGCCGTTCCAGGTCTGTTTCGGACGGGCGCGCGCGAAAGGCATCCAGGGCCTCGACGACGCGGGCGGCCAGCAACGCCAGCGGCGTCGTGTCTCCAACCGGCACCAAGGCGAGAAAATCGTCGATCCGCGCAAGGCGAAGGCCGTCCAGCAGAACCGGCGGCAGGGCGGCCGCGAGAGCTTCGACGGTGGCATGCAGCGTCGCGACATCAAAGCCGTCGGCAAGGGCAAACGGCGACTTCAGCGTAGCGTGAAATCCGTACTTGCGCGGTGTCGCGGTGATGTCGGCCACGGGCTTTGGCAACCCCGGCAGGGCAGGGTGTGGCACCCGGCGACCGCGCTCAGGGTCCCAACCGAGCCACGCCATGCCAAAATCGGCCAGTGGGCCTTCCGGCGGGGTGTAGTAAATCGCGTAGCGTGTGAAGCCATCCATGACGACCCTCCAGTTTGCCACCTAGCAGAGATGCCGCCGTCCGACGAGCCCCGGGCCGCAGCGGCCTGCATTGATCGCGCCCATTCAGGCCAAAGCGCATCGGGTGTTGCCAGACAGAGCGTTGGCCGCCGGCCTGACAGTCGCGAAAGGCAGGGCAATCGGTCTCGTGACCGGGCATGCGGTGGTCGGCTTGGGCCGTTGGACATTGTCCGGCCGGTCCATATGCCGTCTGCACCGATCTCGGCACCTGGCTGGCGTGCCGGCGCAGGTCTTGCAATATATTCCGGGCGCCGGGTGCCCCGCAATGCGCCTACAGATCCGGCGAAGGAAGGGCCGGACAATCACGATCGCGACGGTTGGCTCAGAGGCCGAAGGCGATGTCGACACGGCTACTGGGATTCAGGGCGTCCATGCAATCCGGGGCGTCGCCCTCGACGGCAGTGCATTCGGCCACACCGTTGACCAGAAGGCGCGATATGTCGGTGCAATCCTGGCCGCCAATGTCGAACTGGACGACCTTGGTCTGGCCGTTCTTCATGGCGGTATATTCCAGGATCAGAAGTCGGCTGACCGTGCCCGCGGCATCAAAGATCGCGACCTCGTAGGAAATCGCCGACAGGTCGGTGCCGGTTCCGTTGTGGGCCACGTAAGCCAGGCGGCATCCGGTTTCGACCGGGCGGACGCTGTTCAGTTCCAGGTCAAAGCTGGAACCTTCGGCGAATGACGCTGAAGCGCCAAGGGTGGTCAGGGCCGCAAGGGCCAGTGCGGTTGGGAGTTTGGCCATCTCGAATATCGCCCTTTCCGTATGGGTAACAAGAACGTAACGCTGTAATGTGCTATCATGCGCGCCGGTTTCCGGGAAGCCTCCAGTTGCGGCAACACCTTGTTCGATTTCCGACCGGCGAGAAAACTGCCGCAAGGGAAGGCTTCCGTCATCATCTACCGCGACCACTTGGCGGTTTTTCTTCATTCGATTGTCAGGCAAAACCGGTACCGGGGAGACAGCCGACGGCATGGTATCCGTGTCCATCCGTCAGACGGGCGCCCAAGACACGGAAAAAGGATTGGACGATGACGTCATTGAAAAACACGCCTTGGGACCAACTTGAAATCGGGATGGAAGCAGAGGTGCGTCGGGTTTGCCGGGCCGACGACTTTTTTGTCTTTGCCAACATCACCGGAAACATGAATCCCAAGCACTTTCCCCGGATGAAGGAACTGGAGGGCGATGCTGCGCTGCACGAACCGGTCGCCCCGGCGATGTGGGTCTCCACGTTGATCTCTTCGGCGCTTGGCAACAGGCTCCCCGGGCCTGGTACGCTTTATAAATCACAGAAGGTCGAGTTCTTTGAACGGGCCCATGCCGGAGACGAGGTGATCGTCCGGGTGAAGCTGATCGCAAAGCTGGACAACCACGTTGCCAGATTCGAGGCCCGCGTCGACACGGCCGAGGGCAAGAAGCTGTTGCGGGGCGAGGCCGAAGTTTATGCGCCTACCGCGCCGATGGACTACAATGTCGATGACATTCCTGGCCTCCTGGTCGAAAAACACGTGCATTTCGACAAACTGCTGGCCGAAGCCGAGCCACTGCCGCCGATGAAGACCGCAGTTGTTGCGCCGGACGAGGGGGACTCGCTGTTGGGCGCACTGCTGGCGGCGGATCACACGATCATCGAGCCGATCCTGATCGGCGACGAGGCCAAGATCCGCGCAGCCGCCGAGGACATGGGCCGCGACATCTCGATGTTCGAGGTCGTCCATGAGCCGAACCACAAGATGGCAGCCGCACTGGGCGTTCGGCTGGTGAACGAGGGCCGGGCGCAGGCGCTGATGAAGGGCAACCTGCACACCGACGTGCTGCTGAGCGAAGTGGTCAAGCGCGACGGCGGGTTGCGCACCGGTCGCCGTCTGAGCCACGTCTTTGTGATGGATGTGCCGGGCCTGACGCATCTGCTGTTGATCTCGGACGCCGCGATCAACATCGCGCCGGACCTTGAGACCAAGGTCGACATCACCCAGAACGCCATCGATCTGGCGCATGCGCTTGGGATGGACGTACCCAAGGTCGGCATCCTGTCGGCGGTCGAAACCGTTACGCCCAAGATCTCGTCGACACTGGACGCCGCTGCGCTGTCGAAGATGGCCGAACGCGGTCAGATCACGGGCGCCGTGGTCGATGGCCCGCTGGCGATGGACAACGCCATTAACATCGAGGCCGCTCGCACCAAGGGTATTCGGTCGCTTGTTGCCGGACAGGCCGAGATCCTGATCGCTCCGAACATGGAGTCGGCGAACATGCTGGCCAAGCTGCTGACTTTCGTTGCCCATGCCGAAGCCGGCGGTGTCGTGGTCGGTGCCAAGTGCCCGTTGATCCTGACCAGCCGCGCGGACGACGACAAGGCCCGCCTGGCATCCTGTGCAGTCGCTGCGCTGTTCGCCCATCGCAAGCCGGCCATCTGAAACAGGAAAGAGTGCGCCGATGGAGCCGGCGGTCAGGCAATGGCCGCCCGTTCGCGGAGTTGAGAGTTGCCGAAACTCGGCAGACTGGAGCGTCAACGACCCGGGCCTGCCTTTGGCATCGCCGGATCGCGACGCCAGAAATACGAGGAACAAGATGAAGACGCGAAAGCTGGGACGAGACGGGTTTGACGTGAGCGAAGTCGGGTTGGGGTGTTGGCAGCTTGGCGCCGACTGGGGCGAAGGCGTTCGCCGGGATATCGGGTTGGAAATCCTGACCACGGCCGTCGGGCAAGGCGTACGTTTTTTCGATACGGCGGATGTGTATGGCGACGGGCGCAGCGAGGACCTGATCGGTCAGTTCCTGCGCCACTACGATGGCCCCCGGATCCGGATTGCCACCAAGTTTGGACGCGCGGCCGGGGTCTATCCGGATGGATACACCGAGGACAGCCTGCGCCGCGGGGTCGAGGCCTCGCGCGCCCGGCTTGGCGTGGAGGCGCTGGATCTGGTGCAGTTGCATTGCATCCCGACCGAGGTGATGCGGCAGGGCGCGATCTTTGACTGGCTGCGCAAGTTGCAGGCCGAGGGAGCGATCCGTCACTTCGGGGCCAGCGTCGAGACAGTCGAGGAGGGGTTGCTGTGTCTGGAGCAGGAGGGGCTGTTGTCGCTGCAGGTGATCTTCAACCTGTACCGGCAAAAGCTGGTGACCGAGCTGCTGCCGCAAGCCGCGGCCAAGGGCGTCGGGATCATCGTGCGCCTGCCGCTGGCCAGTGGCCTGTTGAGTGGAAAGTTCACCACGGAGACGGCGTTCGCTGAAACGGATCACCGCAATTACAACCGGGATGGCGCGGCCTTCAACGTTGGCGAGACCTTTGCCGGGCTGCCATTCGATACCGGCGTTTCCCTGACCGAAAAACTGAAGGCCATGGCACCCGCGGGCATGACGGTGGCCAAGATGGCGCAGCGCTGGATCCTGGATCACCCGGCGGTGTCGACGATCATTCCCGGCGCCAGTTCGCCTGATCAGATCCTTCGCAACGCCGCCGCTTCCGACCTGCCACCGCTCGGCAAGGCGCTGCGGGACGATCTTGCGGCGTTCTACGAGGCCGAGGTCAAGGCGCATATCCGCGGCGCCTACTGAAACCGACGCGGGGGGCTGCCAGTCCCCCGCACCTCTTGCGCCGGACGACGCCTATGAAGAAGAGTGTCGCGCGGGCTACAGGGGTGCGAAGCCCTGGATCAGTTGGCGCAGCCCGATCCATGCGCCGATCATGATCGCGCCCAGGGTCAGCGGGGCGCTGAAGGCCAGCAACGAGAAGGCCGACAACCCCTGGCCGACCGAACAGCCGATGGCGACCGCTCCGCCGACCCCCATGCAGGCCGCGCCGCCGATCTGACGGCGCAATTCGCGCGGATCTTCGCAGGCTTCCCAGCGAAAATGCCCCTTCAGCAGGCTGCCGATGCAGGCGCCGCACAACACTCCGACGACGGACCCGACGCCGAAGTTCAACGACAACCCGGACGAGAGCATCACGTAGAGCAGGGTATCGCCGAGTGGCGCCGAAAACGTGTGGCTTTCTGTCGGCACGGCGCCAAAACTGCGGTCGGCCACGAATGCGGTGCCGAGCCAACCCGATACAATGGACAGGCCAACAATGACGGCCCAGAAGATGGCCTTGGGATCGGATCGGATCCGTTCCGGCGCGAGCGCCGCGATCAGGATCATCGCCCCGATCACAACGCCGACCACAACCGGCGACATACCCGAGCGACCCGCCACCAGATGCGCCATTCCGGCCGGGGCGTCCGCCCCCAAAAGGCCGGCGGGGAACAGCATCACGCGAAGCTCTGCAAACGGGCCCGATATGACGGAATACGCGGCGATTGCCATGACCAGAACAATGACGAAAGCCCGCAGGTCACCGCCACCCACCCGGGCCAGCACGCCATACCCGCAGTTGCCGGCCAGCGCCATTCCATAGCCGAACAACAGTCCACCCGCGACATGGGCGACCGGGTTCCATCCGTTGTTGATGTAAAAACTGGCTTCGAGGTCGAGCAGGCCCATCCCGGCCAGTCCGAACGCGCCGATTATGGAAACACCAACGGCGATGGCCCACATGCGCAGGCGGATGTCGGAGTTTCCGTAGAGCACATCCTCGATCGCGCCGAGGGTACAGAACCGTCCAAGCCGGGCGGCAAGCCCCAATCCCACGCCACCGATCAGTCCCAGAATGGCAACGAGCGTCGTGTCGCTCAGAACCTCCTCCATGCACAGCCCTCCCAAGCTTGCGTGCCGGGCGGACGGCTGTTGAGCCTGTGGGCGCCGGCTCAGGCCGTTTCGTCGTTGCAGAACAGGTCGTAAACGACCTCAAGTATCCTGCGTGGACGTTCATCGGTCAAGCTGTAGTAGATCGTCTTGCCATCCCGGCGCGGCTGCACCAGCCCTTCGAGTCGCAGGCGCGACAGCTGTTGGGACACGGCGGCCTGACGGGCCGACAGAAGGTTTTCCAGTTCGGTGACCGATTTTTCTCCACTCACGAGGTGGCAGAGGATCATCAGGCGGCCTTCGTGGCTGATCGCCTTGAGAAAGTTGGACGCCGCCGTCGCCTTGGCGACGATCCTGTCGATTTCTTCCTCGCTCGTTCGATCATTGATTACCGGCAATACCATTGCGTCGGCTTGAATTGACAAGTCTTCCATCGGTCCACCATCCTGTTCGCGACTGCCAGACTTACATCCGGAGGGGCCGTTTTCAAGGCGAACCCCACGTTTCTTAGCCCAAAGGGCCGATTAGATGGCGCAGATGCCGGCATAGCCGGAACTCGCGCCTGTCCCGGGCCCGCTTGCACGGGCCCCTGGACTATCCCCCTGTCCTTGGGGGCACGACGTAGTCCGTCTTGTCCTGGAGCATTCTTTCCAGAAGCCCCCAGAAAAAGTCTTCACCGGGATAGCCTTCGAGCCGGCTCATCTCGGCGTCGGCGTCATTTATCAGGATAAATGTTGGTGTAAAGTTCACCCGCCTGTCCAGATACAATTCGTCCATCTCGGTGCTGCCGAGCATGACCCGCCGCAACGGAGCAAAGGCACCCTCGGATGTACGCCCATAGATCGGCCCGATTTCCGCATTCCAGCGTGCACAATAATGGCACCCGACCTGTTCGACCATGACCAGCTCCACCGCCCATCCGGGCAGCGAAGTCAGGAAGAACGCCAAGGCAGTTGCAGCTGCCCGCAGGGGTCTGGTTGTCAGTCTCATGTTTCGCTTGATTAACTGTGCGGCTGCGGTGAACATAATCTGAATATGTGAATGGGACAAGGGAGGGCGCACGTGCTCGAGGTTTCCTGGGTTGGTGCCGCGCTTGCGGGGCTGTTGTCATTTCTGTCACCGTGCATCCTGCCAATCGTGCCGTTCTATCTGTCCTACATGGCCGGGACAGGAATGCAGCAGATCACCGCAGACGGCGAGGTGCCGTCCGATGTTCGTCGGCGCGCCGTGCTGTCGTCGATCTTCTTTTCAGCCGGAATTATTACTATTTTCATGGCGATGGGGGCCTCTGCCTCGGTCTTTGGCCAGTTGGTGGGGCAGTACATGGATGTGCTGCGGATTGTTGCGGCGATCGTCATCATCGTGATGGGGCTGCACTTTCTCGGAGTGATCCGGATCGGGTTCCTGTACCGGCAGTTCCGTGCCGACGCCGGTGATACGTCGAACGTGTCTTTCGTGGGCGCCTATGTCATCGGGCTGGCGTTTGCCTTCGGCTGGACGCCCTGCGTCGGGCCCGTGCTTGCAGCGATTCTCTTTACCGCCGCCACCGAGGCCGACGGGGCCATGCGCGGGGCGACGTTGCTGTTTGTCTACGGGCTCGGCATGACCCTGCCGTTCGTCCTGGCGGCGTTCTTCATCGGGCCGTTCATGCGCTGGATGAAAGGGTTTCGGCGCCACCTGCCGACCGTCGAAAAGGTCATGGGGGTCCTGCTGATCATCTTTGGAATCATGATTGGCACCAATACCGTAAATCTGATCGCAGAATGGATGCTGCGGTTCATGCCTGCCATCGGTTGACGGCAGTTTTTTCTTTCTGGGGAGGATACATCATGTTCAAGAAAGCACTTTTGGCCATCGCGGCCCTCGTTCTGTCGGCGCCGCTTGCGCTCGCCGAGATGGGCGAGGACGGGCTGCACAAGGCCGCCTGGATGCGGGAAACGTTCAAGGACATGTCGGAGGATCTCGAGGAGGCCAATGCCGAGGGCAAGCGGCTGATGGTGATCTTCGAGCAACGCGGATGCATCTATTGCAGGAAGATGCACGAGGAGGTTTTCCCGCGCCCCGAGATCAGCCAGTACCTTGAGGACAACTTCTTCGTCGTGCAGATGAACCTGTTCGGGGATGTCGAGGTCACGGACTTTGACGGGGATACGAGAACGGAGAAGGACATGGCCCGGAAATGGGGAATCATGTTCACGCCGACGATTCTCTTTCTGGACGACGAAGCGGCCGACACGGAGACCGCGACAGGTGCCGCTGTGGCAATTATGCCCGGTGCTTTCATGCCCGGCACCACGCTCGACATGCTGACTTGGGTTCGCGAAAAGCTCTATGAGGCCGATGGCGATGATGCCGAGTTCCAGCGCTACCATGCCCGGAAAATCGCTGAACGTGCAGGATAATTGCATATTTCGGCATGAATCTTGCAGGTTCGCGAAATTTAACACCGTTCGGGAAGCTGCTCGCGAACGGATCGTGCTGCTCAATGTGAATTCAGATAGGTGAATTTGATGTTGCACGAAGTGATTTTCGTGCGCTACGGTATGCCGAGCGAACAAAGATTAATCGCAGCCAACGCGAAGGCGTCGCTACGGGAGGAACCATGAAACGCGCATTTACTGCGGCCATTGCCGCTACGATTCTGGCAGGGGCCGCCATGGCCGAAACCGTTGCCCCCGGCGACGTGGTCTACGAAGACGGTGCTGTTGCAGCCTCGCTGACCGGCGCTGCGGGTTCCGCGGACGAGGGGGCGACCGTGATGAGCTCCAAGTCCATCGGCAACTGCATTTCCTGCCACCAAGTGACCGCACTGAACGACGCGCCGTTTCACGGCGATGTCGGGCCGACCCTTGATGGGGCCGGTGATCGTTGGACCGAGGCGGAACTCCGCGGGATCGTGGCCAATGCCAAGAAGACCTTCGACGAGAGCATGATGCCCTCGTTCTACAAGGTCGAGGGTTTTACCCGTCCGGGCACTGCCTACACGGGCAAAGGCATCGACGCTGCAGACATCACACCGCTGCTGTCCGCCGAACAGATCGAGGACGTCGTCGCCTTTCTGGTGACGCTGAAGTAATCGAATACAACGCGTAACCGGCCCTGCGGGGCCGGCTCAAATCAAGGAGAGAGAGATGAACTTCTCACGACGCGAGACGCTGGCCCTTGGCCTTGGCGCCGCCGCGATGGGCTTCATGCCCTTCCGCGTGAACGCCGCCGTGGACGACGCCGTTGCGGCCTTTACCGGCGGTTCCGATATGGCTGACGCCGGGATCGACCTGACGGCCCCCGAGATTGCTGAGAACGGTAACACGGTTCCGATTTCGGTCGACGCCCCCGGCGCGACCTCGATCATCGTGCTTGCTGCCGGAAACCCGACCCCGGGCGTGGCAACCTTCAACTTCGGCGAACTGGCCGGGTCGCAGATGGCGTCGACGCGCATCCGTCTGGCTGGAACGCAGGATGTTGTCGCGATCGCCAAGATGGCCGACGGCAGCTTTGCCAAGGCTTCCTCGACGGTGAAGGTCACCATCGGCGGCTGCGGCGGCTGACGGATCAGGATTAGGAGAAAATACCATGGCAGATGATGTCAAACCCCGCGTCAAGGTCCCGAAAAAAGCGGCCGCCGGCGAGACAATCACGATCAAGACCCTGATTTCACACAAGATGGAATCGGGTCAGCGCAAGGGCAAGGACGGAAACCTTATCCCGCGCTCGATCATCAATCGCTTCACGGCGGAGTTCAACGGAAAGTCGATCATCGACGTGACCCTCGAGGCCGCGATTTCGACCAACCCATACATCGAGTTTGATTCAATTGTGCCGGAAGAGGGTGAGTTCAAGTTCACCTGGTACGATGACGACGGCTCGGTCTACGACACGTCCAAGAAGATCGCGATCGGCTGACCCCCCAAGGGGAAATCAAAGGCACACCTGTTCCGGCGAACAAAGACCGGGGCGGGTTTACCCACAGGGAGGACACGACATGAAGTTCAAGGCACTGACGGCGCTGTCCGGCGTCCTTGCCATTACCGCCGCCGGTGCAGTGAGCGCCGACCCGGATGACGACACGCTTGTCATCAATGGCGAGATCGAGATTGTCACCAAGACGGCGGCGCCCGAGCATATGGAATACATCGACGAGGTGATGTCTGGTTGGCATTTCCGCTCCGATGAAACCCAGGCGTTCGAACTGGACGATTTCGACAATCCAGGCATGCTCTTCGTTGAACAGGCGATGGACGTCTGGGACACGGTCGAGGGCGAAAAGGGCAAGTCCTGCGCCGATTGCCACGAGGCGGTCGAGGACTCCATGAAAGGTGTTCGCGCGGTGTACCCGAAATATGTCGAAAGCGCCGGCGAAGTCCGCACGCTGGAGATGCAGATCAACGATTGCCGCACCAATGCGATGGGCGCCGAAGCCTGGAAGTATGACGGTGACGACATAACCAACATGGTCGCGCTGATCTCGTCGGTTTCCCGCGGCATGCCGATCAATGTGGCCATCGACGGCCCGGCAGAAATGATGTGGGAACAGGGCAAGGAGCTCTACTATACCCGCACCGGTCAGCTGGAACTGTCCTGCGCCAATTGTCACGAAGACAGCTATGGCATGATGATCCGGGCGGATCACCTCAGCCAGGGGCAGATCAACGGGTTCCCGGCGTATCGCCTGAAGAACGCCAAGCTGAACTCGGTACATGCCCGCTTCAAAGGCTGCGTGCGCGACACCCGCGCCGAGACTTTTGCTCCCGGCAGCCCCGAATTCGTGGCGCTGGAACTGTATGTCGCTTCGCGCGGCAACGGTCTGTCGGTCGAAGGTCCTTCGGTCCGTAACTAAGTCGATCAGAACGGCCCGCATCGGCTACGTGCCGGTGCGGGTTTTTTTACGGTCGGAAACATTCAAAATAGCGCATATTTGTCGCATTGACTGCGGTGACAGGGCGCAAGGACGAGGATAGAATCGCATGATCTCGCGTCGTGATTTTCTGCAGGCTTCGATGGCAGCCTCCGCCATCGTCGGGGCCTCTGGCTTCGGCAACTGGTCGCGTCTGGCCGCCCAGCAGGCCTTGACCCAGGATCAGTTGTTGGAGTTCGACACGTTCGGCAACGTGACGCTGATCCACATCACCGACATTCACGCGCAGCTCAAGCCGATCTATTTCCGCGAGCCGGAGATCAACCTTGGCGTCGGCGACGCCCGCGGTCAGGTCCCGCACGTGACGGGTGCCGATTTCCGCAAGCTCTACGGCATCGAGGATGGGTCCGCGCCGGCCTACGCGCTGAGCTATAACGACTTTGCCGCCTTGGGTAAGGCATATGGCAAGGTTGGCGGCCTTGACCGCGTGGCCACGGTCATCAACTCGATCCGTGCTGCCCGCCCCGATGCGCTGCTGCTGGACGGTGGCGATACCTGGCACGGCTCCTATACCTGCTATCAGACCGAAGGCCAGGACATGGTCAACGTGATGAATGCGCTGAAGCCGGACGCGATGACCTTCCACTGGGAATTCACGCTGGGCTCCGACCGGGTGCGTGAATTGGTCGAAGACCTGCCGTTCGCCGCCCTCGGTCAGAATATCTTTGACAAGGAGTGGGATGAGCCGTCGGAAGATTTCGGAAGCTACGAGATCTTCGAGCGTGGCGGTTCCAAGATCGCGGTCATCGGTCAGGCCTTCCCCTACATGCCCATCGCCAACCCGGGCTGGATGTTCCCGGAATACTCCTTTGGCATTCGCGACGAACGCATGCAGGAGATGGTCGACGAGGCAAAGGGCGAGGGCGCTGACCTGATCGTCGTTCTGTCGCACAACGGTTTTGACGTGGACAAGAAGATGGCCGGCCGCGTGCAGGGCATCGACGTGATCCTGTCGGGCCACACCCACGACGCGTTGCCCGAACCGGTTCTGGTGGGCGAGACGATCATCGTGGCCTCCGGCTCCAACGGCAAGTTCGTCTCCCGCGTCGATCTGGATGTGCGCGATGGTCGGATGATGGGATTCAAACACAAGCTGATCCCGATCTTCTCGGACGTGATCGAGCCGGACAAGGAGGTTGCCGCGTTGATCGACGAACAGCGGGCGCCCTACCTCGACCAGCTTCAGGAGGTCATCGGCCAGCTCGACATGGACTCGGTCCTCTATCGTCGGGGCAACTTCAACGGCACCTGGGATGACGTGATCTGTGACGCGCTGATCTCTGAACGCGAGGCCGACATTGCCATGTCGCCGGGCGTCCGCTGGGGGCCGTCGATCCTGCCCGGTCAGGACATTACCCGCGAAGACATCTGGAACGTCACGTCCATGACCTATGGCAAGGCGTACCGAAGCGAAATGACGGGTGAATTCATCCACGTCATCCTCGAGGACGTGGCCGACAACCTGTTCAACACCGACCCCTACTACCAGCAGGGCGGCGACATGGTTCGCATCGGTGGCATGGGCTACAAGATCGACATCAACAAGAAACAGGGCGAGCGGATCACCGATCTGACGCTGCTGAAGACGGGCGAAGCCATCGACCCGGCCAAGACCTATGTGGTTGCCGGCTGGGCCTCGGTCAACGAGGCCACCGAAGGCCCCGAGATCTGGGATGTCGTCGAAAGCCACATCAGAAAACTCGGCACTGTGTCCACATCGCCGAACACCTCCGTCACCGTGACGGGCATCTGATTTCAGAGATACCGCCGGCTGGGGACAGCCAGCGATCCATTGACTACAAGGAGGGACATCCCCGATGACCACCAAGGACAAGGGCCTCAGCACATCGCGCCGTCAGTTCCTGACCGGCGCTGCCGCTGCGGGTGCCGGTGCGGTGGCCGCTACGGCCGCAAAGGCCGCAGGCCCCGACCCGTTGATCACCGAACTTCAGGACTGGGCGTCCTCGACCGGGGCCGGGGTGGATGCCACCCCCTATGGCCTGCCGATCGAGTTCGAATCCGATGTCGTGCGCCGCAACGTGGAATGGCTGACGGCCGACACGATCAGCTCGATCAACTTCACGCCGATCCACGCGCTGGACGGAACGATCACGCCGCAGGGCTGCGCCTTCGAGCGGCACCATTCGGGTGCGATCGAGCTGAAGAAGGAAGACTACCGGCTGATGATCAACGGCCTCGTCGATACGCCTCTGGTCTTTTCCTACGAGGACCTGGAACGCTTCCCGCGCGAGAACCGTGTCTATTTCTGCGAATGTGCTGCCAACACCGGCATGGAATGGGCCGGTGCGCAGCTGAACGGCGCCCAGTTCACCCATGGTATGATCCACAACATGGAATACTCCGGTGTGTCCCTGCGCACGCTGCTGAACGAGGCGGGCGTGAAGCCCGAAGGCAAGTGGATCTTTGTCGAAGGTGCCGATGCCTCGTCGAACGGTCGCTCGATCCCGTTGGAAAAGGCGATGGACGACGTGCTTGTGGCCTTCAAGGCCAATGGCGAAGCCCTGCGCATGGAGCATGGTTACCCGGTTCGCCTTGTTGTTCCCGGCTGGGAAGGCAACATGTGGATCAAGTGGTTGCGCCGCATTGAAGTGACCGAGATTGCGGTGGAGAGCCGCGAAGAGACCTCCAAATACACCGACACGATGGAAGACGGCACATCGCGCAAGTGGACCTGGGAGATGGACGCCAAGTCCATCGTCACTTCGCCCAGCCCGCAGATGCCGATCAAGCACGGCCACGGCCCACTGGTCATCACCGGTCTGGCCTGGTCCGGGCGAGGCGCGATCACCGGCGTCGACGTCACCATCGACGGCGGCAAGACCTGGACGAAGGCCCGTCTGGCCGCACCCGGTCAGGACAAGGCCCTGACTCGCTTTTACCTGGATATCGACTGGAACGGCGAAGAGATGTTCCTGCAAAGCCGGGCCCGCGATGCCACGGGCTATGTCCAGCCCACCAAGGACCAGCTGCGCGAAGTGCGCGGCCTGAACTCGATCTACCACAACAACTGCATTCAGACTTGGTGGGTCAAGTCGGACGGGGAGGCAGAGAATGTCGAAATTTCCTAATCAACTGGCCCTTGTCGGTGTCGTCAGTGTTTCGGCCATCGCATTGTCGGTCGGTCTGTCCGAACGCGCAGCGCACAAGGCGGAGGAAGCGGCCCACGAGGCAGCAATGCACGCGCCAGCGACCCACGAGGCGACTGTCGCGCCTCAGGCCGTGAGCGACGCCATGACCGAAACGGTCGCCGAAGCCCCGGTTGCCGAGGTCGTTGCCGAACAGGCCACCGAGACTGCCGACCTGGCCACCAAGCAGGTCGCCGAGACGTCGGAGGCTACGGCCACTGGCGAGGTCGCAGCGGCTGCTGCCGTTGTCGCGACGGCGGCCACCGTGGTCGATGGCGCCACGGACATGCTGGACGGGCAGGGTGACACGACGTCGGTTGCCGGCGAAGACACCGCTGCCGCCCATGGCAAGTTCGGCCTCGGGCGTCCGGCACTGCCCGAAGAGATCGCCGCCTGGGACCTCGATATCAGCCCAGATGGTACGGGGTTGCCCGAAGGCTCCGGCTCTGTCGAGGATGGCGAATACATCTTCGCGGACAATTGCGCGGTCTGCCACGGCGACTTTGCCGAAGGTGTCGACAACTGGCCCAAGCTGGCCGGTGGCGCCGATACCCTGGACCATGACGACCCGCTCAAGACCGTGGGCTCGTACTGGCCGTACCTGTCGACCACTTTCGACTACGTGCGCCGCTCGATGCCGTTTGGCGCTGCCCAGACGATGTCGGATGACGACGTGTATGCGATGGTTGCCTACATCCTCTATTCGAACGACATGGTGGACGACGACTTCGTTCTGTCCAAGGAGAACTTCCTCGAGGTCGAGATGCCCAACGCCGAGGGCTTCTTTGTCGATAATCGGGCCGAGACCGAATACGGCATCTTCAGCCAGGAACCCTGCATGGAGAACTGCAAGGACTCGGTCGAGATCACCATGCGGGCGGCTGTGCTCGACGTGACCCCGCAAGAGGAAGGTGAAGAGGAGGCCGCCGCCCCGGCCGCCGAAGCCCCCACTGAGGTCGCTGCGGTCGAGGCGCCCGCGCCCGAAGCCCCCGCGACGGAAGCTCCGGCTGCCGAAGCGGTTGTGGCAGACGCCGCCCCCGTTGCCGAGGCCCCGGCGGCGGTTGCGGCTGACCCGGCCCTTGTTGCCGCGGGCGAGAAGGTCTTCAAGAAGTGCAAGGCCTGTCACCAGGTTGGCGAAGGCGCCAAGAACAAGACCGGTCCGATTCTGAACGGTGTGGTCGGTCGCGCGGTGGGTGTCGGCGATGACTTCAAGTACTCCAAGGTCATGATCGAGGCCGGTGCCGGTGGCATGGTCTGGGACGAGGCAACACTGGCCGGATACCTTGCAAGCCCGAAAAAATTCCTGAAGGGCAACAAGATGTCCTTTGCCGGGCTCAAGAAAGACACCGATGTAGCTGCGGTGATTGCCTTCTTGCAGGCGCACGAGTGATGACTGGGCCGCGCACTCTCGCGGCATGTGCTGCCCTTATGCTTGCTCCGGCCACGTCGGTCGGGGCAAGCGAATTTGGCGATGTGGCGCGGGGCGCGGAGTTCTGGAAGCAGTGCCGCACCTGCCACCGCATCGGCCCGAACGCGTCCAACAAGGTCGGGCCGAATCTCAACTTCATCTTCGGACGGGTCTTCGGCGTAGCCGAGGGCTATCGCTATTCCAAGGCGATGACGGCAGCGGGCGAAGAGGGGCGCGTCTGGGACCTCGACCAGCTTGATGCCTATATCACGGACCCGCGTGGCTTTCTCAAAGGCACCAAGATGACCTTCAAGGGCATCAAGGATCCGCAGGAGCGTGCCGATGTGCTCGCCTGGTTGCGCGAGAATTCCGACAATCCGAGCGACATTCCCGAGGCCGAACCGACCGCTGTTGGGACCGATCATTCCGTCGATGCGGCGATCCTGGCGATCGCCGGGGACCCGGAGTACGGCGAATACCTGTCCAGTGAATGCCTGACCTGCCATCGCGCGGACGGCGAGGTGGACGGCATTCCTTCGGTCATCGGTTGGCCCGACGAAGATTTTGTTGTCGCCATGCACGCTTACAAGGACAAGGTCCGACCGCATCCCGTCATGCAGATGATGGCCGGTCGGCTCTCCAACGAAGAGATCGCCTCGCTTGCGGCCTACTTTTCCGCGCTTGGCCAATAAGACCCGATCAACGGGTGTATTGAACCGGTTGGGCAGTGGCCTGACCCTCAGGGGAGGATAAGACCATGAAATTGAACAGACGCCATTTTATCGGCTCATCGGCGGCCTTGACAGCAACCTTGGCGGCACCGGTGGTCTGGGGCGATAGCCACGGCAAGCCAAAGGTCGTTGTCATAGGCGGCGGCGCCGGGGGCGCGACAGTGGCCCGGTACCTGGCCAAGGACAGTAAGGGCGGTATTGACGTCACGTTGGTGGAACCCACGAGAAAGTACTACACCTGCTTCTTTTCCAATCTCTATATCGCCGGTTTCCGCGATCTTATGTCGATCGGTCATACCTACGGCACGCTTGCCGCGGACTATGGGATCAACGTTGTGCACGACTGGGCGATCGGGATCGACCGCGATGCCCGTACAGTGACGCTCGCCAGCGGATCGGTGCTTCCCTACGACAGGCTGGTGCTAAGCCCGGGCATCGACTTTGTCGACGGCGCGGTTCCGGGGTGGGACGTCAGCACGCAAGGGGCCATGCCGCATGCCTACAAGGGTGGCACGCAGGCCGAGTTGCTCAAGCGGCAGATCGAGGCAATGCCCGAAGGCGGAACCTATTGCATGATTGCGCCCCCGAACCCGTTTCGCTGCCCGCCGGGGCCGTATGAGCGTGTCAGCATGGTCGCGCACAAGCTGAGCCAGACCAACCCCACCGCCAAGATCCTGATCGCCGATCCGAAAGAGAAATTCTCCAAGCAGGCGTTGTTCGAGGAAGGTTGGGAAACCCACTACGGTGGCATGGTCGAGCGGCTTGGGCCCGATTTCGGCGGCGGGAATGTCAGTGTGAACGCAGCGGACATGATGGTCGATATTGATGGAGAAGTCGTCAAGGCTGATGTCTGCAACGTCATTCCGGCGATGAAGGCGGGACGTATCTGCGAGATGGCGGGCGTGACCGAGGGCAACTGGGCGCCAGTCGTCCCTGCTACCATGCAAAGCCGTCTGGACGAAAACATCCACGTGCTGGGCGATTCCGCCAATCAGGGCGACATGCCGAAATCGGGGTTTGCTGCCAACAGCCAGGCCAAGGTTGCCTCGATGGCGATCCGTGGTGCGCTGACCGGGTCCAAGGTTTTCCCGGCCAAGTTCACCAATACCTGCTGGTCGCTGATCTCGACCGACAACGGGGTAAAGGTCGGCGCGACCTACGAGGCCACGGACGAAAAGATCGCCAAGGTGGATGGCTTCATCAGTCAGACGGGGGAGAATGCCGACCTGCGCAAGGCGACATTCGAGGAATCCGTGGGTTGGTATTCGGGCATCACCGCCGACATGTTCGGCTGATCCAGTCCGCCACCTGATGAAAATGATCGTTTCGGGGCCTTGACCCAAATCATGGCCCCGAATTCCCGCGCTGCGACACTGCTTACATCGACTTATCGGGAGGACCCAATGAAATACCTTGTGACATCCATGATCGCCGCCCTGACACTCTCTGGTACGGCAATGGCTCAGGAAGCCGTCTTGTACGACTTCGACGGCGCGTTCGACGACGCGACCTTTGCTGTCGAAAGCGCCATTGTCGGGCAGGGGCTTGTCATCGACTACACGAGCCATACCGGCGAGATGCTGAACCGCACCGCCGCCGATGTTGGAAGTGACGTCAAGATTTTTGACGCGGCAGACATCTTCTTGTTCTGCTCGGCCAAGGTATCCCGCAGCGTGATGGAAGCGGACGCGATGAACATCGCGCACTGCCCCTACAACGTCTTTGTCATCGAGAAGGATGGCAAGGTACAGGTGGGCCACCGCACCTATCCCGAAGGCGTCATGCAGGAAGTGCAGGCGCTGTTGTCTGGCATCGCAGAGGAAGCTGTCAGCGACTGATCCCCGGGCGTCGTCGCGATTGTCTTGGAACGGCCGATCCATCGTGGATCGGCCGTTTTATCAAGGGTCTTGCGTTTCTGGCTGAGGGAGGATGGGGCCGTCCGCCGCGCGTGACGGGACGGTCGTCGCGGGAGCCGAGTGTCCGGGTTTTGCCAGGTCATGGCAGGGCGAAATATAGTGTATCGGTTCTACATGTTGGCCGAATGGCGTCGGCGGGATGGGGTCCAGATGATCCGCGCCCAACGTTTCCTGTACCGCTTCCTCGTTCAATCCGATCCGGCGCAGCTGGTTCGCGACGATTTCCCGAAACGCCTGCACGCAAGTCCGGTCGCGTTTGCCGTTCAGGCAGGCCTCGGGCGGAACTGCTGCCTGGTGACGATGCTCCAACTCTTGTGCGGTTGCCAAGTCGTCCGCTTCGTCCACCTGGACGAGCGAGACCGGCCAACCTTCCAGCGAAGCTGCGGCCATTGCCAGCAGCAACGTCCGATAGCCACCATGACTGGAACTGTGAATTCCGTTGAGCAACATCCCAAGATCCCGCCGGAGCTTTCGGGCGGGACCGGTCAATCCTTGTGACGATCGACCGGTATAGGTCATGCGCCCCTTGGGAAGGTCGATGTGGATCTGGTAAATGACATGAGGCCGGGGTGCCCCCTGTCTGGGTTCCGGAAAGTGGATCATGGGCAGACACCCTTGCTAAAAAATATATGCTAAATATAGATAACACGGTTGGCGGAACAAGATCCAGTTGCGGGGACGTGTTCGGCCCGTGCGATATCGGGATCGCGTCTGCGATCTGGGTGCCATCGGTTGTGATACCAGAAAGATCGCGGATCGCATGCCAGTGTTGGGGCAAGCGTTGGCGGAAGGCGCCCCCGGCAGATATGGAACAGATTGCAGCGGTCGAAACGGCCGGCATGTCGAGCGGCTTCGATATGGTGGCCGACATTGAAAAAGCTGACGGACCGCCGAGCGCGGCAGCGGCGCGGAGGGAGTCCGTGTCCCGCGGAACGACCGAAAACGAGATTGCGGACAGACCGCTTCGGGTCATGCGCGGAAACGCAAGGACGTCCCGTTCGAACCTGCCCGCAATCTCGACCAGAAGGACCGCGCCGGATCGGCTTCAGTAAAGCTGAACTTGTGCGAATGGACAGGATTTTGCCAACTGGCGAGGGACGGGAGACGATTGTAGCGCGGGGCTTTTCTGTTACGGTCCCGTCAAGAGACTTCGGAAGTTGCAGGGAGGTGCGTCGTGGACGGCTATCAGGAACATAATGGTCTGTGGATCGAGGACACCCTTGAACAGTTCATCGAGACAGAAGCTGTGCCGGGCACTGGTGTCACCGTTGCCGATTTCTGGGCCGGACTTGCTTTGATCGTCTCGGAGTTCGGCCCCCGCAACAAGGCAATGCTGGATGATCGCGGCCGCATCCACCAAAAGATCGATGCCTGGCATCTCAAGAACCGGGAAGCCGGATTCGACCCTGAGGCCTATCGGACATTTTTGACCGAGATCGGCTACCTTGTGCCCGAGCCAACGCCCTTCACCCTTCAAACCGAGAACGTCGATCCGGAGTTCGCGACGATCGCCGGGCCGCAACTGGTGGTTCCGATCACCAACGCACGCTACGCGCTGAACGCGGCGAACGCCCGATGGGGGAGCCTGTACGATGCCCTGTACGGAACCGATGCGCTTGGCAGCTTGCCGGAGGGCGGCGGATACGATGCCGAGCGCGGGGCGCAGGTCATTGCCTGGGCCAAGGCGCATCTGGACAAGGCCGTGCCGCTGGCCGCCGGAAGCTGGGCCGATGTGACCGGATTCACCTTTGATGGTGGCTATCTGGGGCTTCAGCTTGGCGGTGGGCTGACGGCGCTGGCCATACCGGCGAACTATGCCGGGACTGTTTGCGCGGAGGATGGCTCCCTTCAGGAAGTGCTGTTGCGGGCAAACGGCCTGCACATCCGTCTGGTCATTGATCCCTCTGCGCCGGTGGGCGGCACCGATCCCGCCGGCATCTCGGACATGATCCTCGAAGCGGCGGTCTCGACCATCATGGACATGGAGGATTCGGTCGCCTGTGTGGACGGGCCGGACAAGGCGCACGCCTATCGCAACTGGCTTGGCTTGATGAAGGGTGACCTGACCGAAGAGGTCAGCAAGGGCGGCACATCCTTTACCCGCAAGCTGAATGGCGACGTCGCCTATACAGGTCCGAACGGAACGCCGCGTATCCTGCGGGGACGGTCGCAGATGCTGGTGCGGAATGTCGGCCACCTGATGACGACTCCGGCCGTCTTGGATGCCGAGGGAAAGGAAATCGGCGAAGGGCTGCTGGATGCGCTGGTCTCGGTCATGATCGCGCTGCATGACCTCAGGCGCGACGGCGGGCCGGCGAACTCTCCGGCCGGATCGGTGTATGTGGTCAAGCCCAAGATGCACGGCCCTGCGGAAGTCGCGCTGACCGACGACCTGTTTACCCGGGTCGAAGAAATCCTGGGCCTGCCGCGCTATACCGTGAAGATCGGCATCATGGACGAGGAGCGCCGGACTTCGGCCAATCTCGCGGCCTGCATCGGCGCGGCCCGCCACCGGGTGGCGTTCATCAACACCGGTTTCCTGGATCGGACCGGCGACGAGACGTCGACCTCGATGGAGGCCGGCCCAATGCTGCCCAAGGCCGAAATGAAGACCGCCCGTTGGCTGTCGGCCTACGAGGATCGCAATGTCGATATCGGCCTCGCCTGCGGGCTGAAGGGCCGGGCGCAGATCGGCAAGGGGATGTGGGCGGCACCGGATCGGATGGCCGACATGCTGGCCCAGAAAATCGGTCACCCGATGGCTGGGGCGACCTGTGCCTGGGTACCAAGCCCGACGGCGGCGGTCCTGCATGCAACGCATTATCACCGGGTCGATGTCTTTGACCGGCTGGACGAGATCGAGGCCGCGTCGGGCGGACAACCGCGGGCCTCGCTGGACGATCTGTTGACGATCCCGTTGCTGGACCACGACCTGACCGAAGCCGAGATCCAATCGGAGATCGAGAACGCCGCCCAAGGGATCCTTGGGTATGTCGTGCGCTGGGTAAACCATGGTGTCGGTTGTTCGAAGGTGCCGGACATCAATGATGTCGGCCTGATGGAGGACCGTGCAACCTGCCGGATCTCGTCGCAGGCGCTGGTCAACTGGTTGCATCACGGGATCGTCGATGAGGCACGGGTGATGAATGCCATGCGGCGGATGGCCGAGAAGGTGGATGCCCAGAACGCCGCTGATCCCGAGTATCGCCCGATGGCCCCGGAGTTTGGCGGCCATGCCTTCCAGGCGGCCTGTGACCTTGTGTTCAATGACGGCAACTGGCCCTCGGGCTATACCGAGCCGACGCTGCACTACCGCCGCCTCCAGGTGAAAAACAAGGAGGCCCGCGTGGGGGGCGCAACCGGAGCGTAGGCTCCCGCCGGTTCGGCCCAGGCCGCGCAAGACGCGGCCGAGGCAGAACGGTTGGGCCGGGCGCGCTGCGCGCGATCCCCTGCAAACGGCGGCGCGATGCGCGCAGAGGCTGGCGCCGACAATGGCGCTCATCAACGGAGCAGAACATGGCTGGATTGGATCTCGAAACGGCACGGACGATTGTGCGCGGAGTATTTGCGGCTGGCGCGAAGGCTGGGCAGAGACCGCTGACCGTGGCAGTGGCCGATGCTGGCGGGCACTTGATGGTGCTGGAACGTGCTGACGGGGCAAACCCGGGCGGATGTGAAATCGCGCGCAACAAGGCCTATGGTGCGGTCATGATGAACATCGGCGGCACCCGGATGCGGACGCTGTCGCAGGACACGGCCTGGTTTCTGCCGGCCGCTCAAGAGGTGTGTGGCGGACGGATCTTTCCGGTTCCCGGCGCTGTTCTGGTTCGGGATGACAGCGGTCGGGTGGTTGGCGCTGTCGGCGTGACCGGGGATACGCCGGAAAACGACGCCGCCTTTGCATCGGCGGGTATCGAGGCCTGCGGATTCGCGCCCGAGATTTGAAGACCCTTCCAGGTGCCAGGGCGCGCATGCAGAGAACGCGGCAGACTGTAGACGCCCGAGATGGCGCATGCATGACGATCGTCTGACGCCGGTTCAAACGGGCCCTGCGACTCCGGCGAACCGCAGTGGATGGCGCACGTCGCGCGGATCTGCCGGGCGGAGATGACACTCACAGGGAGCAACAGGAGAACGCGATGACCGAACTGACACAGGCGAATTGCAGAACCATTCTGGACGAGACAATGGCACAGGGGCGCATGCTTGAACTGAAGCCGCTGTCCGTGGTGGTTCTGGATGCGGGGGGGCATGTCCTGGCCTTCGCGAAGGAAGACGGGACAAGTCCGGGTCGGTTCGAGATCGCCCGCGCCAAGGCATATGGCGCAGCAATGCTTCACATGGGTGGCACGGCGCAGATGGCTCGGGCCGAGGCGCAGGGCTATTTCATGGCGGCTGCCAATGGCGCCTTTGGCGGCAAGGTCATGCCGGTACCCGGGGGTATTCTGGTGCGCAATGCCAGCGGTGCCGTTGTCGGTGCGGTCGGGGTTACGGGCGATACATCTGAGAACGACGCTGCCTGCGGCGTGTTCGGGATCGAGGCCGCCGGGTTCACCGCCGAGGCGTGACTGCGGCTGCTTTGGCCCAACGTGCCTTGAAGGGGCGTCCTGATGTCAGGACGCCCCTTCTTGCGTACAGATACATCCGGATTCACGGCGAGCCTGGCAGCACGTGACCAACAACGGCCTGCTCGTCCGCCTCGTGAGGTTGTCGGAGGCGAACCTGGACGATCCGCGCGGGTCAATGGGCTGTCTGGCTCCGCGACCGGCGCGGCTCTGCGGGACAAAACTGGGCCGCTGTGACGGCTCCGACATTTGCCTGATGTGGTCCTTCATGCTGGTTGAAAAAAAAGGCCAATAGGGTTCCCGGGTTCAGCCCTGCCACGGTTCTTCAAGCGAGTGCTGCAGGGCAGGGCGCGTGCCAATCGGCGGTCAGACCTGGTCCGGGCGTCAGATACGTGGACCGCCCGCTTTTCGGGCGACCTGACGTGGTGTGGCGATGCGTTCGCGCCCCTGCGCTTTTGTGCAGAGGCCTGTGCACAGGAGGCTCTTGCGATTGTTTTGTCCCTGTCTACTAATGATGGGTAACGCAACCGCGAGGATCCATGGCACGTCCCGTCGTCGGAATTATCGGCAACCATTATCTGATCAACGACCAGTACCCGTCCCATGCCGGCGGCACGATGAACTCGGAAGCTGTCGCGGAAGTTGTCGGAGCGCTGCCAATGGTCGTGCCCGCCGATCCTCGGTTTGTCTCGCTTGCGGACCTTTTGGAGGTGTGTGACGGATTCCTCTTTACCGGTGGCCGCCCGAATGTTCATCCGGCTGAATACGGAGAGGCCGAGACCGAGGCTCACGGTGCCTTTGACCGGGCGCGGGATGCGATTACTCTGCCGCTGATCCGGGCGCTGGTGGAGCGTGGCCAGCCGTTTCTGGGAATCTGCCGTGGTTTTCAGGAGGTGAACGTGGCGATGGGGGGCACGCTGTATCCGGAGATTCGCGACCTGCCGGGGCGGATGAACCACCGGATGCCGCCGGATGGCACGTTGGAAGAAAAGTTCGCACTGCGGCACAAGGTGACGTTTGAAGACGGCGGTCCGTTTCACCGGTTGTTCGATGCGCGTGAGGTGATGACGAACACCCTGCATGGACAGGGGATCAAGGCCCCCGGAAAACGCATTGTCGTCGATGGCCATGCGCCGGACGGCACCCCCGAAGCGATTTATGTCGATGGTGCGCCTGGGTTCACGTTGTCCGTGCAGTGGCATCCCGAGTACCGGGCCGCAGAAGACCCGGTGTCGCGCCCCCTGTTCGAAGCGTTCGGGCGCGCCGTGGCGGACTGGGCCTCCGAACGGCAGCGTCCCGCGCTTCGGCTGGCTTGAGGGGCTGAGCGTTCGCAGGACCGTTTTGATGTGCGGGCCGCGCGTGAGCGCAGGAATGCGGTGTGCTGTGCTGATCGATCATGTCAGACGCCCCCGACTGACATAATCGTCACGATAGTCCCGCAGTGGGTCTTGTCAGCCACCTGCACGTCAGCCGGCCGATTGGGTCCAGACCATTTTCCATCGCTTCAACTCGATGCCTGAGCGGACGGTGGTTTCGCCCACGACAACCCTCCAGCTACGCCGTTCCAGAAAACTGCGGGCGAGGTGGCTTGCGTCGGTGGTCATCGTTTCAAGGCCCCGGGTCCTGGCCCAGTCCATCATCGTTTCATAGAGCGTTGCGGCCACACCTTGTTTGCGCCACTCGGGTCGCACAAAGAACAGGTCAAGGTGCCCGCCCTCTGTCACCGTCAGAAATCCCACCGCGCGGTCATCGGTTTCGGTGATCCAGGTGGTGCCGTCCTCCAGCCGTGGCGGCATCCAGTCCTCGACGGTGTCAATCGGCGCCCAGGCCCGGGCCTGGGCAGAGGTGTAGTGGCCCGCTGTTCCATTGCGCACGGCATCGACATAGACGGCGTGACAGGCCGGTGCATCCGCCGCGCCGCCGTCGCGCACGGTCCAGGTCACGTCACGATGGCCCTGACCTTGTATTCCGGACGATCCCAGAGCGCGTTGGTCATCACATCGGCGAGGATCTCGACCGCGCCATCTATGTCGGCCTCGCTCACGTACAACGGGCAGATGCCAAAACGCATGATGTCAGGGGCGCGAAAATCGCCGATCACGCCTCGGGCGATGATCGCCTGCATCGCGGCGTAGCCTTCCTCGAAGTGGAACGACACCTGGCTGCCGCGTTGTTGCGGATCGCGGGGTGCGCCCAGCCGCAATTGAGGACAGTGGGCTTCCACGCCGGCAATGAACCGCTCCGACAACTCGATTGAACGGGCGCGGACGTCGTGGATATCCACATGGTCCCACACGTCCAGGGCCCCCTCGAGTGCCGCGATCTGCATCACCGGCGGGGTGCCGACGCGCATCTTCGCGACCTTGGACGCCGGTCGGTAGCCGAGGTCGAAGGCAAACGGTGCCTCGTGCCCCTGCCAGCCCTGAAGCGCGGTATCGGCCACGTCGGCGTGGCGTGGCGCAACATAGATGAAGGCCGGCGCGCCGGGCCCGCCGTTGATATACTTGTAGGTACAGCCGGCGGCGAAATCGGCATTGCATCCCGCCAGGTCCACCGGAAGCGCGCCGAATGAATGCGCCAGGTCCCAGACGGTCAGGGCACCCACGGCGTGGGCCTGCTCGGTCAGGGCCTTCATGTCGTGGCGTCGGCCGGTGCGATAGTCGACCTCCGTCAGCATCAGCACCGCAACCTCGTCGGTCAGGTGCGCGGCGACCTCCTCGGGCGGGACCGTTACCAACCGCGTCTGGTTGCCCAACGTACGGGCGAGCCCCTCGGCCATGTAGAGGTCGGACGGGAAGTTCCCGGTGTCCGACAGGATCACCGAGCGGCCGGGCCGCAGGGCAATGGCCGCTGCCAGCGCCTGATAGATCTTGATCGACAGCGTGTCCCCAACGACCACATGCCCGGCCTCGGCGCCGATCATCCCGGCGATCCGGTCGCCCACGGTTTCGGGCTTCATGTGCCAGCCGGCCTTGGTCCACCCGGTGATCAGCATCGTTTCCCATTCCGGGCGCATCACCTGCGCCACGCGGTCCGGCGTTGCCCTTGGCAGCGGGCCGAGCGAGTTGCCATCCAGGTAGATCACGCCCTCGGGCAGGTGAAACTGATCGCGGGTCCAGGCGAAATCGGTCATCCGGGTCTCTCCGTTTCTGTTTCCTGCCTCTTGGCAGATTGACGCAACCTTAGCCAGAGACCCCGCGCACCGCAGGTGCGTCGCCCAACGGGACAAGAGGCCGGCAGGCCTCGAGGACGGGCGGGAGCCGCCCGGTCTGGTGGTCTTGCGCCTCCGGAAAGGGCTGGACTTTAAATTCACGGTAAAGAATATGTGCATCCGGGAGGATGCCATAATGATCAAGATTTCAACCTTCGGCCTTGCGCTGACATATTCTGTCGTTGCCGCTGCGGCGCTGGCAAGCGAGGACATCGCCGACCAGTATCCGCAAAGCGCGCTCTATTCGAAGCCGGTCGAGTTCGTTCCGGGCGTTTGGTCCGCCATCGGCGCCACGGCGCCGCCGACTTATGAAAACAGCGGCCACAACAACAACCTCAGCTTCATCGTTACCTCGGACGGCGTTGTCGTGATCAACGGCGGTGCTGCGGCGATTCTTGCGCAGGCGCTGCACGACGAGATCAAGGCCGTGACCGACCAACCCGTCAAGCTGGTGATCAACGAGAACGGGCAGGGGCACGCGGTGCTCGGCAATTCCTACTGGGTCTCGCTGGGGGTGCCGATCCTCGGGCATGTCGATGCCGCCCACGAGGTCGAGGAAAAGGGCCAGCGGATCCTCGACGGCATGATCCGTTACAACAAGGACAAGGCCGATGGTACCGAGGTTCAGGGGCCGACGATCACCTTCGAGGACAGCTACGACGCCTCGATGGGCGATACAAAGATCGAGGTTCTGCATCTCGGCCCCGCGCACGGGCCGGGCGACACGCAGGTCTGGTTGCCCGACCAAGGGGTAGTGATCGCCGGCGATATTGCCTTTCACGAACGAATGCTGCCGATCTTTGCAGACACGATCACCAGCGAATGGATCGAAACCTGGGAAACCGCGTTCGAGCCGCTGGGCGCGACCTATGTCATCCCCGGACACGGTCATCCGACCAACATGGACCAGGTCCGGCGCTACACGCTCGACTACCTGGTGCACCTTCGCAGCGTGATCGGAGAGCACATCGACGCCGGTGGCGACCTGGCAGAGGCCTACTACGTCGATCAGGACGCCTACCGGAACCTCGACACCTTCGACGAACTCGCCACCAAGAATGCCGGCCGGGTCTATGAAGAGATGGAGTTCGAATAGACTCTGCCCACGTCAATGTGACTCGCACAGCCTCCGTTGTGGTTGCGGGCGGTTCGGACGAGCGATAGCGATCGGATGCGAGACAGTCCAAAGACCGGTTGCGCCGCAGGCCATCGGCTCCATCGGACAGAAATTGCCGGATCGTGGAGGTGTGTGATGCGCGGGTTGTCATTCTTGAAGTGGGTGGATCTGCCGCCTGTCTGGCTGGTGCTGTTCCTGGGGTTGGCGCGCGTGCAGGCGGTCCGCCTGCCGATCGGTGTGATGGATCACCCGCTGACAGACCTGCTGTCGGGGGTGCTGATCGGTGGTGGTATCCTGCTGATGCTGGTGGCCGTGGTGCAGATGCGACAGAACCACACCACGTTCATTCCCCACCACCATGCCCAGCACATCGTGACCAACGGCGTCTTTTCCCACACGCGCAACCCGATCTACCTTGGCGATGCGATGGTTCTTCTGGGCCTCATCGTGCAGTGGAGCGCCTGGCCCAGCCTGATTCTGGTGCCGATGTTCATGTGGGTCATCACCGATCGGTTCATCCTGGAGGAAGAATCCTGGTTGCGCGCCGATTTTGGTGCCCAATTCTCCCAATGGTCCCGGACGACACGGCGCTGGATCTGAGCATGATGCCGCGATTCGGCTTTCGGACTGGAAAAGACGTATGTCCGGTGCCATGACACACCCGGAGAACGTTAAGGGACGTGCACGCCTGCCGTGCATCCAGTCTGAACGAAAGGGACGAGACACGTGAAGATAGGTTCCCCTAGGGAGATATTCCCTGGCGAGGCGCGGGTAGCGATGACACCCGAGTCCGTCGATCAGTTGAAGAAGCTCGGGTATGAGTGTGCGATCGAGACCGGCGCGGGTGCGGCCGCCGGATTTTCGGATGCGGCCTACGCCGCCGCCGGGGTAGAGGTGCTGCCCTCCGCCGAGGCGCTGTATGCCGCCAGCGACATCATTGCCAAGGTCCGGCCGCCGAGCGAGGCCGAGGTTGGCCTTTTGACAGCCGACAAGACGCTGATTTCCTTCTTCTATCCGGTTGCCAACGAAGCGCTGATGGAAGCCGCGAAAGCCACGGGCGCCTCCGTCATCGCGATGGACATGGTGCCCCGCATCAGCCGTGCGCAAAAGATGGACGCGCTGTCGTCCATGGCCAATATCGCCGGTTACCGCGCGGTGATCGAGGCGGGCAACAACTTTGGCCGGTTCTTTACCGGTCAGGTGACCGCCGCAGGCAAGGTGCCCCCGGCAAAGGTTCTGGTGGTTGGCGCCGGTGTGGCCGGTCTGGCCGCGATCGGAACGTCCACGAGCCTCGGTGCGATCACCTACGCCTTTGACGTGCGCCCCGAAGTGGCCGAACAGATCGAGTCGATGGGCGCCGAGTTCGTCTACCTCGAGTTTGACGAGGCGGCACAGGACGGGGCCGCGACTGGCGGGTATGCAGCACCGTCAAGCCCCGAGTTCCGCGAGGCCCAGCTGGCCAAGTTCCGTGAACTGGCCCCGGAAATCGACATCGTCATCACCACGGCGCTGATCCCCAACCGCGACGCGCCGATCCTCTGGACCAAGGACATGGTCGAGATGATGAAGCCCGGCTCTGTCATCGTCGACCTTGCCGCTGAGCGCGGCGGCAACTGCGAGCTGACGATTCCGGACGAGAGGATCGTGACCGACAATGGCGTGACCATCGTCGGCTACACCGACTTCCCCAGCCGCATGGCCGCGCAGAGCTCGACGCTTTACGGCAACAACATTCGTCACATGATGTTCGACCTCACGCCCGAAAAGGACGGACAGGTCAATCACAACATGGAAGACGACGTGATCCGGGGCGCGACGATCACCCATGACGGCGCGATCACCTTCCCGCCACCGCCTCCCAAGATTCAGGCGATTGCGGCCAAGCCGAAGGCCGAGCCGGCCAAGGTCCTGACCCGCGAGGAACAGCTTGCGCTCGAAAAAGCCGAGTTCAAGGCGCAGACGCGGCAACAGGTGACCCTGCTGGTCGTCGGCGCGGTGTTGTTGCTCGGGGTGGGGCTGGTGGCTCCGGCGAGCTTCATGCAGCACTTCATCGTCTTCGTGCTGTCTGTCTTCGTCGGCTTCCAGGTCATCTGGGGTGTCTCTCACGCGCTGCACACACCGCTGATGGCGGTGACCAACGCGATCTCGTCGATCATCATTCTGGGGGCTCTGATGCAGATCGGATCGGGCAGCTTCCTGGTGATCCTGCTCGCTGCGTTGTCGGTCTTCATGGCCGCGATCAACATCTTCGGCGGCTTCCTCGTGACACGGCGCATGCTCGCCATGTTCCAGAAATCGTAAGGAGACGAGGACAATGGAATACGGATTCACAACGGCGGCCTACGTGGTCGCGGCTGTCCTCTTCATCCTGTCTCTTGGCGGATTGAGCGGACAGGAAAGCGCAAAACGCGCGGTGTGGTACGGCATCGCCGGCATGGCGCTGGCGGTGTTTGCAACCCTGATCGGACCGGGTGCCGGCCTCTGGCCGCTCTCGATCGCCCTGATCGTGGCAGGTGGTGCCATCGGGACTGTGGTCGCCAAGCGCGTCCAGATGACCGAGATGCCGCAACTGGTCGCCGCGATGCACTCGCTGGTGGGCCTCGCGGCGGTGTTCGTGGGCTACATTGCTCATATCGAGCTTGGTCGCGTGCTGGCGATGGACGACGCTGCCCGGAACGCGTTGGACGGCTTTGCGGCAGTTCTGGCGCACAAGGACGGTGTCGAGCAAAGTATCCTGCGGGTTGAACTGTCGCTTGGCATCTTCATCGGTGCGGTGACTTTCACCGGCTCGATCATTGCCTATGGCAAACTGGCGGGCAAAGTGACGTCGGCGGCCGAAAAACTGCCCGGCGGTCACATGCTCAACGCAGCCGCCATGGCCGTGTCGCTGCTCTGCCTGATCTGGTACTTCAACACCGGTGGCATCCTGCCGCTGATCATCATGACGCTGGCCGCGTTCTTCATCGGCTATCACCTGATCATGGGCATCGGCGGTGCCGACATGCCCGTGGTCGTCTCGATGCTGAACAGCTACTCGGGCTGGGCCGCGGCGGCGATCGGCTTCTCGCTAGGCAACGATCTGCTGATCGTGGTCGGCGCGCTGGTCGGTTCCTCGGGTGCGATCCTGTCTTATATCATGTGCGTGGCTATGAACCGGTCGTTCATCAGCGTCATTCTGGGTGGCTTCGGCGGCCCGGCGGGCGAGCAGATGGCGGTCGAGGGCGAACAGGTTGCAATTGACGCCGACGGCGTTGCGAGCGCCCTTGAAGACGCCGACAGCGTGATCATCGTGCCGGGTTACGGCATGGCAGTCGCACAAGCCCAGCAGAACGTGGCTGAATTGACCCGGCGCCTTCGGGCCAAGGGCAAGGAAGTACGCTTTGGCATTCACCCCGTCGCGGGACGTCTGCCGGGGCACATGAACGTGCTGCTGGCCGAGGCCAAGGTGCCTTACGACATCGTGCTGGAGATGGACGAGATCAACGACGACATGCCGAACACGGATGTCGTGATCATCATCGGCTCCAACGACATCGTGAACCCGGCCGCGCAGGACGACCCCAACTCGCCCATTGCCGGCATGCCGGTGCTGGAGGTCTGGAAAGCCAAGCAGGTGTTCGTATCCAAGCGCGGCCAGGGCACGGGCTACTCGGGCATCGAGAACCCGCTGTTCTACAAAGACAACACCCGCATGTTCTTCGGCGACGCCAAGAAGAGCTTGGACGATCTGCTGACCCGGATCAGCTGATCCGTCTTGCAATCGACTGTGACACCCGCTCGGCTCTGCCGGGCGGGTTTTTTCATGCCCGGGCAATGCAATTGATCGACCCGTTCCCCGTCGTTGCCTTTTACCCGATGGCCTAGCGCTTTTCGCAGGTCCAGCCGTTCATCCTGTCGGCCTTGCTTTCGCAGACCCCAAGGGTTGAGTAGCAATGCTGTGCCCATCCGCCCTTTTTCTTGACCAGGCAGTATTCAGCCGCGTTGGCGCCACTTGCTGCCAGGATCATTGCCGTCACCAACAAGAACTTCATGTTTCGATCTCCCATTCGACTATCAAAAGTACGAAGGACACCCCGGGGTGGATCACATTCCGGCCTTGCACCATGTTGGCCGCGGGGAACCGGCGTACCACGACAGGCGCGTGCGACACCGATTTACATCAGAATTGCGGCCCCCAAAAAAAACGCGCGCGGCACCATTTTCTGGCTTGAAACGAATCCGGTTCCGGAGCAAACGGCGCTTCAAGACGCCAACGCACGCGCCTCTGGCCGCAAGCATCACAGCTCACGTGTTTACGTAGCGACGGTAACGTCTCCCTTGGAACTGAGCGGCCATGGATGGTCGAGTCTATTGGAGATGACCGATGACGATACATACCGGCGAGGCGTTTGCCTCGGTCGCCACCCCTGTATCTTCTCGCCTGGAAGCCTACCTCGCGAACACGGTTTTCGATCGGCCGACGCTGGTGATCGATACCGACATCGTCGCCCGGAACTATCTGGAACTGAAGAGCGGTCTGGGCGAAGCAGTCATCCACTATGCCGTAAAGGCCAACCCGGCGCGGGACGTGATCGCCCGGTTGATCGCGCTCGGTTCGCACTTCGATGCAGCCTCGCGCGGCGAGATCGAGCTGTGCCTGTCGCTGGGGGCCCGCTCTGACACGATTTCATTCGGAAACACGATCAAGCGGGCCTCCGACATCGCCTTTGCGTTCAAGGCCGGGATCAGGCTTTTTGCAGCCGACGCCGAGCCGGAGCTTGAGAAGATTGCGGCCCACGCCCCCGGATCGCAGGTCTACATCCGCCTGATCGTCGAGACCTCGTTTGCCGACTGGCCGCTGACCCGCAAGTTCGGCTGCGACCGCGACATGGCGTTGACCCTTCTCGACCGCGCCAGGGCACTTGGCCTCGACCCGGTCGGTTTCTCGTTCCATGTCGGTTCGCAGACCCGAGAATCCGGGATGTGGGCCGGCACGCTCGATGAGATGGCCACGATCTGGCATGCCGCGCAAGAGGCCGGTCACGCGTTGAGTCTGTTGAACATCGGTGGCGGTTTCCCTGCCTACTATGGCGAGGAGATCGAATCCGCGTCCGACTATGCCACCGGGGTCATGCGTCAGGTGCATGCTCGTTTCGGTTCGGTCGCGCGCATCATGGCAGAGCCCGGACGGGGCATGGTTGCCGAGGCCGGGGTCATTGCCTGCGAAGTATTGCTGGTGTCCCGCAAGTCGGCACGAGATTCCCATCGATGGGTCTATCTCGATATCGGCAAGTTCTCGGGCCTTGCCGAGACCATGGACGAGGCGATCCGCTATCAGTTCGAGACCGTGCGCGACGGCGATCCGGTTGGTCCCTGCATCCTCGCCGGACCCACCTGTGACAGCGCGGATGTGCTGTATGAAAAACGACCGATGGCACTGCCGATGACGCTTGTTGCGGGCGACCGGGTGTTGATCCGCAACACCGGTGCCTACACGTCGAGCTATGCCTCGATCTGTTTCAACGGCTTCCCGCCCCTGGATGTCGTTGCCATCTGACCGTCTCCTTGCCCTGACAGGGAGAGCGGACGGGATGGACGGGGGGCTGCGCGGTTTCACCGGTTTCCGCCCATGCCCCCCGTCCAAGGTCGATCAAACCTTCAAAGCGGTGCGGTCCGCCCGCTCGGGATGACCTCGTGGCCTTGCTCTTCGGGTTCGTCATCGGCCATCTCGGGCGGGAAACCGGGGGCACGAATGTCGAGCCCGGTGGCCTCCTCCAGCCGCCGGATGATGTTGGGAGACAGCTCCCGACTGCCAAAACGGGCCTCGCCGTCCTGAAAGATCCGGTTGAGCAGGGGCGACAATTCCAAGGGAACGCCGTGATCGTCGGCCAGCTTCTGGAACAGGCCGATATCCTTGTTCACAAGGTCCATGGTGAAGGAGATGTCGCGCGAGCCGTTCAGGATCACCTGGCTTTCGGTTTCATGCACAAAGGAATTGCCTGACGAGATCCGGATCGCCTCGTAGGTGGTGTTCAGATCCATGCCAGCGGCGGCCGATGTCACCAGAGCCTCGCAAACCGAGACCAGGTTGGCGGTGGCAAGGTAGTTGGTCATCACCTTCAACACCGAGGCCGACCCGACGTCTCCGGCGTGCAGGACACGACGGCCAAGGATGGTCAGAACCGGCAGCGCCCGTTCAAAGGTGTCCCGGTCGCAGCCTGCCAGGATGGCGATGTTGCCGGTTGCGGCGCGGTGACACCCGCCAGACACGGGGCAATCGATCGGCGCCGCCCCCTTGGCGCGCACCAGCGCGGCGATGCGTTGAACCTCTGCCGCGTCGGTCGTGGACATCTCGGCCCAGATCTTGCCCGGACCCAGTCCCTGCAACAATCCGTCCGTGCCCTCCATCACCTCGGCGCAGGCGGCGGGGCTGGGCAAACAGGTGATCACCATGTCGCAATCGCGCGCCATCTGGGCGGGGCTCGTGCCCGCCTTGGCGCCCTGCGCCACAAACGGCGCCATCGCCGTTTCGTCCAGGTCACGGACGGTCAGGTCCATGTTGTTGCGCAACAGGCTTCCGGCGAGCTTTGCGCCGACATTTCCCAGCCCGATAAATCCGATCTTCATGAAGCATGCCCCCTTTGGTGTTCGTTTCAGTTTGTCGGCGGCCCCACGGGGCAAACCGTCCGTCCGCGACATTCGGGTGTCGCGGCAGCGGTATGCCAAGGCATGCCCAGAAACCCTTTTACAGGGCTGTTCCCGCTTGGTTATCTGCACGCATGACACAGACCCACCGTGCGCCCGGCCTGGCGGATCACGCCCGCCGGTACGAACTTGCCAACGAGCTTCACGCCCGGCCATCTCCCGCGCTCGGGGCGCCGGGGCATGTGCTGTTCCTCGCCATCAAGGCGCCGGCCAACTCGGCCGCCCGCGACAAGGCCCTGGACAGGGCACATCTGCTGGCGCTGCTGGACCGGTTCGGGGCACCCCATCCCAAACCCGGGGCCACCCACTGGTTTGGCGACCTGGGCCGGCACAAGCTGAAGTGGGAGTGCCACACCGAGTTCACCACCTACATGCTGTTCATCGAGGGGGCCGAGGAACGCCCGTTCGATCCGGCGGCCTATGACATCCTGCCGGCTGACTGGTTGGCCGAGGCACCGGGGGTCTGCATGACCTCTGCGATGATCCGGATCGAGACATTCGACGGCGACGCCCACGATGTCGAAGCCAAGGTATCGGAGTGGTTCGTGGCCGAAAGCCTGGCGGCGGCCCGGATGCTGGATGCGCTCGCGATCGTGGCCAGCGACTTTCGAATCGAAACTTCGGGGCACATCCGGTTTGCCGTGTTCGTGCGGCCCGATGTCGGGCCACGCCGGATCGGCCGTGTGATCCAGCGCGTGACCGAGATCGAAACCTACAAGGCGATGTCGCTGCTGGGCCTGCCGCGGGCGCGCGAGCTTCATCAACGGATGGGGACCCTGGATCAGCAGTTGACGCGGCTGGTCGGCGGGCTGACCACTGACAGCGCTCCGTCCGAGGATTCGTTGCACGAATTGCTGACGATCGCGGCCGAGTTGGAGAACCTGCTGGCCACGTCGACCTTCCGCTTCGGTGCCACGGCGGCCTACGAGGCGATCGTGCACGACCGGATTTCGGTCTTGCGGGAGGAACGGTTCGAGGCGCGTCAGACATTCAACGAATTCATGATGCGCCGGTTCGATCCTGCGATGCGGACAATCCGGTCCACCGAGGCTCGTTTGCAGGCGATGGCGGCGCGCGCTGCCCGCGCGGGGGACCTGCTGCGAACCCGTGTCGATGTCGAACGTCAGGCCCAGAACCAGAAGCTGCTGGAAAGCATGGATCGACGCGCCGACCTGGCCCTGCGGTTGCAGGAAACCGTCGAGGGGTTGTCGGTGGTGGCGATCAGCTATTACGCGTTGAACCTTGCGAGCTATGCCGCCTATCCGCTGTACGAACCGCTGGGGTTGTCCAAGGGGGTGGCGACGGCAATCCTGACGCCCTTGGTGGTGTTGGCGGTTTTCGCGATGGTGCGCCGCATCCGCAAAGGCATGCACTGACGTCGGAGCGAGGGGGCGCGAAGGCAGGCTTGACCTTGCCCAAAGGCGGACGCACCGTGTGCCCGCCGGCCGCCATGTTCGTGTGTCGGGCGTTTCAGCGAGGCAAGCCCTGTGTCCGATCTTTCTGCAACTGCCAGCCCGCGCGATATCCTCGCCCGCCTGGTTGCCTTCGATACCGTATCGAGCAAGCCCA
The DNA here is from genome assembly GCA_947495685.1 of uncultured Tropicimonas sp. Classification (GTDB taxonomy): domain Bacteria; phylum Pseudomonadota; class Alphaproteobacteria; order Rhodobacterales; family Rhodobacteraceae; genus Tropicimonas. The sequence continues at coordinate 107,283 of CANLZY010000006.1, forward strand.
ACCTGCCGTTGATCGAATGGGTCGCCCAATGGCTGGCGCAGAGCGGCATCGAGGCGGTGATCGTTCCCGGCCCCGAGGCGGGCAAGGCCGGACTCTACGCCCACGTGGGAGCGATTCAGGACGGGGGTGTTCTGCTGTCCGGACACACCGACGTGGTTCCAGCGGAAGGACAAGCCTGGGCCACCGACCCGTTTGTTCTGACCGAGCGGGACGGGCGGCTGTTTGGCCGGGGCACCTGCGACATGAAGGGGTTCGTGGCGTTGGCATTGTGGGCGATGGCAGACGCGGCCCGAGGCGGCCTTGTCCGTCCGCTGCAGATCGCCCTGACGTGGGACGAGGAAGTCGGCTGCCTCGGCGCGCCTGATCTGATTCTGGCGATGCAGGCCGCCGGGTTTCCCAAGGCATCGGCGGCGATCATCGGTGAACCGTCACAGATGCAGGTGGTCACCGGGCACAAGGGCAATCTTGGCTACCAGATCCATGCCAGAGGCTACGAGGTACATTCATCGCTGATGCACACAGGGGTGTCTGCCGTGATGGAAAGCGCCCGGGTGATCAACTGGGCCCATGCTCGCAACCGCGAAAACGCGCAGCACACGCCGTCCGGCACGGCTGGACTGTTCGAGCCGCCCTGGACGACCCTGCATTGCGGCGTGATCCGAGGTGGGACGGCCGAGAACATCACGGCGCTGGATTGCGATTTCGGCTTTGATTTTCGGTTCGTGCCCGGTGATGACATTCCGGGCTGGAAGCGCCGTCTGCAGGACGAGATCGACCGAATTGGTGCCGAGATGGCCGCCGTGCGCCCGGGTACCGGGTTCGAGATGACACAGGTTTTCTGGGTGCCGCCACTGGAACCAGAGCCGGGTGGTGGTGCCGCCGAGGCGTTGGCCCGCCGCCTGACCGGCGACAACGGCACCCATGTCGTGGCCTATGCGACCGAAGGCGGGCAGTTTCAGGAGGCTGGCTATTCCGCGGTGATCTGCGGCCCCGGCAACATCGCGCAGGCGCACCAACCCGACGAGTACTTGTCGTTGGACCAACTCGACAAGGGCTGGTGTTTCATGCGCACCCTGTTGGACGAGTTGCGGGCCTGAAACGGCGGCGTCTCGCTCCTTGCCCGATCTCGGCGCAGTGCACGTGGTTCACTTGGTGGGGCCTTCACTGGCCGGAATCCGGGGGTGGTGGGTGCTGGCCACGGTGGCGCGCGGGATCGGTCAACGATGGTCTTTTTAGAGGATCAGGGCCCTGTCACCTGTCCGAAAAAGATGCGTTCGCGCATGCCAGATTCGCCGTCGATGTCGAAAACGGGGCGTGATGTGGTATAATGAATGGGTCAGGATGCGCTAAACAGGTCAAATTTGGCACTTGTCCCGATAGACACATTGAAGTGTTGAAGGAACCCGCCTAGGAGGTGCCGCCATGCCCCAGGACAATCCCTACAATCCAAATAAGAGGCCGTCGTCAGGTCATATTCCGACGTGCCTGTACATGCTGGTCGCAACGCGTCTGGCGCAGGACCTGATCGAAGTTGCCTGCCGGAATGGCCCCGTCAAGCCGCCGTTTGTCGGTATGCTTCTGCTGATCCGCGCGAACCCGGGTATCCGCCAGGGTATTTGCGCCGATACGCTTGGTTTCGATGCAACGACCTTTGGACGCTATATCGACCGGCTTGTCCGCGACGAGATGGTTGCGCGCACCATTCCGCAAGAAGATCGACGGGCGGTCTGTCTGCAACTGACGCCAAAGGGCGCGGCGGCGCTCGCCGAAAGCGCGCCGTTGCTGCTTCAGGTCGATCAGGATGCGCGCGCCCATATGGGCGATGCCGATTGGGAGAAGCTGGAAGAATTGCTCGTCAAGTTCCTCGAAGCTTACGATAACCCCTTGCCCCGGCTGGTTCACAGGGAAAAGGTGACGCCAGCCTGACCTCAGCCCCGAAAGAGACCCTTCATGCCGATCAAGAACCGTTTTTCAGACCTGTTGGGCGAGATTGTTGGCTGGCGGCGGGATTTGCACGAACATCCCGAGCTTTTGTACGACACCCACCGAACCGCCGCGCTGGTGGCGGACCGGCTGGCAGAGTTCGGCTGCGACGAGGTTGTGACCGGCCTTGGGCGGACCGGCGTGGTTGGCGTGATCCGTGGCCGCGAAACCGGATCGGGTCGGGTCGTCGGGCTGCGCGCCGACATGGATGCGTTGCCGATCCACGAGGCGACGGGGCTCGACCATGCGTCGAAGATCCCTGGCGCCATGCATGCCTGCGGACACGACGGCCATACCGCGATGTTGCTGGGGGCGGCCAAGTACTTGTGCGAAACGCGCAGTTTCGATGGCACCGCGGTGGTGATCTTTCAGCCGGCCGAAGAGGGCGGCGCGGGCGCCAAGGCCATGTGCGACGACGGGCTGATGGAGCGTTTCGGGATCCAGGAAGTCTTTGGCATGCACAACTGGCCGGGCATGCCCGTCGGCAGCTTTCACATTCGCACCGGCCCGTTCTTTGCGGCAACAGATCAATTCGAAATCGAGTTGGAGGGGCGCGGCGGGCACGCGGCAAAACCTCAGGAGACCGTGGACACCACCGTTCTGGCCGCCCATGTCATCTTGGCCCTGCAGACGATCGTCTCGCGCAACGCTGATCCGGTTGGGCAGCTCGTGGTCTCGGTGACATCGGTCGAGACATCCAGCACTGCCTACAACGTCATTCCGCAAACGGTCCGACTGAAGGGAACCGTTCGGTCGTTGTCGGGAGAGATGCAGGAGATGGCCGAACGGCGCCTGAGCGAGGTGGCCGAGGGCGCAGCGGCCACCTTTGGCGGCGTGGCGCGGGTCGACTACCGGCGAAGCTATCCGGTGATGGTCAACTGGGACGAGCAGACGGAGTTTGCCGCCGACGTGGCGCGCAGCGTGTCGGGCGCCTGCGGTGCTGCACCGTTGGTGATGGGGGGCGAGGATTTCGCGTTCATGCTGGAGGAACGTCCGGGCGCCTATATCCTGATCGGCAACGGTGACACGGCGTCGGTGCACCACCCCGAATACGATTTCACCGACGAGGCGATCCCTGCCGGGTGTTCGTGGTGGGCCGAGATCGTCGAGCAACGGATGCCATTGACCTGATCGGTCGAGGCGTGAGGCCACCCTCGGCACGGCTCTTCGATGACTGGTTCAGGGGAGGCAGAGCCACTGCGCGCGCGCACGAGGGCTTCCGATATGGAACCATTCTGGGTTTGTCCGACCCCCTCGACGCGCCTGTTGGTGGCATTGGCCTCTGGTGGCCGAAGGCCTGACGCGCTAGAGCGGGAAACAGGAGGTCCGCATGTCTTCAGCCAACGTCATCTGTATCAAATGGGGTACCTTGTTCGGGCCGGAATACGTGAACCGGTTGTATTCCGGGGCACGTCGGAACCTGTCCGGCCCAGTGCGGTTCCTTTGCATGACGGAACGCACCGAAGGCTTGCACCCTGACATCGAGGTTCTCGACCTTCCGGTCGAACCCTACCTGGCCAAAATGGACGCGGCGCTGGCGGTGGCAAACCGGCAGGGTGCGATGCGCAAGGTCAGCCTGTTCCGACCGGGGCTGGTTGCCGATCTCGACGGCCCCTTGCTGGGGTTCGACCTCGATGTGGTCATTACTGGACCTCTTGATGACCTGTTGCACCATGCCCCTGGTCGGGTGGCGATGCGCGCGGATTGGGTCGAAGCCCGTCGGGGCCGCAAAACCGGCCACGGATCGGTCTTTCGCTACGATCCGGCGGTGCATGGCTGGCTCTACGACACGCTGGCGGCGGACCCCACCGGGCAGGTCGAAAAGGCGCGCGGGTCCGAACAACGCTACACCTCGACATTGGCGCAGGAAAAAGGTGCCTTTGCCTACCTGCCGCCCGATCAGGTCGTCAGCTTCAAGCATGGCTGTTTGCGGTTGCCGCCGATGAACTATCTGGTGGAGCCACGCCTGCCAGACAACGCACGGGTCGTGTGTTTTCATGGTCATCCCAAGATGAGCGAGGCGGTTGATGGGTATCACGGGTCTTTCATCCGTCACACTCGCCCGTGTGGATGGCTGCGGGAGCATTGGATCGACCGGGCACGGGACGATCTTGGCGGGCAGTGGGCCTGACCCGACCGATCCCTCAGGTGTGTTGGGGGGCTTGCGTGACAGAGATTGGTTTCGGGTCGCCAATCAGTTTCACGGTCGGCGCCTCGACGTCGTTCCAGCGGAACAACGCGATGTGCCACAGCCCCGGAGATTGTCGCGAGGGGTCGATCAGCCCCACGTGGCCGGAGGCTCGCACATGATCCGCGGCGACCCATGAGGGCGGGACCTCGCCAGCGCTCAACGCGCTTTGCCACGGCTGCCGTGCGAGGGCATAGATCTCGGCCGACAGGGGATCTCGCAAATCGTACAAGACGCAGGGCGTGACCTCGTAGGTCAGCAGGACACGTGGCCGGTCATCCGCCCCGACATACTGGCCGATCGCCACCCGGGCGCTCGCCTCGTTGGAGCTCAGGTACAACGCGTCCTGCCCCGTGCGATTGAACCGCGCGGCGGGGCGCGACGAAAGTCCACGCATCAGGTTGATGCGCACGTCTTCCTCAAAGGCAATCTTGACGAATGTCCCGCTGACTTCCGTGAGCATCGGCGACCTCTGGAACAAGAAGGCCAACAGGCCGGGCGCGCGTTCAACCGCCGGTGTGGCTCATGTGGCGGGTCATCTGCCCGGCGACTTCCTGCCGGGAATAGTCGAAATCGTGGCCCTTGGGCTTCAGTCGGATCGCGGCCCGGATGGCGTCGTCGAGCGCCGGTGCTGTCGGGTCGCGCAGCGCCGGGCGCAGGTCTGCCCGGTCTTCCTGGCCAAGGCACATGAACAACTCGCCCGTGCAGGTCAGCCGCACACGGTTGCAGCTTTCGCAGAAATTGTGAGTCAGGGGCGTGATGAAGCCGACTTTTTGGCCAGTCTCTTCAAGCCGCACATAGCGAGCCGGCCCGCCGGTGTTGTCGGGCAGTTCGGTCAGCGTGTATCGTTGGCGCAACTCGCCGCGCAGGTCGCTCAATGGCCAGTATTGGTCCAGCCGATCCTCGTTGCCCAGATCGCCCATTGGCATGACCTCGATAAAGGTCAGGTCCATATCGCGGCTGGCGCACCATTCGACGATGGAAAACAATTCGTCTTCGTTGAAGCCCTTCAGTGCCACGGCGTTGATCTTGACCCGCAGCCCGGCGGACTGGGCCGCGTCGATTCCCTGCAACACCTGCGGCAAGCGGCCCCAGCGGGTGATCTTGCTGAATTTCTGCTCGTCCAGAGTGTCGAGCGAGATGTTGACGCGGCGAACACCGACAGCGGCCAGGTCGGCGGCAAAGCGGTGCAACTGGCTGCCATTGGTGGTCAACGTCAGCTCGTCCAGCTGTCCGCTTTCCAGGTGGCGGGCCATCGCCTTGAAATAGGTCATGATTCCGCGCCGGACGAGCGGTTCGCCGCCGGTGATCCGAAGCTTGCGGACGCCAAGGTTGACGAAGGCGGTAGACACCTCGTCAAGCTCCTCCAACGTCAGAAGGTCCCGCTTGGGCAGGAAGGTCATGTCCTCGGACATGCAGTAGGTACAGCGAAAATCGCAGCGGTCCGTTACGGACACCCGCAAATAGGTCACTGCACGCTGGAACGGGTCAATCAGGGGAGCTTTCATGGTTGCGACGCTACGCATTGTGACGAATTCAGGCAAGCCCCGCGTTCACGGTTGCCGCAAGGGTGAACGGGAGGCAGGCTGTCAGGGAACGAGTGAATCACGGAGGGGCAGATGCTTTTCAGGATCATTGGCGGAGTGCTGTTGCTGTCGCTTGCAGCCTGTGCGCAGGGGCCGCTGGGGAGCAATGCCAAGCCACGGCCCGGGCAGACCAGCCCGGCGGTAACTCCGGCCGCGACGGCTCCGGTCACCGTGTCCATTGCGCCGCCCAAAAATGCGCAGACGGTCGATCAGTTCGACACGACCAGCACCGCCGAAAAGAAAGCTGCCGCCGCCGCGCCACCAGTGCCGGCCGAGAAGCGTCTGGGAACGACCATCGCCTCGCTTGGGGACCCGTCCGACCCCGGTTTCTGGGCGGAGACGGGCCTTGTCGATGCGGTTGTGCAGGGGCGGCTTGAATACCCGGCCAGTGGCAAGAGTGTTCAGGTGGAACTTCGCCCATCGGGTGGCCCCGCGGGCGCAGGAACCCGCGTCAGTCTTCCGGCGATGCGGGTGCTTGAAGCACCTCTGACAGAACTGCCCGAGTTGATCGTCTTTGGCGGCTGACCTGCGCTGCCAAGGGGCGGTCAGTTGGCCAGGATTCGGCCGGCTTCCTTGCGGGCAAAGGGCTTCATCGCTTCGCCATGGTCGGCCAGAAATGCCCGCACCCGATCCGGGTCGTGCCGCGACAGATCCCGCAACCACCAGGCAATGGATTTCTGGATGAACCAGTCGCCGTCCGGCACATAACCGGCGGCCCAGCCCAGCACCCGCTCGCGGATCTGCAGATCCTGCGGCTTGGGGTTGTTCATCTTGGTCCAGGGGAGCGTCACCACCAGCGCGGCGCGACGGCTCCACATATGCTCGGACGTGGTCCAGGATTCGACGGTGTCCAGCCTCGACGCATCTGCCAGCAGCCGCTTCTGGCCAGCAATCGAAGCGTGATCGGCGATTGCCCAAGCGTCGAATTCTGGCACCCAGGCACAGATCAGAGTCCAGGCACCGCTGTCGTCCGGGCGAATGCGGGCCTGCGTCAGCAGTTTGGCCGCCGCAATGCGCCCCTCGTGGACATTGCTCTGCCACAGGCCATCGGCCAGCTCCAGCCGCGCCTCGAGGGTCAGATCCTTGCGCCATGCCCTGGTCAGGGAATCGATCTCGGGATTGGCGACACCAAGGTAGGGCCGATCAATCTTGTGATAGCGCGCCATCTCTTCGGATTTGCCCTCCACGGCGGCGGTGCGCAGTTGGTCCAGGGCCGACTCGGTGTCGAGGGCAGGAATGGGGTCGGTTTCGGACATGGCTTGGCCTCCGGTTGCACGCGTGAGGCCAACGCTATCCCGGATTTGCCGGGGCGGAACAAGGGAAATGGGACGAAATGCCGACATGCCGTGTAGCACCGCCCCCCTAGGTCGCGTCCGTGGCCCGGCCCGGGATTGCACCCTCTCTATGCGTCAGGCGCCGCGTGACAGGTTGCGGGACCCCGGACCTGACAGGGTGGCTATTCGACGGTCACCGACTTGGCGAGGTTGCGGGGTTGATCCACGTCGGTGCCCTTGGCAACAGCCGCATGATAGGCCAGCAACTGGGCCGGAAGTGCATAGAGGATCGGCGCAAGGGTTGGTGCAACCTCCGGCATGACCAGGGTCTTCCAGCAACCGTCTCCGGCGGCGCGGGCGCCCTTGGCATCGGTGATCAACAGCACCTTGCCGCCGCGCGCCATGACTTCCTGCATGTTCGATACCGTCTTGTCGAACAGATGGTCCGTTGGGGCGAGGACGATCACCGGCACCGATTTGTCGACCAGCGCGATGGGGCCGTGTTTCAGTTCGCCTGATGCATAACCTTCGGCGTGTATGTAGCTGATCTCTTTAAGTTTAAGGGCACCTTCCAGGGCCAGGGGGAACATCGCGCCCCGGCCGAGGAACAGCACATCGCGGGCCTCTGACACGGCCTTGGCAACGCTGGCTATTTCAGGCGATTTCGCCAGCGCATGGTTCATCAACCCCGGCAGGCGGCGCAGGGTTTCAATGTGATGGTCGAGCTCGTCGCCGTCCAGACGGCCGCGGTCGGTCGCTGCCTTCAGCGCCAACAGGAACAGCACCGTCAACTGGCAGGTGAACGCCTTGGTCGAAGCGACGCCGATTTCGGTGCCGGCGCGGATCGGCAATGCCAGATCGCTTTCACGGGCGATGGAACTTTCGGTGACGTTGACCACCGACACGATGCGGCTGGCCTTGCCCTCGCAGAAACGCAGCGCGGCCAGCGTGTCGGCGGTTTCACCAGATTGGCTGACAAAGACCGCCAACGTGCGGGGCGGGATCGGAGGTTCGCGATAGCGGAACTCGCTGGCGATATCGACCTCGACCGTCATGCCGGAGAGTTGCTCGAACCAGTATTTCGCCACCACGCAGGCATAGTTGGCCGTGCCGCAGGCAACCATCACGACGCGATCGAAATCGCCAAAGTTCAGGCCGGGCTCGGGCAGCGCGATATCGTTGTCCGGCAGATAGTGTGCAAGGGCATCGCCCAGAACCGTCGGCTGCTCGGCGATCTCCTTGGCCATATAGTGGCGGTGCCCGCCTTTCTCGACCTTGCTGAGGTCGATCGTGACGGTCTTGATCTCGCGGGTGACCAATTCACCCCCTGGGTCGCGGATCTCGATGCCGGTGCGCGTCAAACAGGCCCAGTCGCCTTCCTGCAGATAGGTAATGCGGTTGGTCATAGGGGCCAGCGCAATCGCATCGGAGCCGATGAAAACCTCGCCATCGCCATGGCCGATCGCCAGCGGCGACCCACGCCGGGCGGCGATCATCAGATCGTCTTCGCCGTCGAACAGCAACGCGAGCGCAAAGGCGCCCTCAAGCCGCGAGATTGCCGTTCCGGCAGCATCGCGATGGCTCATGCCCCGATCGAGATAGTGCTGGACCAGCATCGCGATGGTCTCGGTGTCGGTTTCTGTCTGAAACGACAGCCCGGCCTCGGACAGTTCGGCGCGCAGGTCCTTGTAGTTTTCGATGATCCCGTTGTGGACCACTGCCACCGGTCCGGCCCGATGGGGGTGGGCGTTGGCGACATTCGGGGCACCATGGGTGGCCCAGCGGGTGTGGCCGATGCCTGCCTTGCCGGCCAATGGTTCGTGCACCAGCAGGTCCGACAGGTTCACCAGCTTTCCGACCGCCCGACGGCGATCCAGGTGTCCGTGATCAACCGTGGCGATGCCCGCGCTGTCATAGCCACGGTATTCGAGCCGCTTGAGGGCCTCGACCAGAAGCGGGGCCGCTTCGTGATGTCCCAGGACGCCAACAATTCCGCACATCAATTCTGTCCTTCGGTCTTCTTTTGTTTCAAATCCTTGAGACGGTCCATGAACCGCTTGCCAAACCCCGGCTTGGTCACCTGTTTTGCCCGGGCGACGGCGAGCGCTCCGGCAGGCACATCCGTGGTGACCACAGACCCGGTGGCCGTCATCGCCTCGTCGCCGATGGTGACGGGCGCCACCAGCATGGTGTCAGAGCCGATGAAGACCCGATTGCCGATCACGGTCCGGTGCTTGAACACGCCATCGTAATTGCAGGTCACGGTTCCGGCGCCGATATTGGACTTTTCGCCGATGGAGGCATCGCCGATGTAGGTCAGGTGGTTGACCTTGGCGCCTTCGGCAATCTCGGCATTCTTGATCTCGACGAAATTGCCGATCCGCACATCCTCGGCCAGTTCCGTACCGGGCCGCAGGCGGGCATAGGGGCCGACGATGGCCCCGCGCGACACGTGGCAACCTTCCAGATGGCTGAAGGCGCGAATTCGTGCGCCGGTCTCGACCGTGACCTCGGGGCCAAAGACCACGTTGGGTTCGATAACCGCATCGCGCCCGATCCAGGTGTCGAAACTGAACTGGACCGTGTCGGGGGCTTGCATCGTCACGCCGAGTTCCAGCATTTCAAGCCGGCGGCGGGCCTGAAATCCGGCTTCGGCCGCGGCAAGGTCGATGCGGGAGTTCACGCCCAGCGTTTCGGCCTCGTCGCACAGCACTGCCGTGACCGACAGGCCCCGCGCCCGCGCCAGACCGACGACATCGGGCAGGTAGTATTCACCGGCGGCATTTTCGTTCGTCACCCCGGCGATCAGATTGAACAGGTCGTGCGCGCCCGCACAGAGCACGCCCGAGTTGCACCGCGTGATGGCACGTTCGGCCTCCGTCGCGTCCTTGAACTCGACAATCCGTTCCAGCGTGTCGCCGTCCATGACCAACCGGCCATAGCGCGCCGGGTCAGCGGCTTCGAAGCCCAACACCACAACGGCATGGTTCGCCCGGGCGGCAACGATCTTTTCCAGCGTTTCCGGGCCGATGAATGGTGTATCTCCGAACAGCACGATCACGTTGCCGTCAAACCCGTCCAACGCGGCTTCGGCCCGCCGGGCGGCGTGGGCGGTACCGAGTTGCTCTTCCTGGAGCACCACTTGTGCGTCGGGGTCATAGATCTGGGCGGCGGCCCTGACGGCGTCGGCCCCGTGTCCAGCAACAATCACCGTACGCTCGGGCGCAAGTGCCGCCCCGGCCTGCATCGCGTGGTGCAGCATCGGTGCGCCGGCAATTTCATGCAGAACCTTGGGCAGGTCGGATTTCATCCGCGTTCCCTGTCCGGCGGCGAGGATGACGAGGGCGGTGGGCACTGACGACATGAGGCTGCTCTTTTCTTTGGCGTGGTTCCGTAATACCCGAGGTCAGGCGGGTCGCAAGGGGCGGTGGAGTCAAATGCGATGTCACTGTGTTACATGGCTCGGCAGAGCCTTGCCGAAGGAAACCTCATGCGAACAGTGATTTTCGATCTGGATGGGACGCTGGCGGACACCAGCGGCGATCTGATCGCTGCGGCCAACAGCTGCTTTCGTGCCTTGGGCCATGGCGATCTGCTTGATCCGATGGCGGATGCAGAGACGGCGTTCCACGGTGGCCGGGCGATGCTGCGGCTGGGGTTCGCACGGTTGGGCACCTCCGATCCCGAGGCCGCCATAGATCGCGAGTTTCCCAACCTTCTGGCGCACTACGAGGCCGCCATCGACACCCACACAACGCTGTATCCCGGCGCGATGGAGGCGGTTGGACGGCTGCGCGCCGCAGGGTGCGCCGTGGCGATCTGCACCAACAAACCCGAAGCCCTGGCAGAGCTGTTGTTGACCCGCCTCGGGGTGCGTCAAGATTTTGGCGCGCTGATCGGTGCCGATACGCTGCCGGTTCGCAAGCCGGATCCGGCGCCGTTCTTTGCAGCGGTCGACGGGGTGGGGGGGGCGCGCGACCGGGCGCTGCTGATCGGTGATACCGCCACAGACCGCGAGACCTCGCGCGCCGCTGGTGTTCCCAGCATCCTCGTGACGTTCGGGCCTGCCGGGCATTCGGTCGCAACGCTGGACCCCGAAGCGCTATTGCACCACTTTGATGGGCTCGACGACCTGGTGGGGCGGTTGCTGCCCTGACACGGGGTGCCAGTGGGACGAGGCGACGTCGGGGCGTCCATTGTGGCAATTGACCTTCGCGCCATCGCTGATCAAACCTGTTGGCCATGACAGAGATATTCACCGGCAGTTTCACCCAGCAGGAACCGATCCCAGAGGCCGGCATCGCCGCCGCGTTGCAGGTCATGCGCCACGGCCGCCTGCACCGCTACAACACGATTGCCGGAGAGGTTGGCGAAACCGCCCTGCTGGAGCAGGAGTTCGCCGCCTTTACCGGTGCCAGTTATAGTCTCGCCGTGGCATCCGGGGGGTATGCGCTGGCCAATGCATTGCGGGCCGTCGGGGTAGACCCCGGCGATCGGGTGCTGACAAACGCCTTCACCCTTGCCCCCGTGCCGGGGGCGATTGCCTCCATTGGCGCGGTGCCGGTCTTTGTTGGGGTCACCGAGCACCTGACGATTGATCTGGAGGATCTGCGGGCCAAGGCTGGGCAGGCCCGGGTGCTGCTTCTCAGCCACATGCGTGGCCATATCTGCGACATGGATCAACTGATGCAGATCTGTACCGAGGCCGGGGTTGAGGTGATCGAAGATTGTGCCCACACCATGGGCGCCAGTTGGAACGGGGTGCCGTCGGGGCGGCACGGCGTGGTGGGATGTTATTCCACCCAGACCTACAAGCACATGAATTCGGGTGAGGGCGGGTTTTTGGTGTCGGACGATGCCACGGTGATGGCCCGCGCCGTGTTACTGTCGGGCAGCTACATGCTCTACGATCGCCACGTTGCCGCCCCGCCCGAGCCTGCGTTCGCGCCGTTGACCCTGGATACGCCGAACGTGTCTGGGCGGATGGACAACCTTCGTGCGGCCATCCTGCGCCCGCAATTGGCAGACTTGCCGCAACGCAGCGCCGCGTGGAACCAGCGCTATCGAGCGGTCGAGTCCGGGTTGCGTGGCGCTCCGGGCCTGACGATCGTCGAGCGCCCACCGGCCGAGGCCTATGTCGGGTCCTCGTTCCAGTTTCTGCTGCTGGACTGGGCGGCAGAGGCGATCCAGACCGTCCTGCAACGCTGCGCCACGCGTGGTGTTGAGCTGAAGTGGTTTGGCGTCGATCAACCGGTCGGCTTCACCTCGCGATACGATCACTGGCACTACGCTTCCGCTGCGCCAATGCCCGCGAGCGACCGTGTCCTGGCCGCCATCGTGGACATGCGCCTGCCGCTCACCTTCTCGCTTCAGGATTGCGCCGTGATTGCCCGCATCATCCGGGCGGAGGTCGAGGCGGTTGGGGTGGACGGACCTGGTTGATCGGAACGGATGACCAAGGGTCGCGCGCCGAAGGCGCGCCATGCCCAACGGGAGGGGCGGCATCTGCGATGCTGTCGCGACGGGCGGGAGCCCCCCGGCCTTTGGGCTATGGTGTTTCCTGGGGCTGGTCCCCGCCGTCAAGTGTCGTCGGGTCCGTTGGTATCGGTGGCACGGGCGGGGACGTCTTGCGGGGCAGGTGGCTCCAGCACGGCTTCGGTCAGCGTTGTCCAGATGGTCACGAACAGCCCCGCCACCACCGGCCCAAGCACCAGCCCAACCGCCCCGAACATGCCAAGCCCACCGAAGGTCGATACCAGGATCAGGATGTCATGCATCTGCGTGTCCCGCCCAACCAGGATCGGGCGCAACAGGTTGTCGATGGTGGTCACCACCAGCCCGGCCCAGATTGCCAGCGCGATCGCCGTCGTCGTGTTGCCGATGGCCAGCAGGTACAGCACCCCGATGGACAGAACCAGGCTGGGGCCGATCCCGGGGATGATCGAGACAATCCCCATCACCACGCCCCAGAATGTCGCGCCCTCTATTCCGGCAACATAGAACCCCAGCCCGCCGAGCACGCCCTGCACGACACCGATGATCAGCGTTCCCTTGATTGTTGCCCGACTCACCGACACCGCGCGGTCGGCGATCTTGCGTTGGGTTTCGGGGGCCAGGCCGGTGAACCGCAAGATCTGCTGCATGACCGGCGTGTCCATCTGCAGGAAGAAGAACATCGCGTAGAGAAAGATGAACGTATCGAGAAAGAACATCGCTGTCCCGCGGGTCAGCGATGACAGGGTATACACCGTGAACCTGGCGACGGCGGTCACCAGATCGGCGATCTTGTTGGCGATCTCCGGGCCGAGCGCGTCGATATCGTCCTGGTATGGGACCCAGTCGGGAAGTGTCAGGTCGCCGGCATTGGTGGTCACCGAATTCACGATGCCGACCACCGAGCGGGACAAGGCAAAGGCCTGCTCGGCGGCGATCGTCGCAACCAGGATCACGGGCAGGATCACCAACACCACGATCAAGATCAGCGTGATCGCGCTGGCGACGGTGCGTCGTCCGCCCAGCACCCCGAGGAAGCGCCGGTACAGCGGACGCGACAGCTCTGCGACGATGGCAGCCATGATCAGCGAAATCAGGAAGGACCGGATCATGCCGAAGAACATCAGCGTGATCAGGGCGGTCACAAGGATCAGCGCGACCCAGCGGAGCGTGTCCGGCCGGGTCAGCTGCGGTCGTATCGGGGCATCAGCCATGAAGCATCCTCGGGCTATGCCTCCAGCCTATCGCCAACCGGCGATCCTGCGAAGCCAAATCGCCCCCGCTTGCCCCCCGGGCGCAACCTGCCTTTCAGCGAGCAACGCCCTGTCGTTCAAAGGTCATCCGGTCCGATGGCGGCCGGCAAAACGCGGCAGCATGGCCGAGAAATCCTTGCCCTTGCCACCTTCGGCCTCAACAAAGGTCTCGTACAGCGCCATCGCGGCCTGCCCGAGCGGTGTGTCCGCATCGGCGGCCTCTGCGGCTTGCTGTGACAGGCGCAGGTCCTTCAGCATCAGTTCGGCGGCAAATCCCGGGGTGTAGTCGTTGTCGGCGGGCGATTGCGGCCCGACTCCGGGGGCCGGGCAATAGGCGTTCATCGTCCAGCTGTAGCCCGACGAGGTACTGACGACGTCGAACATCTTCTGCCGATCCAGACCCAGTTTGTCGGCCAGCGCAAAGGCCTCGCAGGTACCGATCATGGTGATGCCCAGGATCATGTTGTTGCAGATCTTGGCGGCCTGTCCCGCCCCGGCCTCACCGCAGTGAACAGCCTTCTGGCCCATCACCTCGAACAATGGCGCAACCGTGTCAAAGGCGTCCTGCGATCCTCCGGCCATGAAGGTCAGCGTTCCGGCAGAGGCTCCACCGACACCGCCGGAAACCGGTGCATCGACGGCCGACAATCCCGCCGCGGCCGCCGCCTCGGCCACCGCGCGGGCGCTGTCCACATCCACCGTCGAACAATCGAGGTGCACGGCACCAGCCGCCATCGCCGGGTGGATCTGTGCGGCAACGCTGCGCAGGATGTCGCCGTTGGGCAGCATTGTCACAACGACGTCGGCGCCCGCTGCGGCGGTTTCGGCACCAGTGGCAGGCGTGACGCCCTCGGGGCAGGGGGCAACCATGTCGAAACCCGTCACCTCGTGTCCCGCCGCCGCGAGGTTGGCGGCCATCGGCGCGCCCATGTTGCCCAATCCGATGAAGCCGACCTTCATGATGCTCTCTCCCTGTTCTGTGCGTCGTCAAATGTCAGTGCCGCATCGCCCAGCGGCAGAAGCATGGTGCTGACCATCGAGGGGGTGACCTCGTCCAGCCTATGCCGCCATTTCGGGCTGCGGTCCTTGTCGATGATTGCCGCCCGGATGCCCTCGAGAAAGTCCGAATGCTCCAGCGACCGATAGGTGAACCGGTATTCCAGCGTCAGCGCGCGGCGGATCTCCGCAGTCGGGCCCTGCAACCGGTGGATCATCTCGACCGCGCAGGCCATGGCCAGTGGCGAGTTGCGCCCAAGGGTCTTCAGCGCGGCGGCTGTGAACGCCGTCTCTTCACTGTGCAGGCTGCGCAGGATGTCGCCAAGGGTCTCGCCGCCAAAGTGGCGGTCGATTTCCGGCTGTTGCGCGGCCAGGGTTCCGGCAGGTGGTTCGACGGCTGCCGCGTCTATCAGTGTCCAGTCGCCGGACTTTTCCAATGCGGAGATCAGCGACGGCCAGTCCGACCGGGGCACGAAAAAATCTGCGAACCCGGCGAGGATCGCGTCGGCGGGGCCCGCCCGGGTGCTGGTGGTGCCGAGGTATTCGCCCAAGCGACCAGGGGCGCGGGCCAGGATCAGGCTGCCCCCCACGTCGGGCACCAGCCCGATACCACATTCGGGCATCGCGATCTGGCTGTTTTCGCAGACCACGCGATGCGAGCCGTGACAGCCGACGCCAACACCCCCCCCCATGGTGAAGCCCTGCAGGAAGCTCGCCACCGGTTTGGGAAACTCGAAGATCCGGGCGTTCATGTTGTATTCGTCGTGCCAGAATTTCTGGCCATAGGCATAGTCGCCAGCGGTTCCGGTGGCGTACATCTCGGCGATGTCGCCGCCGGCGCAAAATGCCTTGTCGCCCTCGGCATCGATGACCAGCATGGCAACATCGTCATCCGTCGCCCAGATTTTCAGGGCGGCATCGATGTTCAGGCACATCGCATAGGTCAACGCGTTCAGCGCCTTTGGCCGGGTCAGGGTGATCCGCCCGGTACGGCCCACCTTGCGAATGGAAATGTCGCTCATCTGTCGCTCAACATGTGGCGCGCCACGATCAGGCGCATGATCTCGTTGGTGCCTTCGAGGATCTGGTGCACGCGCAGGTCGCGCACTGTTTTCTCGACCCCGTAGTCGGCAAGGTAGCCATAGCCGCCGTGCAGTTGCAGGCATTGGTCGGCCACGCGGCTGCCGGCCTCGGTGACGAATTTCTTGGCCATGGCGCAGAACTTGGTCGCATCCGGCGCGCCGGTGTCCAGCTTCCAGGCGGCTTGCCGCAGGAAGGTGCGCGCTGCCTGCAACTCGATTTCCATGTCAGCCAACCGGAACTGAAGCGCCTGAAACTGGTCGATGGATTTCCCGAAAGCCTTGCGCTCCCCCATATAGCTCAGCGTTGCGTCCAGCGCGGCCTGCGCGGCGCCCAGCGAACAAGCCGAGATATTCAGCCGCCCGCCGTCGAGCCCGGCCATGGCATAGGCAAACCCGTGACCTTCTCCGCCCAACAGATTGGCCGCCGGAACCGGCACGTCGTCCATCTGGACCTGCCGTGTCGGTTGGCTCTTCCAACCCATCTTGTCCTCGAGACCACCAAATGACAATCCCTCGGTCCCGTCCTCGATCACCATCGCCGAGATGCCCTTGGGCCCGTCCTCGCCAGTGCGGCACATGACGATGTATGCATCCGAGTATCCACCACCCGAGATGAACGCCTTGGTGCCGGTCAGTCTGAAACCGTCATTGGTGCGCAAGGCGCGGGCTTTCAGGGCCGCGGCATCCGAGCCCGAGCCGGGTTCGGTCAGGCAATAGGAGAACACGGTCTCCATGCTCAGCGCCCCCGGCAGATACCGGTCCTTCAACGCGTCCGAGCCGAAGGTATCGATCATCTTGGCACACATGTTGTGGATCGACAGGAAGGCTGCAACCGACGGGCAGGCCATCGACAGCGCCTCGAACACCAGCGTCGCGTCCAGCCGGGTCAGGCCGGAACCGCCGCTGTCTTCGCTGACATACAGCCCTCCGAAGCCCAGTTCGGCCAGTTTCGGCCAGAGGTCCTTCGGAATCGTGCCGTCGGCCTCCCAGGTTCGGGCATTGGGGGCGATGTGCTCCTCTCCGAACGCGCGGGCCATGTCCAGGATCGCCGCCTGTTCTTCGGTCAGTGCAAAATCCATAGGGCTCCTCCCACAGTGCCGTCAGAAATTGAATGTGCGTTCAATTTCCACGGGAGGGGGCTCGGAGGCAAGAGGCATTCTTGCACAACGGGCTTGCCGGAATGCAGGTGCTGCCTGCGTTGGGCAGTCTAGAGTTGGCCGGTTTCGGCAATCACCAGCAGCGCGCTCAACACGGCGTCGGCGGCCACGGACGCCAGGATCATGCCCATGACCCGACTGATGATCGCAGCCCCGGCATGTCCGATCAGGCGGATCAGGGGGTCGGCAAGCCGCATGGCAAGATAGGCTGCGACGATCACGGACAGCATGATGGCGGCCGTGACCGCCTGGTTGGCAATGCCGAACCGGGTGTTGTCCGTCAGCAGGACGATCGCGAGCATGGCCCCCGGCGAGGCAAGAGACGGAACCGCGAGCGGGAATATCCCCACCGCAGGCGCGTCAAACCCGGATTGTTCCTCTGTCTCGGCCAGCTGCATGTCTGAATCCGGTTTCGACTCACCAAAGATCATCGTCAACGCGAACAGAAACAGGACGATCCCGCCGGCCACCTGGAAGGAATACAGGCCGATCCCGAGCGCATCGATCAGGATCTGACCGAGGACGAGGAAGAACAGGAGCACCCCGGCGGACACCAACGCAGCCTGCAGCGCGGTGCTGCGCCGGCGCGCGGATGACATTCCGGCCGTGACCGCGACAAAGACCGGAATCGTGCCGATCGGGTCGATCACAACCCATAGCGTGATGAACCGTTCGATCAGGTCCTGCATGAAACCACCCCGCGTTACAGTGACAGCTTGCACTGCCGCGCCTGGTTAAACCAGCGGCTTCCGCGGTCCATGCGGGGCGCTGTTTACATCACTCGGACTTGCGTACCGATTTCAACCAACGGGTACAACTGTGCCACCTGCTCGTTGAACAGCCCAAAGCAACCGGAGGACGAAGGCCGCCCGATCTTGCGGGTGTCATGCGTTCCGTGGATCAGATAGGCCGGCCAGTCCAGGTACATGGCGTGGGTGCCAAGAGGGTTGGCTGGGCCGGGGCCAACTGAATCGGGCAGGCTGGGGTCGCGTTCGCGCATGGAGGCGGTTGGTGTCCATGTCGGGCCAACCTTCTTGCGCACGATCTCCGAGTAACCGCGCTTGGTCAGTTCTTCGGACAGTGGCACGGAGCTGGGATAGACCCGGAACGTTCCGTCCGGCCCCCAATAATGGACGGCGCGGCTGTCCACGTCGCAGACGATGGCGCCGACCCCCAAAGTGTCGAAATGGTCCTGCCAGTTGCGGACCCTGAAGCTGGACACGTTGCGTCGCGCACCGGTGTTCGGGCGATCCGTCTGGACCGTCGCCTGCGCATGAAGAAGACCGGGCGCCGCAAGCACCGGCAGGGCGCCGAGGCCGGCCATCAGCCGGCGGCGTGTCATGGATCTGGACATTGGATTTTGCTCGATTTGAATTACTTGTTGCGCCCGATGTGCCAGAGACTTCGGTTTCGGTCCAGAGGGGAGGCAGGCCGAGACACGCGGATGTGAAACGATGTGCGGTCAACCGCTCATCGCCTCCAGCGCCCGGGTGCCATTGGGTGTCAGGGCGTAGATCCCGGTCTGGACCCGTTCGAACCAACCATAGTGATCATCGGCCATCATGCGCGTCGCGGCTGCGACACCGGTCGCCTGGGCGACGGCTGCGCCCTTGCTGGGGCCGTGTTCGGCCAGGTGCGCCGCCAGCCGCAGGGCGTCCTGCCGGTATGCGGTGATCAGGTTGCGCCGGGTCGAGCCCCCCGTGTTGGGGTCGCCCTCGCGCCGAGCAAACTCCCGCAGCAACCGCGTCCGCCCGGCGGTGGACTGACGTGGTCGGTAGGGGGCCGGATCCAGGTGGATCTGGGTGTGTCCGTCCACCAGCCGCACCGTGATCAACCCGAGTCCCAACCGGCGGCACAGCGCGGTATTTTCCTTCAGGGCTTTCAGGAACGGTTTTCCGGTGCGGTGCGGCACGGCAATGTAGACGATGTCGCTGAGCGTCTGGCGTGCGACGGCCTGATGGAACAGCGACAAGGAAAACCCCGTCTTCATCTCCACGATGACCGGTGCAGCGTCGCCATCGCGGCAGCCGACGACATCCGCCGCGCCGACCTCGCCCTTCACCACGTATCCCTGTTGTTCCAGCAGGGCCTTGACCGGAGGGTAAAGGTCCGTCTCCCGAAATGTCGCTGCCATGGTATCCTAGGCCCTTGCTGGGGCGGCGGGGCTCGCCCTCGCAACCGAGCGGGCAGCACCGTCAGACCCGGTCTGTTGGCGGCCCGGCCCACCGGCCAGAGTCAGAGCTGTGCGGTGGCTCGCGCGGGAGGGAGCCCCGGGCCGCGGCCGCGCGGTATCTGTCTCGTCGCTCTTCACAGGCCGTCGTGGAATGCGTCGATCAGGTGACGGACGACCGCGCGCATGGCCTCCTCCGGGCTGTCGCCCGCCGCCAATCGTTCATTGCGCACCTCGCGCTGGTGGTCGGCGCTGTTGCCGCCCGCAACCAGCGCCCGCACGTTTTCAACTTCCTGCCTGCAACCAAGCGCGTCGGCGTCTTCGCCCAGCAAGTCCACCATTTCGTCCGCCAGCATCGAAAACGGCACGATCTCACGCTGGCCGAAATCGATCATCCCCTCGTTCAACCCATACCTTTGGGCCCGCCAGCGATTCTCACCGATCAGCATGCTGTCATAGATCCGCCAGCGCTGGTTCTTGGCCGCCAGCCGCCAGAGCATCCGTGTGAAACACTGGGCCAACGCGGCGATGGTCAGC
Organism: uncultured Tropicimonas sp.; assembly: GCA_947495685.1. GTDB lineage: Bacteria > Pseudomonadota > Alphaproteobacteria > Rhodobacterales > Rhodobacteraceae > Tropicimonas. The sequence goes on from CANLZY010000006.1 coordinate 127,002, forward strand.
GTGTGCTCCAGCCGTGTCGGCACGTCGCAGATACGGGTTTCGAGAGTGGGAAAGCGCGACGAGGGGCGCAGGTCCCACCAGATCTTGGAGCTGTCCTCGATAATGCCAAGGTCCACCAGCGCCCCGGTCATCCGCTCGAATTCGGCCCAGGAGTTCAACTGTGGCGGCAGGCCCGTTCGCGGAAGGTTGTCGAACACGGTCAGGCGGTAGCTCGCCAACCCTGTATCCTGCCCCATCCAGAACGGGGAGGAGGCCGACATCGCCAACAGGTGTGGCAGGAAATAGCTGAGCTGGTTGATCAGGTCGATCCGCAACGCCGGGCTTTCGATCCCGACGTGAACATGCATGCCGCAGATGAGCAGCCGACGCGCGACGCCCGCCAAGGCCTGTTCCAACTCGTTGTAGCGGCTCTTGTCGGTGTGTTCCTGCTGTTTCCAGTCCGCGAATGGATGGCAGGAGGCCGCGATCGGCGCCAGCCCGTGACGCGCAGCGCAGCGGGCCACCGTGGCGCGCAACCGCTTGAGGTCGTCGCGCGCGGCCGAGGTATCGGCGCAGACCTTGGTGCCGATCTCGATCTGGCATTGCAGGAATTCGGGGCTGACCTGCCCCTGCATCGCGCCCGAGCATTCCTCGATCAGCGCCGTCGGGGCATTGGCCAGCTCCAGCGTCTCGGTGTTGACCAGAAGGTATTCTTCTTCGATTCCAAGGCTCAGCGCCGGCGCGGTGCGCGACATGACCATCCCTCCCGTGACGTGAAACCAGCGTGGCAGAGCCGCACGGCCCGCGCAAGCATGGCCTACCGGATTTGATCGTCCAGATTGGGCAGGTGCCAGAGGTCACCGAACTCCCGATCGTACCTTTCGGGGCGAAACGGGTCCATTCCGCTGTCCTTGTAGAGCGTCAATTCGTTCAGCACGAAACGATCCTCCGTGAACATGAAATCCACCCGGACCGAGTCGAACTGGCGGCCGAGTTCCTCGGCCACGGCCAGCATCTCGTCAAAGAGCCGTGGCTTTGGCGGCAGGTCGCGCAGCGCAACATCCTTTGTGCGGAACGCCAGGCGCCGGAAATCGCCGTCGACATAGTGCTGGGTGAAATCGCCAAACCTGTCGTCGGCCCACATTCCAAAGGCCAGCTTTCCGCCGATCATGTTCATCTTGAAATCATCGGCTGGCCGCCCGCCGGGGCCCTCCATCCAACCTTCGATCATTATCCGGCGCGGGATATGCAGGTAGGCGTCTTCGCGCTTCAGCTTGCCATAACTCAGGCGCAACCAGCGCTTGCACTCCTGCCGTGCCCGCGCCTCGTCCACGGGGTCGTCGGCACGCACGAAGATATTCCAGCCGCTGGCGTGGTTCGACTTGATCACGTAATCTGCCGGCAGGGTCGCAAAGTCGATGCTGTCGGGATCGTCGGTGACCAGCAGCAGGTCCGGCAAGATGGCCTGCGCCCGGTCTGCGCCAAGGATGTCACGCAAGTAGTCGTGCAGGCGCACCTTGTCGGAGACGATTGGAAACAGCGGATTTCGGTCATGCAGCTTGCGCCACAGGATCTTTTCGTTGAACGTTTTCGGGTTGCGATGATCCGGCCGGTAACCGAGTCGCCGTTCGGCCTGTTTCAGCAGGCGCGGATAGCCGGTCATACCGTCCAGGTGATAGCGCGCGGAGATCTTTGCCTCGTGCAGCCAGTCGCCAAAGGCGGACCGTGGGCGGAGCGGTTGCTGGATCTTCATGCTGCACCTGCTGCAAGGGTATCCCGGATGATCCCTTCGGTCTTGGCCAAAAGCTTGCCATTGTCGAACCGCACCTCGGCGATCTGACGGGCATTCTTTGCCATGTCGGCCAGCCCACCTTCCTTGCCAGCTGTCAGGCAGGCAGAGATTGCGGATGCGAACCCCGCCTCGTCGTGTTCGGCTACCAGCCAACCGTTCACGCCCGGCTCCACGGCTTCTGGAATGCCGGCGTGTTCGGTCGAGACGACGACACATCCGCAGGCCATCGCCTCCTGGATCGCGGTTGGCAGGCCCTCGGTGTTGCCGTCAGGGGCAGTAACGGAATGTTGCAGGAAGACCTCCGACCGAGCAACGATTTCGCGAACCTGGTCGTGCGGCAGGGCACCGGTGAAGGTGATGCGATCCGCCAGCCCCGAGGCGGCAGCGGCCGCTCGGCAGGGCTCGGTCAGGGGGCCGTCACCGATCAGGGTCAGATTTGCATTGGGGTGGTCGGTTGCCGCGCTGGCAAAGGCGCGGATCGTGATGTCGGGCGCCTTTTTCGGGACAAGTCTGCCGACGGCGACAAAGCTGCCGGGGGTCTTGTCCACGGGCCGGAACAGATCGACGTTGACGCCGCTGGGCACGACGTGAGTGTTGGGATGGATGATGTCATGGGCCGCGAGGTTGTCGACGAGGAATTGCGAGACGGAAAACACGCCCGCCAGTTGCGGCATCAACCTGCGATAGGCTTCGCACATCCGTGGCTTTTTCAGCGAGCGTGAGGCATCGACGCCGCGAAAATAAGTGAACACCGGCAGGCCAAGCCCCCGTGCCACAGGCGCGATGGCCAGTGCTTGTGTGCCGAATTCGGCCAGGACGACCTCTGTCCGGGTCTCCCGCAGGAAAGTCTGCAGATGTCGCCGTGCCTGGCCCGATGGCACCCGCGATGTCTGGTACCGCAGCCGGTTCGACAGGGCCTCGGGGGCGGCCAACCCGCGGTGCAGAAGCGTGCCGCGAACGTCGTGCAGGATCAGGTGGGGCAGGCCAAATGGATCGGGCGCATCGGCCACACGAGCCACGACACCGACAGCGCCACCAAAGATATGCTGGATGTGGCGATTGATGAATGTCTCGCCGGCGCGGTAAAAGTCGCCGGTCATGATACAGGTTCTCATCAATCTCTCCATGCCGGTCGCGGCCACTCTATCGGAAGGCTTTCTTGACAACAAATTGCTTTCCCGAAAAGGGTCTTGGCACTGACAGGGAGCCGCAGGCAATGACCGACAGGATCGTGGTGGCGACGGTAACGCGCGGGCGGCCCGAAATGCTGGGCCGGTTGCTTGAGTCTTTGCGGAGTATCAGTCTACCGTCCGACAGCGATGTGCGGTTCGTCATCGTCGAGAACGCCGAGGCGTTGACCCTCTCGATGCCCACCGGGTTGCCAGGACCGATGGACCTGCGACTGGAGACTGAACCGGGAATCCCCTTCGCGCGCAATGCCGCGCTGAAGGCCGCGCAGGAGGCCGGGGCCGACTGGCTGGTCTTTGTGGATGACGACGAGACCGTTCGCACGGACTGGCTGGTAGAGTTGCATGGCGCCGCCGTTCGGAATGGGCTGGACCTTGCGGCAGGGCCGGTGGTGCCGGTTGCGCCCTCCGGGCAACTTGCGCGCGGTGAACAGGAAATGATGGCGTTCTACGAGCGTATGGCGGTGGAGCGGCAGGCGCGCATGGCGGCGCAGGCCCGGCCCCGCGACCTGCCCACCAACAACTGGATCTGCCGACTTTCCGTGCTGTCAGATGGCGGGCTGCGTTTTGACGAGACACTACGCAGAACGGGAGGATCGGATACCCGACTGTCGCGGCAGGCCGTTGCGGCGGGTCTGCTCACCGGCTGGATCGCCACAGCGGTGGTGGAGGAAGAAATGCCGCGTGAACGGTTGACGCAAAGGTACCTCTACACACGCTCGAAATCGCAGACCCTGGCCAAGGTGCAGTTCGAATATGTTGCCCGCGGCAGGCCGGTCTGGCCGCGCGCGATCTTTCACGCGGTCGGCAAGGGCCTGTCCGGGTGCCTTCGGATCTTGCTGAGCCCGATTCTCGGCAGTCATAGCAGGCTGCGCGGGGTGCGCGCGCTTGGGGTCGGGGCCGGGTGGGTCGCGGCCGCGCGGGGCGGCCAAAGCCGGCTATACGCGCGGACCATTGGCTCCTGATCCGGGGCCCCAACACGTTCTAGCGCTTGCAGACCCGGTTCTTGAACGCGGATTCTTCTTTCTTGTTCCATTCATACAGGCCATCGCCCTTGATCCCGAAGATGACCTGCAGCCGGCTTTCCGTCCAGACTTCGTCGGTGATGCGCAGGACGTGGAACCAGACGTTGTTATATTCGGATCGCAACCGGTGAACGACGTGCGCGTTGTTGCGACTGCTTGGATAGGTGTAGCTTTTCAGCCGACTGAAAAGATCGCTCTTGGCGGTCAACGAGGCCTTTCCAACGTATTTCGGGTAAAACCATTCGCCGCGAACATGGCCGATTTCATAGACGCCGGGACACCCCGATAGATACTCCTTGTACTCCCGCACGTCGCTCAGCTTCATGCAATCGCTCCAGCGCATTGACCGCTCCTCCGTTCGGTTTCGACATTCTGCACGTATCGGGCAGGGTACCACACCGCCACGGAGCGCCAAAACGCAAGAAGCCCGGCCAGTGGCCGGGCTTCCGCAAATCAGCGCAAGGCTGTGATCACTCCATGACAGGAATCGAGAATTCGCCGCCTTCCTTGATACCGGACGGCCAGCGCGAGGTGACCGTCTTGGTGCGTGTGTAGAACTTGAACGCATCCGGGCCGTGCTGGTTCAGGTCGCCGAAGCCCGACTTCTTCCAGCCGCCAAATGTGTGATAGGCCAGCGGCACCGGGATCGGCACGTTGATGCCAACCATGCCGATGTTGATCCGGTTGGCAAAGTCACGCGCGGTGTCGCCATCGCGGGTGAAGATCGCGGTGCCGTTGCCGTATTCGTGGTCCATCGCCAGACCAATGGCCTCTTCGTAGGTCTGGGCGCGCACGGTCGACAGAACGGGGCCAAAGATTTCCTTGCGATAGATATCCATGTCCGGGGTGACGCGGTCGAACAGGTGCGGCCCGACAAAGAAGCCATCCTCGTAGCCTTGCAGCGAGAAGTCGCGGCCATCGACCACAAGTTCCGCGCCCTGGGCCACGCCGGTTTCCACCAGCTTCAGGATGCTCTCCTTGGCGGCGGCCGTCACGACCGGGCCGTAATCCACATCCGCGCCAGCGGTATAGGGGCCGACCTTCAGGGCCTCGACGCGCGGCACAAGCTTTTCAATCAGGCGGTCGGCGGTTTCTTCGCCCACCGGAACGGCAACCGAGATCGCCATGCAACGTTCGCCGGCTGCGCCGAATCCGGCCCCGACCAGCGCGTCCGCCGCCTGGTCCAGATCGGCGTCGGGCATGATGATCATGTGGTTCTTGGCACCGCCAAAGCACTGCACGCGCTTGCCGTTGGCGCAACCGCGCGAATAGATGTAATGCGCGATCGGCGTCGAGCCGACAAAGCCCACGGCCTGCACTGTCTCGTTGTCAAGGATCGCATCGACGGCTTCCTTGTCACCGTTGACCACCTGCAGGATGCCATCGGGCAGGCCGGCTTCCTTGAGCAGTTCGGCCAGCATCAGCGGGACCGAGGGGTCACGCTCGGAGGGCTTCAGGATCATCGCGTTGCCGCAGGACAGCGCCGGGCCCATCTTCCACAGCGGGATCATGGCCGGAAAGTTGAACGGCGTGATGCCGGCCACCACGCCCAGTGCCTGCTTCATCGAATACATGTCGATGCCTGGGCCGGCGCTGTCGGTGAACTCGCCCTTCAGCAGTTGCGGCGCACCGATGCAGTATTCGATCACCTCAAGGCCACGCTGCACGTCGCCCTTGGCATCGACAAAGGTCTTGCCATGCTCGCGGCTCAGGGCCTCGGCCAGCTTGTCCATGTCCCGATTGATCAGGCTGACGAAAGCCATCATCACGCGGGCGCGCTTCTGCGGGTTGGTCGCGGCCCATGCCGGTTGTGCGGTGGCGGCGGCTGCCACGGCGGCGTCCAGTTCGGCCGTGGAGGCCAGCGCGACCTGTGCCTGAACTTCGCCCGTGGCGGGGTTGAATACGTCCGCGCTGCGACCCGAGGTGCCGGCGACGTGTTGACCGTTGATGAAGTGACCGAGCTGTTCCATGGAAATCTCCCTGATTGGTTGGCGCGACAATAGCCTTGCACAGATGCCCCGAGAAGCGGCAGGTTGCCAAAAGGGTTTTGCGTTTTTGCAAGACGAAGGGCGGGGCGATGGCACAGAGTTGGGATGACTTGAGAGTGTTTCTGGCAGTGGCGCGTCAGGGCAGCCTGTCGGCGGCGGGGGCGGGGTTGACGCTTGACCCGGCCACGATCGGGCGCCGAATTGCCCGTCTGGAGGCCGCACTCGGGGCGCCGCTGTTCCTGAAATCGCCGCAGGGCTATGCCCTGACCGAAGCCGGGGAACGCCTGTTTCCCCATGCAGAAGAGGCCGAACAGGCGATGACCCATGCCGAGGACGCCGTGCGCGGCCAGGCCGACCGGTTGAGTGGCACGGTGCGCATCGGGGCGCCGGACGGTTGCGCCAACTTCCTGCTGCCGCAGGTTCTGGCACAGATCGTCTCCCGCCACCCCGGACTGGAGGTGCAGGTCGTTGCCCTGCCACGGGTTTTCAACCTGAACCGGCGCGAGGCGGATCTTGCAATCGGTGTCAGCGCGCCGACGGCAGGGCGGTTGACGGTTCAAAAGATCACCGATTACCGGCTCGTGCTGGCAGCGGCGCGCAGCTATCTGGCAACGACCTCTCCGATCCGGACCATCGAGGACCTGAAGGGGCATCGGCTTGTCGGGTATATTCCCGAAATGATTTTTGACAAGGAACTGGATTACCTGGGCAGCCTGGGGGTCGAACGACCGGCTCTGGCCTCCAACTCTGTCGCGGTGCAGTTTCATATGATCCGAAGAGGGGCTGGGCTGGCTGTCACCCATGACTTCGCACTGCTGGGTGACCCGTTTCTGACCCAGATCCTGCCGGATGCCTTTGGCCTGACCCGCAGTTTCTACCTGATCCGGCACGCGGATGACGCGCGGGTGCGCCGGTTGTCGCGGTTTGCGGACCTGCTGGTCGATGGAATGCGCCGTGAAATGGCTAAGGTGCGCGAAGGATTGACAGGAGGCATCGCCTCGGACGACGCTGGGCACAGAGAGATCAGTGAAACAGGGAAGGGGCCAGTATCATGATAGTCCAGCAGATTCTGAAGTCGAAGGGCGATGAGGGCGTGATCACGGTGACGCCGGGAACGAGTGTCGAGGAAGTTGCCCGGGTGCTGTCTGACAAACGGATCGGGACGGTCGTGGTGTCAGCGGATGGCAAGGATGCTGCCGGCATTCTGTCGGAACGCGACATCGTCCGTGAGCTGGGCCGGCGCGGTGCGGTCTGCATGTCGGAGAAGGTCGATGACATGATGACCTCCGACATCGAGACCTGTGCCTTGGGGGATTCTGCTGAGTCCGTCCTCGAACGCATGACCGAAGGCCGCTTCCGCCACATGCCCGTTCTGAAGGATGGCAGCATGGTCGGGCTGATCACGATCGGCGACGTGGTCAAGGCGCGCCTGTCGGAACTGGCGATGGAGAAGGTTGCCCTCGAAGGCATGATCATGGGTCACTGATTTGCTCCTTGGCCTTGGGCACGCTGGTTGCCCGGGGTCACATGGTCACATTCGGCATTCTCAACGCGAGTTTGTGAAATTTTATTCTGGAGCGCCGCATTGCGGCATGCTAAGGGCGCGCGGATATCGAGTGGTGGCGCGGGGGGATCTGTCCTGGAGGCAGGCACGCACCGGGTGCGCCGAAGGAGATCAGGGAGCACGAACATGCGGATCGGCCTTTATCCGGGGACCTTCGACCCGGTTACGATGGGGCATATGGACATCATCCGACGTGCGACCGTCCTGGTTGACCGTCTGGTGATCGGGATCGCGATCAATCGCGACAAGGGTCCTCTGTTCAGCCTGGAAGAACGGGTCACCATGATCGAGACCCAATGCGCCAGCATCGCCGACGACACCGGGTGCGAGATCGTCGCGCATCCGTTCGAGAACCTGCTGATTGACTGCGCCCGCGATGTCGGTGCCGCCGTGATCATTCGGGGGCTTCGAGCGGTGGCCGACTTCGAATACGAGTTCCAGATGGTCGGGATGAACCGCAGGCTCGATGATTCCATCGAGACGGTGTTCCTGATGGCCGAGGCACAGCACCAGGCGATCGCGTCGAAACTGGTGAAGGAGATCGCGCGGCTGGGCGGCAATGTCTCGCAATTTGTTCCGCCCGAGGTTCGGACGGCGTTGCAGGAAAAGCTAGGGGTGGATTGCTGAGCGCGGGCAACCTAACGCCAGAACGCGGTCCAGTCGATCAGGTCGACGAACTTGCGACCGAGGAAGACGTGTAACTGCCAGCCCATGGCAAAGTTGATTGCGACCAGGGCTGCCAGTATCAGTGCCAGAATGAACCATCCGCGGTTGCTCATGATGTCCCTTCTACGCAGCGCTTCCTGACAAACCCTTATCGTTGGAAACGAACCGCTGCAATTCGAGTGGGACGGGGCTGGCATTTTCGAGCGGAACAGGGGAAACCTGTGGCAGGAGAAGTGACGGTCTGGAGGCCACGCCGCATGTCGAAATCCATCGGCAAGTCCATCCGGAATGTCCTGAAGGGCAAGACGGACGTCCAGATGCGCCTTGATGCCTGGGTCTGGCGTCAGAGGTTTCGCACGGCTCCGCCCTCTGACAGCCCAACGGTGTTCTTTGCCGTTCCGCTGGTATCGCGCCGACGATCGGGCGACTGGGAAGTCGTGCAGAGGAACCTTGCCCGGACATTGGCGTCTTTCCGCAACCAGACCTCCGGGCGATGGGAGGCCGTGGTCTGTGGCCAGGATCGACCCGATGGGGTGGAGTTCGACGAACAGGTCAGGTTTTTGCCGTTCGACGGGTCGGACAAGTTTTATGACAAGGGCGACAAGCGAGTGCACATGGTGCGCGACATCTCTCGCCGGGCTGCGGGTGACGGCTATTACATGCAGTTCGACGCTGACGACCTGTTGCACCCCGAGGTGGTCGCCCATGCCTGTGGTGACAACAACGGTCGTGGCTATGTGATCGATACCGGCTACATCGCCGACGTGCCGGCCGGGGTGTTTGCCAAGCTTGCCCCACCCGACGCCACACGGCCCGACAGGTTGGCGTTTCAACACTTTTGCGGATCGAGCCATGCCGTCCGGGTGGATTTCCGTCCCCGGGCAGGTGGGTTCGAAAGCCTTCTGATGAAATTGCGGGCACATGTGCGGATCGAGGGCCAGATGGCACTGCACGGGCTGCCGCTGGACCCGGTGCCGTTTGCGGCGGCGATCTACATGGTCAACCACGGCGAAAACATGGTCGAACGGCGCGGCCGGATGGATGGCAAGCTGCGGTATCTCAAGCGCAATCGCATCGAGGACGCTGATCGGCTGGCGCAGATCCGTACGGCGTTTCGGCTGGAGGACCTTCCGGCGTTCTGACATCGGCGACTGGGCATGCGCAAATGCGATCCGGCGGGTTGGAACCGGACCGTTGCCACACTAGGGTGGGTCGGGAACCCCGGAACCGTGAGGACGATATGAGTGGATTGCTGGCCCTGCTGGATGATGTTGCAGCACTAGCCAAGGTTGCGGCGGCGTCGATCGATGACATTGCGGGGCAGGCGGCCAAGACGACGGCCAAGGTCGCGGGTGGGGTGATCGACGATGCGGTCAAGGCGGGGGCCAAGGCCGCCGGGGCGGTCATCGACGATGCCGCCGTGACGCCGAAATACACGATGGGCTTTGCCGCCGCTCGCGAGTTGCCAATCGTCGGGCGTATCGCCTTTGGATCGATCCGCAACAAGATGCTGATCCTGTTGCCGGCAGCCCTGCTGTTGAGCAGTTTTGCGCCGTGGATGATCACTCCATTGCTGATGCTGGGCGGATCGTACCTGTGTTTCGAGGGGGCCGAAAAGATCCTGCATGTTCTGCGCCCCCATGCGGTGCACGATGCCGAGCATGCCGAGCCGACGGATCCGGGCCATCTGGAAGAATCGCGCGTGGCCGGGGCGATCAAGACGGATTTCATCCTGTCCGCCGAGATAATGACGATTGCCCTGTCGGCGATCCCCGACGGAAACATCTGGTCGGTGGCGTTGACGCTGGCGCTGGTAGCGGTCGGGATCACGGTGCTGGTCTATGGCTCGGTGGCGCTGATCGTAAAGGCTGACGATGTCGGATTGTTGATGGCGCAGAAGGGCAGGTTGGGGCTGACGCGCTGGATCGGTCGCGGGATCGTGCGCGGCATGCCCACGTTCATGTCGCTTCTGACAACGGTCGGAACGGCGGCGATGCTCTGGGTTGGTGGCAGCATCATCGTTCACGGACTGGAGCAGCTTGGTGTCGGCCTGATCGGTCACACGATCCACGACATCGCGATTGCTGCTGCCGCGATGGTGCCAGAAGGGGCGGCGGGAGCGGTCGCCTGGGGCGTGACGGCGTTTCTCGATGGGGTTTTCGGGATCGTGGTTGGCCTGTTGGTTGTGCCGGTTGCGACTTACGTGATCCAGCCGGTCATGAACCTGTTCCGCCGCAAGGACATCGCCTGAACCCAAGGGGCTCCCGCCCGCATTTCCCGCATCGAGATGCGTTGAAACCCCGTTGGGCCGGGCGCGGCTGACGCCGCGCGGGAGCTTGAAGGCAGGGATGAGCGACTGCATCGGGCCGGCGTGACCGTGACCCGGAAAAACCGCGACGCGTGTCCCTCCGATGAAAAAAGTCAGGCCGCGCAATGGTGCGCGGCCTGTCCTTTAGAACAACCGGTCAGGATCTGCTCAGAGCAGGTCCTTCACCTTGCTGGCGGTCGCGGCGGCTGTGATGCCGAAGTGCTCGTAAAGGACATTGGCCGGGGCCGAGGCACCGAAACTGTCCATGCCGATGAAACCCGCCTTGGTGCCGTCGCCGCCTTCGGCGCAGAGCCAGCGATCCCAGCCTTGACGCACACCGGCTTCGATTGCGACGCGGACCGGGCCTGCCGGCAGGACCGAACTGCGGTAATCCGCATCCGCCTTTTCGAACAGCTCCATGCAGGGAACCGAGACGACGCGGGTGCCGATGCCCTCGGCCTGCAGGGACGCACGGGCCTCCATGGCGAGCGAGACCTCGGAACCCGTTGCCATCAGGATCGCCTTGCAGGGTCCGTCGGACTCCGCCAGCACGTAGGCACCGTTCGCCGACTGGTTGTCGGGCTTGTGGGTCGTTCTAAGGGTCGGCAGCCCCTGACGGGACAGCGCGAGAACCGAGGGTGTCGCGGATTGTTCCAACGCCAGTTCCCAGGCTTCGGCGGTTTCCACGGCATCGGCGGGGCGGAACACCAGCGTGTTCGGCGTTGCGCGCAGCATCGCGAGGTGCTCGACCGGCTGGTGCGTCGGGCCATCTTCGCCCAGGCCGATGCTGTCATGGGTCATCACATAGACCACCGGAATACCCATCAGCGCAGACAGGCGCATCGCTGGGCGGGCGTAGTCCGTGAAGCACATGAAGGTGCCGCCATAGGGGCGCATGAAGCCATGCAAGGCCATGCCGTTCATCGCGGCTGCCATGCCGTGCTCACGGATGCCGTAGTGGACATAGCGGCCACGGCGGTTGCTCTGATCGAACACCGTCATCTCGGACGACTTGGTGTTGTTCGATCCGGTCAGGTCGGCCGAGCCGCCAAAGGTCTCGGGGACCAACGGGTTGATGACGTTCAGGGCCATTTCGCTGGCCGAACGGGTTGCAACCTTGGGGGCTTCTTCGCTGAGCGTCTTGCGGTAGTTGCGTAGCACACGCGTCAGGCGTTCCGGCATCTGGCCGGCGAGGACCCGCTCGAAGCTCTTGCGACGCCGTTCCGGAAGGCCGCTGATGCGGGCTTCCCATCCTTCGCGGGCCTCACGACCACGGGCACCGATGGCTTCCCATGCCTGTTTGACCTCGGCCGGGATCTCGAACGGACCGTAGGGCCAGCCATAGGCCAGCTTGGTGTCGGCGATCAGTTCAGGGCTGGTCAGGGCGCCATGGCCCTTGGAGGTGTCCTGAGCCGATGACCCAAGCGCAATATGCGTCGTGCAGGCGATCATCGTCGGCTTGCGGGTCGATTTTGCCTGCGTCAGGGCGGCATCGATGGCGACGGGATCGTGGCCATCGCATTCCAGCACCTGCCAACCGGCGGCGCGGAAGCGCTGCTTCTGGTCGGTCTTGTCGGACAGCTCGACCTTGCCGTCGATGGTGATGCCGTTGTTGTCCCACAACACGATCAGCCGACCGAGCCGCTGCCGTCCGGCCAGTGCAATCGCCTCGTGGCTGACCCCTTCCATCAGGCAGCCGTCCCCAGCGATGCAGTAGGTGTAGTGATCAAAGGCGAGCTTGCCCCAGGTTGCGCGCAGGTGCTCTTCGGCCATCGCAAAGCCGACCGCATTGGCAAGACCCTGGCCAAGCGGCCCGGTGGTGGTTTCCACACCGCGGGCGTGGCCGAATTCCGGGTGGCCGGCGGTGATGGCGCCGAGTTGACGGAAGTTCTTCACCTGCTCCAGCGTCATGTCCGGAGAACCGGTCAGGTGCAGCAGCGAGTAGAGCAGCATCGAGCCATGACCAGCCGACAGGATGAACCGGTCGCGGTCTGGCCATTCGGGGTTGGACGCATCAAACTTCAGGTGCTTTTCGTAGAGCACGGTGGCGACGTCGGCCATGCCCATGGGCATGCCGGAGTGGCCCGAATTGGCGGCCGCGACGGCATCGAGGGTCAGCGCCCGAATGGCGCAGGCCTTCTGCCAGTGTTCGGGATGGGCGTCTCTCAGGGCTGCGATGTCCACGTCTGGATCCTCTTCGTTTGCGGCGCGCCGGAGTGCGGCGGGTCTTTTTGACGTTCAAGGCGGTGTAGCAGGGGGGGCGCGGGGGTCAAGAACTGGGTTGGGACATGAAGAAGCACCCGTAAGTGTCTGGCCACAAAGAGGGGCGCATTCGGTGAATGACTTGGATAAACTTGTCCCAATGCATGGGCGGGGCGATTCGCAGCCAGAAGCGACAGGCCCCCCGGGAAAAGAGCAGAAGAACGGGGAGCGCAGAATGAGCGATATTGCCGAGCTGGAAGGCCGGATTTCAGCCGCTATGGCCCGGATCGGGCAAGCGGTCGAGGCATTCGAGAGCCCGCAGGGGGTGCCGGCCGAGGCGTTGGACGAGGCACGTGCAGCCACCGAGGCAGCGCAAGCAGAGGCCAGCGGGGCGCAGGAGCGGGCCGAAATGGCCGAGGCCGAGGTGAGCCGCCTGGAGCAGGCGCTGGAGGCCGAGACGACTGCAAGTGCGCAACTGCGCGAACGGGTTGGCTCGCTGAAGTCGATGAAGGATCGCCAACAGGAGCGGATCTCGGAGCTTGAAGCCGAAGTGAAAACGCTGTCGGAAAGCCGCAGCACGGATCGCGCCGAACTGGATGAGCTGATTGCAGCTCTGGAACCGCTGGTGAAGGAGCAACTGGATGCCTGAAGTCAAAATCTCGATTGGTGGCAAGGACTTTGCCGTGGCTTGTCAGGACGGCGAGGAGCAATACCTGCATTCCGCAGCGGCGATGTTGGACCGCGAGGCACAGGCGTTGGTCAGTCAGATCGGACGGATGCCGGAAATGCGGATGTTGTTGATGGCGGGGCTGATGTTGGCGGATCGTACGGCGGCCTACGAGGAGAAGGCCTCGGTTGCCGAGGAAAAGCTGGCGCGACAGGAACGACTGCTCGAACAGATGAAGTCCGCACCAGCGCCGGAACCGACCCGGATAGAGGTGCCGGTGATCCCGGCATCCGTCACGGATACGTTAGCGGAACTTGCGGCGCGGGCGGAAGCCCTGGCGGCCTTGGCCGAAGAAAAGTCGGCCAGCTAGTGATCCAGGCTTGTCGGTTGGTGGGCGATCCGCAGACTGAGCCCATGTGGATCGGTCGGCGTGTCGCCCCGATGTGACCCGTGCCCAACCTGAAGCTACACGACGTTTGACGGGGCCGTTTGGGGCCTGTGGGTGGAGCGCACATTCGCAGTCGCGGTCGTTGGCGACGACAGTGCAACCGACAGCATGATGTTGCCGGTCAGGTTCTGCACATCAGAGAGGAAGTGAAATGTGGGTGGCGGCACAAGTCAGGTGGGGGCTTCAAGGCCGAAGCACCCGTGGATGACACCCGCGCGGTGTGCGACTCTCTGGGGAGCGACCAACTTGACGTCCCCAGCGGCAATGCGGTGGTTGTGGGCCAACCGATGCATTGCCACTGGAACGGTCCCGCAGGATCGACAAGGGTGCCGAGCGGTCAGGCGTTGGCTTGACGAATCTTGTCGGCGGCGTCCTTGTTGTAGGTAACACCACTGGTCTCGAACAGGGTGTCGAGCTCCCCCGAGAGGGTCATCTCGGTGATGATGTCACAACCGCCCACGAACTCGCCCTTGACGTAGAGCTGGGGGATGGTCGGCCAGTCGGAGTATTCCTTGATGCCCTGGCGGATCTCGTCGTCAGCCAGAACGTTCACGTCGGAAAAATCCACGCCCATGAAATTCAGAACACCGGCGACCCGGCTGGAGAAGCCACATTGCGGCGCGGTCTTGGTGCCCTTCATGTACAGCACCACGTCGTTGGCCTTGACGGTTTCCTCGATACGGTTCTTTGCGTCGGTCATGTCTCGTTTCCTTGCTGTGCGCCGAAGCGTCGTGTCAGTGGTGGCGGGTCGGTCGCCAATCTTGGTCCTCGGAGACGTTGCTGTTCGCAGGTACGTCATCCCCTTGCGGCGAGTCGATCGCGTCCAGCCCGAATTCTCCGCCGGTTCGTGCCTTGCCCGGGCGCATCCACGCCAGCGGTCGGTGCCGGTTCCGCTTCACATAGGCTTCGGCACACGTCGCGACAATGGCAAAGGCCGCCATCGCGCCAAGCGCCCAGGGGAGCCAACCCGGCATGGCGGATACCGATCCGCCGTCAGTCCGGGATCTTGGTGGTCAGGGCCAGCGCGTGCAATTCTCCATGGTTCCCGTCCATCTTGCCCTTGAGCGCGGCATAGACGGCACGCTGTTGTTGCACGCGATTCTGGCCGCGAAAGCTCTCGTCGATCACCTCTGCGGCGAAATGGTTTCCGTCGCCGGCAAGATCGGTGATCGTGATCCTTGCGTCCGGAAAGCCGGTACGGATGAGGTCTTCGATTTCCTGGGCCTCTATGGCCATGAGCGGTTTCCCTGCTGCTGATGCTGTGCGTCGGCGCAAATCTAAGGGGGCGGGGCCGCCGCTGCAAGCCCGCGGCTCGGATCAGGCAGGGGCGAGATCGGTCGGCGGGAAACGGCCCGGGCATTGCCCATTTCCCATGCATCGCCGGTGGCACTGGCGTGTCGATCACCGATGCCCGTTCGCCGTCACACGATTGTGAACGGGCTGCGCTCTGCGCAGATCAGCCGACGGCAGCGGCGAAAGCGCCGCGAAACAGGCGCGAGAGGTCTGCCAGCGGCGCCTCGGAGCTTCCCATGCGCACCGTGTCACCGGCAAATCGACCGACGGTTTCGATCGGGACACCGGCCTGACCTGCGGCCACCATCAATGCTTCGGCCTTGTCGAAGGAGCAGGTGATCAGATAGCGGGCTTGATCCTCGCCGAACAGCGTTGGCGTGTCGGCCGGATCCAGCACCACGCCGACGCCGGCGTTTTCGGCCATCTCGAAGGCCGCGAGTGCCAACCCGCCGTCGGACAGGTCGGTGCAGCCGTCGATCCAGGCGCGGTTGGCGCGGATGAATTCGCCATGCGCCCATTCCTGGTCGAGATCCACATGCGGCGCGTCCCCATCCTCGCGGTGAAAGACCTCGGCCAGCAGGGCTGACTGGCCCAGATGGCCCTGGGTTTGCCCCAGAAGCAACAGCACATGGCCCTCGCGGGCGTCGCGGCCGATCAGGTGATCAAGGTCATCGAGCAAGCCGACCGCGCCGATGGTCGGCGTGGGCAGGATCGGCTCGCCGTCGGTCTCGTTGTAGAGCGAGACATTGCCGGACACGACCGGCATGTCGAGAGCGATGCACGCCTCGCCAATGCCCTGGATGGCACCGACGAGTTGCCCCATGATCTCGGGCTTTTCCGGGTTGCCAAAGTTCAGGTTGTCGGTGGTGGCCAGCGGTCTCGCGCCCACGGCGCAGAGGTTGCGGTAAGCTTCGGCCACCGCCTGCTTGCCGCCCTCGACGGGGTTGGCGCGCACGTAGCGCGGCGTGACGTCGGAGGTGAAGGCCAGCGCCTTGTTGGTACCATGCACGCGCACGATGCCGGCACCCGCGCCGGGCACGCGCACCGTGTCGGCCATGACCATGTGGTCGTATTGCTCGTAGACCCATGACTTTGCCGCATAGTTCGGAGATGAAATCAACGCCTTCAGGGCATCAATCGGGTCGATCTCGGGCACCGGGTCCATTTCGGTGGCAGGGGGTGTTGGCTCCCACGGACGGTCGTATTCCGGGGCGGAGCCGGCCAGCGTTGCCAGCGGCAGGTCTGCGACCACAGCGCCGCCGTGTTCGATCAGGAAACGGTCCTCTGGAATGGTCTCGCCAACAATCGCGAAATCAAGGTCCCACTTTTCGAAGACGGCGCGGGCCTCGGCCTCTTTCGCGGGGCGCAGCACCATGAGCATGCGCTCCTGGCTCTCCGACAGCATCATCTCGTAGGGCGTCATGTTTGATTCGCGCTGCGGCACAGAATCGAGGTTCAACCGAATGCCCAGACCGCCCTTGTCGCCCATCTCGACAGCCGAGCAGGTAAGACCTGCAGCGCCCATGTCCTGAATGGAGATCACGGCCCCTGTCTGCATCAGCTCCAGAGTGGCTTCCATCAGGCGCTTTTCGGTGAAGGGGTCACCGACCTGCACCGTGGGGCGCTTTTCCTCGATCGTGTCGTCGAATTCGGCCGAGGCCATCGTGGCTCCACCGACGCCGTCCCGACCAGTTTTTGCACCGAGATAGACCACGGGCATGCCGACACCGGAGGCCGCCGAATAGAAGATTGCATCGGTGTCGGCCAGGCCGGCGGCAAAGGCGTTGACCAGGCAGTTGCCATTGTAGGCAGGGTGGAAGCGCACTTCGCCACCAATGGTCGGCACGCCAAAGCAGTTGCCATAGCCGCCGACACCAGCCACCACGCCCGAGACGAGGCTGCGCGTCTTGGGGTGTGCGGGCTCGCCAAAGGACAGGGAGTTCATCGCGGCGATCGGGCGGGCACCCATTGTGAAGACATCGCGCAGGATGCCGCCAACGCCGGTGGCAGCGCCCTGATAGGGTTCGATGTAGGACGGGTGGTTGTGGCTTTCCATCTTGAAGACCACGCATTGACCGTCGCCGATGTCGACAATGCCGGCGTTCTCACCGGGTCCGCAGATGACCTGTGGGCCAGTGGTGGGCAATGTCCGGAGCCACTTCTTGGACGATTTGTAGGAACAATGTTCGTTCCACATCGCCGAAAATATGCCTAGTTCGGTGAAGTTTGGATCGCGGTTCAGTATCCGCAGGATCTCGGCATATTCTTCGGGTTTCAGGCCATGGGCCTCGATCAGTTCCGGCGTGATGGCTGGCTCGTGCATGAACATTCCCCTTTGTCGGCTGCGCTTTTAGGCGTTGCGACGCAAAAGGGAAAGAGGCCCGCTGGCAACATGTGGTCATTGAAGGGCCGGAACCGATGGCGTGGAGACGCGACCGGCTTGCACCGATCGCAAAACCAGCAGGTCGTACGTCTCAGTTACCGATGGCATTGGCCGAGTAGGCAATCGCACGTTGGTAGTTGCCGCTGTCGTTCCAGACGCTCAGAACGCGGAAATTCTTGGTCCCCTGAGTATAGGGTTTTCCGGGTTGCCAGCCTCCTTTCCGCAACATGTTTGCGGCCGAGGCCAGTGCGTCGGCAGGGCTGTAGGGATCGGCCCGGCCGTCTCCGGTCGCGTCGACGGCATAGCGGACCCAGTTTCCAGCCAGGAATTGCATATGCCCCAGTTCACCGGAGGGGCCACCCTTGGTCGCGCTGGAAATCACACCGCGATCAACCAGTTGGAGAGCGGCGATGGCGTCATCCTCGAAACGTGGGTGGCGCCGGCAATAGGACGCCAGCGTCACCGCCCCATCGACGATGGGCGTTCCTCCGGTATAGCCGCCCCAGCTCGTCTCCAACCCCCAAATCGTTACCAGGATATTGGCGGGCACGCCGTACTGTCGTTCAAGCGCCGTGAAGAGGGTTTTGTATTTTGCCTTCTTGCTGCGCGCCTGGTTGATGAAAGCCTCAGCGGAGCTGCCGCTCCGCTTGGCGAGGAATTTCGCGGGGTCGCCCTGGAGGGTTCCCGACTGACTCGCCGGGTTGGATTCGAAACGCCACGTGATGCCGGACAGCCGGGCCGCCTGGAGTGCCTGCATGCCGCGTTGTTTCACGGATTTACGGGCGTCCTGGGCAAGCCCTTGTTTGTAGGCTTCGAACTGACCCTTGCTGGTAATGCACTGGGCAGCGAGTGCCGGTGTGGCGAGAGCGAGTGCTAGAATTGCGGAAACCGCCAGGTTTCGGACAAGCATTGGAATCCTCCGATGAAATCGCCGACATCTTAGCGAAGGCTGCAGCAAATCCAAGCATGGCATTTTGGTGCTGCATCGCAGCGTAACCGCGTTTGTTGTCTGGAGAATTTCGTTTCTGAGGTTGTGTCGACAGGCTGGTTCGGCTCCGGCCAAAGCACAAAAAAAAGGCCGAGAACAAGTCTCGGCCCAAGTCCAACAGGGAGGTAAAGACGAACAACTACTTGTCCGTCGATACATTCGAAATAGAAATCTGTACGGTTCAGTTCAAGTCCAAAGTTGCCGCAGGTGCGAATACCCGCCTTGCCTGTGTTGCAAGAGCAACGACATCAGGTGGGATCGGGTTCTGCGCGGCGGCGCGATGCCTGGATCTCTTCGACCACGAAATCACGGAAGGCCGAGATCCGCTTGGATTGGCGCAGTTCCTCGGGGTAGGCAAGGAAAACAGGAACTTCGGCGCTTTCGACCTCGGGAAGGACCCGGACGAGGTTGGGGTCGGTCTCGACGATGTAGTTGGGCAGTACGCCGATTCCGAGGTGGTTGATGACGCATTGCAGCACGCCGAAGTAATTGTTCACGTTCAACCGGGCCGTGATGTCATGTCCCAGCAGCCATTCCACCATCGACGCGCCGGCTGCTACCTGCGTGGACGAGGCGCCCTGG
This sequence comes from uncultured Tropicimonas sp., assembly GCA_947495685.1. Lineage (GTDB taxonomy): Bacteria > Pseudomonadota > Alphaproteobacteria > Rhodobacterales > Rhodobacteraceae > Tropicimonas. The sequence goes on from CANLZY010000006.1 coordinate 146,074, forward strand.
CAGATCAGGCGGTGATCCTTCATGTCGTCCGGGGTCAGCGGAGTTCCGAATTGTTCGAGGTATTGCGGCGACGCATAGAGCCGCATCCGCACGGTCATCAGCCGCTTGCGGATCAGGTCGGCCTGCGAGGGTTCCTTCATGCGGATGGCGACGTCCGCCTCCCGCATTGGCAGGTCAAGTACCCGCTCTTCCAGCATCAGGTCGATGTTCAGGTCTGGATATTTTGCATAGAGCTTGGCCAGACGTGGCGCCAGCCAGAGCGAGCCAAAGCCGTGGGCCGTGGTGACGCGAAGCTCTCCGAACACTTCTTCTTCGCTGTCCCGGATACGTGCGGAGGCTGCTTCGAGCCGCTTGGACATGCCACGGGTGGCGTCATAAAGAAGCTCTCCCTGTTCCGTCAGGATCAGACCTCGCGCGTGGCGGTGGAACAACGTCGTGTTCAGGCTTTCCTCAAGCGCCCGGATCTGACGGGACACTGCCGACTGGGACAGATGCAGGGAGTCGCCGGCGTGGGTCAGGCTACCTGCAGACGCCACAGCATGAAAAATTCTTAACTTGTCCCAGTCCATTCTTTCATACCCGGTATGTTGTTTACGCTCTAACTTGGTGTCTCATGCCACGGTCTGCGCCCGGATCATATCCCTGTCGTCGGAAAAATCCACATTGTGCCAAAAGCGCTTTGGGGGGAATCCGCCGAGCGTCCGGTTGGTCCCGGAGCGCGCAGTCGAAACCGCGCCTTGGGGGCCGGCCGCTTGCCGCCGCACATCCGCGTTATCGCAATCGTCGCATCCCGGTCAAATGTGGTAGCGTAAGGTGATGGATCGGGGTAATTCGCCCGGCAATGCGGAGGAACTGATGGCCGATCGACACGTGGCCCGCGACATCACCTATGCCAACAGTGTCCGCTCGCGTGGCGGTCGCGCGTTTGTCCGGGTTCTGGAAAACGCAACCGGCCGCATCAGCCTGATCCGTCGTGCCGAGGGCTACGAAACCGAGGTCGCGCAGGGCAAGGATTTCTGGGGCGTGATGGTTGCGCGCTATGGCCTCAGTCTCGATGTGATCGGTGGAAGTCTGGACAATATTCCATCCGAAGGCCCGTTGATCCTGATCGCCAACCATCCCTACGGCATTCTCGATGGGTTGATGATGGGGCACATCATGAGCATCGTGCGAGGCGATTTTCGCATTCTTGCCAACAGCGTGTTCGGAAAGTCCGAGGATCTGAATCGGGTCATCCTGCCGATCTCGTTCGAAGAGAACAAGGAGGCCATGCGCCAGAACCTCGAAACGCGCAGAGAAGCCCTGCGTTACCTTGATGCGGGCGGCGCGATTGGGGTGTTTCCCGGCGGCACCGTCTCTACGTCGGCCAAGCCTTTCACACGTCCGATGGACCCTGGCTGGCGCAGCTTCACGGCCAAGATGGTGGCCAAGTCCAACGCCACCGTCGTGCCGATCTTTTTCGAGGGGCACAACAGCCGTCTGTTCCAGTTCGCCAGCCACCTGCACTCGACCTTGCGGCTGGCTCTGCTCATCAAGGAGTTCCGCAAGCGGGTGGACGATCCTGTCCGGGTTGCCATCGGGGAGCCCATAGATCAGGAAAAACTTGCGATGCGGGCCGGTGATCCAAAGGCAATGATGGACTTTCTGAGGGCCGAGACCTATTCCCTTTCGCCAAAGCCGTTGAAGTCGCTCGACTACGGGTTCGAGTTCGACGACCGGTACCGGGACGAGAAAAGCGAAAAGGGGCCGCGGATTTACTGATGGCAGTCGGGATCTTCGATAGTGGGCTGGGCGGGCTGACCGTTCTGGATGCGGTGAGCCGGCGCTTGCCGGAGGTGCCGTTCGTTTACTTCGGTGACAACGCCCACACGCCCTATGGCGTGCGCAATGCCGAGGATGTCTATGGGCTGACGACGCACGCCGTCGAACGGATGTGGGACGAGGGCTGCGACATGGTGATCCTGGCCTGCAACACGGCCAGTGCGGCCGCCTTGCGGCGGATGCAGGAAAGCTGGGTTCCGTCAGGCAAGCGGGTGCTGGGCGTTTTCGTGCCGCTGATCGAGGCGCTGACAGAACGTCAGTGGGGCGACAATTCTCCGCCGCGCGAGGTCGAAGTGAAAAACGTGGCCTTGTTCGCGACTCCGGCAACCGTGTCCAGCCGGGCATTTCAACGCGAGTTGGCCTTCCGCGCCATTGGCGTCGATGTCGAGGCGCAGGCCTGTGGCGGCGTCGTGGATGCCATCGAAGACGGCGACCTGATCCTGGCAGAGGCGCTGGTGCGCAGCCATGTCGATGCCCTGAAGCGCAAGATGCCGATGCCACAGGCCGCGGTACTGGGCTGCACGCATTACCCGCTGATGGAAGATATCTTTCGCGACGCCCTTGGCCCACAGGTAAAGGTCTATTCGCAGGCGAATCTGGTCGCTGAAAGCCTGGCGGACTACTTGCAACGGCATCCGGGAATGATTGGCGAGGGGCAGAAGTCGGTGTTTCTCACCACCGGCGATCCGGCACGCGTGTCGCAGCGCGCGACGCAGTTCCTGCGACGAAAGATCGAGTTTACCGCCGCCTGATTGCGGCGCTCCCTACTTTCCTATATTTCGGCCACTTCAAAAGAGGTCCCGTCATGACGCATTCCGTCGCAATTCTTGGCGCGTCCGGATACACCGGCGCAGAACTTGTCCGCCTGATCGCCACCCATCCGACGATGGAGGTGCGCGCGCTGTCCGCCGATCGCAAGGCCGGTATGGAGATGGCCGAGGTGTTTCCGCATCTGCGCCACCTTGATCTGCCAACCCTTCGCAAGATCGACGACCTGACGTTTGACGAGATCGATATCGTCTTTTGCGCGCTGCCGCATGCGACCAGCCAGGCGGTGATCTCGCAATTGCCATCCGGGGTGAAGATCGTCGATCTGAGTGCCGATTTCCGGCTTCGCGACCCGGCGGTGTATGAAAAGTGGTACGGAAAGCCGCACTCGGCGCCCGAGTTGCAAAAGCAGGCGGTCTATGGGCTGACGGAGTTCTATCGGGAGGCAATCCGCAATGCGCGACTTGTTGCCGGTACCGGCTGCAACGCGGCGACAGGATTGTTCTCGCTGTTGCCATTGGTGCGGGCCGGGGTGATCGACCTGGACGAGATCATCATGGATCTGAAATGCGGCGCCTCGGGTGCGGGACGGGCGCTCAAGGAAAACCTTCTGCACGCAGAACTGTCGGAAAACTGGCACCCCTATGCCGTTGGTGGAATGCACCGGCATCTGGGCGAGTTCGACCAGGAGTTTTCGCTGGCGGCCGGACGTCCTGTCGAGGTGCAGTTCACACCCCACCTGATGCCCGCGAACCGCGGTATCCTGGCCACGACCTATGTGCGGGGCGAGGCCGCCGAGGTGCACGCAACGATGGCCGCTGCCTATGCTGGCGAACCCTTTATCGAGGTTCTGCCCATGGGGCAGGTGCCGGCGGTCAAGCATGTCAGGGGGTCGAATTTCGTTCACATCGGCGTGGTGAAAGAACGTGCCGCGGGACGTGCGACGATCTATGCGGTATTGGACAATCTTACGAAGGGGTCTTCGGGACAGGCGATACAGAATGCCAACCTGATGCTGGGCGAAGCCGAGGCGAGTGGGCTGATGCTGGCTCCGGTCTATCCATAAGACACACAGCCATCCGACGAAGGGGAGCGGACCGATGGAAGGAATGAAAGGGCTCAAGAAGCGGCGACGGATCCAGGTAATCCTGGTGGCTTTCGTGGCCTTGGCGGGCAGCACGGCACTGATCGGCTACGCGATGCGGGACGGAATCAACTACTTCCGGCCGCCGTCGGCCGTGGTCGAAAGCCCGCCACCCGCCCGCGAAACGTTCCGGATCGGCGGACTGGTGGAGGAGGGCACATTGGTGCGCGGACAGGGTGAAACGATCACCTTCAGCGTGACCGACGGTGGCGCCTCGGTGCCGGTGTCCTATACCGGTGTTCTGCCCGACCTTTTCAACGAGGGCGAGGGCATGGTCGGGACTGGCAACCTGGTGAACGGCGTCTTTGTGGCGACCGAGATCCTGGCCCGGCACGACGAAACCTACATGCCCAAGGAAGTCATCGACGCGCTGAAGGATCAGGGCGTGTACCGTGATGAGGAAGGCGGCGAGGGCTCCTGAGCCCGCTCCTTCCCCACCAAAGATCGGGCCGGGATCGGTGATCTTTCCGGCCCGATGACGATAGCCTGCGCGCGGTCAGGTTAGCGATCCTTAAACCAATTGGCGGAGCCTCCGAGCATCAATTTATGCCGGAGAACAGGCTCCATGAAAAACATTGAGGCAGTCGCCAAGGAAATCGTCGCCCGCGAAGGTGGCTATGTGAACGACCCGGACGATCCGGGTGGCGCGACAAAATATGGTGTCACGATCGGCACCCTCCAGAAACTGCGGATGGACATCAACGGAGACGGCCGTGTGACCTCCGGCGATGTCCAGCAACTGGACCGCGATACGGCAACCGAGATCTTTCTTGAGCACTACTTCCATCGGCCCCGCATCGCAGCGCTTCCTCCCGCGCTGCATGCGAGCGTCTTTGACATGTATGTCAACGCTGGCAACAACGCCGTGAAGATTCTTCAACGGCTGCTGGGTCAGATGGGAGAACGCATATCGGTGGATGGTGCCATCGGGCCGCAGACCATTGGCGCGGCAAACCGGGCGGCCGGCAAGGCACCGGAACACCTCGCGGACGCTTATGGGATCGCACGCCGGAACTACTATTACTCGCTGGCAGATCGCAGGCCAGCGAGCCGCAAGTACGCGCGTCGCCGTGATGGCGGCAAGGGCGGATGGATCACCCGTTCAGAAGAGTTCATCGCGCCCCGCTATCACCTGACGGAGGCCCAGCATCGGGCGCGGGTGGCGGCATGGGCATGATCGCCGGACTGGCATCGACCCTGTTCGGCGGCGGGCGCAATGTCGTCGCCGAAACCATCGGGGTCTTTCGGGAAAATGCCGAGAATGGTGCGTTGCGCGACTCGGTCCAGGCCCAGGCGGCGCTGTCGCAATTCGCGTCGGAATTTGCCCTGCCGCGCAAGTCTGCCTTTGACCAGGTGATTGACGGTCTCAACCGCATCCCGCGCCCGGCGATGGCATTGGGCACGCTGGCGTTGTTCGTCTCCGCCATGGTCAATCCGGTTTGGTTTGCATCGCGGATGCAGGGCATCGCATTGGTTCCGGAGCCGTTGTGGTGGCTGCTGGGCGCGATTGTCGGATTCTACTTTGGGGCGCGGCATCAGGTCAAAGGTCAGGAGTTCCAGGAATCGATCGCGACGACCCTGGCCAGAACCGGGCAGGTGACTGAAAGGATCGCCGCGCTTCAGGCACTGGAAGCCGGATCCGGTGGCCGGATCGATCAGATCATCGATACCGACGTGATCGATGCCGACCCGGCCCCCAATGCGGCCCTGGCGGAGTGGAAAGATGCCAATCACTGACGGCTTCTGGATCTCCCTTCTGACGGAACACGGGCCTTGGGTGCTTCTGGTTTTCTATCTGTTGTTCCGGGACCACCAGAAGGACGACGCCACTCGGACGATCCTGAACCGAAATACCGAAATCATCGTGGAAATCACGACGCTGATCCGCGAGCGCCTGCCGCGCGACCGCGTATGACTGCAGTTACAGGAGATCCGGAGCCGTGAAACAGGCCCTAACCATCTACGTTATCGTCCTCTCTGCGATGCATGCATCTTACCTGACCCAGGGGTTTCTCGGCACAGCCGAGATCGCTTATGGTGCATTGACCATCATGGCCGTGATGATCTCGGCGATCTTCCTGTGGCTCTGGGCCATGCGGATGTCACCGCTGTCGCTTGGCATGGCGTTTTCCTGGGCCGGAGCGGCCATGGTCATGGGGTGGTGGTGGCTCTACACCTTGTTGGGCGGGCCAGTCTGGATGTTGCGCAGCGAAATGCTGTTGGTTCTGGTTGCGATGTTCCTGACCGGCGCAGTTCTTCATTTCGAAGTGCTGGAGACATCGTTTGGCTATCGCCGGGGCGCCTTTCTGGTTCCGGTTATCGGGGCCTTGGCGGTGTCGTCCCTTCTTCTGACCTTGATCGGGTGAACGAGCGATGGCCTGGCCCCACATCCCCGGAGTTTGCCGCAATCTGGTTCGGACCTTGCAGGGCATCGCCGCGCGCAGCTTTCGTTGGGTCCTGCATCTGGCAATCGGGCGGCGGTTCATGCAGAGCCTTGAGCTGAACCGGGAAGCCGCAGACAATCTGGACAGCGCCTTGAAGGATCTGTTGGAACCATGATCCGAACAAGCGCTGGGCGTGACCTGTATCACCGCCGGTCACCGCCACCTTTGAACGAGACCTCGACAACCTTCCGGCCTCCGACTCGCCCCTAGCAGCGGATCGGAGGCCGCCTACGTTCACTGCAACTACGCGCGCTTGTCGCAACGGGAAGCTCCCCGGCTTGATGACGACCGGAATGGCGCTGAATGAAGCCGGTATCGACCGAACGATGCCACTGTCTGGCTCGCGGATTGAAGCGTCTGGCCGATGATCACGCTCTTGTCATCAAGCGGTCAAAGCCGGTCTCATCCAGAGGGCTCCCAACGTACAGGTTGAATCGAGGTGGAAATCTTTGCTTTCAGCCTGTTTCGGCCTGTCCATTTCCCGAGCAAGGGGACGTGAGGGTGACATCTGCCGCAGGGAGAAGGTTTCGCGACACCGTTGCCGTGGGGCGGAGGCTCGGATAGCTTCCGCACATGATAGTCGAACTCGGCCACTTTGCCCTCGTCCTCGCCGCGCTTGTCGCAATTGTTCAAATGATTGTCCCACTGGTGGGCGCCAATCGGCGTTGGTCAGGGTGGATGGCCGTGGCCGAGCCTGCCGCTACGGTGCAGTTCTTGCTGGTTGCGGCCTCGTTCGCTGCATTGACCTACGCCTTCGTGACCTCGGATTTCTCGCTCCGGCTCGTCGTGCTGAACTCGCACACGGCCAAGCCGATGCTCTACAAGGTGTCCGGTGTCTGGGGGAATCACGAAGGCTCGATGCTGCTCTGGGTGTTGATCCTGGCGCTGTTCGGCGCCTGTGCCGCGTGGTTCGGCGGCAACCTTACGCCGACGCTGCGGGCGCGTGTTCTGGCGGTTCAGGCGTCGATCAGTGTCGCGTTCTACGGGTTTATCCTGTTGACCTCGAACCCTTTCCTGCGGGTGGGCTCGCCGCCGTTGAACGGCGAAGACTTGAACCCGCTGTTGCAGGACCCCGGTCTCGCCTTTCATCCGCCGTTTCTGTACCTCGGCTATGTCGGGCTTTCGATGGCCTTCTCTTTTGCCATCGCCGCGTTGCTTGAGGGCAAGGTCGATGCAGCGTGGGGGCGGTGGGTGCGGCCATGGACCTTGGCGGCTTGGATCTTCCTGACCGTCGGCATCGGGCTTGGCTCCTGGTGGGCTTACTACGAGCTTGGCTGGGGCGGGTTCTGGTTCTGGGATCCGGTGGAGAACGCGTCCTTCATGCCCTGGCTGCTGGCGGCGGCGCTTTTGCACTCGGCCATCGTGGTCGAGAAGCGAGAGGCCCTGAAAAGCTGGACCATCCTGCTCGCCATCATGGCCTTCGGATTCTCGTTGATCGGCACTTTCCTGGTGCGTTCGGGCGTCATCACCAGCGTTCACGCCTTCGCCAACGACCCCGAACGCGGTGTCTATATCCTTGCCATTCTGGCGGTGTTCATGGGCGGGGCGCTGACGCTCTTTGCAGCCCGTGCCAGCGCGATGGAGGCGAAGGGCGTCTTTGCCATCGTCAGCCGTGAAAGCGCATTGGTCGCGAACAATGTCCTGTTGGCGGTGGCGGCATTCGTCGTTTTCGTCGGAACGATCTGGCCCTTGGTGGCGGAGATGTCGTTCGGCCGAAAACTGAGCGTCGGCGCACCGTTCTTTGATGCGGCCTTCACGCCTTTCATGATCGCGCTGACCGCGATCTTGCCGATTGGTGCGATGCTGCCGTGGAAACGCGGCAACATTGGCCGGACCATGCAACCGCTCTGGGGCGTTCTGGCGCTTAGCATTGCTGCCGGCTCGTTGGTGTGGGTGATGCAGACGGGCGGCGCGATGCTTGCGCCAATCGGGTGTGTGCTGGCAACCTGGGTCATCGGCGGGCAAGTTATTGATCTGTGGACCCGGACCGGACGCGGGGACGTGTCCAGCCGGATTCGTCGGTTGCGCAACCTGCCCGGAGCCGATTGGGGCAAGGCGACCGCACATACCGGTCTGGCCATCACCCTATTCGGGGTCGCCGGTCTGACCGCCTGGGAATCCGAGGACATTCGGGTCGCCCAGGTCGGCGAACGGTTTGAACACGCCGGATATGGTATCGAGTTGCGGAGCGTCGATCAGGTGCCTGGGCCGAACTATGTCTCGACCACGGCGACGATGGCTGTCTATCGCGGCGATCGCGAAGTTGCGGTGCTGCATCCGGAAAAACGTGTCTACCCGGTGGCTCAGATGCCAACAACCGAGGCCGGCATCGACAACGGCTTCCTGCGTGATGTCTATCTGGTGATCGGGGATGAACAGGCCGGCGGCGGTTGGGCTGTCCGGACCTATATCAAGCCCTTCGCCAACTGGATCTGGGCTGGCTGCATCATCATGGGGCTGGGCGGGGTGTTCTCGCTGGGCGACCGTCGTTACCGCATTGCCGCCGGCGCCCGAAAGCGGGCCGCGGCGGCCGGGGGAGTGCCCGCCGAATGAAACGCTTGATTTTGGCCCTGATGCTGCTGGTGACGCCGGCACTTGCCGTGACGCCGAACGAAGTTCTGGACGACCCGGTTCTGGAGGCGCGGGCACGGGAGTTGTCCAAGGGCCTGCGCTGCTTGGTCTGCCGCAACGAGAACATCGACGAATCCAACGCCGAACTGGCCGGCGACCTGCGGGTTCTTGTTCGCGAACGTCTGGTGGAAGGCGACAGCGATGAAGCTGTCATGGATTTTGTCGTGGCGCGCTACGGTGAATACGTGCTGCTGAAGCCAATGGCGACGGGCACGAACCTGATCCTCTGGGTTGCCGGGCCTGCGATGCTGCTGATCGCAGGGGCCGTTGGGGCGGGCTATGTGCGCCGTCGCCGCAACGCGCCCGCCGAGACCGAAGTCGGGCTTTCTGCCGAAGAAGAGGCCCGGCTGAAAGACATTCTGCAGGACTGACGCGCCGTTTCGGGCCGCGGCCTCTTTTGTTGTGCGCGAACCCGCCTATGCTCCGTCAAAGCCAAGGGAATGAGGGAGACGCCCGTTGCTGTACGACACCATCCGCTATGTGGTCCGGAACGATATCGCCATCGTGACGTTGAACCGGCCCGACGTGATGAACGCGATGAACACCCAGATGCGGGCCGAGATTACCGATGCGATTCCGCGCGCTGCCCGCGAGGCACGGGTCATGGTGCTGACCGGAAAGGGCAAGGCGTTCTGTTCCGGGCAGGACCTGGGCGATCGCGCCAACGTGGGCAATATCGATCTGGAGCGGACGCTGCGGGACGAATACACCCCGATGTTGCAGGCAATCTATGACAGCCGGGTGCCGACCATTGCGGCCGTCAACGGGGCGGCGGCCGGAGCGGGTGCCAACCTGGCGCTGGCCTGCGACGTGGTGATTGCCACCGAACGCGCGGTGTTCCTGCAGGCATTCGCGCGTATCGGACTGATGCCGGATGCGGGCGGGACGTACTGGATGCCCCGGCAAATGGGATTCTCCAAGGCCATGGGGGCCTCGCTGTTTGCCGAACCGATCACCGCCCGTCAGGCCGACGACTGGGGAATGATCTGGGAGGCGGTCGCCGACGACGACTTTGCCGAACGGTGGTGGGCGCGGGCGTTGCATCTGGCCAAGGGGCCGACAGAGGCCTATGCGAGGATCAAACAGGCGCTGCGGGGAGGCTATGACAACACCCTTGAGGAGCAGTTGGAACTGGAAGCACAGCTTCAGGGAGAGTGCGGCCAGTCGCGCGATTTCAAGGAGGGGGTCGTCGCCTTTCTGGAAAAACGTCCGGCCCGGTTCGAGGGTCGCTGAAGTCAGATAGCATGGCCGCCCGTGCGAAACCGGGCGCTTGCCAACGTTCGAAGCGATGGAATGGTGGCAGGGTGGAGAGGCCCCGGAGGGCCTCTCCGTGTGCTTGGGGTCAGTGGACCGGCAGGTCGATCTGCATCTGCGGCACGCCGTCGGACGTTACCTGTGGCGAACGACCGGACCGATCGATGGTCGCCTCCACACGCTGACGCAGCGCGGAGAAGCTGTCGAATTTCACCACATCCACGGGCGTGTCGAACCGCACGATGATCCGTGAGTAGGTTTCGTCGATCATCTGCCGCAGCGAGATGATCTTGCCGGTAAAGGCCTGCCCAAGGTAGCGCCCTCGCACCATATCACCGACCTGAAGCGGCGGACGCGGCGAATTGGGGCGCGGCTGATCGGCTGCTGCCCGGAGGCTGTTCCAGTCACGATGCCCATGCTGGTGTGATACCAATTCAAGGCTCTGGCTGTGGCTGAGGGAGGTGCCCTGTTGCGCCAGCGCGTCGCGCAGGCGTTTCGCCTGGGCTTTGATCTGGTCGATTGTGGGCAGAATTGCAGTGTCTGTACGTGTCATCATGGCCTCGTCTTCTCGACTGGCGGCGGATCGATGGGGCTCGCATTGCCATCCTGCCTCGTGTCGATGGGGCGTGGGATGAGACGTTGAACAAGGACTTCACCAAACGCCAAACGGCGCGCGAGCGGCAGGTGTCCCCAACCTGAGGCGATAGATGGCCTTGCGCGTCGCGGAAATCAAGGGGTCAGTTGTGCAGCACGACGCAGCCAACCTTGGCCTTGCGCAACTGCCAGCACAGCGCCTGGGCGTCTTTCCGGCTGGTGGCGCCGATTTGCGCCGTCCATTGGGTGCCATGCCGGGCCGGCAGTTTCATCCTTACGAACGATACCTCCTGCCCGCGCAACAGCGCGCTGTTTCGGCTGGCACGTTCGTGGCGATAGGCGGTGATATCACGGCTGCGGTGTGCGGCAACGATCACGGCCCAGGGCTGCACACGACTTGGCAGTCGGAACTCCTTGAGGCTGCGGTTCCGGGCCAGGTCTTCGCAGGCCTGTCGAAAGGGTTTGTCCTGTTCCAGTGTCAGGTCCCAGTCCTCGGGCGGGTCATCCCGCCAATCCAGCCCGCTATAGCCGGTGATCGCTGGGACATAGGCCCGGGTTTCGGGCGGCAGGATCCGGTCGCGTCGAATGAAGTCGTCGACGCGGCCCTCGCCAGCATTGTAGGCGGCAGCGGCCAGCCCGATATTGCCGTAGAGGTCCCTCAGTTCGGCGAGATATGTCGCCGAGGCGCGCATTGCCTTGGCTGGGTTAAAAGGATCGTCGAGATTGCGCAACCTGGCGGTTCCGGGCATGAACTGGGCGATGCCCTGTGCCCCCACCGGACTGACAGCAGAGGCGTCGAACAGGCTCTCCTGCCACAGCAGACGCGCAAAGAATGCGGCGTCCAGCCCGGCCTCGTCGGCGGTCGCCTCAATGGTGCGACAGACGTCCGGAATGTAGGTTTCCAGCGCGACGCAGTGCCGTTCGTCGGTCGTGCAGCGCAGGTCCGGCGTCTCCGGATCAAAGGGACGGGCGCGTGGGCGAACGGACGGGGCGGTGCTCGATACGACAACACTTGGAGGCGGCGGGCCGGGTGGGTCAGCACGGGTCGCGTTCGCGCTCAACACTCCTGCCAGTGTGGCAATCGATATCAGCAAGGACCGCAGAAACGGCCTTCTTGGTGCTGCATATCTTTGCCGAATCTCTGTCATTCATTGTCCCCGAAAGATGTCAGGCCCCTCACTCCCGGCCAGCAAACCACGAATCGGTGACGCGGCAAAGACGGGCTGCTTCGTGGTGCCGAGGCCCTCCATGATGCACCGGCTCGGCGCGTGTTGCGCCCGGCGATGCGCCTCCATGAACACCGGGAACAGAATGCAGAGAGGCCGGGGAAAACCCCGGCCTCTGGTCGTCTGTCGATCTGGTCGGCCTCAGCCGCGCTTGTCCACGGGAACATAGTCGCGGAACGGTGCGCCGGTGTAGAGCTGACGCGGGCGACCGATCTTGTGTGCCGGGTCCGAAAGCTGCTCGTGCCATTGCGAAATCCAGCCCACGGTCCGCGCCAGCGCAAAGATCGGGGTGAACATCGAGGTCGGGAAGCCCATCGCCTCGAGGATGATGCCCGAATAGAAGTCGACGTTCGGGAACAGCTTCTTGTCGGTGAAATACGGATCTTCCAGCGCCTGGCGTTCGAGTTCCTTGGCGACCTGCAGCGTCGGGTTGTTCTCGACACCCAGCAGCTCCAGAACCTCGTCGGCCGATTCCTTCATGACCGTCGCGCGCGGGTCGAAGTTCTTGTAGACGCGGTGGCCAAAGCCCATCAGGCGGAACGGATCGTCCTTGTCCTTCGCACGCGCGATGAACTCGGGGATGCGGTCAACCGAGCCGATTTCACGCAGCATTTCCAGGCACGCCTGGTTGGCGCCGCCATGGGCCGGACCCCAGAGACACGCCGCACCAGCAGCGATGCAGGCGAACGGGTTGGCACCCGAGGACGAGGCCAGACGCACGGTCGAGGTCGAGGCGTTCTGCTCGTGGTCGGCATGCAACGTGAAGATCCGGTCCATCGCCTTGGCGAGGATCGGGTTCACCACGTAGTCTTCGGCCGGGACCGAGAAACACATCCGCAGGAAGTTGGACGCATAGTCCAATTCGTTGGACGGATACACGAAAGGCTGGCCAATCGAGTACTTGTAAGCCCAGGAGATCAGCGTCGGCATCTTGGCGATCAGGCGGATCGAGGCGACTTCACGCTGCCACGGGTCGGTAATGTCGGTCGAGTCGTGATAGAAGGCCGACATGGCACCCAGAACACCGACGACAATCGCCATCGGATGCGCGTCGCGGCGGAAACCGCGATAGAAGAAGGTCATCTGGTCATGCAGCATCGTGTGGTTGGTCACACGGTTCTCGAAATCGACCATCTGTGCTTGGGTCGGCAGGTCGCCGTAAAGCAGAAGATAGCACACTTCGAGATAATGGGACTGACTGGCCAACTGGTCGATCGGGTAGCCACGGTGCAGCAGCTCGCCCTTGTCGCCGTCGATGAAAGTGATGGTGGATTCGCAGGCCGACGTCGAGGTGAAGCCCGGATCATGCGTAAAGACATGCCCACCGGCATAGAGCTTGCGGATGTCGATCACGTCTGGCCCGACGGTGGGCGAGAGGATCGGCAGTTCGAGCGTCTTGTCGTCGAACGTTAGCGTCGCTTTTCTGTCTGTCATTGACATCCCTTTCTGGCGTGGCCCGGCGGGTGTGGATGCCCCCGGGGGTCGGCGTGTTCATGCAGAACGATCGGTCAGACCTCGGCCTGTTCCGCAGCGTCCCGAATACGGCCGAGTGTCTCCTCCCGGCCAATGACGAGCATCATGTCAAAGACACTCGGTGTAACAGTGCGCCCCGCCAAAGCGGCACGCAGCGGTTGGGCAATCTTGCCAAGCTTCAGCTCGTTGGCCTCTGCATACCCGGCAACGGCTTCCTCCAGCCCGTCTCGCGACCAGCTAGCATTTTGCAGGTGCGGCGTCAATTCTCTCAGTATACCACGGGATACCGGGTCGAGCGATTTCTCGGCCTTCTCGTCCGGGACGAACGGGCGACTTCCAAGGATAAAATAAGCTTTTTCAATGAGTTCGCCAAATGTTTTTGCACGTTCCTTGAGGCAATACATTGCCCGCGACAAGCCGTCCCGCTGGAAATCCGTCAATGGATCGGCTCCGGTGACGGCCAGAAACGGCTCGATTTCGGCCACCAAATCGGAATCTTCTGCAGCTGCAATATGCTGCCCGCAGAGATTCTCCAGCTTCTTGAAATCGAACCGAGCGGCGGCCTTGTTGATCCCGGACAGGTCGAACCATTCCAGCGCCTGCGCGTCGGTGAAGAATTCGTCGTCACCGTGGCTCCATCCCAGCCGGGCCAGGTAATTGCGCATTCCCGCGGCCGGGTAGCCCATCGCCTGGTATTCCTCCACCCCGGTGGCGCCGTGGCGTTTTGAGAGCTTCTTGCCGTCAGGGCCGAGAATCAGGGGGATATGGGCATAGACCGGCAACGGCCATCCCATCGCCTTGTAGACCAGCGACTGGCGGGCGGCGTTGGCCAGGTGGTCATCTCCCCGGATCACGTGCGTCACGCCCATGTCCATGTCATCGACGACGACAGCAAACATGTAGGTCGGCGTTCCGTCAGAGCGCAGCAGGATCATGTCGTCGAGGTCGGTGTTTTTCCAGGTCACGCGCCCCTGCACCTCGTCTTCGATCACCGTCTCGCCGTCGCGGGGCGCCCGGATACGCACCACAAACGGGGCGTCGGGAAACGTCGCCGGGTCCGCGTCGCGCCAGGGTGACAGGTAATTCGTGCTGCGCCCCTCGGCCCGGGCGGCCTCGCGAAAGGCGGTGATCTCTTCTGGCGAACTGAAACACTTGTAGGCGCCGCCCGAAGCCAGAAGCTGCTGCGCAACCTCGGTATGGCGTGCGACCCGTTCAAACTGGCTGACTGCATCCCCATCCCAGTCCAGACCCAACCACTGCATGCCGCGCAGGATTGCTTCAGTTGCTTCCGGTGTTGACCGCTCGCGGTCCGTGTCCTCTATCCGCATCAGGAACTTTCCACCGCGTCCACGGGCATAGAGCCAGTTGAACAATGCCGTGCGGGCGGTTCCGATGTGCATGAAGCCCGTGGGCGAGGGGGCGATGCGAGTTACAACTTGCTTGGCTTCAGCCATGAATCCTGTCTGCCTTTCCAGTTTGCGTGCGGGCAGGTGTCTGAAGTCGCAGGGAATTTCCTGTCTTCCGTCCCTGTGCCCAGCGTCTTGTTCCCGCTTGCTATAAGCCTTTGCAGGCGTGTTGGGAAGGGCGCGACGATGCCCGTAAACGGCAAGTGTCCTGTCGCAATGGGCGATCTGTCGGCCTGCTGGTGATGTGGCTCAAATGACCGGGAACGGGTGGACCGCCAAGGGGGGAGCCGCGATTCACCCGGCGTCGTGGTGTCCGTGTCTGTCGAGGCACAGGTCGACCGGAAATGCCGTCGCAGACCCACCGTACGCAGGGCGGAATTAACGCTTTGTCAATCATGATGATCGAAGGCTTTCGGCAATGAACACCATGGTTTTGCCAAAGGCGCGGGGCGCCGGTGCGGCTGCCACACATGGCTGGCTGGCCGAGACCTTGCTGGCCCAGCGGGGGCACCTGTTGCTGTGGGTTCCAATCTGCCTTTCATTCGGAATCGGGGGCTGGTTTGCCTTGCGCGTAGAGCCCGGCGCGGGTTTCTACTGGGCCTGCGGCCTCGGTGCCCTGGCATTGTTGTTGGCTGGCCTGTTCAGTGGCGAGACCCATGCGCCACTGTTTCGGGCGCTGGCCCTGGTGCTCTGCGGGGCGCTGCTGGCGGGCGCTCGGGCGCATTCGGTCAGCGCGCCGGTGCTCGGGTTCCGCTATTATGGGCCAATCGAGGGGCGGATCGTTGCCATCGATCGCTCCGCATCGGACAAGCCCCGGCTGACTCTCGACCGCGTGGTTCTGGAGGACATGCGCCCCGAACGGGTGCCGGAGCACGTGCGGGTGTCGCTACATGGAGAGCAGGGCCACGTCACGCCAGAGCCAGGCCTGACGGTGATCCTGACGGGCCACCTGTCGCCACCAAACGGACCGGTTGAACCTGGCGGGTTCGACTTCCGCCGGTTGGCGTGGTTCGATGGGTTGGGCGCGGTCGGCTACACACGGACCCCGGTCCTGGCATTGGCATCACCCGAAGACGGGCAGGCCGGACTTGCTGTTTTCCGTATTCGGCGGGCGATCAGCGGCCTGATGCAAACGCGGATTCCGGGGCCAGCCGGCGCCTTTGCCGCCGCCATTCTCACGGGTGACCGATCAGGGATGCCGCGCGGAGCGGTCGAGGACCTGCGCGGCTCGAACATGGCGCACCTGCTCGCGATCTCTGGTCTTCACATGGGCCTTCTCACAGGGGTGGTCTATGGTGCCTTGCGGACCGTTCTGGCGTTGATCCCCTGGCTGGCGCTGCGCTATCCGATCCGAAAGTTTGCCGCCATCGGGGCCTTGGTCACGGCGGCCGGATATCTGGCGTTGTCGGGCGGCGCTGTCTCGACCCAACGTGCCTTTGTCATGGTCGCGGTCATGTTGGTGGGGGTGCTGCTGGAGCGTCGCGCAGTGTCTCTGCGCTCCGTTGCCATCGCGGCAACCATCCTGCTGGTAATCCGCCCGGAGGCATTGTTCGGCCCCGGTTTCCAGATGTCGTTCGCCGCCACGACCGCCCTTGTCGTGGTGTTCGGTCTGGTGCGCGATCATCGCGACAGGCTGTGGCGGGCCCCCCGATGGCTGTCCCCCGTATTGGCCGTGCTGATCTCCTCGGCGGTGGCGGGGGCTGCGACGGCGCCCTTCAGCGCGGCGCATTTCAACCGCATTGCAGACTATGGCCTGCTGGCAAACCTGTTGTCGGTGCCCGTGATGGGTACGGTCGTGATGCCGGCGGCTGTCGCAGCGGCGGTGCTCTGGCCGATCGGGCTGTCGGGCCTTGCACTGACCGCGATGCGTCTGGGGTTGGAGTGGATTCTGCTGGTGGCCAACACCGTTGCCGGTCTCGACGGCGCCGTCCGTCATGTGATGATGCCCGGCCCATCGGTCTTGCCTTGCCTGACCTTCGGGGCGCTCTGGCTCGTCGTTTGTCGCGGCCCGGTCCGATGGCTTGGAGTTGTTGGCATTCTTTCTGCCGCGGCCCTTTGGGCGGTGGCCGAACGGCCCGCCATCCTGATCGCCGATACCGGCAGCTTGATCGGCGTCATGGGCCCCGAGGGGCGGGTGCTGTCCAAGCCAAAGGGGGACGGGTTCTCCGCCGGATCTTGGTTGGAAAATGATGGCGACCCTGTTGATCAGGCGACCGCCGCAACTCGCCCGGGGCTGTCAGTCGACGGTGGTGGTCGGCAGATATCTTTGGATGGGCTGTCGGTCCGCCACCTGACGGGACGGGCGGTGACACAGGACCTCGGCGTCCGGTGCGGACCCGGCATCATCGTCATCAACAAGACTCCTGACACCATGCCAGCGGGTCCCTGCCGTGTGCTTGACCCGATCGCCTTGCGTAAGACAGGCGCCGTCGCGATCTGGCAGACGCCGGACGGCCCGCGTGTCGTCACCGCTGCCGACCTGTCCGGGCGTCGGCTGTGGTCGCACTGACTGGGCGGCCGTTCCCCGCGGGCCCAAGCCAATCATTGACGCCAACGATCGACCGCTGAACAGGCCGAAACGCTCACGAAGTTTCAATGTCCGGCACCGACCTCGAAAATGGAGGTCGGGCCAACGTTGCACAGACGTGACACACGCAGGGCCAGAGAAGGATTTCGGATCGGGACCGCCGCGCGCGGCTTCGCCCAGACTGCCCGGATCACATCCTGCTGTTGCTCAAGCGGGCGGGCCCGTTCCGTCTCTGATCGGTTGGTGCCTGTCAGTAGCTGCGGATCAGGCCGACGAGACGTCCCTGAACCTTGACCTGATCATCCTGGAACAGGCGGGTCTCATAGGCCGGGTTGGCGGCCTCCAGAGCAATCGTCCGGCCCTTGCGGCGGAACCGCTTCAACGTCGCTTCGAGGTCATCGACCAGCGCCACCACGATATCTCCATCGTCCGCGGTGCTCTGTTCCCTGATCACGACGACATCGCCATTGTTGATCCCGGCGTCGATCATCGAGTCGCCCTTGACCTCCAGCGCGTAGTGATGCCCCGCGCCGACCATCTGGCCGGGCACGGCAACGGTGTGGCTGACCTGACTGATTGCCTCGATCGGAACCCCGGCCGCAATCCGACCCATCACTGGCAACTCTGTGGCATGGACATGAATCGGGTGCGCATTGGCGGGTAAGGGGCTTCTGTCGCTGGCCGACCCGGATCCATCGATGACATCCGGGTTGAAGCCCTTCGCCTGGATCGAGTCCGGCAGCTTCACGATCTCTATCGCGCGGGCCCGATGGGCAAGACGGCGGATGAAGCCGCGCTCCTCCAGTGCGGTGATCAGCCGGTGGATGCCGGATTTCGATCGCAGGTCCAGCGCATCCTTCATCTCGTCAAACGACGGCGGCACGCCGTCGCGCTGTACGCGCTTGTGGATGAACTCCAGCAGGTCGAGCTGTTTCTTCGTCAGCATGGCAACTCCCTCGCGTTCCCGTCGGGATTGGCTCAGATTGCCCGACGTTTACCCGATGTTCTGCCAGTGTTCACGTTTTGTGTCAACAGTTCTGCTCAGATCGGTAACACCTCGACCTGATCGCCGGCCGTGCGTGGTCCATCGGAAACTGGGCGCACCAACAGGGCATTGGCCTGCGAAAGCACAGTCAGCAGCGCGCTGTCCTGCCGGTCGAACGGGGTAACGACCCCGTCTCGGAGCATTGCCCGCATGTAATGCTCGCGCGGCCCGTTTGCAGCGACATCCGCGCCGAGAGCCGCCGTGATCCGGCGGGCGGGTGCCCGCCCCAGTCCCATCATGGCGCGCAACATCGGGACGACGAAAATGTGACCGCAAACCATTGCAGAGACGGGGTTTCCCGGAAGTCCGATCATCACGGCGCCGCCCAGCCGACCGGCCATCAACGGTTTTCCGGGGCGCATGGCGATCTTGTAGAACGCCCGGTTCATCCCGAGATCTTCTGCCACCCGTCCAACCAGATCGTGATCGCCAACCGAGGCGCCGCCGATGGTCACGATCAGGTCCGCGCCCTCGGTCATGGCGAACGCGGCTCGCAGGCTGTTTTCGGTGTCCCGTGCAATGGGCAGCAGCCGCACATGGGCGCCCGCCTGCTCGAACATTGCCTTCAACCCGAAGGCGTTCGAGGCGACGATCTGGTCCGGGCGCGGGTCTTCTCCCGGCATCACCAGCTCGTCGCCCGTGGCCAGGACCGCCACCACCGGTTTGCGCGAGACCGTCAGGTCCGGCACGTTCATCGCGGCTGCAAGGGCCAGGTCGCCCGGCACCAGGACCCGTGGGGCCTCGATCCGGTCACCGGGGCGAAAGTCGCCGCCCGCCGGGCGAATGTTGTCGCCATGTCCGCCGTCTTCGGTGATCGTCATGACGTCGCCGTCGCGGGCGGTGTCTTCCTGGATCACGACCCAGTCAGCGCCTTCAGGCACCACGGCGCCGGTAAAGATCCGCACGGTCTGGCCGGGGCCGACGCTGCCGGCGAACGCGCGGCCTGCGGGTGCGTCGCCGATCACCTCGAACCGGGCGCCCACCTGAACCTCGCTGGCGCGCACGGCGTATCCGTCCATCGCCGAGGCGGCAAAGGGAGGCTGCATCCGGCGTGCCTCGACCGGGGCCGCAAGAACCCGGCCGGCCGCATCGGCCAGCGGCACGGTTTCGGTGCCGACAGGGCCGGCAAGGTCGAACACAAGCTCGAGCGCTTCGGAAACCGGGATCACGCGCCCACCTCGTAAAGGCCGGATTTCCCTCCATCCTTCAGGATAACGCGAATGCCGCCGATCTCCATGCTGCGCTCCACCGCTTTCAACATGTCATATACCGTCAGCGCGGCGACAGAGACGGCCGTCAGCGCTTCCATCTCGATCCCGGTCTGGCCGGTGGTCTTGACCGTCGCGGCGATCCGTACACCGGGCAACTCTGCATCGGCCTCCAGTTCCACCGCCACCTTGGTGATGGGCAGGGGATGGCACAGCGGGATCAGATCTGACGTGCGTTTCGCCCCCATGATCCCGGCCAGCCGCGCCACGCCAAGGACGTCGCCCTTCTTGGTCGAGCCCTGTTCCACCAGCGCCAGCGTCTCGGGCGTCATCCGCACCCAGCCTTCCGCCACGGCGATGCGCGATGTCACGTCCTTGTCGGACACATCCACCATGTGCGCGCGTCCGTCACCGTCAAAATGTGTCAGGGGCATCACATTCCGCCTCCGTGTGCGGCTGTCAACGGATTGGACAGCAGGGCGCGGGTGGCTTGGGCCACATCCTCCTGCCGCATCAGGACTTCTCCGATCAGGAAGCAGCGGGCGCCGTACATGGCCAGTTCGGCCAGTTCCTTGGGCCCGGTCAGGCCGGATTCCGACACGATCAACCGGTTTTCGGGGATGTGCTTGATCAGGTTTCGCGTGGTGTCCAGCGTGGTCTCGAACGTGTGCAGATCGCGATTGTTGATCCCAACCAAACGGGATTTGAGATGCAGCGCGCGGTCCAGCTCCTCGCGGTTGTGGACCTCGATCAATGTATCCATGCCCCAGTCGCTGGCCGCGGCTTCCAATTCGGCGGCCTGGCTGTCGGATACACTGGCCATGATGATCAGGATGCAATCGGCGCCAAGTGCGCGCGCCTCGACGATCTGGTAGGGATCGTACATGAAGTCCTTGCGCAGCACGGGCAGCGAAACCGCCTCGCGCGCGGCGACCAGATACGCATCGTCGCCCTGGAAGGATGGGCCATCGGTCAGTACCGAGAGGCAGGTCGCACCACCGTTTTCGTAGGCTTTCGCCAGTTCGGGAGGGTCGAATTCTGCCCGGATCAGGCCCTTGGAGGGGCTGGCCTTCTTGATTTCGGCGATCAGGCCGTAGCCGCCCTGAATGGCCTTGGCGAGGGCGTCGCCGAACGGTCGGATTGGCGGCGCGGTCTTTGCAGCAGCTTCGATCTCGGCCAGCGGGCGGGCGATCTTGCAGGCTTCGACGTGGTCCAGTTTGTAGGCCTTGATCTTCTCAAGGATGGTCGGAATGCTCATATTGCCTCCGCGGGGATCCAGTTGATTGGGGGGTGGCCGCGAGATTGCAGCCAGGTGTTTGTTCGGGAAAACGGCCGGGAGCCAAAGAACCCCTTGCGCGCCGACAATGGCGAGGGGTGGGCCGTTTCGAGTTTCAGGTGGCCGGACCCGGTCAGCGACCTTGCGGCTGCGGCCTGTGCGGGCTTGCCCCACAAAAGGAACGCCCGAGGGGCATCCGACAGCCGCGCCAGGATCTGTGCTGTCAGGCTTTGCCAGCCGAGCCGCTTGTGGCCGTGCGCCTCACCGGCCGGAACCGTCAGGACCGAATTCAGCAGCAACACCCCCTGACGGGCCAGGAACCGCAAGTCGGCATCCTGAGGTGACGCGCCAAGATCGTCCTGCATTTCCTTGTAGATGTTTGACAAAGATCGGGGCAGGGGGCGCACGTCGGCCGCCGCCGAAAAGGCAAGGCCGTGCGCATGGCCGGGGGTCGGGTACGGGTCCTGGCCCAGGATCACGACACGGGTTTGTTCCGGTGGCGTAAGTTCGAGCGCGGCGAACACCTGGTCGCGGGGCGGCAGGATCTGGCGGTCGTCTCGTGCCAGTGCATCCTCGATGGCCGGAAGGTCCTCGCGGAAAAAGGGCAACGTCCCCCATCCACCGATATTGGCCGTGTTCAGGATCATCCCGCCTCGGACGTCAGTTGTGCCAGCGCGTGGATCTTGCCGCGTGCGGATCCGCTGTCGATGCTCGTCCGGCCCATCTCGACCCCTTGCGGCAGGTCATCGGCCACGCCTGCCACCAGAAGCGCGGCAGCGGCGTTCAGCAGGACCGCGTCACGATAGGCCCCCGGTGCGCCGTTCAGCAGCGCGGCAAACGCAAGGCCGTTCTCCTCGGGTGTGCCACCAAGGATTGCTTCGAACGGATGGACCGGCAGGCCGGCATCTTCAGGCGAAATCTCGTATTCTGTCACCGTGCCGTCCTTCAGCTCGGCGACCCAGCTTGGTCCGGCAATCGACAATTCGTCCGTGCCGTCCGAGCCATGCACCAGCCACGCAGCATCGGAGCCGAGCGAGCCAAGCGTTTCGGCCATCGGGCGGATCAGGTCGCGGGAAAATGTGCCGGTCAACTGTCGCTTCACGCCGGCCGGGTTGGTCAGCGGGCCAAGGATGTTGAAGATCGTGCGGGTGCCAAGTTCGGCCCGCGTCGGCATGACATGGCGCATCGCCGGATGGTGCATCGGGGCCATCATGAAGGCGATCCCGACCTCGGCCAGCGCTCGTTGCACGACATCCACGCCAACCATGACGTTGATGCCCATCTGTCCGAGCGCATCCGCGGCGCCCGACTTCGATGACAGGTTGCGGTTGCCGTGCTTGGCGACCGGCACGCCCGCACCCGCGACCACAAACGCCGTCGCGGTAGAGATGTTCAGCGTACCCTTGCCATCGCCGCCGGTTCCCACGATGTCCATCGCCCCGTCCGGGGCGGTCACTGCGTGGCACTTGGCCCGCATCACGCGGGCGGCGGCGGTAATTTCCTCGACCGTTTCGCCACGCGTGCGCAGCGCCATCAGGAACCCGCCGATCTGGCTAGGCGTCGCCTCCCCCTCGAACAGCGCGTCAAAGGCAGCTTCGGCTTCGGCCGGGGTCAGGGGGCGGTCGGCGGCAAGGCCGATCAGGGGCTTCAGCGGGTTGCTCATGCCGGCACCTTCATCCGCTTGAGAAAGTTCTGCAACATCCGGTGGCCGTGTTCGGACCGGATGCTTTCGGGGTGAAACTGGACGCCTTCTATCGGCAGCGTCTTGTGGCGCAGCCCCATGATCGTGCCATCCTCCAGCCAGGCCGACACCTCGAGGCAGTCGGGCAGGCTGTCACGCTCCACCACCAGCGAATGATAGCGGGTGGCCTGAAACGGGCCGTCGATGCCCTCGAAAACGCCTTTGCCGTCGTGGTGGATCTGCCCCATCTTGCCATGCACGATCTCGTGGCAGCGTACGACCTTGCCGCCAAAGGCCTCGCCGATGGTCTGGTGACCCAGGCAAACGCCCAGCAATGGCACACCGGCGTCTGCGGCGGCATGGGTCAGTGGCAGACAGATTCCCGCCTGTGCCGGGTCGCAGGGGCCGGGTGAGAGGATGATCGCCTCGGCGCCCTTTCCCATGGCCTCCTGCACATCCAGGGAGTCGTTGCGCCAGACCTCGATTTCGGCCCCCAACTCGCCAAGATAATGGACAAGATTGTAGGTAAAGCTGTCGTAATTGTCGATCAGTAGCAGCATGAGACGAAGTCCGAGCAATAGGGGGTGAACCGCGGGACGGGTCGGGCTATACATGTTCAGAGGCGTCCGCCGGGGTCAAGGTCAACCCTGCGCCGGTGAGGGGTCCGAGGCGAGAGCGCAACGATAAAATCGGGGGTAGACATGGGTCGGGGTATCCTGTCGGGCCTGTTCTGGGGCAGTGTGATTTCGGCTTTGGTTCTGGGGACAGTGTCGCAACTGTCGCCGTTGCCGCGTGCGACGATGGATCCGGTCAGCGAGACCGGTCCCGGTGATGCTGAGTCCGGCACCGCGGATGCCGGCGGCGAAGCGGGGGCGGAGCAAGGCGATACGGGGGATACGGTCGCCACGGCGCCCGTCGTGCCGGAGGTTCCCCAGGAGGTGGCCCGGCTGGACGAACCTGCGTCGGATGCCACACCGGCCCCCGCCGACCCGGCGCCACAGCAGACACCCGCAACCGGGCCGCAATCGGGCGCGTCCGAAGGCGTTGCCGTTCCGGCCGGATCCGAGTTCCGCAAGGCTCCGCCGGAGACGGCGGCCAATGTTCCGACAAACGCGTCCGCGCCTGAAGGTGTTCATCGTCCGGCGGTGCCCGAGCCCCAGGCCGGGGATGCCGCAGCGGTTGCAGGCAATGTCGTTGCCCGCCCGGCCACACCGGGCATGTCCGTCCAGAGTCCGGCTGCGCCGCAGGTCGACGGTGCCGCGCCATCACTGGATGACATCTCCGCCGCCGAGCCGGGCCGCGCCGTGACCCCTGCCGTTGGCCCCGAGACGCCGGAGGTTCCCGATGCAGAGGTCGCCCCGGGCGAGGGCACGTTGCGTGGCTTTCCCCCGCCCCGCCGGCCGGACCCGGTCGTGGCATCCGCGAATCCGGGCGTGGGAGACGCAACCGAGGTTGCCGCGCCGCTGGAAGGAGAGGCAACACCGGCCCCGGCAAGTCAAACGGCCGACGCTGCGACACGGGCCGATACCGGATCGATTGCTCCCTTGACCGACACGACGCGCATGCAGCCAACGGAGATCGCCACGGGTGACACCGTTTCGCAGAGCGAGTCGGCTGACACAGTTGCCGGAACCGCGCCGCAGCTTGCCGAGACTGCCGACACCCAGGCGCAGGACCTGACCGGCACGCCGCCGACCGACGGCAATGTCACGACCCCGTCCGCCGATGTGGCACCTTCGGCGGGCTCCGCTGCTGATGGGATGGCGGATGCCATCACCGGACGTCCGGTCGACGAGCGCCCGGCGTCTGTCGCGGACGCCGACGCACCCGGCGCCACCGCTGCTGATGGCGTGGCGACGGCCCCACCGGTTGTCAGTGCGACGGCACCATCGTCACCCGCCATCGGATCGCCGAGCCCCACGTCGGATCGACAGTCTGCGTCGGTCACCGAAGCGAACGAACGTGCCGTGGGCACCGATGTCACGCCCTCCGACCCGGTGGCAGAGACAGGTACCGGCACCGAAACGGCTGCCCTTGCGCAGCCCCGCGGTATCGGACAGCGTGTCCTGCCCTTGACGGAACGCAACGACACCGGCTCTCGGCTGCCACAGATCCGGCAACCATCGCCCGTTGTTGTCGAGCCGGATGCGACCGAGGACGCAACCGCTGACGCGCCCGAGGCCGCCGGCGCGCCAAGGCCGAAGCTCGACGCGCTCAGCCTCAACGCGGTGCCGTTCGCCAACCCTGACGGCAAGCCGCTTCTGTCCGTCATCCTGATCGACGATGGCACCGGTGGGCTGGACCGGTCGGTGTTGCGGACCTTTTCGTTCCCGGTGACCTTTGCAATCGACCCGACCCGTCCCGACTCGGCAGAGGCGGCGGCTGCCTATCGTGCCGCCGGGTTCGAGGTTGTTCTGCTGGCCAACGGGTTGCCGGACGGCGCAACGGCGCAGGACCTCGAGGTGTTGCTGGAGGCCGGGCTGACACAGGTGCCGCAGGCCGTGGCGGTCATGGACCCGCAGACCGGCGGGCTTGCCGGTGACCGGGCACTGATTTCGCAGGCGCTGGATATCCTTGCGACCGATGGGTTCGGCCTGATCGGGTGGCAGCAGGGGCTCGGCTCTTTGAAGGCCCTTGCCGACAAATCCGGCCATCCCGCGACGATGGTCTTCCGAGCGCTGGATTCGGACGACGAGAAAACGACGGTGATCCGGCGGTATCTCGATCGGGCCGCGTTCAAGGCAGCGCAGGACGGGTCGGTTGTGATGGTGGGACGGGCGCGCCCTGAGACGGTGACGGCCCTGTTCGAATGGGTGCTGGGGTCCAAGTCCAGCCAGATAGCCCTTGCACCGGTTTCGGCGGTCCTGCGCCAGCGCTGATCCGCTGACCACCAACGGGACGGGGTGTTTCGGTGGCAGGTTCGACCTGCGAGCCGATGATTGTCGGCGGCAGCAGAGCGTTTTCGGACGCGCTCCATGCCCGTTGCGCCGCTGGGGTGAAGGGAAACAGGCACATGGCACATGACGAGGACCTGGCGGCACGCATGCGGGAGGCCCTGGACGGGCTTCCGGGCGTTTCGGAAAAACGGATGATGGGGGGCATGTTCTTCATGCTGGCCGGCAACATGGTCGGTGGCACCCATCGCGATGCAAAGACCGGCGACGGCTTCTTTGTGTTCCGGATCGGCAAGGACAACGAAGCCGACGCCGCCGCGCGGCCCGAGGGCGCCCCGATGATCATGGGTGGGCGTCGGATGGGCGGGTTCTTTCATGTCGGCGAAGACGAATGCACGGACGCGGTCCTGCGAGACTGGGTGTCGCTGGCGTTGAGCTTTGTCTGCTCGCTGCCACCGAAGGGGTAGAGGCATGTTCACCGTCGAAACGCTGGAATTTCTGAATGACCTGTCCCGCAGCAACACCCGTGACTGGTTTGCCGACAACAGGGCCCGCTACGAGACGTTTGTGAAACAGCCGGCGACGGAATATGCCGACAGGATGGCGGCGGAACTGACCCGCGAGACAGGCATCCCTCATCGCGGAAAGGTCTTTCGCATTCATCGCGATATCCGCTTTTCCAAGGACAAGACGCCCTACAATGCGCATGTGCACATCTCGCTGATCCCGCAGGGCAACGACACATCTCCCCCTGCCCGGATGATGGGGTTGGCACCGGGATATTTCACCCTCGGGTGTGGTGCGTTCGCCTTTGACGCCCCCGGTTTGGCAGCCTTTCGTCAGCGGGTTGCCGGACCTGACGGAGACCGGGTTGCGCAGGTCCTGTCGATGCTTGCCCAGTCCGGTGTCCGCCTGTCCGAGCCAGAGCTGAAGCGGGTTCCGGCCCCTTACGACACGTCGCATCCGCACGGCGACCTGTTGCGCCGAAAAGGGATGGTCGGCTGGGTGGACGCGGCGAATGCCGAGGCGGGTCTCGGCCCCGGGATCATGGTCCGGTCAATGGCGGGCTTTTCCCGGCTGCGACCGCTGTTCGACCTGCTGATGCAGGGCTAAAGGGCCTCGGCGCGCGCAGGTGCCCTTCGAATTCTACGCGCCCGCCGGGGCCGCTGCCGGGACCTGCACCATCTGGCACAGGATCTCGAACAGGATCGACGCCCCCAGAAATGCGGTACCGCCGCTGGTGTCAAACGGCGGCGACACCTCGACGAGATCCGCGCCCACGATCCGCACGCCGGTCAGTTCCCGCACCACCTGCAACGCCTGGAATGAATTGGGGCCACCCACCTCGGGCGTGCCGGTGCCGGGCGCGAACGCCGGGTCGACAAAGTCGATGTCGTAGGAAACGTAGGTGTCGCCGGTCCCGGCAATCTCGCGGGCTTCGGCCATGACATCGGCAATGCCGCGGGCAAAGAGTTCCTCGATGGCAATCACCCGAATGCCGACGGCCCTGGCAAAATCGCGATCCTCGCGGTCATAGGCAGTGCCCCGGATGCCGATCTGCACCACGCGGCGCGGGTCCAGCAGGTCCTCTTCCACGGCGCGGCGGAACGGGGTGCCGTGGGTGTACATCGTGCCGCCGAAATAGCTGTGAAACAGGTCGGTGTGGCTGTCGAAATGGATCATGCCCAAGGGCCGGTCAGCGGCCAGCGCCCGCAGCACCGGCAGGCTGCACAGATGGTCGCCGCCGGCCGTGAGCGGGCGAATCCCGGCGTCTTTGACCGCGGCGTAGAACCGGGTGATCCTGTCCATCGAATCGAGGATATCGGCCGGGTTCGGCCCGACGTCGCCCAGATCGGCACAGCGGGCCGCCTCGAACGGGCGCACCCCGGTGGCGCCATGTTCTGCCCGGATCATCGTCGACAGGTCACGCAGTTGGCGTGGCCCGTGGCGTGGGCCGGCGCGGTTCGTGGTGCCGCTGTCCCAGGGGATGCCGATCAGACCGATCTCGACCTCTGTCAGCCGGGGATCCTCCAGCGGGACATAGGGCAGGCGCATGAAGGTCGGAATACCGGCAAACCGCGGCAGCTCGAACCCGGACACAGGGGTGTAGTCGCTGATCATGGGGGCTCCTTGTCGGTCGGCCCCGATGCGGACGCGGGGCATGTCGCGCAGCCTAGCAGCGCTCGCCGGGCAGACAAGCGCCGTCGCGTGTCCGGCATGGGTCCCCCAACCGAGGCGCCCATCCTTGCATGTTGAAGGGCGTTCGGAGCACAATGAAGCGCCGGTTCCGTCTCCGGCAGGGGAGATTGCCATGTGGGTATCGATCTATGCCGCCAGCTACCTGGTGCTGGAGATCGCTGCGCTGTATTTTGCCTATGTTGCAGTTGCGCGGGCGCGCACGCCACAGGGCTCGATCGCCTGGGTCGCGTTTCTGATCTCGGTGCCGTGGCTTTCGGTCCCGGCCTTCCTGTTCTTTGGCCATACCCGGTTTCGCGGCTATGTCGTTGCACGGCGCGATTCCGAAGAGGTGATCGCCGGGATCGGGGCCTTCGGCAAGTCGAACCAACCGACCGGCGACGGCGGCGATCGCGGGTTTACCAGTTTCGAGGCGATCGCAAAGCTGCCGGTGGTCGGGGGCAGCGCCATGGATCTGCTGATAGATGGCAAGGCCACGTTCGACGCCATCTTCGAGGCCATTGACGAGGCGGACTCCTATGTGCTGGCCCAATTCTACATCATCCATGACGACGACCTTGGCCGGGCCTTTGCCGACCGGCTGGTGGCGGCAGCAAAACGGGGCGTCGACGTTCGCTTGCTGTTTGATTCCGTGGGTTGTTCGAAACTGCCACAACCGTATCTGGACCGGTTGAGCAAGGCCGGGGTGAAGGTGGTCAACGCCCACGCGCTGCGCGGGCCACGGCACCGGTTCCAGGTGAATTTCCGCAACCACCGCAAGACGGTCGTGGTGGACGGGCAGGTGGGCTTTACCGGCGGGCTGAATGTTGGGGACGAGTACATGGGCCATAGCGACCGCTTTGGACCGTGGCGTGACACCCATTGCCGCCTGCGCGGTCCAGTGGTGACGCAGCTGCAGTTGGTTTTTGCCGAAGACTGGCACTGGGCGACGCATGCGCTGCTGATCTCGGAACTGCAATGGGAGCCGGAACCGGCCGAAGAAAACATGGATGCCTTGATCGTTGCGACCGGTCCCGGGGACGTAATGGAGACCGGAACGCTCTATTTCTGTGCCTGTATCCTGGAGGCGCGCGAACGGGTCTGGATTGCCTCGCCTTATTTCGTACCGGATGTGGACATCCTGTCGGCCCTGAAACTGGCAGCGTTGCGTGGGGTGGACGTGCGGATCCTGGTGCCCGATGTGATCGACCACCGGATCCCGTGGCTGGCCGCGTTCGCCTATTTCGACGAGATCCGGGAGGCCGGCGTCCGGGTCTGGCGCTATACCGACGGGTTCATGCACCAGAAGGTGGTTCTGGTCGACGACGACATTGCCTCGGTCGGCACGACCAACATGGACAACCGTTCCTGTCGGTTGAATTTCGAGGCCACGGCGATGATCTTCGACCCCCGCGCGGCCGAAGCTGTCGCGGAGATGCTGGAATCCGATTTCGAACGCGCCTACCTGATGGAAAAGACACTGGTCGAACAATCGTTGCGGCGCCAGATCGGCGCGCCGTTTGCCCGGTTGTGGGCCCCGATCCTCTAGTGCCCTCTGCGAATGCGGTTCTGCCTGTTTCGCGGGCGAGCGGTCGTGGCGCGCCGAGGGTTTCCGGGCTATCGCGCCGCCAAGGGTTGCGATATCGCACAAAGGGGCACAACTGAAACTGACAGGCACACGCGACCCGGCGTGGCCGGACCGGAGGAAACGGCATCGTGAATCGGCTTAGGCTGGCCAGCTACAACATCCAGAAGGCCGTCGGCGTTGATTTTCGCCGCGACCCGATGCGCATCCTGGATGTGGTGAACGGGCTTGATGCCGACGTCGTTGCCCTGCAGGAGGTCGACAAGCGCCTGGGCGAGCGCCCGTCGGTTCTGTGCCGCCGCTATATCGAGGAAGAGACGGATTTCCGCATCGCACCGTTGTCCCGCAACGAGGTCAGCCTAGGATGGCATGGAAATGCGATGCTGGTGCACAAGGATCACGCGGTTCTGGACGTCGCCCATATCGATCTGCCGGGGCTGGAGCCACGCGGGGCCGTGCGGGTGGATGTGCAAACCGAAACCGGGCCGATGGCCGTGATTGGCGCCCATCTGGGATTGATGCGCTACTATCGGCGGATGCAACTGGCGACGATCCGCGCCCACCTTGGCGACTCGCCGGAGCGGGCCGTGGTGATGGGGGACTTCAACGAATGGTCGCTGGATCGAGGGCTTGAACCCCTGGCCGAGGATTTCGAGCTGATCAGCCCGGGAAATTCGTTTCACGCTGCCCGCCCGATCGCAGGGCTCGACCGGATGGCGTTGGGGGCAGAGGTGTCGTTCTACGACGCAGGCGTCGAGGAAAGCCAGCTGGCCAGCCGCGCCTCCGATCACCTGCCGATCTGGGTCGATGTGGACGTTGCGCCGGTCGGGCCCGACTCGTCCATGCCACCTGTTGCGGGCGACGTGGCGTTGGCGCTTCTGCCTTCGCCCGCATCGGATCGCTGAATCCGCGGCGACCCGTCTCACCAATCTTCTGACAGGGAGAGCGCTCATGATCGCAGACATCCTGATCCGCAACGCCCGCATCCTGACGCCAGCCCCCGTTGCGGGGCACGATGGCGCGCTGGCCCTGTCTGCTGGGCGCATCATGGCGCTCGGAGACGCGGCGCTGGCGTTGGCTGGGCCGGGGACCGAGGTCATCGACGCCGATGGCGCGACGGTCCTGCCGGGCTTTGTCGAAAGCCACATGCACCTGTTTCCCGGTGCGTTCTCGCTGTGCTTTTTGCAACTGAGCGATATTTCCGGCGAGGGCGCGTTGACCGATGCGTTGCGAGCCTATGCCGACGCCAATCCGGACGAAGACCTGCTGATTGCCCAGAGCACTGACTATGCCATTCTCGGCGAGGATCGCCGGCTGGACCGGCACGTGCTGGACCGGATCCTGCCGGACCGCCCTGTCGCGTTGATGTCCTGCGATTTTCACAACGTCTGGTGCAACACTCCGGCGCTGGAGCGTGCAGGGCTGTTGCAAGGCAGGGATGTCGGGCCGGGGGCGGAGGTCGAGCTTGGCGCCGACGGGCTGGCAACCGGCCTGCTCAAGGAGTTCGCCGCTTATGCGCCGGCCCTGAGCCTGCGATCCACTGGCGGGCGCGAAAACCTGGGGTTCGAGAATGCCGAGCCGGGCGACGTGACCCCGGACGAACGCGCGGCCGACATCGCGGCGCTGCGCGACGGGTTGGCCCAATGCGCGGCACTTGGCATCACCACGATCATCAACATGGATGGCAATCGGTACCAGTTGGACCTGCTGGCCGAGATCGAGGCCACGGGCGGGCTGCCCTGCCGGGTCGAGATCCCCTATCACTTCACCCCGGGCGAGCCGCTCGACAATCTGGACCGGGCCGAGGCATTCCGGGCCGAGTTCGATGGGGCACGGCTCTGGTGTCGCCGAATCAAGCTGTTCATGGACGGGGTGCTGGATGCCTCCACGGCCTACCGCCTGTCGGATTATCCGGGTCGGCCCGGGTTTCGGTCTGCGCCGTTGCACGATCCACAGGTCTTTGCCGACATCGCCACCGAAGCCGACCGGCGCGGCTTCCAGATCTCGGTGCATGCGATTGGCGACGGCGCGGTGCGCACGGTGCTGGATGGTTATGCGGCTGCGCGGCGGGTCAACGGTGCGCGCGACAGCCGCCACCGGATCGAACACATCGAGATGATCCATCCTGACGATGTGCCCCGGCTGGCCGAGCTGGGCGTGGTGGCCTCGTTGCAGCCGGTTCATCCGCCGGGCTGCGACGGGTTCCCGCTGGAGCCGACGGTTTCCCTGATCGGGCGGGACGAGTGGGACCGCGCCTATCCCTGGGCGACACTGGCGCGCACGGGGGCAAAGGTTTGTTTTTCGTCGGACTGGCCGGTGGCGACGCTCGACCCGCTGCACGGGATCGTCACCGCCCTGTCACGCCGGCCATGGTCGGCCGACCTGCCGGACGAACGCCTGAGCTTTGCCGACACGTTGGTGGCCTATTCCAGCGGCGGTGCCTTTGCCGCGCATCTGGAGCACGAGCTGGGCAGCCTTGCGCCCGGCATGGCCGGGGACGTGGTGGTACTGTCGGGCGATCTGGAGCAGGCGCTGGCGACCGGCGCACCGCCGCCACCGGTGGCCTGCACCATTTGCGATGGACGCGTCACGTATCGACGGTCGTGACGCCGGCTGTTTCAGGGGCCGCGTCCAGCGGGGTGCCCGGTGCGTGGTCGATCCAGGTGATGAACAGCTTGAAGAACACCGACAGGATCACCGGCCCGACGAAGATCCCGACCATCCCATAGGACATCAGGCCACCCATCACGCCAATCAGGATCACCAGCATCGGCGTGTCCAGCCCGCGCGCCATCCATATCGGCTTCAGCACGTTGTCCATCAGCATTATCGGTAGCATCAGCGCCGTGAACGCAAAGGCGGCACCGGTGCCCATGGCCGTCCAGGCCCAGATCATCACCGGGATCAGCACGATGGCGGGCCCGACCTGAACGATGCCCAGGATCAGCGCCAGCAACGCCAGCGGACCGGCAGCGGCAATCCCGAACAGCCCCATCAGGATGCCGGCCAGCAGGGCCTGTATCACCGCCACGCCAATCACCCCGCGCGAAACATTGCGCACCGTGGCGCCGGACATGTCGACCAGGGCCGCGCCGCTTCCGGCAAAGACCCGTTCGGCGAATTTTCGAATGCCCTGCACCAGTGCCGGCCCGGTCACCAGCAGCACCCCCATGATGATCACGCTCAGCGCCATGACCAGAAGCCCCAGGCCGAGCCCGGCGACCTTGCCCAGAATCGCACTGCCGGCGGCCAGGATTTCGGCGCCATATTTGGTGATCACGTCTTGCAGGTTTGTATGAGCATTGGTCCAGGCGGCATAGATCGGTTCCCCGACAACCGGCCAGCCCAGCACTGCCTCGTTGGGGGCTGGCAGATGCAGGGTTCCGGCCTCCAGCATGCCGCGCAGGGCGCCGATTGCATCGATGATCCCGCCGGTCATCAGCGCGATCGGCCCGATGGTCAGGGCAAGGCCCAGCAAGGTGATCACCGTGGCCGAAGCCTTGGTCCGGCCACCGAGCCAGCGTGTGAGAACCTCGTGCAGCGGGTAGACCGCAACGCAGAGGATCACCGCCCACAGGACCAGCCCGACCAGCGGCGCCACCAGCATCAGCGATCCGTAGATGAACAGAGCCAGAAACCCAATTCGGATGGTCAGGTCGATGACCCTGCTATCGGTGGTCGGTGTCATGGTGCGCTTCCTTGCGTGGTTTGGGCCACAGAGCCATGGCGGCGACCGGATGACAAGAAGACGATTGCGTGGCCTTGTCTTTGCGCCCCAAAGGGTCATGATCGCCGCATGTCCAGTTTCCTGATCCGAAGTGCCCGCCCGGACGACGCTGCATCGCTCATCGATGTCGTCGCGGCCGCCTATGCGCCGTGGCGCGCGCGCTTGCCCGATTTGCCCGATGTAACGGCGGGGTTGGCGTCGGATATTGCCGAGGCGGTTGTCTGGGTCGCGGTGTCGGAGGATGGGTCAATTGTCGGCGGGCTGGTTCTTGTCCCGGCACGGCTGGACACGCACATCGCCAACCTGGCCGTGGTGCCGGAGTGGGCCGGCAAAGGCGTCGGTCAGGCGCTGTTGGCGCAGGCCGAAAGCCATACGCGGGCAAACGGGCAGTGGACGCTGCGGTTGACCACCCATCGTGACATGGCACCGACGCTGAGGTTCTATCATCGGCACGGATGGACAGAGACAGCGCGCGATGGCGCGCGGGTCTTTCTGGAGAAGTGCCTGCTCTGAGAGCTGTTCTGCCCGTCACTGGGGGGCACTCATCGCACAGGGCCGCCAGCCGTAGGTCAGGTCGTGCCGGGCAAAATTGCCGTCGGTGATCCTGCGGTCGATGGCGTGTCTTTCGCGGTGTGACGGGTCAGTTGTTTCCGGTGCGCACAAACCGCCCGGCGTCCTGCGCTGCGGCCCGGATCGCGCGGGACTTGTTGACCGTTTCCTGCCATTCGGCCTCGGGGTCGCTGTCATAGACAACGCCGCCGCCGGCCTGGATATACAGGCTTTCGTCCTTCAGGACGGCGGTGCGCAGGGCGATGCACATGTCCATGTCGCCATCCGAGCTGAAATAGCCGACGCCGCCGCCGTAGACGCCTCGTTTTTCCGGCTCCAACTCGTCGATGATCTCCATCGCGCGAACCTTGGGGGCACCCGAGACCGTGCCCGCGGGCAGGCCGGCCAGAAGCGCCGACAGCGCGTCTTCGCCGTCTTTCAGTTCGCCCACCACGTTGGAGACGATGTGCATCACGTGGCTGTAGCGCTCGATCACGAATTCCTCGGTCGGTTTGACCGTACCGATCTTTGCCACCCGGCCGACGTCATTGCGCCCCAGGTCCAGAAGCATCAGGTGTTCGGCCATTTCCTTGGCGTCGCCCAGCAGGTCGGCCTCCAGCGCCCGGTCTTCTTCCTCGTTGGCACCGCGATGGCGGGTGCCGGCGATCGGGCGGATGGTGACCTCGCCCTCGCGCAAGCGCACGAGGATCTCCGGGGAGGCACCGATCACCTGGAAGCCGCCGAAGTTGAAGAAGAACATGAAAGGCGAGGGGTTGGTGCGCCGCAGGCTGCGATAGAGCGCGAATGGCGGCAGTGGAAAGTTCACCGTCCAGCGTTGCGAGGGGACGACCTGGAAGATGTCCCCGGCCTTGATATATTCCTTCGCCGCCTCGACGGCAGCCTTGTAGGCGGGCTTGGTGAAGTTCGACACCGGCTCGCCAACCTCGACCTCGTCCGCCAGCGACCGGGTCTCGCCGCGCATGCCGCTGTCCAGATCGCGGATCGCGTCCATCACCCGTTCGGCAGCCTGGGCATAGGCGGCCTTTGCCGTCAGCCCGCCGCCGGTGAAGGCCGGCGAGACAACGATGACCTCGCCCTTGACCCCATCCAGCACCGCCACGATCGAAGGGCGCATCATCACGGCGTCGGGCAGGCCCAGCGGATCGGGATTGACGTCGGGCAGGTGCTCGACCAGTCGGATCATGTCGTAGCCCAGGTAGCCAAACAGCCCTGCCGCCGCAGATGGCAACCCGTCGGGCAGGTCTATCCGGCTTTCGGCCAAAAGCGTTCTGAGGCTGCTCAGCGGTTCGGCGGTGTCTTCAACAAAGGCCTCGGCGTCGAACCGGGCCTGCCGATTGATGCGCGCGGTGCCGTCGTGGCACTTCCAGATCAGGTCCGGCTTCAGCCCGATAATGGAGTAGCGCCCGCGGGCCTCGCCCCCGGTGACCGATTCAAGCATGAAGCTGTCGGTGCGTGCCCCGGCCAGCTTCAGCATCAGCGACACCGGCGTGTCCAGATCGGCGGCGAGGCGGGCATAGACCACCTGATTGCGCCCGGCATCATATCCAGCGGCGAAATCGTCAAACGAAGGGGAAAGCTGGGCCATTTCTGATCAACGGAACAATTGGGTGTGGACCGCGTTCAGCGCCGCATCGTTGAAGGTGATCCCGGCGGTCGCGGTCAGTTGCTGCGCGTAGTAGATGAACAGATCGGACGCGATGCCCTGTGCCATCTGCTGGGTCATGGCCTGCCGGAACAATGCGATCTGCGGGTCCGCGGGGTTGGCCGGCGCAACGCTGTCGAGCACCACCAGAACCACGCCGTCAGGGGCATCAACAAGTGCGCTGGCGCCCGGCTCCAGTCCGAAGACCGTTTCGCCAAGGGCTCCGACCCCGTCCTGCAGGAACGTGCTTCGGGTGGCGTTGTTGGCCTCCTGCACGATCATGCCACCGGCGCCAAGCGAGCTGCCGACGTCAAGCTGGGCGCGGGCGTCTTCGGCCATGCCCTTGAGCAGTTCCAACGACCGTGCGGCCTTCCATGCGGCAATGACCTGCGCGCGGACGTCCTCCAGTGGCTGCAGGCGCGGCTCCAGCGTCTCCTCGAGGCGCATGACGAACACGCCGCCATCGTCGAGCCCGATCACTTCGGGGAAATCGTCTTCGGTCAGTGCGTCGGCAGAACTGCGGAATGCCTCGTAGCCGACAATGTCAGCCTCGGCGCCCGACCAGTAGTCGACGCTGCCAAGCTGCATGCCGGTTTCGCTGGCCAGATCCTCGACCGTGGCACCACCGGCAAGCCGGTCGTCCATGTCAGCGATCAGGTCCTCGATCATCCGGCGGGCGCGTTCGCGGCCCAACTCGCCCCGCAGCTCGGGTTCGGCTTCCTCGAATGTGGTCTCGGAGGCAGACAGGATTCCGTTCATCCGGAACAGCGCCGGGCCAAGGTTGGTCGGGTAGGGGCCGACGATACCCGGCTCGGTCAGGCCGAACACCGCATCGCCCGCCTGTTCGAGATCGTCCTGAGAGACCTCTCCCAGGTCAACATCGTCCAACGTCAGGCCGCGGTCCTGCACCAGCGTCGGAAAGTCGATGTCGCCAGCCTCGATCGATGTCCGGGCTGCGGTGGCTTCCTCGGGGGTGCCGAATGCCAGCCGTTCGACCAGCCGCCGCTCGGGCATGACGTATTGGTCGGCGCGTTCAGCGTAGAGATCGCGCAGGGCCTGCTCGTCCAGATCGACAGAGTCGACCAGCATGTCGGGGGTGAGCAGCGCATAGGTGATGCGCTTCATCGTGGGCAGGGTGAATGCGTCCTCGTCAGCCTCGTAAAGTGCAGTCAGGTCGGCGTCCGTCGGCTCGGGCAGGGCGTCTGTCAGTGCGGTCGAGTCGAACTTCACCCAGCGAAAGCTGCGCTGCTCGCCGAACCATTCCGTCAGTGTGTCGACCAGCGCATCGGGGGCGGAGACACCGGCGGCGACGCTGGCTTGCAGGATGTTGCGGGCGCTCTCGTCGCGCACGGTTTCCTCGAATGAGGTGACGGTCCAGCCGTTCTGATCCAGCATGTATTCATAGGCTTCGCGATCAAATGTACCATCCACGCCCTGGAAGGACGACGATTGGGTGATCATCCGTGCGACTTCGTTGTCGTCCACCGACAGGCCCAGCCGGCCCGTTTCGTTGTTCAGAGCGGCGGTCGCCGCCAGTTGCCCGCGCACTTGCGCCGGAATCTGCTGGGCCTCCAGCGCCGCAAAGCTCAGGTCGGTGGCGCCACTGGCCTCCTGTACCCGCACGGCCTGCACCATGGCGCGATAGTATTCCTCGGCAGTGATCTCTTCCTCCCCAACCGTGGCCACCGTGGTGCCACCGCCGGAAAAGTTCGAGATGCCGAAACCACCCAGACCGGCGATCAGCATCGCCATCAGGATGTAGACAAGAATGTTGCTGGCTTTCTTGCTCTTGCTCATGGCGCGGCGGTCCTCTGCGAAATGGGTCGCGTTTGTCTATGCGTCCCCGGACGGGGAGGCAAGCACCGTCACGGTGCGATGTCGACGCTTTCGAGCCGGTCGAACAACTGGCCGATGCCGGCACGGTCGATATTGGCAAAGGCGATGCGCAGGTGACGCGCGCCGTCGGGGTCGCCGTCGGGCACGAACATGGTGCCGGGCAGGCACAGGACGGCGGCGGATTCGACCAGCTTGCGGGCCAGAACATCGGAGGGAATGTCGAAGGGGTGTTCGACATAGGCGAAATAGGCACCACACCCCTTCAGGGTCCAGCCCTTGGCCGCGAGCCTGTGGAAGCCGTCGACAATCGCGGCGCGGCGATCGAGGATTTCCTTGCGTTCGCCGGCCAGCCAGTCGCCCAGGTTTTGCATCCCCCAGAGCGCGCCGATCTGGCCGACCTGGCTGGGGCAGATGGTGACAGAATCAATGAACTTCTCGGCCTCGGCCAGGCGTTCGGCGCTGCTGACCATGGCGCCGACGCGATGCCCGGTCAGCCGATAGGCCTTGGAAAAGGAATAGAGATGGATCACGGTGTCGTGCCAGTCAGGGTCTTCGAACAGGGTGTGTGGCGCGCCGGACTGCGAGTGAAAATCCCGGTAGGTCTCGTCAATGATCAACGCCAGCCCATGGCGACGGGCCAGGTCGCGAAAGGCTGCGATGGTTTCTGGCGGGTATTCGACCCCGCCGGGGTTGTTCGGGGTGACCAGAACGATGGCGCGGGTCCGCTCGGTGATCAGCGTCTCTGCCACCTTCGGCTGCGGGATCAGCCCGGCATCTGTCGGCAGCGGTACGGCCCGGACCGAGGACATGTCCAACCACATCTTGTGGTTGAAATACCAAGGGGTTGGCAGGAGAACCTCGTCTCCCGGTCCGGCCAGCGTGGCGATCGCGGCGGCAAAGGCCTGGTTGCAGCCCGAGGTGATGGCAACCTGATCCGCCGACACCTGCCCGTGATAGAAGGCCGAGATGTGATCCGCGACCGCGGCCCGCAAGGCCGGCATGCCAAGGTCGGGGCCGTAGAGATGCGTCGAGGTCTCGCTCAGAATCGCCTCGGCCATCGCTTCGCGCAATCCCTGTGGCGGCGCGGCCACCGGCGCGGCCTGGCTGACATTGATCAGCGGCCGGTCGGGTGAAAAGGTGACGCCGGCCACCCATCGTCCGGCCTCCGGAACCGGAGAAACGGCAGTGGCGGACATGGCGGGGTTGCGGGGCAGGGACATGGGCAGCCTTTCCGGGCGGTTTCGCCATGTCTAGCAAGATGGCGGGCAGAGACAACGCCTGTTGGCCCCATTCAGCGCGCCACAATGCTTGCGCATCGGACCGCAGATACAGCTGCAAAAATGGTTCACGTTGCGGTGAAGATGCGTGGCGCCGAGGCGGTGCGTGCTACCCTCGATTCGGACACCCTCTGAAGGAACTCAACTATGACACGCAAGAAAGCCTCCGACTTTCATCCCCGCCTGCTGGAACTCTATGACGGGTATGTACATGGCAAGATGACCAAGCGCGACTTCCTCACGCGGGCCGGGCAGTACACCGTCGCCGGTGTCAGCGCGGTGATGGTGCTGGAAAGCCTGCAACCGAACTATGCCCTGGCCCAGCAGGTGGCCCCCGACGACCCGTCGATCGAGACCATGACGGTGGCGTACCAGAGCCCGGATGGCAATGGCACCATCCGCGGATTGATGGCCAAACCGGCCGGCGCGACCGGCAAGCTGCCGGCGGTGCTGGTGATTCACGAGAACCGGGGCCTTAACCCCTATATCGAGGACGTTGTGCGACGTGCGGCCAAGGCCGGCTACCTTGCGTTTGGCCCCGACGGGCTGACGCCGCTGGGCGGCTATCCGGGCACCGACGACGAGGGCCGCACGATGCAGAAGGAACTGGACCCCGCAAAGCTGATGGAAGACTTCTTTGCCGCCTTCGAGTTCCTGCGCGATCACGAGGGATCGACCGGCAAGGTGGGCGCCGTCGGCTTCTGTTACGGGGGCGGTGTCTGCAATGCGCTTGCCGTGGCCTATCCTGACCTGGCTGCCTCGGTTCCATTCTACGGACGCCAACCCGAGGCTGGGGATGTGGCCGCGATCCAGGCGCCGTTGCTGCTGCATTACGGTGGGTTGGACGAGCGGGTGAATGCCGGCTGGCCGGCCTACGAGGCCGCGCTCAAGGAAAACGGCAAGTCATTCGAGGCGCATATCTACGAGGGGGCCAACCACGGTTTTCACAACGACACGACGCCACGGTACGACGAGGCGGCCGCGACCCTTGCCTGGGACCGCACGTTGGCTCATTTCCAGGCACATCTCGGCTGAGCAAGCCCGCGCCTCCGACTGGATCGGGCGCGCGGGTCCAATTCGTCTTATTGGGGAAACGCCACAGCCGTCTCGTGCGGGCTTGAAACGCGGGCGGCTCTGGGAGCTGCTGCAAACGGATCGGTCGCATCCCGTCCCGGTGGAACCTGTTACCCTACGATGGGCTGGGGGACGAAATTCCAGCGGTGCTGGCGGTTCTGGCTGGTGCGCGGAGCGCAAGCAGGGCATCGCAGAGCGTCATCGAGAGGACGCGATGT
The DNA here is from genome assembly GCA_947495685.1 of uncultured Tropicimonas sp. GTDB lineage: Bacteria > Pseudomonadota > Alphaproteobacteria > Rhodobacterales > Rhodobacteraceae > Tropicimonas. The sequence goes on from CANLZY010000006.1 coordinate 185,570, forward strand.
GCAGTCATTCTTCGGGCCGCCGTTGCGATGCTCGGGCGGCCCGGGGGCGTTGGTATCAGGCGGTGGATTTGCGTCCGGCACGCCATCCCATGATGCCAAGGCCTGCAAGCAGCAGCGGCAACGTTGCAGGCACCGGAACGGCGGCAACGGCCTCGCCAAAGGAGAGGGTGACGCCATAGCCTGAGGGGATGTCCTGAAGTGAGCTGCCGCCGGGGCTCTCGACGACATCAACCACATCCAGAGTGAAATTGTAATCGCCGGTCGTGATGCCAAGCGAGGCAAAGGTGGCGCCAAGGAATGTCATGCCGCCGGACAGGGGCGCGCCCGAGACATATTCCGGGCTGAGGCCCACGCCGGCACCAATGATTGGGCCCGTCACGCTGTCAGACGTTATCGGGCCAACAAGGAAGAGTGACCCGGTGCTGCTATCGGCTTCGACGAGTGGCGACCCCACCCCCGGTCCGAACGCTTGCCATGACGTCAAGCGAAACATCTCGAACTCAAGACCGAATTCGTCGCCGGAGTCCTCGCGGATCAACGGCACTGGTCGCAAGTCTCCACCCGAGAGGAGGGAGCCGGTCTGTGCCGCGATCCCCGGAAGCAGACCTTCCGGGAGATTCCCCAAAATGAGCGGCGGGAAATCGGTGTTCAGGAAACCGGACAACGTGCCGACAACGTTGCCGTCTACCTCGGCAAAGGAATAGACGACAGACGCATTGGCACCTTGAGACAGGCCAAGGAGTACCACCGTAGTGGATAGAATCTTGCGCATGAAATAGCCCCTGTTTGACGTGCCGGGACATGTGTCGCCCAAGCTTCAGGTCAGGATGCTTGAAAATCAACGCTAGGTCAAAGGTTTGTCGGCGCGGGAGAAAACGGTGCGACTATGGGGGCGACGTTTCGCCGTGCACTGTGTGGGGGAATGAAACTCCAGCTGTACTGGCCGATTGGAGCGCAGGAGCTGGATACGGTGGGGCAGCGTCGGTGCGAGGAGCGCAAGGCAGGCACCGCAGAGCGTCACGAGAGAACCCGATGGGCAGTCGTTCTGCGGGCCGCCGTTGCGATGCTCGGGCGGCCCGGGGGCGTTGGTATCAGGCGGTGGATTTGCGTCCGGCACGCCATCCCATGATGCCTAGCCCTGCAAGCAGCAGCGGCAACGTTGCGGGCACCGGAACAGCGGCAACCGCGGTGCCAAAGGACAGGGTGATACTGTTCTGCGGGACGTCCTGAAGGAAGGAGCCGCGGAGGTTTTCCTCCTCATCCACGTTCGGAAATTCGAAGAGGTAGTCGCCCTGCATGATGCCGAGCGAGTCAAAAGTGGCGTTAAGGAATGTCATGCCGCCAGCCAGGGGCGTGCCTGAGACATAATCTGAGCTGAGGCCAAGCATACTGAAGGGGCTGCGCGGTTCCCCGTCAATCACGAAATCAAACGCCGGCATGACAATAAAGGTCGAGCCGTAGGTGTTAGAGGCCGCAGTGAAGCCTACCCCTGCCTCCGGACCGAAGGTCTGGAATGGAGATACAAAAAAGAAGTCAACTCCCGAACCCTCGATGTCGCCAGACACGTCAGAGACGATCGTCGGGTCGGAGGGACGAGGGGTCTCTCCAGATATGAGCATGCCGTCGCGGGGGTTGATCCCCGAATTTCCTATCAGTCCGTCGTTAAAGCTCCGCTGGAAATCGGTACTCAGCGAGCCGGACAACGTGCCGATGACGTTGCCCCCGGACTCGACAAAGGAATAGACGACGGACGCACTGGCACCTTGAGACAGGCCCAGCAGAATGACTGTGGTGGATAGAACGTTGCGCATACAATAACCCTCGCTTGACATGCCGGGCCATTTCTCGCCCGGACTTCACGCAAAACTGCCCGAAAGTTAACGACGGGTCAAAGTTTTATTGATGCCGGAGTTTAAAGTGCAAAGGGCCGGATCAGTCGGTGCCGTGATACGGCTCGACGTATTGCGGTGACATGTCCGGGAGGTATCCAGCTTTGTTGCTGGATTGGGGGCTGCGCTGTCCACGGTGGGGCGCGCCCGTCTACGAAGCGGATGCAAGGGAGCGCAGAACGTCATCGAGAGGACGCGGTGGTCCTTCGGTTTTCGGGCCGCCGTTGCGATGCTCGGGCGGCCCGGGGGCGTCGGTATCAGGCGGTAGATTTGCGTCCGGCACGCCATCCCACAATGCCAAGCCCTGCAAGCAGCAGCGGCAATGTCGCGGGCGCCGGAACGGCGGCAACCGCGGTGCCGAAGGACAGAATGATGTCGGGTTCGGGAGAGACATCAAGGAGGCTCCCGCTGCGGAAATCCACCACCGGCGGCTCATCCGAAACGTACGCGTCGAACGCGTAGTCGCCCTGCACGATGCCAAGCGAGTCAAAGGTGGCGTTAAGGAATGTCATGCCGCCAGCCAAGGGCGTGCCCGAGACATAATCTGAGCTGAGTCCCAGGTAGTTGATGCTAGAGTCCTCTTCCGTGGAACGTAGAAGATTTAATAACTGTCCCAGGATCATAAATTCCGAGCCGTAGCTGCTATCGACGTAAGTATGTCTATCCGGTGCCGTACCCGGCCCGAAGGTGCGGAATGGAGATATGGGAAACAAGGTGACATTCGGAGTCCCGGAGAGGTCAGTCACATCAGAGACGATGCTCGGGTCTCTCGGGTCTGACGTAGGAAGGCCTCCTGATATGAGCTGGCCGTCGGATGCACTGATCCCCCGAGGTGGTGCCAGTTGTCCATCGGAAAAGCTGTGCAGGAATTCGGTATTCAGCGAGCCGGACAACGTGCCGATGACGTTGCCCCCGGACTCGACAAAGGAATAAACGACAGAGGCACTGGCACCTTGAGACAGGCCCAGCAGAATAGCTGTGGTGGATAGAAACTTGCGCATACAATAACCCTCGCTTGACATGCCGGGCCTTTTTTGCCTGGACTTCAAGCAAGGTTGCCCGAAAGTTAACGATGGGTCAAAGGTTCATTGATGCGGGAGTTTACCGTGCAAAGGGCCGGATCAGTCGGTGCCGCGATAGGGCTCGACGTATTGCAGCGCCATATCCCACGGGAAAAAGATCCAGGTGTCCTGGCTGACCTCGGTGATGAAGCTGTCGACCATGGGGCGGCCCTTGGGCTTTGCATAGACGGTGGCGAAATGCGCCTTGGGGTAGAGCTGCCGCACCAGTTCCAAGGTCTTGCCGCTGTCCACCAGGTCGTCGATGATCAGCACGCCGGTGCCGTCTTCGCCCATCATCTCGGGGTTCGGGGCCTTGAGCACCACGGCGTCCATCTGCTGCTGACGGTTGTACGACTTGACCGAGATCGTATCGACCGTGCGAACATCCAGTTCGCGGGCGATGATCATCGCCGGGGCCATGCCGCCCCGGGTGATCGCCACGATCCCCTTCCAGCTACCGCCCTCCAGCGGGCCCTGTCCGTCGAGCCGCCAGGCCAGCGCGCGGCTGTCCCGGTGGATCTGGTCCCAACTGATGTGGAACCCCTTTTCATGGGGGAGACGGTCGGTCATGCACTTGTCCCTTTGCGTTGAAGATCCCTGCCGGGCTGCTGGCTATTTCTTTCCGGTCACGACATCGATGTCGGGGGCATCCACGGCCTTCATTCCGACAGAGTGATAACCCGCGTCCACATGGTGCACCTCGCCCGTGACGCCGCTGCCCAGGTCCGACAGAAGGTACAGAGCCGAGTTGCCGACATCGTGGATTGTCACGTTGCGGCGCAGCGGCGAGTTCAGTTCGTTCCATTTCAGGATATAGCGGAAATCGCCGATGCCACTGGCGGCCAGGGTCTTGATCGGCCCGGCCGAGATCGCGTTGACCCGGATGCCGTCCTTGCCGAGGTCTTCGGCCAGATAGCGCACCGACGCCTCCAGCGCGGCCTTGGCCACGCCCATCACGTTGTAGTGCGGCATCACCTTTTCGGCGCCGTAGTAGGACAGCGTCAGGCAGGAGCCGCCGTTCTTCATCAGCTTTTCGGCCCGTTGCACCACCGAGGTGAAGGAATAGACCGAGATGTCCATCGTCATGGAGAAGTTTTCACGGCTGGTTTCGACGTAACGGCCGCGCAGTTCGTTCTTGTCCGAGAAGCCAATGGCGTGGACGATGAAATCCAGCGAGCCCCAGGCCTCTTCCAGTTGCGAAAACACCGCATCCACCGAGGCATCGTCCGACACGTCGCAATCGGCGATCTGGGTTACGCCCAGCTTTTCGGCAAGTGGCACCACCCGTTTGCGGAAGGCGTCGCCCTGATAGGTTAGCGCAAGTTCGGCGCCGGCATCGGCACAGGCCTTGGCGATGCCCCATGCGATGGATTTGTCGTTGGCCAAACCCATTATGAGGCCGCGCTTGCCCGCCATAAGACCTGTTGTCATCTGTCCCTCCGCCGATCGGCAAAAACCTTTGAGCCCGTTTAGGCCAAGCAAAGGGGGAGTGGCAAGGGGCGCAGGCACCTGCGGGGCAACCGCCCGACGCCATCCGGGCTGGAAGCCGCCCCTTGGCCGGTGTAGCAAAAGCTCAACGGCAGGGAGAGCGACATGAGCGACCGAAGCGGAATTTTTGCAGGCGACGACCCGTTTGCGCTGGCACGCGCCTGGCTGGCAGAGGCCGAGGTCAGCGAGCCGAATGATCCCAACGCCATCGCCCTGGCGACGGTCGATGCCGATGGTCTGCCAAACGCCCGGATGGTGTTGTTGAAGGAGATCGAGGCGGATGCCTTCGTTTTCTACACGAACTACAACAGCACCAAGGCTGCCGAGATCGACCGCGCCGGCAAGGCCGCGTTTGTCATGCACTGGAAAAGCCTGCGGCGTCAGATTCGGGTGCGCGGCGTGACCGAACGCGAAGAGGGACCCCAAGCCGACGAATACTATCATTCGCGTTCGTTGAAGTCGCGCCTCGGGGCCTGGGCCTCGGCACAGAGCCAGCCGCTCGAATCACGTACCGCGCTGATGGCCGAAGTGGCCCGCGTCACCGCCCGACACGGCGCCAACCCGGCCCGGCCCCCGTTCTGGGGTGGATTTCGGCTGCGTCCGGTAGAAATCGAGTTCTGGGCGGATGGCGCGTTCCGCCTGCATGATCGCTTCAGATGGCAGAAAAGTGTCGATGGAGACTGGTCTGCCGAGCGTCTTTCACCGTGATCTGGGCGTTGAACTGCGTCGAAATCATGGCAACCGTACCCGAAGTTGGGTATTTTTGGGGCAAAAGGCTCAAATGCGGGGCGAAAGCTTGATGTCGGCGAGGTGATCGCATATTCCCCTGATCCGGTAACCAATTGCATTCGGCAATGACTGTTTTGTTCCGCAAGCTTTTTCATTCTTGCACAGGTATGCAGCGAGGCTCACCCGCAAAGCGGGAGTGGTGCAAAGGTGATCCGAAGGTGACCGAAGGTAACGAAACAGGTGGTACCGAGCATATGCTTGGACGTGTGAAGTGGTTTGACCCCTCAAAAGGGTTCGGGTTTGTCGTGGCCGACGAGGGAGGCCCGGACATACTCCTGCACGCCAATGTGCTCCGGAATTTTGGCCAATCCTCCGTCGCGGACGGAGCCGAGATCGAAATTCTCGTGCAGGAAACGGCGCGCGGAATGCAGGCGGTGGAGGTGATTGGCATCACCGCGCCAATCGAAGACGTCGGCCCTCCGTTGGAGGATCTCGCGTCGGTGACGCCAGAGGAACTGGCAGAGATTCCGCTGGAGCCGTCGAGGGTGAAATGGTTCGACAAGGGCAAGGGATTTGGATTCGCCAACGTTTTTGGCCGCTCCGAAGACATCTTTGTGCATATCGAAGTGTTGCGCCGATCGGGTCTGGCAGATCTTCAACCCGGCGAGGCTGTCGGCCTGCGCGTGGTTGATGGTCGTCGCGGACGTATGGCGATCGAGGTTGCAGCCTGGGAACGGGCGATCAAGGAATTGCCGGAATGACGGCTGGTCGGATCAGGCTTTGGGCGTTTCTTGCGCTCGGTGCCGTTTGGCTGCCGACCATGGCAAATGCCGAGTGTTCGGATCTTCAGGTGGACCTGCGTGGCGATTTCGGCGCGGCGCGGTTTGCCGTCGAGGTCGCCGATGACGAGCCCGAACGCATGCGCGGCCTGATGTTTCGCGAGTCGCTTCCGCGCTCGACCGGGATGCTGTTTGTCTATGACGCGCCCCTGCGGGCGAGTTTCTGGATGAAAAACACCCTCATTCCGCTCGACATGATCTTTATCGATCCCGAGGGGGTGGTGACGCAAGTTCACGATCAGGCGATTCCCGGCGATCTGACGCCCATTGACGGCGGTCCCGGCGTCCTTGGCGTGCTCGAAATCAACGGCGGCCTGGCAAAGGCGATGGGGATCGTCCCCGGCACCGAAGTGCGTCACCCGGCCTTTGGGGCCACCGCAGCCTGGCCTTGCGAGTAGGCGAACAAAGCCTTCGCCATGCTGCCTGCGACCACGTTCGAGTACGTCAAGATCCGAAATGTGCTGCCATTTTCCGTGGGAGAGGCAATACCCTCAGCATAGGCCTTTGTTATTGGGTGCGCGGGCGTAGCCAGCCGCGCTGCCCAACAGGCCAGGCCTTCAGGCTGTGCTTGCGTCTGGCTTCCTGGGCATGTGCGTCCTACGGATCGAGGACCGCAAGGTGCATGAACATTGTCTGGCAGTTCTCGACCATGTTCAGGGGGGCGTTGCGGACCCTTCCTTGCCATTTCTCGATCATCTGGTCTGAGCAGGCGTTCGAGGCGCTCATGATCCCGTCCTTGTAGATGAAATGCGCGGCCGACTCGTCGTAGCGCGACTGCACCTCACCCATTGCCGCATGGTACCAGTCGCTTTGCAGGATTCCGCCAAGGGTCTGCTTCATGTCGGCGATGAAGTCCTTGTAGGTCTGCAGGTGCTCTGGCGTGCCGACGATCCGTTCATGCCCGGTGATGATGAAGTTGAAGTCGTACTGCTCCTGCAACAGGTCCGGCATCCCGAACGCAAACCACGGGTCCGAGCTTTCACCCCAGTGAATCCAGGGGACGGCATCGGGGTGGAACATGTCGACGGTGAACAGGATCTTCTGGTCCGGCGCCCATGCGATCAGGTCGTCCTGCGAGTGCAAGTTTCGGCCCGGATCCGTCAATTCCAGACGCAAGCCACCGGCTTCCAGTACATATTCGTCGTCGAACACGATGTCCGGCTGCGGGCGTTTTGGATCGTTGGCAATGGCCAGAAACTCCGCGGTATCCGCCTCCGCGATCAGGGTGGCGTCCTCGGGGAACAGGTAGGCGCCCTGGGCGTGATCCCGGTGGTGGTGGGAATAGATCACATGGGTGATCGGCTTGTCGGTCACCTCCTTGACCACCTCGAGCAGGAACGGCGTGACGTCCGGCTTTGCATCGTAGACCACGACACCCATGTCGGTGACAAAGAACACCATGTTCTCGAAATCGTCGTGCACGAACCACGTGTTCTCGGCGATCTTGAAATAGTTGTAGCCCCGCTCTGGAAGCGGTGCATGGACGTAGTCACGGGCGCTGTATTGTGCCTTTGTGGCTTCATAGTCAAAGGGTTCGTCCGCCAGGACGGCCAGTGGCAACAGGCCCAGGGCAAAGGTCGCTGTCGCAAGCATCTTGCGCATCGTTCGTGTTCTCCATTGGTGGGGTTTGGCTTTGGTCAAGTGGCCGGGAGTCCGGCCGCAATTGCCGTCACGTGGCCTCGGTCGGGGTTGGTTGGGTCGGTTGCCATTCGATCCGGGGAGACTCGCGAACGGCGAACCGTTCCAGATGGTTTGCAATCACGCCCGCAGCTTGTTCCAGGTCGGCTTGAGTGTCCGCTGAGACTTCGAGTGTGAGGACGGTGTCGCTGGCCCTCAGATTGCACCGCGCAAAGGGAAGGGCGATCCGTCCGAACGTGCCGTCGGATTGCACCGGGACCTTGTGTCCGAAATGTTGGCACAGAGACGCGAGGTACTGGCTCGCCTTCTCTGTCTTGAATTCTGCAAGTGTCTTCATACGACCGCTCCGTCATGTTTCGGACGGAACGTACCGGCGCAGTATTGTTTTGAAAATCCGCTCATATTGGACGTGATAGTTCCGCCAGGCGGAACAGAGGCCGGAGCATCAAGACGTATGGTGGTTGTTTCAGTGTCTTGGATGACGGCTCGATACGTTCCGCTTGCCGGCAATCGGCATCGACCCGTCACGTTTTGTTCAGGTCCATCGTTTGGCGTCGGCGCAAACCCTACGGCAGGCGCGACGGCGCCTGCCGAGGTTCCCGGTCAAAGGAAAGGCGCCGGACCCAGGGTCTGGCAAGGGCACGACGTGTTGCGTTCAGCGTTCCCGGAGATGCTACGAATGCGCAGCCGCTTCGAAGTCCGCGACCGCAGCGATGGAATTTGCATCCGACATGAGGTCCCTGGCGATCTGTGGCGCGATTGTGAAGCTGTCCATTCCGATCTGCGTGAGCCGCACCATCTGGTCGGTGTTCCGCAGGGATGCCACGAGGATACGGGGGCGGCTTTCGGCGCGCAGCCCGATTGCGTGCATCTGCTCCAGAGCCTCGTAAGCAGGCATTCCACTTTCGAGCATCCGCCCGAAGTAGGGGGCGATGTAGTCGGCGCCGAGCGCCGTCGCCACGAACATCTGCTTGGCGTCATAGGCCGCCGTCATCAGGATCGGTCCGCCAAGTGACTTGAGCTTGGGTACTTCGCGAATGGCAGGCTCGACCAGCGGCACCTTGATCACCACCTGAACGCCAGCCTTTTTGCCATCTTCATAACGCGCACCCGCCCAGTCCAGGTAGCTTTCGACCGGACCGTAGACCTGGCAATGGAGTTGTTTTGCACCGAGGTCGGCGGCAAGCTTGGTCATCCCCTTCCAGTCGATTTCCGGATAGTGCAGCCCGGCCCGTGAGGCCAGGAGCGGGTTCGTCGTGATCCCCTTGAACAACCGGGTTGGCATGAGTTCCTGCCAGGCGGCGGTATCTGCGGTGTCGATATAGAGATCCATGATGTCTCAGACCTTTCAGGAGACGGTTGCGTCAAGTTCCGCCCGGCTGGGCGGGTTGCAGCCTGCGCGTGTGCAATTGATTGCCGCAGCCCTGGCCGCGCGGCAGAGCAGCAGTGTGAGGTCGTCAGGTGTCAGGGCGTCGAGCGCCGACGGAGAAAGAGCGGTCCGATCCGCCAACCCGGCAAGCAGGGTGGCCGTGAAAGTATCCCCCGCGCCCACTGTGTCCACCAGTTCCGCAACGCGGTCTGCGGAAATATCGATCGTGTCGCTGCCTTTCCAGGCGACAACGCCGTCGCTGCCACGGGTCAGGACGACGAGGCGGGCCGACGTGTTCTGTCGAAGCGCCTCGATGGCCTGTTGCTGCGACAGGCCTGGGAAGAGCCCGTCGAGATCCTCGTCACTCAGTTTCAGCAGGTGAAGTCGCCGACACATGCGAAGGATGCGCTCCCGGTATTTCAGGGGATCGGAGACGATCGACAGGCGGACGTTGGGGTCGAGGGACACCAGCCGTCCTTGCGCATAACAGGTGTCGCAAAACGCCTCCCAGGCCTCCGCGTCAGCGCCGTCTGTGAGGGTGAGTGAGCCTGTGTGGATCGCCGCGGCGCCGTCCGGCAGGGCCGCGTCAAGAGACTCGCAGCTGACGAGTCGCTCCGCGGTCCCGTCGCGCTCGAACAGGTAGCTGGGGATCCCGTCCGTCACCGTCACGCGGGCCATCGTCGTGGGCGCAGGGTTGCGCCCGCCGGTCAGCGTCACGCCGGAGGCGACAAGGGTTTCAGCCAGAAGATCCCCCCAACTGTCGTCGGAGATCGGCGAGATGTAACGTACGTCGATGCCTTGCCGCCCCAACGCCATGGCCACGTTGAACGGAGAGCCACCGGGACATGCCGACACCTTGCCATCGCGGGTCACGTGGTCGATCAGGTTTTCGCCGCCGACGGCTATGATTGGTCGGTCATTCATGGGCCGATTCCGATTTGCGCCGAGGGGAGAAGGCAAAGCCGATCGTGCCTGTAGAAAACGGCAAATCGACAGTTCGTGGTAGACCGCGCTGCATCAGCTCATCCAGTTCCCGCCGTCGACGTTGAGGGTTTGTGCGGTGATGTAACGGGCCGCGTCGGAGGCGAGAAACACGCACGGTTCGGCGATTTCCTCGGGGCTGCCCATGTAGCCGAGCGGAACCTCTTCGCCCACTTCGCGCTTCTTCTGGCCCACCGGTTTGTTCTCGTAGCGGGCGAAAAGCTTGTCCACGACATCCCACATCGGCGTGTCGATGACCCCCGGTGCGATGGCATTCACGCGGATCCCGTCCCCGGCGAGTTCCAGTGCCAGCGATTGCGTGATCGAGATGATCGCTGCCTTGCTGGAGCAATAGAGCGCGATATTGGGCTCGCCACGGCGGCCGGCCTGAGACGAAAAGTTGATGATCGCGCCACTGCCGCGCTGTTTCATGCCCGGCACAACGGCCTGAATCGCAAACAGCGTGCCACCGACGTTGATGTCGTACTGGCGCCGATAGACCTCCGGGGTGATTTCCTCGATCGAGGCCATGGTGAAAATGCCGGCATTGTTCACCAGGATGTCGATCTGACCCCAGGCTTTCTCGACCGCAGAGACGCCTTCGGAAATCGTGGCGAGATCTGTCACATCCATTGCCAGCGCCATGGCGTTTTCGCCAAGAGCCGCCGCGGTCTCCCGGGCTTCGTCTGCCAACAGGTCCGCCACGGCGACCTTGGCCCCCGCAGCCACGAAGGCTTCGCATATCGCGCGTCCGATTCCGCGTGCGCCACCGGTTACAAGGGCGGTCTTTCCGTTGAGCCGATTCATTGCACTCATGATCCTCTCGTGTCGTCGTTGTGAGAATGGGGTTGGTTGGGCATTGGGGACACCGCGTGTCGAAGAGAGCCTTTTGCCGCCACCTTCCACGCAAACGGTGAACCTGTTCGCGCGGTTTCACAAGGGGGAAGCAGCGTCGCAGTTACCCTGCCTGTTCCACGAAGCCGCAGGCTTCGAAATACCGCCGAACAGACCCTTCGATCTGGCTGGAGATCAGCGCTTCAGCGGTCGTCGGCATTTCCCCGAACTCCTGACCGAAGAAGAACTGTGACAGGATCGTTTCGGGCAGGGGTTGGGCGGACAGGTTTGCGAGCATCCGTTTCAACGCCGCAGCGACCTGTGGGTCGTTCCAATAGTAGCGGATTCGGTCGCTGTAGCTGAAGCGCTTGAGCAATTCCACCGATGCGGCATCGCCCGTGTAGTAGTCCTGCCAGTCTTCCGGCTGTGCCGCCATCCGCTCTGCAACAATCTGGGCCAGCTGGCTGGGGTTTGTCGGTGACAGAAGGTCTTCCACCTGCGCCAGGGCATAGACCGCTTCGCGGAAACGAAAGGTCAGTTCCGGCCCGACCTTGAGAAAGAAGAAGTGGCTTTCGACCAGTTCCTGGAGTGCCGCGGTTGGCTGGTAGTCGGTCGAGTGCGCCTCGAACGTCAACCCGGGCGCGCCCTCGATGGCCTTGCACAGCGGCGCGGCGGCCGGTGGGGCGAAGCGATAGATCGACGTGTGGCTGAAATCGACGCCCGGCTGGGTCACAACCGAGACGATCCGCGACCAGGCATCGGTCAGCCCGCGTGCCTCGAACGCGGCACGGTGGGTGTCGAGCGTGTCCTGGAAGCGTGGCACCGAGGTGACGTCCAGCGCGTCGGGCTCTTCTGTTTCGCCGCCGGGGATCGGCACCTCCGTCCCGATGATATAAACCAGCGCCTTTGGATCGGGCGCGTATTTCTCGGCCACGGCGCAAAGATCCGCAGCGCGCTCCGCGATGGTTTCAAAGCTGGGATTGGGCTCCCCGCCGCAGGCCATGCTGGCATCCAGGTGGATCTTCTTGAACCTGGCCTGGACGTAGAGCCTTACCAGTTCCCGTGCCTTTTCCATGGCGCTCTCGACCGGTTCCTTGCGCCAGGCATTCGGCCCGAGGTGATCGCCCCCAAGGATCAGCTGTTCCATTGGAACGCCGGCATCCTTGGCCATCCCCTCGATCCAGGTCATGAACTCGGCGGGCTGCATCCCGGTATAGCCGCCATCCTGGTTCACCTGGTTGCAGGTCGCTTCGATGACGGTCGGGAAGCCGGTCCGTGCCGCGAAACCGAGGATCGACCGGATGACCTGCTCGTTGGCAGTGCAAAAACACGGAAGCCCGATCGCCTTGCCGCCCCGGTTGGCGTCGATCATCGTATGAACATCAAGCATCTTTTGAACCTTTCATGCCTCGGCAAGCGCGCGGTCGAGGAGCGCGTCGATTTCGGCCGGTGAGGAATTGCCTTCCATCGGGCCGCGCCGGGTAACGGCGATTGCGCCGGCGGCATTCGCGCGGCGTCCGGCCTCTTCCAACGGGATGCCCTGTGCCAGAAGGCCGACGAGCGTTCCGCAAAAGCCGTCGCCGGCGCCGGTCGGGTCAAGCTCCTCAACATGGTGGGGCGGGAAGTCGTAGCGTTGCCCCTGCGAGATCAGGGTGGCGCCCTCCGAGCCGCGCTTCAGCGCAATGATCTCGGCCTTGGCCGACAGCATCCGCTCGACAGCGGCAGCCTCGTCCAGCCCCGGGAACAGGAAGCCCAGGTCGCTGGTGCTCGGCATCAGGCACCAGCTTCGATCGACGATAGACTCCAGAGCCTGCCGGGCCGCGTCGTCCCGCATCAGTTCGGGCCGTGCGTTCGGATCGCAGGAGATCCGCCCGCCACGGTCCAGAACGGCGTCCACCGCTTCTAGGATAACGGTCCGAAGCTTTGCCACGCCCAGCGACGCGGCGGACACGTGCAGGATCAACTCGCCTTCGGGCAGGGATTCCGGGGAAAAGGTGACCTCTTCGGCCGCAGTATCCTTCAGGTGAAAGATAAAGGTCCGCGATCCGTCCTCGAAATACGACACGAATGCCGTGCCCGTGACCCGAGCGTCGTCGACCAGGATCCCGGAGGTGTCCACGCCGTCTTCCTCTAGACGTTTGAGTAGCCCACGGCCGAAGCCGTCATTGCCCACTGTTCCAAAGAATGCTGTCGCTGCCCCCATGCGGGCCGCCTGGTCGATGAAGATCGCTGGCGCGCCGCTCGGATAGGGGCCGGAAAACTCTGAAATTCTCTCAAGGCCGCAACCCTTGCGGTGGGACACAAATTCGACGAGAAGCTCGCCGGTCGAGACAATCATGGGGCCGGACGCCATGGAACCCTCCCTTGGATCTCTAAAGATGTAGCAAGTGCATATTCATTTTCTTTACGCGTGTCAATTTCTGTGTTTCCATACCAATCAAAGCTCAAGCGCTTTTGCCTCCCAGCGGGATGGGGCGCGCTTGAGGGGAAGGCGCAAGGCAGATGAAGCAGAAAATCAAGACGATGGAGGAACTGGCCGAGGCGATCGGTGTATCGCGCCCGACCCTGTCGCGATTCTTTCAAGATGCCGAAAGCGTCCGTCCATCGACCCGGCAAAAGATCGAGAATAGCCTCGAAACGGTTGACTACGTTCCCAATTTCTTCGCCACTCGCCTCAATCGAAAGTCGACAGGCCTGATCGGCGTGATCATTCCTGACATCGAGGATCTGTTCTTTGCGCGGTTGCTCAACGCCATCGAGCGCCCGGCGCTCGAAGCGGATTTCACGGTCCTGACCCAGAATTCCCACGGCAGTGCGCGGCTGGAGGCGCGTGCAGTGGAGACCTTCCTGTCGATGAATGTCGATGGTGTGATCGTTGCTCCGCTGGGGCGAGACAGTTCGTCCGAAGTCTTTGCCCGGCTCAGCACGCGATTGCCAATCGTACTGGTTGACTCGCGACTTCCCGACGCCCTTCCCGCGGTGGATTTTGTGGGAACGAACAACGCCCAAAGCATTGATACATTGGTAAATTACCTGTGTAGAACGGGACCTGCGCCGGTCTTTCTCGGGATGCCGCCACATAACTCCAACAGCCCCGAGCGCGAGGCGGCCTATGTCGATTCGATGGGCCGCCTGGGGTTGAAGCCGACCGTTATCGAGCCCCATGCCGACCCTGACGGCTGGGAGTTCGAGGCCTATGCACATGACGTAATGGATTCCTATTTCGGCAGCGGGCGGTATGTGGACGCCACGATCCTTTGCGCAAATGACAGGCTCGCCACGGGCGTCTTGAGGGCCGCCGGAAAGCACGGTTTGCTGCCGCGTGGGCCGGGCGCGCAGCCCGGGTTGCGGATTGCCGGGCATGACGACAACCCGATGAGCCGGTTCATGACTCCATCGCTGACGACGGCGGCTCAGAACTTCGAAGCCATCGGGCGCACTTCGGTTCGGCTGCTGCAACGCCGCATCGAGGGTGGGGACTCCCTGCGTGCCGAGGCGACCGAGGAAATCTTTGACACCGTGTTGCGAATCCGGGAATCGGCCTGACGCCATTCATCTATTGCCAAATTCGAGCGCTCCCGCTTTCCTGGGGGCGCTTTTTTTGTGCAAGTGCTTGACAGACTCAGAATGCCGCCGCAAAGTTTACGCACGTAAATTTGGGAGGTCCCTACAATGACTACGAAACGTACACTGCTCGCGTCGGCGGCGACGATTGCCGGGTTGGCATCGCTGGCCCCAGCAGCATTTGCCGAAGAAATCACGATCGCGACCGTCAACAACGGCGACATGATCATCATGCAGGAGCTGTCCTCGCAGTGGGAAGATGCGACGGGCAACACGATCAACTGGGTGGTTCTGGAAGAGAACGTGCTGCGTCAGCGCGTTACCACTGATATCGCCAGCGGTGGCGGTCAGTTCGACATCATGACCATCGGCTCCTACGAAGCTCCGATCTGGGGCGCCCAGGGGTGGCTCAACCCGCTGGGAGACATCGAGGGCTACGACTACGACGACCTGATCCCGGCCGTGAAGGCCGGCCTGTCCGCCGACGGCACCCTCTATGCGCTGCCGTTCTACGCGGAAAGCTCGTTCACCATGTACCGCACCGACCTGTTCGAGGCGGCCGGGCTCGAGATGCCGGAACAGCCGACATACGACCAGATCATGGGGTTTGCCGAGAAGCTGACGGACCGTGACAACGACGTCAACGGCATCTGCCTGCGCGGCAAGGCCGGCTGGGGCGAGAACATGGCCTTCATCGGCACCCTTATCAACACGTTCGGCGGTCGCTGGTTCGACGAGAACTGGGTGCCCCAGGCAGACCAGCCGGCATGGTCCGACGCACTGGATTACTACCTCGAAATCATGACCAAATATGGTCCTCCGGGCGCCGGCACCAACGGCTACAACGAGAACCAGGCATTGTTCCAGACGGGCAAATGCGCGATGTGGGTCGATGCCACCTCGGCGGCTGGCCGTGTGTTCGACCCGAACCAGTCCGAATATGCTGACAAGGTCGGATTTGCTGCCGCACCGATCGCCAAGGTCGAAAAGGGCAACGCATGGTTCTGGGCCTGGTCGCTGGCAGTTCCCACCAGCTCCAAGAAGGTTGACGTCGCCAAGGACTTCCTCGAATGGGCGACCAACGAGGCCTATGTCAACCTGGTCGGTGAAACGAAAGGTTGGGTCGCGGTTCCTCCGGGCACGCGTCAATCGACCTATGCCAACGCGAAGTACATCGAAGCAGCCCCGTTTGCCGAAACCGTCCTGAAATCCATCCTAGCGGCTGACCCGAGCGACGCAACGGCTGATCCGGTTCCCTATACCGGCATCCAGTATGTGGCGATCCCCGAGTTCGCTGGCCTTGGAAGCCAGGTTGGCCAGAACTTCTCGGCCGCCCTCACCGGGTCGATGACCGCCGAACAGGCGCTGAGCGACACCCAGACCCTGCTGGTCGAAGAAATGGAAGCCGCAGGCTACTGATGCATCTCCCGATCCGGGGGGCGGCCTCTCGCCGCTCCCCGGGTGCGCCCCGGGTCCGGGGGGAAGGGTTCGTCCAAATCCTTTTCCCTCGGACCCACATTTCGTTCGTTCCCGCCATTCCTACCTGACGGGTTTTTCCCGTCCCCAGAGGAGGTGTGCCCATGGCAACCCAGCATTCTCGATCCGCAGCGCGCTTGATGATGGCGCCGG